>NZ_JBITFF010000020.1:0-149282 GCF_044455885.1 Streptomyces sp. NPDC051109
CCGTCCTCCCCGTCGTCCCCGCCGGGCCCTCGTCGTGCCCGCCCCCCCCCCGCCCCCCCCGCCCCCCCCCCCGGCCCCCCCCCGGGCCCCCCCCCCCCCGCCGGCCCCCCCCCCCCCCCCCGCCCCCCCCCCCCCCCCCCCCCGCCCGCCGGGCCCCGGGGGGGCGGGGGGGGCGCCGGGGGGGCGGGCCCCCCCCGCCCCGGCGCCCCCCCCCCCGCCCCCCCCCCGGGGGGGGGGGCGGCCCCCCCCCCGGCCCCCCCCCCCCACGCCGGTAACGTTTCTGCTGGTCGGGGGTGCCGGGACTAGATGTCCTCGTGCGCCACGGCGCGACGCGCATCCGCGTCGAGCACGCCCCAGCTGATCAGCTGCTCGGTCAGGACCGAGGGGGACTGGTCGTAGATGACGGCCAGGGTGCGCAGGTCGTCCTGGCGGATCGACAGCACCTTGCCGTTGTAGTCCCCGCGCTGGCTCTGGATGGTGGCGGCGTACCGCTGCAGCGGGCCGGCCTTCTCGGCGGGCACGCCCGCGAGGCGCTCCAGGTCGAGGCGCAGCTTCGGCGGCGGCTCGGCGGCCCCGCCCGGAGTCGTGCCCGGCAGCAGCTCCTGCACCGGAACCCCGTAGAAGTCCGCCAGCTCGGCGAGGCGCTGGACGGTCACGGCGCGGTCCCCGCGCTCGTACGACCCGACCACCACGGCCTTCCACCGGCCCTGGGACTTCTCCTCGACACCATGGAGGGAGAGGCCCTGCTGGGTGCGGATGGCGCGGAGCTTGGCCCCGAGCTGTTTGGCGTATTCGCTGGACATAACGCTCCCGGACGCTGTGACGACATGACCACGTGCGGCACCGCCGCGCGGCTGGTAACTCACTGTGAGGTTACGCAGCGTTACTTGGATGCGTCAAGCCGAATGGTCTTGGCCGCCTCCCTTCGGGCAGCCCTCCCCGAGCCCGGTGCGGGTGCGGGGCCGGGCCCCTGGTACCGTGGAGGCCGTACAGCCAGACGTCCTTTAAGAACCGTCCCGTGAGGCGGAGAAGGAGGTCCTTTCATGGACGCTCAGCAGAGCGATGCGCGCCCCGTTCTGGAGGCGCAGGACATCGCGCGGGTGCTGACCCGCATCGCCCACGAGATCGTCGAACGCGCCAAGGGCGCCGACGACGTGGTGCTCCTCGGCATTCCCACCCGCGGCGTGTACCTCGCCCGCCGGCTGGCGGCCAAGCTCGAAGAGATCACCGGCACGAAGATCCCCGTCGGATCCCTCGACATCACCATGTACCGCGACGATCTGCGGCTGAAGCCCGCCCGCGCGATCGGCCGCACCGAGATCCCCGGCGACGACATCGACGGACGCCTCGTCGTCCTCGTCGACGACGTGCTCTTCTCCGGCCGCACCATCAGAGCCGCCCTCGACGCGCTGGGCGACCTCGGCCGCCCGCGCGCCGTGCAGCTCGCGGTCCTCGTCGACCGCGGCCACCGCGAGCTGCCGATCCGCGCCGACTACGTCGGCAAGAACCTCCCCACGTCGCTGCGGGAGACCGTCAAGGTCCAGCTCCAGGAGGAGGACGGCCGAGACGCCGTGCTGCTCGGCCAGCGGACCGACTCGACCGCCGGGCAGTAGCCCGTCCGAGTGAGGGGCCCCGAACGCGGGGGCCCGCGCGCGAGCCTGCCCGCCGGGCCGCACTCCACCCCGTCCGCGGCCCGCGCCTCCCCGCCGCCCTCCCTCCCCGCCGCTCTGACCTCATCGACACAACGGAGCACCCTGATGAAGCGCCACCTCATCTCGGCCGCCGATCTCACGCGCGACGACGCCGTCCTCATCCTCGACACCGCCGAGGAGATGGCACGTGTCGCGGACCGGCCGATCAAGAAGCTGCCCACCCTGCGCGGCCTCACCGTCGTCAACCTGTTCTTCGAGGACTCGACCCGCACCCGGATCTCCTTCGAAGCGGCCGCCAAGCGACTGTCCGCCGACGTCATCAACTTCTCCGCCAAGGGCTCCTCGGTCTCCAAGGGCGAATCCCTCAAGGACACCGCCCTGACCCTGGAGGCCATGGGCGCCGACGCCGTCGTCATCCGCCACCACGCGTCCGGCGCCCCCTACCGGCTCGCGACCTCCGGCTGGATCGACTCCGCCGTCGTCAACGCCGGCGACGGCACCCACGAGCACCCCACCCAGGCCCTGCTGGACGCCTTCACCATGCGCCGCCGCCTGGTCGGCCGCGACGCCGGCCTCGGCAAGGACCTGAACGGCCGCCGCATCACCATCGTCGGCGACGTCCTGCACAGCCGTGTCGCCCGCTCCAACGTGCAGCTGCTCCACACGCTCGGCGCCGAGGTCACCGTGGTGGCCCCGCCCACCCTGGTCCCGATCGGCGTCGAGAGCTGGCCCTGCGAGGTCTCGTACAGCCTCGACGACGTGCTGCCGAAGTCCGACGCCGTCATGATGCTGCGTGTGCAGCGCGAACGCATGAACGCCGCCTTCTTCCCGACCGAGCGCGAGTACTCCCGCCGGTACGGGCTCGACGGCGACCGGATGGCCAAGATGCCCGAGCACGCCATCGTCATGCACCCCGGCCCGATGAACCGCGGCATGGAGATCACCGCCGAGGTCGCCGACTCCGACCGCTGCACGGCCGTCGAGCAGGTCGCCAACGGCGTCTCCACCCGGATGGCCGTCCTGTACCTGCTGCTCGGAGGCTCCGAGCCGGCCGTCACCACCACCAGCACGCCCCGTATCGAGGAGAGCAAGTAATCATGAGCAAGATCCTGATCCGCGGGGCGAAGGTACTCGGTGGCGAGGCGCAGGACGTCCTGATCGACGGCGAGACCATCGCCGAGGTCGGTACGGGCCTGTCTGCCGAGGGCGCGACCGTCATCGAGGCCGAGGGCCAGGTCCTCCTCCCCGGCCTCGTCGACCTCCACACCCACCTGCGCGAGCCCGGCCGCGAGGACTCCGAGACCGTACTGACCGGCACCCGCGCCGCCGCCTCCGGCGGCTACACCGCCGTCTTCGCCATGGCCAACACCTTCCCCGTCGCCGACACCGCCGGCGTCGTCGAGCAGGTCTGGCGCCTGGGCAAGGAGTCCGGCTACTGCGACGTGCAGCCCATCGGCGCCGTCACCGTCGGCCTGGAGGGCAAGCAGCTCTCCGAGCTGGGCGCCATGCACGACTCCGCCGCCCGCGTCACCGTCTTCTCCGACGACGGCAAGTGCGTCGACGACGCCGTGATCATGCGCCGCGCCCTGGAGTACGTGAAGGCCTTCGGCGGCGTCGTCGCCCAGCACGCCCAGGAGCCCCGCCTGACCGAGGGCGCCCAGATGAACGAGGGCGTCGTCTCCGCCGAGCTGGGCCTCGGCGGCTGGCCGGCCGTCGCCGAGGAGTCGATCATCGCCCGCGACGTCCTCCTCGCCGAGCACGTCGGCTCCCGCGTGCACATCTGCCACCTCTCCACGGCCGGCTCCGTCGAGATCGTCCGCTGGGCCAAGTCCCGCGGCATCGACGTCACCGCCGAGGTCACCCCCCACCACCTGCTCCTCACCGACGAGCTGGTCCGCTCGTACAACGCGGTCTACAAGGTCAACCCGCCGCTGCGCACCGAGCGCGACGTCATGGCGCTGCGCGAGGCGCTCGCCGACGGCACGATCGACATCGTCGCCACCGACCACGCCCCGCACCCGCACGAGGACAAGGACTGCGAGTGGGCCGCCGCCGCCATGGGCATGGTCGGCCTGGAGACCGCGCTCTCCGTCGTCCAGCAGACGATGGTGGAGACCGGACTGCTCGACTGGGCGGGCGTCGCCGAGCGCATGTCCTTCGCCCCGGCGCGGATCGGCAGCCTGGACCACCACGGCCGCCCCGTCTCGGCAGGTGAACCCGCGAACCTGACCTTGGTCGATACCTCGTACCGTGGTGTCGTGGACCCCGCACACTTCGCTTCCCGCAGCCGCAACACGCCTTACGAGGGCCGTGAGCTGCCGGGACGCGTCACTCACACCTTCCTGCGGGGCCGGGCAACGGTCGTGGACGGGAATCTGGCGTGACACCTGCAGTAATCCGACTGGCCGCCGAGGCCGCCGAACGACGGTCGGCGGAGGTGACGGACTGGGGCGCACGCATCGCGTGGGTGGTCGGTCTGCTCGTCTTCATCGCGTTCGTGTACTGGCTGATGCGGCAGGGCTGGAAATGGCGCGGCGCCCTGCAGAGCGATCTGCCGGAGCTGCCCGCCGCCCCCGGCGGCCTCCCCGAGCACCGGCTGGCCCTGACCGGCCGGTATCACGGGTCCACCACCGCCGGGCAGTGGCTCGACCGGATCGTCGCCCACGGCCTGGGGGTGCGCAGCCGGGTCGAGCTCACGCTCACCGACGCGGGCCTCGACGTGGTCCGTCCGGGTGCCACCGACTTCTTCGTACCGGCCGCGCAGCTGCGCGGCGCCCGCCTCGACAAGGGAATCGCGGGCAAGGTACTCACCGAGGGCGGTCTGCTCGTCGTCACGTGGGCGCACGGCGACAAGCTGATCGACTCCGGATTCCGCTCCGACCGCGCGGCCGAACACGCCGCCTGGGTCGAAGCCGTCAATCTCATGAACCAATCCATCACGACGGAAGGCGCCGAACGATGACGACCTCCACCAGGGGAGCAGCCAAAGCTCCCGCCGTACTCGTCCTGGAGGACGGTCGGATCTTCCGCGGCCGCGCCTACGGCGCTGTGGGGGAGACCTTCGGCGAGGCCGTGTTCTCCACCGGCATGACCGGCTACCAGGAGACCCTCACCGACCCGTCGTACCACCGGCAGGTCGTCGTGATGACCGCCCCGCACGTGGGCAACACCGGCGTCAACGACGAGGACCCCGAGTCCTCCCGCATCTGGGTCGCCGGATACGTCGTGCGCGACCCCGCCCGCGTCCCGTCCAACTGGCGCTCGCAGCGCTCGCTGGACGAGGAGCTGGTCCGGCAGGGCGTCGTCGGCATCTGCGGCATCGACACCCGCGCCCTGACCCGCCACCTGCGCGAGCGCGGCGCCATGCGCGTCGGCATCTTCTCCGGCGAGGGCATCGCCGGAGACGCGGACCTGCTGGCCAAGGTCCAGGCCTCGCCGCAGATGAAGGGCGCCGACCTCTCCGCCGAGGTCGCCACCAAGGAGACGTACGTCGTCCCCGCCATCGGCGAGAAGAAGTTCACCGTCGCCGCCGTGGACCTCGGCATCAAGGGGATGACCCCCCACCGGATGGCCGAGCGCGGCATCGAGGTGCACGTGCTGCCCGCCACCGCCACCGTCGAGGACGTGTACGCGGTCGAACCGGACGGCGTGTTCTTCTCCAACGGCCCGGGCGACCCGGCCACCGCCGACCACGCGGTCTCCGTCATGCAGGGCGTACTCGCCCGCAAGACCCCGCTCTTCGGCATCTGCTTCGGCAACCAGATCCTGGGCCGGGCGCTGGGCTTCGGCACCTACAAGCTGAAGTACGGCCACCGCGGCATCAACCAGCCGGTCCAGGACCGCACCACCGGCAAGGTCGAGATCACCGCGCACAACCACGGCTTCGCCGTGGACGCGCCCCTCGACACGGTGTCCGAGACCCCCTTCGGCCGCGCCGAGGTCTCCCACGTCTGCCTCAACGACAACGTCGTGGAAGGCCTCCAGCTGCTCGACCAGCCGGCCTTCTCCGTCCAGTACCACCCCGAAGCGGCCGCCGGCCCGCACGACGCCGCGTACCTCTTCGACCGCTTCACGTCTTTGATGAACACCGCCCAGATGGAGGCCGAGCGTGCCTAAGCGCACCGATATCCAGTCCGTCCTGGTCATCGGCTCCGGCCCGATCGTCATCGGACAGGCCGCCGAGTTCGACTACTCCGGCACCCAGGCCTGCCGGATCCTCAAGGCCGAGGGCCTGCGGGTCATCCTGGTGAACTCCAACCCCGCGACGATCATGACCGACCCGGAGATCGCCGACGCCACGTACGTCGAGCCGATCACCCCCGAGTTCGTCGAGAAGATCATCGCGAAGGAGCGCCCCGACGCGCTGCTCCCGACCCTCGGCGGCCAGACCGCGCTCAACACCGCCATCTCCATGCACGAGCAGGGTGTGCTGGAGAAGTACGGCGTCGAGCTCATCGGCGCCAACGTCGAGGCCATCAACAAGGGCGAGGACCGCGACCTCTTCAAGGGCGTCGTCGAGGCCGTGAAGGCCAAGATCGGCTACGGCGAGTCCGCCCGCTCGGTCATCTGCCACTCCATGGACGACGTCCTCGCGGGCGTCGAGACGCTCGGCGGCTACCCCGTCGTCGTCCGCCCCTCCTTCACCATGGGCGGCGCCGGCTCCGGCTTCGCCCACGACGAGGAGGAGCTGCGCCGCATCGCCGGCCAGGGCCTCACGCTCTCCCCGACCACCGAGGTGCTCCTGGAGGAGTCCATCCTCGGCTGGAAGGAGTACGAGCTGGAGCTGATGCGCGACACCAAGGACAACGTGGTCGTCGTCTGCTCCATCGAGAACTTCGACCCGATGGGCGTCCACACCGGCGACTCCATCACCGTCGCCCCGGCCATGACCCTGACCGACCGCGAGTACCAGCGGCTGCGCGACATCGGCATCGCGATCATCCGCGAGGTCGGCGTCGACACCGGCGGCTGCAACATCCAGTTCGCGATCGACCCGGTCGACGGCCGCGTCATCGTCATCGAGATGAACCCGCGCGTCTCCCGCTCCTCCGCGCTCGCGTCCAAGGCCACCGGCTTCCCGATCGCCAAGATCGCCGCCAAGCTGGCCATCGGCTACACCCTCGACGAGGTCCCCAACGACATCACCGAGAAGACGCCGGCCTCCTTCGAGCCGACCCTCGACTACGTCGTCGTCAAGGCCCCGCGCTTCGCCTTCGAGAAGTTCCCGCTCGCCGACGCCACCCTCACCACCACCATGAAGTCGGTGGGCGAGGCCATGGCCATCGGCCGCAACTTCACCGAGGCCCTCCAGAAGGCCCTGCGCTCCCTGGAGAAGAAGGGCTCGCAGTTCACCTTCGTCGGCCCCGTCGGCGACAAGGAAGAACTCCTCGCCACCGCCGTCCGCCCCACCGACGGCCGCATCAACACCGTCATGCAGGCCATCCGCGCCGGCGCCACCCAGGAAGAGGTCTTCGAGTCCACGAAGATCGACCCCTGGTTCGTCGACCAGCTCTTCCTGATCAAGGAGATCGCCGACGAGCTGGCCGCCGCGGAGAAGCTCCACCCCGAGCTGCTCGCCGAGGCCAAGCGCCACGGCTTCTCCGACGCCCAGATCGCCGAGATCCGCGGCCTGCGCGAGGACGTCGTCCGCGAGGTCCGCCACGCGCTGGGCGTCCGCCCGGTCTACAAGACGGTCGACACCTGCGCCGCCGAGTTCGCTGCGAAGACCCCGTACTTCTACTCCTCGTACGACGAGGAGAGCGAGGTCGCGCCCCGCGAGAAGCCCGCGGTGATCATCCTGGGCTCCGGCCCGAACCGCATCGGCCAGGGCATCGAGTTCGACTACTCCTGCGTCCACGCCTCCTTCGCCCTCAGCGACGCCGGCTACGAGACCGTGATGGTCAACTGCAACCCGGAGACCGTCTCGACGGACTACGACACCTCCGACCGCCTGTACTTCGAGCCCCTCACGCTCGAAGACGTGCTGGAGATCGTCCACGCCGAGTCGCTGGCCGGCCCCATCGCCGGCGTCGTCGTCCAGCTCGGCGGCCAGACCCCCCTCGGCCTCGCCCAGGCCCTCAAGGACAACGGCGTCCCGGTCGTCGGCACCCCGCCGGAGGCCATCCACGCCGCCGAGGACCGCGGCGCGTTCGGCCAGGTGCTCGCCGAGGCCGGCCTGCCGGCCCCCAAGCACGGCACCGCCACCACGTTCGCGGGCGCGAAGGCCATCGCCGACGAGATCGGCTACCCGGTCCTCGTACGCCCCTCGTACGTGCTCGGCGGCCGCGGCATGGAGATCGTCTACGACGAGGACCGGCTGTCCTCGTACATCGCGGAATCCACCGAGATCTCGCCGACCCGCCCCGTCCTCGTCGACCGCTTCCTCGACGACGCCATCGAGATCGACGTCGACGCCCTGTACGACGGCACCGAGCTCTACCTCGGCGGCGTCATGGAGCACATCGAGGAAGCCGGCATCCACTCCGGCGACTCGGCCTGCGCCCTGCCCCCGATCACCCTCGGCGGCTTCGACATCAAGCGCCTGCGCGCCTCCACCGAGGCCATCGCCAAGGGCGTCGGCGTACGCGGCCTGATCAACATCCAGTTCGCGATGGCGGGTGACATCCTCTACGTCCTCGAGGCCAACCCGCGCGCCTCCCGGACCGTCCCCTTCACCTCGAAGGCGACCGCGGTCCCGCTCGCCAAGGCCGCCGCCCGCATCTCGCTCGGCGCCACCATCGCCGAACTGCGCGAAGAGGGCATGCTCCCGAAGACCGGCGACGGCGGCACCCTGCCGCTCGACGCGCCGATCTCCGTCAAGGAGGCCGTCATGCCGTGGTCGCGCTTCCGCGACATCCACGGCCGCGGCGTCGACACCGTCCTCGGCCCGGAGATGCGCTCCACCGGCGAGGTCATGGGCATCGACTCCGTCTTCGGCACGGCGTACGCCAAGTCGCAGGCCGGCGCCTACGGCCCGCTGCCCACCAAGGGCCGCGCGTTCATCTCCGTCGCCAACCGCGACAAGCGCTCGATGATCTTCCCGGCGCGCGAGCTCGTCAACCACGGCTTCGAGCTGATGGCCACCTCCGGCACCGCCGAGGTGCTGCGCCGCAACGGCATCAACGCCACCATCGTGCGCAAGCTCAGCGAGGGCGAGGGCCCGGGCGGCGAGAAGACCATCGTCCAGCTCATCCACGACGGCCAGGTCGACCTGATCGTCAACACCCCGTACGGCACCGGCGGCCGCCTCGACGGCTACGAGATCCGCACGGCGGCCGTGGCGCGCGGGGTCCCGTGCCTGACCACGGTCCAGGCGCTCGCCGCGGCCGTCCAGGGCATCGACGCGCTCAACCACGGCGACGTGGGCGTGCGCTCGCTCCAGGAGCACGCGGAGCACCTGACCGCGGCCCGCGACTAGCAGCCCGTACGAGGAGGGGGACACGGATGCGCGACGCGCATCGGTGTCCCCCTCGTCATGAGCGCACAAGGGAACCTCTCGACATGTACAAACTCTTCTTCGACCTGGTCTTCAAGCGGATGGACCCGGAGCAGGCCCACTACCTGGCCTTCCGCTGGATCCGGCGCACCGCCCGCACCCCCGTGCTGCGCACCTTCGCCGCCGCGGCCCTGGCACCGCGGTACAAGGAGCTGCGCACCGAGGCGCTCGGGCTGCGCATGCACGGCCCCTTCGGCCTCGCGGCGGGCTTCGACAAGAACGCCGTCGCCATCGACGGCATGTCGATGCTCGGCTTCGACCACGTCGAGATCGGCACGGTCACGGCGCAGGCGCAGCCGGGCAACCCCAAGAAGCGGCTGTTCCGGCTCGTGCCGGACCGCGCGCTGATCAACCGCATGGGGTTCAACAACGAGGGCTCTGCGGCCGTGGCGGCCCGCCTGGCGGCCCGTGTGCCGGTCTTCAACACGGTCGTGGGCGTCAACATCGGCAAGACCAAGGTCGTGCCGGAGGAGGAGGCGGTGGCGGACTACGTCGCCTCCACCGAGCGCCTGGCCCGCCACGCGGACTACCTGGTCGTGAACGTCTCCTCGCCGAACACGCCGGGCCTGCGCAACCTCCAGGCCACCGAGTCGCTGCGCCCGCTCCTGACGGCCGTACGGGAGGCCGCGGACCGCATGGTCACCGACCGCCGGGTCCCGCTGCTCGTCAAGATCGCCCCGGACCTCGCGGACGAGGACGTGGACGCGGTCGCCGACCTCGCGCTGGAGCTCGGCCTGGACGGCATCATCGCGACCAACACCACCATCGCGCGCGAGGGTCTGGGCCTGAAGTCCGCCCCCGACCTCGTGAAGGAGGCCGGCGGCCTGTCCGGCGCCCCGGTCAAGGAGCGCTCCCTGGAGGTCCTGCGCCGCCTGTACGCCCGTGTGGGGGACCGCCTGGTGCTGGTGGGCGTCGGGGGCATCGAGAACGCCGAGGACGCCTGGCAGCGGATCCTGGCCGGCGCCACCCTGATCCAGGGGTACAGCGCGTTCGTCTACGAGGGCCCGTTCTACGCCCGCGCGATCCACAAGGGCCTGGCGGCGCGCCTGGCCGTCAGCCCGTACGCGACCCTCGCCGAGGCCGTCGGCGCCGAGACCCGGAAGGCCATGCAGTGACCGAGACCCCCGTGACCCCCTTCGGCACCCGCCTGCGCGCGGCGATGGACGCGCGCGGCCCGCTGTGCGTGGGCATCGACCCGCACGCGGCCCTCCTCGCGTCCTGGGGCCTGAACGACGACATCGCGGGCCTGGAGAAGTTCTCCCGCACGGTCGTCGAGGCGCTGGCCGACTCGGTGGCCGTCTTCAAACCGCAGGCGGCCTTCTTCGAGCGCTTCGGCTCGAAGGGCATCGCGGTGCTGGAGCGGACCGTGGCCGACGCGCGGGCCGCCGGCACGCTGGTCGTGATGGACGCCAAGCGCGGGGACATCGGCTCGACGATGGCCGCGTACGCCCAGACCTTCCTGGAGCCGTCCTCCCCGCTGTTCTCCGACGCCCTGACGGTCTCCCCGTACCTGGGCTACGGCTCGCTGGAGCCTGCGGTGGAGCTGGCCCGCCGCTCGGGCGCCGGACTCTTCGTCCTCGCCCTCACCTCGAACCCGGAGGGCGCGGAGGTCCAGCGCGCGGTCCGGGAGGACGGGCGCACGATCGGGGCGACGATGCTCGCGCACCTCGCGGCGGAGAACGCGGGCGCCGCGCCGATGGGCTCCTTCGGAGCGGTGGTCGGCGCCACGCTCGGCGACCTGTCCTCCTTCGACCTGGACATCAACGGTCCGCTGCTGGCCCCCGGCATCGGTGCGCAGGGCGCGACGGCGGCCGACCTCCCGGCGGTCTTCGGCGCGGCCGTCCGCAATGTGGTCCCGAACGTCTCGCGGGGCGTGCTGAAGCACGGCCCGGACGCCGCCGCCCTGCGCGCCTCGGCCACCCGGTTCGCGGACGAAATCCGCGAGGCGGTCTCCGCCTGAGCCCTTTCGGAGTGCGGCCGGGAGGTCCGGCCGCACCGCAGGTCGTACGGTCTGACGAAAATCGAACGTCTTTCCCCGGACAAAACCGGGGTGGTTTGTCCGTGATGTACGGTTCAGTGGAGGCTGACCAGGACTTTTCGTCCGTTCTCGCTGACTGGAGCGTTGTTGGCCGCTAGTCTCCGATCAGAGTGACGAGCAGCGAACGAGTTCCACCGCTGTTCGGGCATTCGCCTGGTGTGGCGCCCTAGGGTTCCCCACCGGTCCGTATCCGACAGTTCGACATCCGAGGTGACGTAGGCGTGGCTCTTCCGCCCCTTACCCCTGAACAGCGCGCAGCCGCGCTCGAAAAGGCCGCCGCGGCTCGCCGGGAGCGGGCCGAGGTGAAGAATCGACTCAAGCACTCCGGCGCCTCGCTCCAAGAGGTCATCAAGACGGGCCAGGAGAACGACGTCATCGGCAAGATGAAGGTCTCCGCCCTGCTGGAGTCCCTGCCTGGCGTGGGCAAGGTCCGCGCCAAGCAGATCATGGAGCGCCTCGGCATCTCCGAGTCCCGGCGTGTCCGAGGTCTCGGTTCCAACCAGATCGCGTCTCTGGAGCGTGAGTTCGGCACTCCTGCCGGCTGACGCGTTGCCTGAAGTTCTCCCGGCGTTCTCAGGCAGTCCCGAGAACCTGGATAATCGCTCTATGGCAGCAGAGGTTCGTCCGCGGCTGACCGTGCTCTCCGGCCCTTCGGGGGTCGGCAAGAGCACGGTCGTCGCGCATATGCGCAAGGTCCACCCCGAGGTATGGCTCTCGGTGTCGGCCACCACCCGCAAGCCGCGGCCCGGTGAGCGACACGGAGTCCACTACTTCTTCGTCAACGACGACGAGTTCGACAAGCTGATCGCCAACGGCGAGCTGCTGGAGTGGGCCGAATTCGCGGGCAACCGCTACGGCACACCGCGCGGCGCGGTGGTGGAGCGACTGGAGAACGGCGAGCCCGTTCTCCTGGAGATCGACCTCCAGGGCGCGCGACTCGTCCGCGAGTCCATGGCCGAGGCCCAGCTCGTCTTCCTCGCGCCGCCGAGCTGGGACGAGCTGGTCCGCCGGCTCACCGGCCGCGGCACCGAATCGCCCGAGGTCATCCAGCGCAGGCTGGAGACCGCCAAGGTCGAGCTCGCTGCCGAATCCGAGTTCGACACCACCCTGGTCAACACCTCCGTCGAGGACGTGGCGCGCGAGCTGCTAGCCTTGATGGAAGTTGTCTGATCGTTGATCGATGTTCATTTCGATCAATGCTTGATCATTCACCCATTCTTCGGAAGGTAGAGCGTGTCCTCTTCCATCACCGCGCCCGAGGGCATCATCAACCCGCCGATCGACGAGCTGCTCGAGGCCACGGACTCGAAGTACAGCCTCGTGATCTACGCGGCCAAGCGCGCGCGTCAGATCAACGCGTACTACTCGCAGCTCGGTGAGGGCCTGCTTGAGTACGTCGGCCCGCTGGTGGACACCCACGTCCACGAGAAGCCGCTCTCGATCGCGCTGCGCGAGATCAACGCGGGTCTGCTGACCTCCGAGGCCATCGAGGCCCCGGCCCAGTAAGGCCCCGAGAATTCCTTTCACCACAGGCCCGGCAGAACATCTGCCGGGCCTGTGGTGTGTCATAGACACGTACGACGATCAGCGAGAGGGCGTGTGTGGTGGGTAAGCCGAAGGTCGTGCTCGGAGTCAGCGGCGGGATCGCCGCGTACAAGGCGTGCGAGCTGCTGCGCCGGCTCACCGAGTCCGGGCACGAGGTACGGGTCGTCCCCACGGCGGCGTCCCTGAACTTCGTGGGCGAGGCCACCTGGGCCGCGCTCTCCGGGAACCCGGCGGGCACCGAGGTCTGGGAGACCGTCCACGAGGTCCCGCACGTACGGATCGGGCAGAACGCCGACCTCGTCGTCGTCGCCCCCGCCACCGCGGACATGCTCGCCAAGGCCGCTCACGGCCTGGCCGACGACCTGCTCACCAATACGCTGCTCACCGCGCGCTGCCCGGTGGTGTTCGCCCCCGCCATGCACACCGAGATGTGGGAGCACCCCGCCACCCAGGAGAACGTGGCCACGCTGCGCCGCCGCGGGGCCGTCGTCATCGAGCCCGCCGTCGGCCGGCTCACCGGAAAGGACACCGGCAAGGGGCGGCTGCCCGACCCCGAGGAGATCTTCGAGGTCTGCCGCACCGTCTTGAGGAGGCACGCTTCCGCGCGCGGGGTGGCCGGGCCCGACCTGGCCGGCCGGCACGTGGTGATCAGCGCGGGCGGTACGCGCGAGCCGCTCGACCCGGTCCGCTTCCTCGGCAACCGCTCCTCCGGCAAGCAGGGCTACGCACTGGCCCGCACCGCCGTCGCGCGCGGGGCCCGGGTCACCCTCGTCGCGGCCAACACCGCCCTGGCCGACCCGGCCGGGGTGGACGTCGTACGGGTCGGGACGGCCGTACAGCTGCGCGAGGCCGTGCTCAAGGCGGCGGCGGACGCCGACGCGGTGGTGATGGCCGCGGCCGTGGCCGACTTCCGGCCGGCCGAATACATGAGCGGCAAGATCAAGAAGAAGGACGGGCAGGATCCGGCCCCGGTGGCGCTGGTGCGCAACCCCGACGTCCTCGCGGAGATCTCGGCCGACCGGGCCCGGGAAGGCCAGGTCGTGGTCGGTTTCGCCGCCGAAACGGACGACGTGCTCGCGAACGGTCGGGCCAAATTGCTCCGCAAGGGGTGTGATCTCCTCGTCGTGAACGAGGTGGGCGAGGCCAAGACCTTCGGTTCCGAGGAGAATGAAGCGGTCATCCTGTCCTCCGATGGGACGGAAACCCCGGTTCCCTACGGTCCGAAGGAAGCCCTCGCAGAAGCGATTTGGGATCGGATCACTCCGCGACTCGCCCCCCGACGCGCCTGAGCGACCACTCTTCTCGTAGCCGATTCCATGAGCCAGAATGGAGTGCCGCAGGTCACATGGCTCCCATTGGGCGAGACAGGTGGTCCGGCAAACGGTGGCGACCGATAAACTGCACACTCGGAACGTGATCGGGCGCAGCCCCCGGTGTGGTTCCGCCAAATGATCAGCCAGCAGCCGCTGCAACCCCAGGGAGCGTTGTGTCCCGTCGCCTGTTCACCTCGGAGTCCGTCACCGAGGGTCACCCCGACAAGATCGCTGACCAGATCAGCGACACGATCCTCGACGCACTGCTCACCGAGGACCCGACCTCGCGTGTGGCCGTGGAGACCCTCATCACCACCGGTCTCGTCCACATCGCCGGTGAGGTGACGACGAAGGCGTACGCGCCGATCGCGCAGCTCGTCCGCGACAAGATCCTGGAGATCGGCTACGACTCCTCGAAGAAGGGCTTCGACGGCGCCTCCTGCGGCGTGTCGGTGTCCATCGGCGCGCAGTCCCCGGACATCGCGCAGGGCGTCGACACCGCGTACGAGAAGCGGGTCGAGGGCGACGAGGACGAGCTCGACAAGCAGGGCGCCGGCGACCAGGGCCTGATGTTCGGCTACGCGTGCGACGAGACCCCCGAGCTCATGCCGCTCCCGATCCACATCGCGCACCGCCTCTCGCGCCGCCTGTCCGAGGTCCGCAAGAACGGGACCATCCCGTACCTGCGCCCCGACGGCAAGACCCAGGTCACCATCGAGTACGACGGGGACAAGGCCGTCCGCCTCGACACCGTCGTCGTGTCCTCGCAGCACGCCTCGGACATCGACCTGGACTCGCTGCTCGCCCCGGACATCCGCGAGTTCGTCGTCGAGCACGTGCTGGCCCAGCTCGTCGAGGACGGCATCAAGCTCGACACCGAGGGCTACCGCCTGCTGGTCAACCCGACCGGCCGCTTCGAGATCGGCGGCCCGATGGGCGACGCCGGCCTCACCGGCCGCAAGATCATCATCGACACGTACGGCGGCATGGCCCGCCACGGCGGCGGCGCCTTCTCGGGCAAGGACCCGTCCAAGGTCGACCGCTCCGCCGCGTACGCCATGCGCTGGGTCGCCAAGAACGTGGTGGCCGCCGGCCTCGCCTCGCGCTGCGAGGTCCAGGTCGCGTACGCCATCGGCAAGGCGGAGCCCGTCGGCCTCTTCGTCGAGACCTTCGGCACCGCCAAGGTGGAGGTCCAGAAGATCGAGGACGCGATCGGCCAGGTCTTCGACCTCCGTCCGGCCGCGATCATCCGCGACCTCGACCTGCTGCGCCCGATCTACGCCCAGACCGCCGCGTACGGCCACTTCGGCCGCGAGCTGCCGGACTTCACCTGGGAGCGCACCGACCGCGTGGACGCGCTGCGCGCGGCCGCCGGCCTGTAGGACCCCGCGGCGCACGCCCGCCGTACGGACGGCCCCGGACCCCTGTGGTCCGGGGCCGTCCGTTGTCGGTGGGGTTTGGTAAGAATGCGGGTGTGAGCAGCACGAACGAATCCGGGCAGCGGAGCGGGGACGAGGGTCCCGGCGGTCCGCCGGAGCAGCTCGCGCTGATGAGGGAGATGGTCGCCGAGGCGAAGGCCAAGGCCCCCAAGGCCAAGCCGCGCACCTGGCGCGGCGCCGCCCTCGCCGAAGAGCTGCCCGTCGCCCGGATCCTCGTCAACAAGGGCGTGCTCCACCTCGACCAGCTCTGGGACTACGCGGTCCCCGAGGAGCTCTCCGAGGCCGCCCAGCCGGGCGTCCGGGTCCGGGTCCGCTTCGGCGCCGGCTCCCACCAGGTGCACGGCGGCCGCCGCGAGGGCGGCGGCCTCATCGACGGGTTCATCGTCGAGCGCCGCGCCGAATCCGACTACAACGGAGCCCTGGCCGCCCTCGCCCACGTCGTCTCGCCCGAGGTCGTGCTCACCCCCGGCATGCTGGCCCTGGCCCGGGCCGTCGCCGACCGGTACGCCGGCAGCCTGGCCGACGTGCTCCAGCTCGCCCTGCCCGCGCGCAGTGCCCGCGCCGAGGCCAAGCCCTCACCCGAGCCGCTGCCCCCGCCCGCCGCGCCCGAACCGGGCGGCTGGGCGCGGTACGGCTCCGGCCCCGCCTTCCTGCGGGCGCTGGCCACGGGCGGGGCGCCGCGCGCCGTCTGGACGGCCCTGCCCGGCCCCGGCTGGGCCGACGAGCTGGCCCGCGCCATGGCCGCCACCCTCGCCTCCGGCCGCGGCGCCCTCGCCGTCCTGCCCGACGGACGCACCGCCGCCCGGGTCGACGCGGCGCTGACCGCCCTGCTCGGCGAGGGGCGGCACGCGCTGCTGACCGCCGAGTCCGGCCCCGAGAAGCGCTACCGCCAGTGGCTCGCCGTGCACCGGGGCTCGGTGCGGGCCGTCATCGGCACCCGCGCCGCGATGTTCGCGCCCGTACGGGACCTCGGGCTGGTCGCCGTCTGGGACGACGGCGACTCCAGCCACGCCGACGACCACGCGCCGTTCCCGCACGTCCGGGAGGTGCTGGAGCTGCGTGCCGTCGGCGACGGCTGCGGATTCCTGGCCGGGAGCACCAGCTGCACCGTGGAGGCCGCCCAGCTGGTCGAGACGGGCTGGGCGCGGCCGCTCGTCGCCGACCGCGAGACGGTACGGGCCTGCGCGCCCCGGATCCGGACCGTGGGCGACGAGCTCCTGGCCCGGGACGAGGCGGCCCGCGCCGCCCGGTTGCCGAGCCTGGCCTGGGAGACCGTGCGGGAGGGGCTGAAGTCCGGGCCCGTGCTCGTACAGGTGCCCCGGCGCGGCTATGCGCCGCGGCTGGCGTGCGAGCGGTGCCGCACCCCCGCCCGCTGCAAGGTCTGCGCGGGGCCACTGGAGGCCCCCGACGCGCGGGAGCTGCACTGCGGCTGGTGCGGGCGGCAGGAGAGCGCCTGGCACTGCGAGGAGTGCGGGTCGTTCCGGCTGCGCGCCCAGGTGGTGGGCGCCCGGCGGACGGCCGAGGAGCTCGGGCGGGCCTTCCCGGCCGTGCCCGTCCGGACCTCGGGGCGCGACCACATCCTGGACGAGGTGCCGGACCGGCCGGCACTGGTGGTGTGCACCCCGGGAGCCGAGCCGGTCGCGGCCGGCGCCGGGTACGCGGCGGCGCTCCTCCTGGACGGCTGGGCGATGCTGACCCGGCCCGACCTGCGGGCCGGGGAGGACGCGCTGCGCCGGTGGATCGCGGCCGCCTCGCTGGTCCGGGCGGAGGGGCAGGTCGTCGTGGTCGCGGAGCCGACGCTGCGGCCGGTCCAGGCCCTCGTGCGGTGGGACCCGGTGGGCCATGCCGTACGGGAGCTCGCCGAGCGGGCCCAGCTCGGGTTCCCGCCGGTCTCCCGGATGGCGGCCGTGGCCGGCCGGGGCGAGGCGGTGGAGGCCTTCCTGGCCGGAGCCGGGCTGCCGCCGGACGCGGAGGTACTGGGCCCGGTCCCGGTACCGGGGCGGCGCGGCGAGCCCTCGCCGGGGGAGCGGGCGCTGGTCCGCGTCCCGCCCGGCAGCGGGGCCGCGCTGGCGGCCGCCCTGAAGTCGGCCCAGGCGGCCCGGCTGGCCCGCGGAGTCCCGGCGGCGGAGGCGGTCCGCGTCCGGATCGACCCGCCGGACATCGGTTAGCGGTCACTCCGGGGGGCGTCCGTGGCGGGCGGACGGCCGAACGCCCCCGGTGGGACGGCCGCGGGGGGCGTCCTGCCGAGGGCGGGGCGGGGTACGGCGTCAGGCCGGCCGTCGGAGGGTCGGCGTCCCGGCGGCCGGCGACCGATCAGCCGTTGTGGATCACCCGGGACGAGTCGGAGTTGCGGGGGCCCGGGAAGGCGGCCGCGGAGCGGGACGGGGCCGCGGCCTGGGGCTCCTCGCGCAGCGGCTGCGGCGGCACCGAGCGGGCCGCCGGGACCGTGGGCAGCGGCCCGAGGGTCCGCGTGGTCGTGCCCTCGGCCGCCGGCTCCGCGGACTCGGCGGCCTGGGCCCGCCGGGCCCCGTACCGCCGGTGCACGGCCTGCTTGGTGACGCCGAGCGCGGAACCGACCGCGTCCCACGAGAATCCGAGCGAGCGGTCGAAGTCCACCGCTGCGGTCACCAGCGTCTCGACGCTGTCCCGCAGCTCCTGCGCGAGGCGGACGGTGGGCGCGGGGGCCCGGCCATAGACGACGAAGCCCGTGGAGGGACCGGAGCGGCGCGGGCGGTACACATTGCCGAGCTGGGCGGTGAGCGTACGCAGAGCATCCACCTGCCGGCGAACCCGCTCGATGTCCCGCACCAGGAGGTGCAGGCTGGCCCGTGCTTGGGCGTCGTGGGTGGCGTGGTCGGCCATGAAGAAGCCTCTCGAACCGGTGCTGAAGAGCGGATCGGGCCGCAGACACCGATCTCATCGCGCGGCCCGGTTTCGGTCAATCTCTTTTGACCAACGCGCCAAACGGCACTGAAGTCACGCACCGGGGGCGTGTCGGCATATGCGAGAGGCGCGCGTGTGTGCGTACGCCCCCTGACGGGCCGTCCGGGCCCCGGGCGGGCCCCTGCGGTGCCCGCCGATCGGGCCGGGCGGCCCCCACGGCGCCGGGACCATAGACTGGTGCGCTGCTGACAGCCGAGATAGCGAGGTAGGACCCCAGTGAAGCTCGTCTTCGCAGGCACCCCCGAGGTCGCCGTGCCCGCCCTGGACGCCCTCATCGCCTCCGGGCGGCACGAGGTCGCCGCCGTCGTCACCCGGCCCGACGCACCGGCCGGCCGCGGCCGGCGGCTCGTCGCCAGCCCGGTCGCCGAGCGCGCCGAAGAGGCCGGCATCGAGATCCTCAAGCCGGTCCGGCCCCGCGACCCGGAGTTCCAGGCCCGGCTGCGCGAGATCGGACCGGACTGCTGTCCGGTCGTCGCGTACGGGGCGCTGATCCCCAAGAGCGCCCTTGAGATCCCCCGCCACGGCTGGGTCAACCTGCACTTCTCGCTGCTGCCCGCGTGGCGCGGGGCCGCGCCCGTCCAGCACTCGATCATGGCGGGGGACCAGGTCACCGGCGCCTCCACCTTCCTCATCGAGGAGGGCCTGGACACCGGGCCCGTCTACGGGCACCTGACCGAGGAGATCCGCCCCACCGACACCAGCGGCGACCTGCTGACCCGCCTCGCCTTCGCCGGCTCCGGCCTGCTGGCCGCCACCATGGACGGCATCGAGGACGGCACGCTGCGCGCCGTCGTGCAGCCCGCCGACGGCGTCTCGCTCGCACCCAAGATCACCGTCGAGGACGCGCGCATCGACTGGAACGCCCCGGCGATGCGGGCCGACCGCGTCGTGCGCGGCTGCACGCCCGCGCCCGGCGCGTGGACCGTCTTCCGCGGGGAGCGGCTCAAGCTGATCTCCGTCGGCCTGGTCACCGACCGCACGGACCTGGCGCCCGGCGAGCTCTCCCCGGCCAAGAACAACGTGTACGCCGGCACCGGCTCGCACGCCGTGGAGCTGCTCTGGGTACAGCCGCAGGGCAAGAAGCCGATGCGCGGCGCCGACTGGGCCCGCGGGGTGCGGATCGCTCCCGGTGAGCGCCTCGGCGGCACGGACGTAGGCTGATCCGTACCGGTATCCCCGGGACCCCCGCCGGGCGCCGGCCCGCCGCCGGCACCCCTTACGCCGGCACCACCTCGTAGACCCCGTAAACCCGGAGCACCTTTCACGTGAGCGATCAGTCCCGTCCCCCGCGCAGCGCCGCAGGCCAGCGGCAGGCCAAGCCGTACCGCCGCCCCAAGAAGGACCCCGTCCGGCTGCTGGCCTTCGAGGCCCTGCGGGCGGTGGACGAGCGCGACGCGTACGCCAACCTCGTCCTGCCCCCGCTGCTGCGCAAGGCCCGCCAGACGGAGGGCTTCGAGGCGCGGGACGCGGCGCTGGCCACCGAGCTCGTCTACGGGACGCTGCGCCGGCAGGGCACCTACGACGCGGTCATCAAGGCCTGCATCGACCGGCCGCTGCGCGAGGTGGACCCGCCCGTGCTGGACGTGCTGTCGCTCGGCGCCCACCAGCTGCTCGGGACCCGGATCCCGACGCACGCGGCGGTGTCGGCCAGCGTGGAGCTGGCCCGGGTGGTGCTCGGGGACGGGCGTGCCAAGTTCGTCAACGCGGTGCTGCGCAAGATCGCCGCGCACGACCTGGACGGATGGCTGGAGCGGGTGGCCCCGCCGTACGAGGAGGACGCCGAGGAGCACCTCGCGGTGTACCACTCGCACCCGAGGTGGGTCGTCAGCGCCCTGTGGGACGCCCTCGGCGGCGGCCGGGCCGGCATCGAGGACCTCCTCGAAGCCGACAACGAGCGGCCCGAGGTCACCCTGGTGGCGCGGCCCGGTCGGTCCACGACCGAGGAGCTGCTGACGGCGGTCGGCGAGGACTCGGCGCTGCCGGGGCGCTGGTCGCCGTACGCCGTGCGCATGGCCGAGGGCGGCGAACCGGGCGCGCTGGAGGCGGTCCGCGAGGGGCGCGCGGGCGTCCAGGACGAGGGCAGCCAGCTGGTGGCGATGGCGCTCGCGGCCGCGCCGGTCGAGGGGCGCGACGAGCGCTGGCTGGACGGCTGCGCGGGACCCGGTGGCAAGGCGGCCCTGCTGGGCGCCCTGGCGGCGCAGCGCGGGGCGTTCCTGCTGGCCTCGGAGAAGCAGCCGCACCGGGCGCGGCTCGTGGAGCGCGCCCTGGCCGGCAACCCCGGTCCGTACCAGGTCATCGCGGCGGACGGCACCCGGCCGCCGTGGCGGCCGGGCTCCTTCGACCGGGTCCTGATGGACGTCCCCTGCTCCGGGCTGGGCGCGCTGCGCCGCCGCCCGGAGGCCAGGTGGCGGCGGCGCCCGGAGGACCTCGAGGGCTTCGCCCCGCTCCAGCGGGCGCTGCTGCGCGAGGCGCTCTCGGCGGTCCGGGTGGGCGGGCTCGTGGGCTACGCGACGTGCTCTCCGCACCTGGCCGAGACCCGGGTCGTCGTGGACGACGTCCTGCGCGGCCGCGGCGCCGGCGCCTCGCCGGTGGATGCCGAACTGATCGACGCCAGGCCGTACATGGCGGGCGTCCCGGCCCTGGGCGACGGCCCGGACGTGCAGCTGTGGCCGCACCTCCACGGGACGGACGCGATGTACCTGGCGCTGATCCGGCGCACGGGGTAGCGGGGTCCCGGGCTCCGGAGCCCCCGCCGCCGTGCACCGTGGAGTCGGAGAGGAGCGGCAACCGTGGTCGAGCGCGTGGTCGCATCCGGCGGCATCACGCTGTGCACCGAGTCCTTCGGGGATCCGGCCCTTCCGCCCGTCCTGCTCGTCATGGGGACGGGGGCCTCGATGCTCTGTGGGACGAGGGCTTCTGCCGGATGCTCGCCGGGGGCGGGCGCTTCGTGATCCGGTACGACCACCGCGACACCGGGCGATCCGTCGCGTACGAGCCGGGCCGTCCCGGGTACACCGGCGCGGACCTGGTCGGCGACGCCGCCCGGGTGCTCGATGCGTACGGCGTCCCGGCCGCGCACGTCGTGGGTGTCTCCGCCGGAGGGGCGCTCGCGCAGCGGCTTGCGCTCGACCACGCCGACCGCGTCCTGTCCCTGGTCCTGATCAGCACGTCCTCGGCCGTCCCCGCCGGTGACCGCGCGCCTGAGCCGCCCACCGCGGAGTTCATGCGGTTCGTCGCGACCGCGCACGTCGACTGGTCGGACGCCGACTCGGTGGTCGAGTACCAGGTCGCCTACGCGCGCCTGCTCGCGGGCGGGCGGCGGCCGTTCGACGAGGCCGCCGTCCGCGGCCTCGTCCGCCGCGACGTCGAGCGCGCGCACGATTTCGCCGCGGTCCGCAACCACGGCGCCCTCCCGGACGGCGGGCTTCCGTCCGCGCCCCCGTCCTCGATCGCGGTGCCCGCGCTGGTGATCCACGGGAGCGCCGATCCGATGTTCCCGCTGCCGCACGGCGAGGCGCTCGCGGAGCAGATCCCCGGCGGGAGGCTCCTGGTCCTGGAGGACGCCGGCCACGGGGTCGAGCGGGCCGACTGGGCGGTGATCGTCCCCGCGATCCTCGAACACACGGCCGCGGGATCACGCCGGTAGTGATCAGTAAGAATATTTTGATTGTTCTTCCGTCTTGGTCAAGCGTTGCTACGCCCGCCCTCAGTTCCGGGGTCGTGGCCGGAACTGCGCCACGGCATGGCAGGCTTGGGGCATGGCCGCTCAGATTTATCCCAGCATCCTGTCCGCCGACTTCGCCCGACTCGCAGAGGAGGCGAAGGCCGTCGAGGGGGCCGACTGGCTGCATGTCGATGTCATGGACAACCATTTCGTCCCGAACCTCACCCTCGGCGTGCCCGTCGTGGAGTCCCTGAGCCGCGCCACGGACATCCCGCTGGATCTGCACCTCATGATCGAGAACCCGGACCGCTGGGCCCCGCAGTACGTCGAGGCCGGCGCCGGATCGGTCACCTTCCACGCCGAGGCCGCCGCCGCGCCCGTGCGGCTCGCGCGGGAGATCCGGGCCAAGGGGGCGCGGGCGTCCATGGCACTCAAGCCCGCCACGCCGATCGAGCAGTACGAGGACATCCTCCCCGAGCTCGACATGCTGCTGATCATGACGGTCGAGCCCGGCTTCGGCGGCCAGCCCTTTCTCGACATCATGCTCCCCAAGATCCGCCGTACCCGGGAGCTCATCGCCAAGCACGGCTTGGAGCTGTGGCTCCAGGTCGACGGCGGGGTCTCGGCCACGACGATCGAGCGGTGCGCGGAGGCCGGCGCCGACGTGTTCGTCGCGGGAAGCGCCGTCTACGGGGCGGTCGACCCGGCCGCGGCCGTACGTACCCTGCGGGAGCAGGCGGACGTCGCGATCGCCGCGGCGCCCTGGGCTTGCGACCACTGAAACGAGAGTTGGTGAACAGCTCGGTGAACGGGAGCTGTCCAGGCTGATCAACGGCCGCCGGATCTGACAGGATGAACGGCGAGTCGAGAGTGTGAACAGCAGTGAGGAGAACGCGGTGTCTGCAATGTCGGCGGGACGGTCAGCCCTGCGGATGGGACCCGCGGAGCTGGTGCAGGCGGCGGCCATGGCGCGCCGTTTCTACCTGGAGGGCAAGTCCAAGATCCAGATCGCCGAGGAGTTCGGCGTGAGCCGCTTCAAGGTGGCCCGGGTCCTGGAGACCGCCCTTGAGCGCGACCTCGTACGGATCGAGATCCGCGTGCCCGCCGAGCTCGACGCGGAGCGGTCCGACGCGCTGCGGGCCCGGTACGGGCTCCGGCACGCGGTCGTGGTCGAGTCCCCGGCCGATGCGACCGAGGACGCGCCGGATCCGGAGAACCTGGGCGCGGTCGCCGCCGACCTGCTCGGCGAGCTCGTCAACGAGGGCGACGTACTGGGCCTGGCGTGGGGGCGGTCGACCATCCACATGGCCGCCTCCCTGCACCGGCTGCCCCAGTGCACCGTGGTGCAGCTGACGGGCGTGTACGACGCCGGTACGGCCGAGCGCGGGTCCGTGGAGGCCGTACGGCGGGCCGCCCAGGTCTCGGGCGGCGACGCGCACCCGATCTACGCGCCGATGCTGCTCCCCGATCCGGCGACCGCGGCCGCGCTGCGGAGCCAGACGGGGATCGCCCGGGCCTTCGAGTACTTCGACAAGGTGACGGTCGCCGCGGTCTCGATCGGGTCGTGGGAGCCGGGCATCTCCACCGTCCACGACATGCTCACGGACGAGGAGCGGGCGCACTACGCCTCGCTCGGCGTCGCGGCCGAGATGTCCGCCCACCTGTTCGACGCCGAGGGGCGGCGCGTCGGGCGGGACCTCGGCGAGCGCTGCATCACCGTCGAGGCGGACCGGCTGCGGCGGATTCCCGAGGTCGTGGCCATCGCGGGCGGGCTGCGCAAGGCCTCCGCGATCGGGGCGGTGCTGCGATCAGGGCTGGTGACCAGCCTGGTCACCGACACGGCGGTCGCGGACTACCTGCTCACCGAGTCGCAGCCGGGGCTGCGGCCGGCACTGGAGCGGGCCGACCCGGACGACTGAGTCCTCCGTTTCTTTCGCGGATCGTCTGCGCCGCCCCCGCACCGCCTCCGTGCCCGGGCCCGGTGCGGGCCCTGCCCGGTTCCGGCGCGGATGGTGCCGTAATTGAGATCCGAACGGCGGCCCGTGCAGGGGGCTGTGGGGCGCATACTGGTCTCAATGACAAAGTCAGCAGTACCTCGCCGCCATTTGCCGTCCAGCCCGTTCAAGGCCCCCGTGGAACCGCCGCTCCGGCAGTTCAGCGTCGGCGACCGGGTCTCTCACGATGAGCACGGCCTCGGCCGTGTCGTCGGTATCGAGGAGGGGATCGCTGTCCTGGTCGACTTCGGGTCGGTCCAGAAGAGAATCCTGAGTCCGTACACCAAGATGTCCGCGCTCTGAGGCTGTCGCCGCCGCGGGTGGCGCCGCCGCGCGATTCGCGGGCGAATCGGATATTTGGCACGATCGGTGCATGATCTTCAGGGACGTGCCCCGGTCGTTGCTGCGTCTGGTCGTGGGGGCCGGTGTTCCTGTGCGCTGCGCTGGTCGGCGTGGCGGGGTGTGGTGGGGAGAAGGCCGCGCCGTCCGCTGCCGCCTCGGCGCCCGCTTCCGTACCGGGTTCCGCCGTCTCCGTGCCGCCCGTCTGGGCCAGGGGGATGGCGACCGTACGGGCGGACAGGCTGCCGGCGCAGGCGCGGGACGTGCTCGTGCTCATCGACAAGGGCGGGCCGTATCCGTACCGGCAGGACGGGACCGTTTTCGGGAACTTCGAGAAGGTCCTGCCTCAGCAGAAGCGCGGGTACTACCACGAGTTCACGGTGAAGACGCCGGGGGAGCGCGACCGCGGGGCGCGGCGGATCGTGACCGGTGAGGGTGGGGAGTTCTACTACACGGACGACCACTACGACACCTTCAAGGCGGTCCTGCGATGACCCTGGATCCGCGGCCGCTCGGGCCGGCGCTGGCCGCCGCCGAGGAGGCGGGCTGGACGACGCTCCGGGTGGACCTGGCCGGTGTGCGCAGCAAGGCCGAGCTGATGCGGCGCTGGGGGGCGGCGCTGGGGGTGCCGTCCTGGTTCGGCGGGAACTGGGACGCGTTGGCCGATGCGCTGACCGACCTGTCGTGGCTGCCGCAGGCGCCGGGGCGGTTGGTGGCGGTGACGTCCTGGCGTTCGTACGCGCAGGTGCGGCCGGAGGACTGGGAGACCCTGCAGGAGGTCCTGGAGCAGGCCGTGGGGTTCTGGCGCGACGGCGCCGAGGGTGATTTGACCGTGCTGCTCGCCGAGGCTCCGGGCGGGTCCCGCGAGGGGACTCCGCGCGAGCCGTCCGGGCGCTGAGCCGCGGCGGCGGGGCCCCGGGTGCCGGGGCGGGCCCGGCGCGGCCATGGGGGGCGGGGACTTCGCCCCACCCCCCACGGGGAACCGGAGGACGGCCTGCCTAGCCCTTCGGGATCCACGGGGGCGTTTGGCCCCAGGACCAGATCGGGATCTTGGCCGCGTCCACCGGTGGGGGGTTGGGTCCCGAGTAGATCAGGGCCATGCGGGTGCCCCACTCGATGTAGTACGCGAACACCGCGCGGAATTCCGGGTCCGCCGGGAGGTCGACCTCGTCCGCCGTGTCCATCAGCAGGTCCACCCAGCGGCGGCGCTGCCTCTCGGTGATGCCGCGGCCCAGGTGCTTGGTGGCCATGTGCTGGTGGCCGCCGTGGTGGGCCGTGTACTCCGCCGGGCCGCCGAAGACCTCCGACAGCCAGACGGCGACGTGCCGGGGGTGCTCCGAGTCCATGCCCGCGAAGACCGGGGCCAGGATCTCGTCCTGCAGGGCGTGCGCGTAGAAGGCGTCGGTGAGGCGGTTCATCGCCTCCGCCCCGCCCATCCACTCGTAGACGGTGGGAGTGGTGCCGGGTGTGGTGCTCATGACTGGGGTGCGGCCTTTCCGGGGCCGGCCACGTCGGTGACGCGGTAGTGCTGCATCTCCTCGATGGCCTTCACGTACGGGCGGATCGCGCTGAAGAACGCCGGGAAGTGCTCGCCCTTGCGGAATCCGTTGAGGTGGGCGTCGACCGACGTCCAGCGGATGCGGAGGATGTAGCGCTCCCGGTCGTTCTCCTCCTCGCAGCGGGCCAGCTCGTAGTCGATGCACTCGGGTGACGCGGCCAGGGCCTCCGCGGCCTGCCGGTACGAGTCCTCGAAGGCCTGCTGGTCGTCCAATGCGATCCGGTAGCGGATGTATTCGACGGTGGTGGTCATGGGGCGTGCCTCTCCCTGTGATCGGGTGCCGGTCGGCTCGCTGTCAGACTTGCGTGATCATGCCCCGGTGGGGAGGACTTTCGTCATTCCGACCCAGACTTCTTGGAGTCCGCCGCCTCGGAGGCCTCCGTGACGTCGGGACCGGCCGCGCGGACCTGCTGGACCTTGGCCAGCGAGTCGCGGAGCTCGGTCAGCCACTCGTCCGTGTTGCGGCCGACGAGGCGGACGCACCAGGCGAGGGCGTCGGCCCGGCTGCGGGCGACGCCGCCCGCCACCAGGGTGTCGAGGACCTTGCGCTCCGGCTGGCGCAGGCGCGTCATCACCGGGACCGCCAGGTGCGTGAACAGGACGCGGTCGTCGCCGGACTGGACGGCCCAGGCGACCTTGCGGCGGTAGAGCTCCTCCGCCTCACGCGCGACCTCGATGCGCTGCTCACGGGTGCGCTCGCGGAACTCCTTGACGGACTCGGTCGCCGGGATGGTGCCGACGACCGTGATCTCCTCGCGGTCGACGGCCACGTCGACCAGGGACTCGTACACGTCCACCGGAAGGCGGTCCGCGAACCAGGTGCGCAGCTGCTCGCTCTGCTCGGCTGTAATCATGTAATCAACGTTGCATCCGGCGCTCGCTTGATCGCAAGCGATTCGTGTTCGCTCTCAGCCCATCGAGCGGTACCGGTGGATCAGCGAGACCGCCATCGCCCCCTCGCCCACGCCCGAGGCCACCCGCTTGACCGAGTGGGCCCGCACGTCGCCGGCCGCGAAGACGCCGGGGACGCTCGTCTCCAGCGGGTACGGGGCGCGCTCCAGGCTCCACTCCTCCGGGAGCTCCCCGCCGTTGGCGATCAGGTCGGACCCGGTGAGCACGAAGCCGTACTCGTCGCGCTCGACCACGCCCGACAGCCAGTCCGTGTGGGGGCGGGCGCCGATGAAGGTGAACATGAACCGGGCCGGGACCTCGGTGTCCCCACCCGTCGTCGAGTCGTGCAGGGTCAGCCGCTCCAGGTGCTCGTCGCCGTCCAGCCGGACCACCGTCGTACGGACCTTGACCTCGATGTTCGGGGTGCGGTCGATCTCGTCGATCAGGTAGCGGGACATGCTCGCGTCCAGGGACTCGGCGCGGACCAGGATGGTCACCCTGGCCGCGTACTTGGCGAAGTGCACCGCCGCCTGGCCGGCCGAGTTCGCACCGCCCACGATGAACACGTGCTGCGAGATGCACGCCGAGCTCTCCGTCGTCGCCGCGCCGTAGTAGAGCCCCGCGCCCTCGAAGCGGTCCGCGCCGGGTGCCTCCAGGCGGTTGTACGAGACCCCGGTGGCCAGCAGCACCGTCTCGGCGCTGATCTCCGTGCCGTCGGCCAGGGTGAGGATCTTCGCCGGGTCGTCCCGGGTCAGCGAGACCACCTCCACCGGGTGCAGGATCTCGGCGCCGAAGCGGGAGGCCTGGATGGTGGCCCGGCGGGTCAGGTCGCCGCCCGAGAGGCCCGAGGGGAAGCCCAGGTAGTTCTCGATCAGGCTGGAGGTGCCGGCCTGGCCGCCCGGGGCGCGGGAGTCCAGCATCAGCGTCGACAGGCCCTCCGAGGCCGCGTAGACCCCGGCCGCAAGGCCCGCCGGACCCGCGCCGACGATGACGCACTCGTAGTGCGGGCGCGAGGCGGTGGTGGCCAGCCCGAGGCGCTGGGCGAGCTCGGTGTCGGACGGCGCGGAGAGCACCGCCCCGTCCGGGAAGCGGACGAGGGGCAGCACCGCGTCGGGCTGGGCGGCGATCAGGGTCAGCGCCTCGGGATCCCGCTCCACGTTCAGGAAGCGGAACGGCTGGCCGTTGCGGGTGAAGAAGTCCCGGACGGCGTGCGTGCCGGGGGCGACGAGGTGCCCGGCGACGATGATGCCGTCGTATGCGGGGCGGTAGGTGGCCAGCCAGTCGGAGAGCAGGTCGTCCAGGACGGGGAAGAGCCGCTCGTGCGGCGGGTCCCACGGCTTGAGCAGGTAGTAGTCCAGCCGGACCCGGTTGATGGCGGTGATCGCCGCGTCCGTCTCCGCGTACGCCGTGAGGAGCACGCGGCGGGCGTCGGGGAAGCGGCTGACGGCCTCCAGGAGGAACTCGACGCCGGTCACGTCCGGCATCCGCTGGTCGACGAGGAACAGCGCGGGGTCGTGGCCGCGCTCGTCGAGGGAGTCCAGGATCTTGAGGGCGTCGGCGGCGGAGGAGGCGCCGAGGACCCGGTAGCGGTCGCCGTACGCGCTGCGCAGGTCCCGGCGGACGGCCCGCAGCACCTGCGGATCGTCGTCCACGGCCAGGATGACGGGCTTCCGGCTCTCGGCGCGCTCGGCCGCGGCCGCCGTGGCGGGAGCGGTGGCGCTCTCCGGGGCCGCGCTCACGCCGCGTCCAGCATCAGCTTGTCCGCGTAGCACCAGGCCCACGCCTCGCCGGGCTCGTGCGAGGCGGCGATGGGGTGCTCGGAGGTGCGGTAGTGCTTGGTGGCGTGGCGGTTCTTGGAGGAGTCGCAGCACCCGACGTGCCCGCAGCTGAGGCACATCCTCAGGTGCACCCAGCTGTCGCCGAGCGCGAGGCACTCCTCGCAGCCCTCGGTGCCTGGTTTCACCGGACGTATCTGATCGATGTGTGTGCACAACAGGTCCGTCGTCATCGTCCCCGTCCCTCTCCTCGGTCCTTCGCGCACCCGTGATTCACGGCGCGTCCAGACCATAGGGCGGTGCCCCCGCAATGGTTCAGCGATTCGGCCGAGGTCATGAAGTCCGGCGGCTACTTCATGACCTCCGGAAGCGACTACCTGAAGTGCCCCTGCGACCTGCCCTCCCACCTCATGAAGTCGCACACCGGCGCTTTGACGCAGCCCCCGGGCGCAAGCACTGTGGGTCACGCCAACGACAACAGGCGGCGCCTGGAGGAATCCGTGAGCAGAAAGATTCTGGTCATTGTCTCCGAACACGGTTACTGGGCCGAAGAACTGATAGGGCCGGTTTCGAAGTTCGACGAGCGGGGCTACGAAGTCGTATTCGCCACGCCGACCGGAAAGCGTCCGCACGCTCTTCCGCCGAGCCTCGACGCGAACTTCATCGACCCTCCACTGGGACGCTCGGTCACCACCGAGGAGAACGCCCGGCTGGGGCGGGAGTTCGAGCAGTCGAGTCGGCTGGACACGCCGCTCGACATCGAGGCGTGGGCACCCGAGCGCCCGTACACGAGCGACGAGGGCTACCTGCGCAAGCTGGAGCAGTACCACCGCGACCTGGAGAAGCTGGAAGCCGACATCGCCGGCTACGACGCGCTCCTGATCGTCGGCGGCAGCGGCCCCATCGTCGACCTCGCCAACAACGAGCGCGTCCACGCGCTGATCCTGGCCTTCAAGAACGCCGGCAAGGTCGTGGCCGCCGAGTGCTACGGCGTGGCCTGCCTGGCCTTCGCCCGCGACTGGGGCGACCGCAGGAGCATCATCTGGGGCAAGCACGTGACCGGCCACTGCAAGGAGTACGACTACAAGGACGGAACCGGATTCCTCGGTACCGACTTCAACATGGGCCCGCCGCCGTACCCGCTGGAGTACATCCTGCGCGATGCCACCGGGCCGCGCGGCGCGTATCACGGGAATTTCGGCCACCCGCTCTCGGTGATCGTCGACTACCCGTTCGTGACCGGACGTTCCACCCCCGATTCATATCTGACGGGGCAGAAGATCGTGGAAGTCCTGGAGGACGGTCTCACCCGTTACGGGTGGTAGGGGGAATCATGGAAGCCACTCCCGGACGGGAAAGGCTGATCGAGCAGTTCAAGGCCGACGGCCTGAATGTGATGTTCGGAAATCCGGGGACGGTGGAACAGGGATTCCTCGACGCGGTGGACGCGGCGGAGGACTTCCATTACGTCCTCGCCCTCCAGGAGACCGTGGCCGCCGGCATCGCCGACGGCTACGCCCGGGCCACCGGCGGCGCGGCCCTCCTGCAGCTGCACTCCGGGGTCGGGCTGGGCAACGGCATCGGGATGATGTACCAGTCGCTGCGCGGCCACACCCCGCTCGTCGTGGTCGCCGGCGACGCCGGGGTCCGCTACGACGCCATGGACGCGCAGATGGCGTCCGACCTGGTGGCGATGGCGAAGCCGGTGACCAAGTACGCGACCAGGGTCACCGACCGGCACTCCGTACTGCGCACCGTCCGGCGGGCGGTCAAGATCGCCCTGACGCCGCCGCGCGGCCCGGTCTTCGTGGCGCTGCCGATGGACGTGCTGGACGAGCTGAACTCCGAGCCCGTCCTGCCCGCCGCGGTGCCGCTCACGGACGTGGCGCCCTCGCCGGCCTCGGTGGGGCGGGCGGCCGAGCTGCTCGCCTCCGCGGAGCGGCCCGTGATCCTCGTCGGGGACGGGGTCTCGCTCTCCGGGGCCCAGCGCGAACTCGCCGCCGTCGCGGAGCTGCTGGGCGCCGACGTGTACGAGGTCGACTCCTCCGAGGTGAACATCGCGGCCTCGCACCCCCTGCGCCGCGGCCAGACCGGCCACATGTTCGGCCCGCACAGCAAGGAGCTCGTGGCCGGCGCGGACGGGGTGCTGATCGTCGGCACCTATGTCTTCCCGGAGGTCTTCCCCGAGCTGGAGAACCCCTTCCGGGCCGGCGCCAAGGTCGTCCACATCGACCTGAACGCGTACGAGATCGCCAAGAACCACCCGGTGGACCTGGGCCTGGCCGCCGACCCCAAACAAGCCCTGCGCGCGCTGGCCGGCGTACTGGAGCGCCGGTTGAGCCCGCAGCAGCGGGCGGCCGCGGCCGCCCGGCTCGACGCCCGCACCCGGGAGCGGGCGCTGTCCGCCGGGGGCGGGGACAGCGAGCAGGACGGCACGCCGATGGCCGTCTTCCTGCGGACCCTGGCCGAGCGCACCGGCGGGGACCTGATCGTCTTCGACGAGGCGCTGACCACCTCGCCGCTGGTCACCCGGTACCTGCCGGCGGAGCGCCCCGGCGACTACCACCTCACCCGGGGCGGTTCGCTCGGGGTGGGCTTCCCGGGGGCGGTCGGCGCCAAGCTGGCCCGCCCGGACCGCCTGGTCGTCGGCTTCGCGGGCGACGGCGGGTCGATGTACACGTACCAGGCGCTGTGGACCGCGGTCCGGCACGGGATCGACGCCAAGTTCGTGGTCTGCAACAACCGCAAGTACCGGCTGCTGGACGACAACATCGCCCAGTACTGGCGGGAGCGGGACATCCCGGAGCACGGCTTCCCGGGCTCCTTCGACCTCTCCCACCCCGAGATCGACTTCGCCGGGTTGGCGCGGGCGCTCGGCGCCGAGGGGATGCGGGTGGAGAAGCCGGACGAGGCGGTCGCCGCCGTCGCCCGGATGCTCGACCACCCCGGACCGTTCCTCGTCGACGTGCAGATCTGACGCAGCGCCGCGACCCGGTGCCGGCGCACCGCCGCACCGCACCTCAGCGACCCACCGCACCGCACACCACCACGGACAGGAGGAGACCGCATGCCCGCCGAGCGGCTGACCGAGGACGCGATCCGCACCTTCGCGGAGAACTGGTACGTGGCCCTGGACCAGCACCTTCCGCTGGACCGGGTGCTCCCCCTCATCACGGAGGACCTGGAGTTCAAGGTCCCCGAGGACACCTTCCTCGGACACCAGGGCTTCGGCCGCTGGTACGAGGCCGTCACCAACCGCTTCTTCGACGAGGTCCACACCGTCACGAAGGTGGAGCCCGTCATCGAGGGCGACCGGGCCATCGTCCGGGTCCTGGTCAACTGGCAGGCCAAGATCTGGGACCCGCCGGCCGCCCGCAGCGAGTGGCTCGGCTTCGACGCCGACCAGACATGGACGGTCGTGGCCGGTCCCGACGGACCGCTGATCAAGCAGTACACCGTCAACGACCTGGCCCCGATGCCCGGTTCCGGCTCGCTCTGAGCGCGGGCGCAGCTCAGGCTCAGGCGAAGGAGAGACGACGATGACCGAAGTGACACGGGAGCGGGTCGAGGCGGCGTACGCGGCCCTCGGCTCCGGCGACCGGGCCCGCATCCTGGAGTACTACTCCGAGGACCTGCGCTGGCTGGTGCCGGGCAGCCACCCGCTGGCCGGCTGGTACGAGAGCCTGGACGCCTTCCTGGAGCTGATGGGGCAGACGCACAAACTCACCGGCGGCACCTTCCGGATGGACATCCAGGCGGTCCTCGTCGGGGAGGACTGCAGCGCCGACGTCTGCCGCAACGTCGCCGTGCGCGACGGCGCGGACCGGGAGAGCCAGTCGCCGTACGAGCGGATGGACTACCCCGTCTTCCACTTCATGCGGTGGCGGGACGGCCGGATCGTCGAGGGCCGCGACGGGCTCTTCGGGGACTCGGCGACCGCGTTCAGCCAGTTCTGGGCGCCGTTCGCGCCCGACGGAACCCGCCGGGACCGATAGGGGAGGAGCGCGATGAGCGCTGTGGACGCACGACAGATCCTTGAGAAGTACTACGAGTACGCCAACGCGGGCGACTGGGACCGCTGGTGCGACCTGTTCGCCGACGACCAGGTCATGGACGAGCAGCTCGCCGGGCACATCGAGGGCCTGGAGCTCCTGCGCTCGATGATGAAGGGCATGGGGACGATGTACCGGGCCTTCCGGAACGAGCCCGTGCACTTCCTCGTCGACGGGGAGAAGGCCGCGGCCGTCTCCCACCTCAGCGCCGTCAGCGCCTCCGGCGAGGCGATCGAGGCCGAGGTCATGAACTTCTTCCGGATCGTGGACGGAAAGATCGCCTACATGGCGAACTACCACGACACCGTCCCCTTCCAGGTGCTGAGCCAGGACTGAGGGAGGCCGACTCGTGGCGATCGCCGAGAGAGAAGAGTACGACTACGTCATCGTGGGATCCGGCACCGCGGGCAGCGTCCTCGCGAACCGGCTCTCCGAGGACCCGGACGTCTCCGTCCTGGTCCTGGAGGCGGGCGGCAACCGGATCCCGCCCGAGGTGGACGACCCGTCCTCCTGGTACAAGCTGCTCGGCGGGCCCGTCGACTGGGGCTACACCAGCGTCCCGCAGCCCGGGCTCGACGGCCGCCGTACGTACGAACCGCGCGGCAAGGCCCCCGGCGGCAGCAGCAACCTCTACATCATGATGCACATCCGGGGCCACGCCTCGGACTTCGACAACTGGGCCTACCAGGGCGCCGCCGGCTGGGGGTACGAGGACGTCCTGCCGTACTTCGCCCTGCTGGAGGGCCAGGAGGACTCCACCGCGCCCACCACGGGCACCCGCGGCCCGCAGCGCATCACCAACGCCGGGCAGCACGGCCCCAACCCGGTCTCCCGCGCCTTCATCGACGCGGCCGTCGAGCTGGGCCACCAGGAGATCGCCGACTTCAACACCGACGGACCCCGGCGCGGGCTGTTCGGCACCGGCTGGCACCACATCGACGTGGCCGACGGGCGCCGCCAGGGCACCCTCGCCGCCTACCTGGAGCCGGCGCTGGAGCGCTCCAACCTGACGCTGCGCACCAGTGCCCAGAGCACGCGGCTGCTCTTCGACGGCGACACGTGCACGGGAGTCGAGTACGCGCAGCTCGCACCGGCCGCCGAGTTCCCCGGCCGGACCGTGCGCGACTCCCACAGCACCGCCGCCGAGCCCGGACCGCACTCCGTACGGGCCCGCCGCGAGGTGATCGTGGCCGCCGGGGCCATCGAGTCGCCGAAGCTGCTGCTGCTCTCCGGCATCGGCAGCCCCGAGCAGCTGCGCGAGCACGGCATCGAGACGGTCGCGGCGCTGCCCGGGGTGGGCGAGAACTTCCACAACCACGTCCTGACCGGGCTGATGGCCGAGGTCACCCAGGAACTCCCGCCCCCGGCGCAGAACCTGTCGGAGAGCGCTCTGTTCCTCTCGTCCCGCCCCGGTCTGCCCGCGCCCGACCTGCAGATCGCCTTCGTCCACGTGCCGTTCGACGTGATCGTCGGAAAGGACCACCCGAACACGGTGAGCATCCTTCCCGGGGTCGTACGCCCCGTCTCGCGCGGCTGGATCCGGCTCGCGAGCGCCGATCCGCTGGCCCACCCGCTGATCAACCCGAACTACCTGGGCGACCGGTGGGACCTGGAGCGGATGGTGCAGGGCATCGAACTGGCCCGGGAGATCTTCGCGACCTCGGCCTTCTCGCCCTGGTACAAGCAGGAGCTCCAGCCCGGTCCCGGCTTCGTCTCCGACGAGGACCTGCGGACCTTCGCGAAGCAGAAGTCCGAGAGCTACCACCACCAGGCCGGCTCCTGCCGCATGGGCGTCGACGACCTCTCCGTCGTCGACCCCGAGCTGCGGGTGCACGGCGTACGCAACCTGCGCGTCGTCGACGCCAGCGTGATGCCCGCCGTCCCGTCGGGCAACTGCCACACCGCCATCGCGATGATCGCCGAGCGCGCGGCGGACTTCCTGAGGGGGACCTCCCGTGCCTGACGCCGTACTGCGCGAGGGTGCGCTGAGCGGGACCCGGATCGCGGTCCTGGTCGAGAGCGACTTCTACGAACCGGAGATCTTCTACTACCAGCACCGCTTCGCCGAGGAGGGCGCCGAGGTCGACTTCCTGACCCGGCTGTGGGGCAACGGCTCCATCACCTTCTCCGGGCACGAGTACCGGGCGCCGTTCACCGCCGACAAGTCCCTGGAGGGGCTGGGCGACGAGGAGCTGCGCCGGTACGCGGCGATCATCGTGCCCTCGGGCATGGTGGCCGACCGGCTGCGCTACACCGAGGACGTGGACGTACTGGCTCCGGCCACGGAGCTGCTGCGCCGGGCCTTCGAGGAGCCGACGGTCCTCAAGGGGATCATCTGCCACGGCATGTGGCTGGCCGCCTCGATCCCGGACAAGATCCAGGGCCGCAAGGTGGTCTGCCACAACAACCTCATCGGCGACGTCCGGAACATGGGCGCCGAGTACGTCAACGAGGACGTGGTGGTCGACGGTGACCTGGTCACCGGCCGCACCGGCGCCCACCACCACCTCTTCGCCCGCCGGATCATCGAGCTGATCGCGGCGGGGCGGGGCCGGGGGAGCGCCTGATGCCCGGCGCCGGCGACCGCGCGATGGTCTGGTCGCACGTGGGCCTGAACTGCGCGGACCAGAAGACGACCGAGGAGTTCTACACCCGGTACTTCGGCTTCACCCGGGCCCGGGTGGTCGACCTCGGAGAGGCGCAGATCGTGTTCCTGCGCAAGGGGGACGCGTACCTGGAGCTCTTCGCGGCGGGCACCGCCGCGGCCCGCCCGGCACAGGACGACGGGCCGCAGGCCCCGGGCCGGATGCGCCACCTGGCCTTCCAGACCGACAGCGTGGACGCGTTCCTGGCCGAGCTGGGCGACGCGGCCGAAGTGACCCTGGGGCCGCTGGACTTCGACGACTTCATCTGCGGCTGGCGGACCGTGTGGGTCCGCGATCCCGACGGGGTGATCGTCGAGGTCAGCCAGGGATTCGAGGACGACCGCTCACACGACAAGGACGGTGCATGACATGGCGGACGCCGTGAGCTTCTCCTTCTCCGACACCATCGCGGGCTACGTCGGCCGCTTCGACTCCGAGTCCCGCGTGCTGCGGCTGAAGACCTCGGACGGCCGCGAGTTCGACGTCTCGCTGGCCGGCGACCCGAGTGCCGAACTGGTCCGCAACCTGGACGAGCCGTACATCGACGCCTCCGGGCACATCGACGAGATGCTCTCACCGGGCCGGTTCCTCTTCGTCTACGGCGTCCACTACCCGGAGCACGGCGGGCGCTTCGACGCCAAGCGCCTGGTGTTCCTGGGCCGCGGCGCCGAGGACTACCGGTTCGAGGAGCCCAGCTGGTGGGTCAAGCAGATCGAGTCGCTGGCCGACTTCTACAAGCGGGCGCAGTTCGGCGAGGGCCCGGTGGACTTCACCGAGTACCGCACCGAGGTCCGGCTCGGCGGTGACAAGACCGCCAGCCACGTCCAGGAGACCGACACGATCTCCCGCCTGGTCTACGGCATGGCCTCGGCCTACCTGCTGACCGGCAAGGACGAGTACCTGGAGGTCGCCGAGCGCGGCACCGAGTACCTGCGCAAGCACATGCGGGTCGTGGACAGCGAGGAGGACGTGGTCTTCTGGTACCACGGCATCAGCGTCGACGGGGACAGCGAGCGCAAGCTGTTCACCTCGGAGTTCTCCGACGACTACGACGCGATCCCGATGTACGAGCAGATCTACGCGCTGGCCGGCCCGATCCAGACCTACCGGGTCACCGGAGACGTCCGGATCAAGAACGACGCGGACGCCACCATCCGGCTGTTCGACAAGTTCTTCCTGGACCGCGAGCAGGGCGGCTACTACTCGCACATCGACCCGATCCTGTTCAGCGCGGACCACGAGTCCCTCGGCGAGAACGCCGAGCGCAAGAACTGGAACTCGGTCGGCGACCACGCGCCCGCGTACCTGATCAACCTGTACCTGGCGACCGGCGAGCAGAAGTACGCCGATTTCCTGGAGTACACCTTCGACACCATCGCGGACAAGTTCCCGGACTACAAGAACAGCCCCTTCGTCCAGGAGCGCTTCTTCCGCGACTGGTCGCACGACACCGCGCACAGCTGGCAGCAGAACCGCGCGGTCGTCGGGCACAACCTCAAGATCGCCTGGAACCTGATGCGGATGAACTCGCTGAAGGCCAAGCCGGCGTACGAGGACCTCGCCAAGAAGATCGGCGAGATCATGCCGGCGGTCGGCAGCGACGTCCAGCGCGGCGGCTGGTACGACGTCGTGGAGCGCGTGAAGGCCGGGGACCAGGAGACGTATCGTTTCGCCTGGCACGACCGCAAGGCCTGGTGGCAGCAGGAGCAGGCGATCCTCGCCTACCTCATCCTGAACGGCACGGTCGGCGGCGACGCCTTCCTGCGCGAGGCCCGGCAGGCGGAGGCCTTCTACAACACGTTCTTCCTCGACCACGACGAGGGAGCCGTCTACTTCAACGTGCTCGCCAGCGGTACGCCGTACCTGCTCGGCACGGAGCGGCTCAAGGGCAGCCACTCGATGTCCATGTACCACTCGGCGGAGCTCTGCTACCTGTCCGCCGTCTACAACAACCTGCTGATCAACAAGCGGGAAATGGACTTCCACTTCAAGCCCGACCCGACCGACCTGCCCGACCGCGTGCTGCGGGTCTCTCCCGACCTGCTGCCCGCCGGCTCCGTGCAGATCGCGTCCGTCGAGATCGACGAGAAGCCGTACCGGGACTTCGACGCGGACGGTCTGACCGTCAAGCTGCCGGACGTCCAGGGGCGGGTCAAGGTCAAGGTCCGGCTGCGCCCGGTGACTTCATAGCGCTCAACGGGGGGCGCCCCGACTAGAGGGGAAAGCAATGTCTCTGAACGTCAAGGAACGCCGCAACAAGGGCGGTACCGTCCTCGTCGCCACCGGCGAGATCAACAGTGAGACCTCCGGACAGCTGCTGCAGGCCCTGCTGCCGCTGGTCCGCGAGGGCCGGCCGCTGCGCATCGACCTCACGGCCGTCACGTACGTGTCCAGCGCGGGCCTGCGCACCCTGCTCGTCGTCTACCGCGAGGCCCAGCACGCCGGTGTCGCCGTCACCCTGTACGGGGTGAGCGAGGAAGTCCGGTTCGTCATGTCGGCCACCGGCTTCCTCGACTTCTTCGAGACCGGCGAGGCCGTCGCGGCGAGCGCCAAGGCCAAGGCCGCGCGATGACCGAGGCCCAGTCCGAGCAGGTGCTGCGCGTCGACGCGTACCCGACCCACGAAGTGGGCGGGTACCGCGTCCGCGCCGGCAAGCCGTTCCCCTTCGGGGCCAACGTGGTCCCCGGCGGGGTCAGTTTCTCCGTCTTCTCCGACCAGGCGACCTCCATGACCCTGGTCATCTTCAAGCGCGGAGAGCCCGAGCCGATGGCCGAGCTGGAATTCCCCGAGGAGTTCCGCACCGGCAGCGTCTTCGCCATGACGGTCTTCGGCCTCGACCACGAGAACATCGAGTACGGGTACCGGGCCGACGGCCCCTACGACCCGGTCTCCGGCCACCGCTTCGACGCCCGCCAGGTCCTCTCCGACCCCTACGCCCGGCTGATCTCCGGCCGTGACGTGTGGGGCGTGGAGCCGGACCGCAGCCGCGGCTACCAGTACCGCTCCCGCGTCTGCCTCCAGGACTTCGACTGGGGCGACGACACCCCGCTGGGGCTGCCCGCCGAGGACCTCGTCGTGTACGAGACCCACGTGCGCGGTTTCACCCGGCACCCCAACTCGCAGGTCACCGCTCCCGGCACGTTCGCGGGACTGCGCGAGAAGATCCCGTACCTGAAGGAGCTCGGGGTCAACTGCATCGAACTGCTCCCGGTGTTCGAGTTCGACGAGAGCGACAACATGCGCTCCAACCCGGAGACGGGCGAGCACCTCTTCGACTACTGGGGCTACAACACCGTCTCGTTCTTCGCGCCGAAGGCCGGCTACGCGGCCACCGGACGGTACGGGATGCAGGGCGACGAGTTCCGCACCCTGATCAAGGACCTGCACGCGGCCGGCATCGAGGTCATCCTCGACGTCGTCTTCAACCACACCGCAGAAGGCAACGAGCAGGGCCCGACGATCTCCTTCAAGGGGCTCGACAACGCCACGTACTACATGCTCACGCCGGAGGGGTACTACTTCAACTTCAGCGGCACGGGCAACACGGTCAACTGCAACCACCCCGTCGTGCGCAACTTCGTGCTCGACTGCCTGCGCCACTGGGTCGCCGACTACCACATCGACGGCTTCCGCTTCGACCTCGCGGCCATCCTCGGCCGGGACCTGGACGGCACCCCGCTGCCCAACCCGCCGCTGCTGGAGATGCTCGCCTACGACCCCGTCCTGCGGCACACCAAGCTCATCGCCGAGGCCTGGGACGCGGGCGGCCTCTACGAGGTCGGCAACTTCCCGGCGTACGGGCGCTGGGCCGAGTGGAACGGGAAGTACCGCGACACCGTGCGCAGCTTCCTCAAGGGCGACCCCGGCGTGACCGGCGAGCTGGCCACCCGGATCGCCGGCTCGCCCGACCTGTACTCCACCCGCGGCACCTCCGCCTCGGTCAACTTCCTCACCGCCCACGACGGGTTCACCCTGGCCGACCTCGTCTCGTACAACGACAAGCACAACGAGGCGAACGGCGAGGGCAACAACGACGGGGCCAACGACAACAACAGCTGGAACTGCGGGGCCGAGGGGCCGACCGACGACCCCGAGATCAACCGGCTGCGCACGCGCCAGATGAAGAACGCGATCGCCATCCTCATGACCAGCCAGGGCATCCCGATGCTCCTGTCCGGCGACGAGGTCGCCCGCACCCAGCAGGGCAACAACAACACGTACTGCCAGGACAACGAGCTGTCCTGGTTCGACTGGGACCAGGTCGACGAGAACGCCGAACTGCTCCGGTTCACCCGGGAGATGATCGCGTTCCGCGGGCGCCACCGGGAACTGCGCTCCACCTCCCACCCCACCGGCCAGGTCCGCGAGAGCCTCGGACTGCCGGACATCAGCTGGCACGGCGAGCGGGCCTGGCAGCCCGACTGGTCGGCGGACAGCAGGCTGCTGGCCGTGGCCCGCTGCGGCACCGGGGACGACGACGTGGTGTACGTGGCCATGAACTCGCACTGGGAGGCGCACGACCTGGAGCTGCCCGCGCTGCCGCACGGACGCAGCTGGCACCTGTTCGCGGACACCGGGGCCGAGGCCCCGCACGACATCCGCACTCCGGGCGGCGAGCCCGAACTGGAGAACGCCGGGAAGTACCTGATCGGTCCGCGCTCGGTCGTGATCCTGGTCGGCCGGACGCCCGATCCCGAGCTCTAGCCGCACCGCTCGCCGATCCCACCGAACGCTCCAACCGTACGGCCGAAGGAGACCTCACATGCCGCTTTCCGTGTCCCTGAGCATCGAGGGCGACACCACCGTGATCGAGCTGACGGGCGAGCTGGACGCCAAGACCGCGCCGGACTTCCACCAGACCATCGAGAAGGCCGCCGGGCACGGCACCGGCACGGTCGAGATCAGGATGGCCGGCGTCGGCTACATGGCCAGTGCCGGACTGCGGTCCCTGGTCTTCGCCCAGCAGAAGGTCGCGAACCACGTGACCATCAAGGTGGTCGGCGCGATCGAGCCCGTGTCCCGGACCATCCGGACGGCCGGGCTGGACCGCAGCATCGTGCTCTCCGATGAGTGAATCGCATGAGTGACATGGTCGAACTGGCGAGGACGCCCGCCGAACTGGAGGTGCCCGCCACGCTGGGGGCACTGGGCGACATCGCCTCGTTCGTCCTGCGGCTGGCCGGCCGGGCGGGCCTGGGCAAGGGGCCCGCGTACCGGATCCGGCTGGCCGTGGACGAGCTGGCCACGAACATCGTGATGCACGGGTACCGGGGCGGCGACGGACGGATCACCGTCCGCGGCCGCTCCGGTCCCGGCCGGGTGCAGATCTCCCTAGCGGACTCCGCGCCGGCGTTCGACCCCGTCGAGGGCCGCCTGCCCCCCGCCCCCGGGATTCCCCCCGAGCGGCGCAGGATCGGCGGTCTCGGCATCCACCTGGCGCTGACCAGCGTGGACGAATTCAGCTACGTACGCAGGGACGGCCGCAACATCAGCACGCTGACTGTGAACGCTGAGGGGACGGACCCATGCCCTCCACGACCGTGATCATCCTCGACGAGTACCCGCCGCCTCCGCTCGAACTGCTCGACGCGCTGCGCTCGATGGACGCGCAGCTCGTCGCCCGCACGCTGGCGGAATTGCGGGGCGGCCCGCTCGACGAGCTGCCCGTCGCCGACGTCCTGCTCGCCCCGGCCGAGGCCGACGGCGAGTCGGTGCGCCTCGCGGTACGGCGGCTGCGCCGCTGGGCCGGGGCCCCCATCGTGGTCGTCTGGACGGTGACGCAGTTCGCCGCCCTGGAGGAGCACGTCCGGCTCGGCCACGACTACCTCGTACCGCCCTTCCTGCCCGCCCTCGTAGGGGCCCGGCTGCACAGCTGCTCGGAGCGCGCCGGACTCGGCCGCACCCTGCGCGAAGCCGATGCTCGTGCCGAACTCATGGGCTACGAGAAGGAGTTGGAGATCGGCCGGGAGATCCAGGCCGGCTTCCTGCCCGAATCGCTGCCGGTCCCCGAAGGCTGGGAGATCGACGTCCGCTTCCGGCCCGCCCGGCAGGTCGCCGGGGACTTCTACGACGTCTTCGAGATCTCCCGCGGCCGCCGCCTCGCCTTCGTCGTCGCCGACGTCTGCGACAAGGGGGTCGGCGCCGCGCTGTTCATGGCGCTGATCCGCTCGCTGCTGCGGCACACCGCGGAGAACAGCGGACTCCAGCACCTGGTGGCCGCCGGGCGCGCGGGCGGCAGCCGGCGGATCCCGGTGGTCGGCGCGACACCGCTGCTCAACGCGGTCACCGCCACCAACGGCTACCTCACCCGCAACCACCTGAGACAGGGTTACTTCGCCACCCTGTTCTTCGGTGTGCTCGACCCCGTGACCGGCAGCCTCGTGTACATCAACGGGGGCCACAACGCGCCGCTGCTGCTGCGCGCCGACGGCGGTGAGCCGCTCGCCCTGGAGGTGACCGGACCCGCCGTCGGGGTACTGCCGGACTGCGTGTACACGCTCGGCTACGCCCAGCTGAACCCGGGCGACACCTTGTTCGTGTTCACCGACGGAGTGCCGGAGGCCCGCTGCCCCAACGGCAGCTTCCTCGGTGACGAGCGGATGCTGGAGCTGCTCGCCGGCCCCCCGGTGAGCGGCAGGGAGGTGGTCGACCTCATGGACACCGCGGTACGGGAGCACACCGGAACCGCCGAACAGCACGACGACGTCACCATGCTGGCCCTGCACCGGCCACGTGCGGCGCGGGGGCCGCACGCGGACCGGACCAGGGCCGCCGGCCGTGCGGCGGTGGCCTGATGGCCCGGACGATCGTGGTGCACTCGCACCGCGGGGGCACCGGAAAGTCCTCGGTACTGGCGAACCTCGCCCTGCTCATCGCGGGCGCGGGGCGCCGGGTGGGGGTGGTCGACACGGACATCCAGTCGCCCACCCTGGACCTGCTCTTCCGGCTCGGCCCGGGTCCCTCCCTGGCCGACTACCTGCTCGGGCGCTGCGAGATCGAGTCCACGGCCCAGCAGGTCGGCGTGCCCGGGCTGTACGTGGTACCCGCACGGACCGGGACGGCGGCCCTGCGTGAGCTCATGACCAGCGGATACGACGTGGGGCTGCTGCCGGAGGGCTTCGACCGGCTGATCGAGTGCCACGCGCTCGACGTGCTGCTGCTCGACACCCACGCCGGACTGAACAACGAGTCGGTGACCGCCATGGCGAGCGCCGACGTACTCATGATCATGGCCCGGGCCGACCGGATCGACCTCTCCGGGGTCGAGGAGACCATCGCCCTCGCCGGGCGGCTGGCCTGCCGGCGGGCTCTGGTCATGAGCATGGCCCCCGAGGGCATCGACGGGGAGCGGATCCGCCGGCGTGCCGAGGAAGTGTACGGCGCCCCCCTGGCCGGAATCCTTCCCTATGTGCCGGAAATGGCCGCCCTGTACGGCGAACGCATATTCGCCGAAGCCCATCCCGACCACCCCCTGGTCGGTGAATTCCGCTCCATCATCTCCGCGTTGGACGCACCTCACGAAGTATCGCGCGCCTGACGCTCCCCCCTTACGCCCCCTGCGGGGGGCGTGTTGAATCGGCAGCGATTCCAGAACAAGGAGAACAGTCATGAAGATTCTCGTCGTCATGACGGCCAAGGCAACGCTCCACCTGCTGGACGGGGAACAACACCCCTCGGGTTTCTGGGCCGAGGAATTCGTCGTTCCCTATACCCTCTTCACAGCCGCAGGCCACACCGTGGACGTGGCGACGATCGGGGGCCAGGCCCCCACGGTCGACCAGACCAGCATCGACCCCCAGTTCCTCCGATGGGTCCGCCCCGAGGGCTCGCCGGACGAGGACGCGGCGAACGCCGCCGAGTACGTGAGAGTCGTCGAGAGCACCCCCCAGCTCAAGAACCCCCTCGCCCTGGAGTCCCTCGGGGAGAAGGACATAGCCGAGTACGACGGGATCTACGTCAGCGGCGGCCACGGCGCGATCGGAGACCTGCCCCACTCCGACGAGCTCGCCCAGATCCTGCGCTGGGCCCTCGCCCAGGACAAGCCGCTCGCCACCGTCTGCCACGGCCACACCTCGCTGCTCGCACTGCGCGACGGCGAAGGCCGCTGGCCGTTCGAGGGCTACCGGATGACGGCCTTCTCGCACAGCGAGGAGATGGTCACCAACATGGCCGGCCGCCTCCCGCTGATCCTCGAAGCCGAGCTCACCCGGCTCGGCGCGCGCTACGAGAAGGCCGAGAAGATCTGGGACTCGCACGTGGTCGTGGACCGCAGGCTCACCACCGGCCAGAACCCGTACTCCTCCAAGGCCCTTGCCGAGACGTTCCTACAGCAGCTCGCCAAGGGATAGAACGCCCCCGCATCCGACACCGGAAGGCAGCCATGACCAAGCGCGCGCTCAGCGACCAGCCCTTGGCCAACCCCGGGAAGCTGTTCATCGGCGGCACATGGGTCTCGGCCCAGGACGGCCGTACCGAGCCGGACATCAGCCCCGTGGACGGACAGGAGATCGTACCGGTGGCCCAGGCCGCCGCCGCCGACGCGGACGCGGCCGTGGCCGCCGCCCGCCAGGCGTACGAGGAAGGTCCCTGGAGCAGACTTTCCGCACAGGAACGCGCGCTGCGGCTGAACCGGGTCGGCGAGCTCATCGAGCGCGACCTGGAGGAGATCGCCCTGCTGGAGACGGTGGACATGGGCAAGCCGTTCGCCTTCTCCAGCACGGTCGACGCCCCCATGGCCGCCCAGCTCATGCACTACTACGCCGGCGCCGTGACCCGGGTCGACGGCTCCTCGCGGGCCCCGGCCGGCGGGCAGCTCGCGTACACCCTGCGCGAGCCGCTGGGCGTGGTCTGCGCCATCACCCCGTTCAACTTCCCCCTGCTGCTGTCGATGACGAAGATCGCACCGGCGCTGGCGGCGGGCAACACGGTCGTCCACAAGCCCTCCCCGGCCACCCCGCTCACCGCGCTGAAGATCGCCGAGCTCTTCCAGGAGGCGGAGATCCCGGACGGCGTGCTGAACGTGATCACCGGTCCGGGCGTGGAGCTCGGTGAGACCCTCACCGGCCACCCCGACATCGACAAGATCGCCTTCACCGGCTCCACCGCGGTCGGCCAGACGATCATCCGCAAGTCGGCCGGCACCCTGAAGAAGGTGACGATGGAGCTCGGCGGCAAGTCCGCCAACATCGTCTTCGCCGACGCCGACCTGGACGCCGCCGAGGAGCTCGCCTTCTTCGGCATCTACTACAACAAGGGCGAGATCTGCACCGCCGGCTCGCGCCTGCTGCTCCAGCGCCCCATCCACGACGAACTGGTCGAACGCCTGGTGAGCCGGGCCGCGGCCCTCAAGCCCGGTGACCCGCGCGACCCGGAGACCCTGTTCGGGCCCCTCGCCCACCGGGGCCAGTTCGAGAAGGTCAGCTCCTACATCGAGATCGGCGAGAAGGAAGGCGCGGTCCTGCGGACCGGCGGTACCGGCTGGACCCCGGAGGGGGCCTCCAGCCAGGGCCTGTACTTCCTGCCGACGATCTTCACCGGCGTCGACAACAGCATGCGGATCGCGCAGGAGGAGATCTTCGGCCCGGTCCTGTCGATCATCCCCTTCGACACCGAGGAAGACGCGATCCGGATCGCCAACGACAGTGCGTACGGGCTCGCCGCGGGCGTCCACACCAAGGACCTGCGGCGCGCCCACCGGGTGGCCTCCCAGATCAAGGCCGGCACGGTCTGGGTGAATTGCTACAACCAGTACGACCCCTCCGTGCCGTACGGCGGCTACAAGGCCTCCGGATACGGGCGCGAGTGCGGACCGGAATCCCTGGAGAGCTACACGCAGACCAAGTCGGTCTGGATCGGCATGGACTGAGTTCCCGACCGGCTGACCGACCGAGCGACCGACGGAGTAGGAGCGGCAATGCGCACAGGCATCATCGGCACCGGGCGGATCGGTTCGACCCTCGCACGGATCCTGGTGGCGGCCGGGCACGAGGTCTTACTGGCCAACGCCCGCGGCCCCCGGTCCATGGGCCCCTTACTGGCCGAACTGGGCCCGGCGGCCTCGGCGGCGCACCCCGCCGAGGTCTCGGACCAGGCCGAACTGCTGGTGCTGATGGTGCCGTACGCGAGCGTCCGCGGGCTGCTCCCCTCCGCGGCCGTGCAGGACAAGGTGCTGGTGGACGCCACGAACGCGTTCGCCGGCGGCGGCGAGCCCGCCGACCTGGGCGGGCGCGCCTCCAGCGAACTGGTCGCCGAGTGGTATCCGGGCGCCCGGGTCGTGAAATCCCTGAACACGATGCATTTCGAGACTCTCGCCGTCGCCGGCGCAGCGGGGGGCGAACGCCTGGCCCATTTCACGGCGGGCGACGACGAGAAGGCGAAGGAAATCGTCGCGGGAATCATCGCGGATTTGGGATTCGCGCCCGTCGACACCGGCTCGCTGCACTCCGGAGGAATTCTCCAGCAGCCCGGCGGGCCCCTTTTCAACCGGCCGCTCACGGAAGCGCAGGCGCTGGCATGGATCTCTCACTGAACGTGAACGGAAGACCCGAGCAGTTCGCGGCCGAGCCGAACGAACTGCTCGTGGAACGGCTCCGCGACGGCCTCGGGCTGACCGGAACCAAGGTCGGCTGCGACACCGGCCAGTGCGGCACCTGCGTCGTCCAGCTCGACGGACGCTCGGTCAAGAGCTGTCTGATCCTCACCGCGTCCGCCGCCGGCTCCCGGGTGACCACCATCGAAGGCGTCACCACGCGCGGCGGCGAACTCAACGGCCTCCAGGAAGCCCTGCGCCAGGAGCACGGGACCCAGTGCGGGTTCTGCACCCCCGGCATGGTGATGGCCCTCGGCGAGCTCGTCGAGACTGCGCTCACCAACAACGCCGCGGACCGCGAGGCGCCCACCGAGCCCGAGATCCGCGAGTGGCTCACCGGCAACCTGTGCCGCTGCACCGGCTACCACAGCGTCGTACGGGGCGTGCAGCGCGCCTGCTCCGCCGCCCGGACCGAGATACCCGAGGAGATCAGCGGGAGCGCCGCCGTCTCCGCGCCCGCCGGGCCCGAGCCCCAGCCGGCGTCCGTGTCCGCCTCCGCGCCCGGCAAGGAGGTGTGAGGGAGATGACCGCAGTGACGGGGGAGACTCCCCTCCAGGGAACGGGCCTGCTCGGCCAGCCGCTGGACAGCCGCGAGGATCCGCAGCTGCTGCGCGGCGAGGCGAAGTACGTGGCCGACATCGACCTGCCCGGCACCGCCCACATGGCGATCCTCGGCAGCCCGGTGGCCCACGCGAAGATCCTCTCCATCGAGACCAAGGCCGCGGAGCAGATGCCCGGCGTGCTGAAGGTGGCCACCGCGGCCGACTTCACCGACGTCATGCCGCTGCCCTGCATCTGGATCCCCGGCGGGGTCGAGAGCCACTTCCCGCCCCACCCCTACGGACTTCCCGGCGCCCGCCCGGTCCTGACCGGCGACACCGTCCGGCACGTCGGCGACCCGATCGCCGTGGTCGTCGCCGAGACCCCGCGCCAGGCCGCCGCCGCGCTGGCCGCCATCGCCGTCGAGTACGAACCGCTGCCCGTGGTCACCCGGGCCGACGCGGCACTCGCCGAAGGCGCGCCCCAGCTGCACGAGGCCGTACCGGGCAACCTGAACGCGTACTGGACCTGCGGCGACAAGGACCGCGCCGAGGCGGCCCTGGCCGAGGCCGAGGTCAAGGTCGAACTGGACCTGGTCAACCAGCGCACCATCAACAGCCCCATCGAACCGCGCGGCGCGGTCGGCGACTACAACGCCGCCACCGACGAGTACACGCTGTACGCCTCCACCCAGGGCCCGCACAACCACCGCTTCCTGCTCTCCGCGCTGGTCCTCGGCATCCCGTTCAACAAGCTCCGGGTGATCGCCCCGACCGTCGGCGGCAGTTTCGGCACCAAGGGGTACCTGTACCCCGACATGGCGCTGGTCCTGCTGCTCTCCAAGGCGCTGGGCCGGCCCGTCAAATGGGTGGACACCCGCACCGGGCTGATGAACTCCACCGTCCAGGGACGCGACCACCGCCAGCACGTGGTGCTCGCCGGCACCCGCGACGGCCGGATGACCGGCCTGTGGGCCACCAGCTACGCCAACCTCGGCGCGTACCCCTCCACCATCGGCCCCGGCGTCGCCACCGCCCTGATGGGCCGCTCCATCAGCGGCATGTACGACATCCCGGCCGCCTTCTGCGAGGTGTACGCAGCGTTCACCAACACGGTCCCGCTCGGCGCCCAGCGCGGCAGCGGGCGCGCCGAGGCGGCCTTCCTGATGGAGCGGCTCGTCGACCGGTTCGCCTCGGAGATCGGCATGGACCCGGCGGCCGTCCGGCGCAAGAACCTGGTACCGAACGAGAAGTTCCCGTACGACAACGGCCTCGGCTGGACGTACGACTCCGGGGACTACCAGGTGAACTTCGACAAGGCGATGGAGCTCTCCGGCTACGCCGACATGCCCGCCCGCAAGGCCGAGGCCCGCACCCGCGGCAAGCGGCTCGGCGCGGGCATCGCCACCTACGTGGCCATCTGCGGGGTCGGCCCCTCCACCCGGATGTCCAAGGAGGGCATGCTCGGCGGAACCTGGGAGAGCGCGAACATCCGCGTCCACCCGACCGGCGAGGTCACCGTCACCGTCGGCTCCGCCTCCACCGGCCAGAGCCACCACACGGTCTTCGCGCAGGTCGCCGCCGACGAACTCGGCATCGACCCGGCCCTGGTCCAGGTGTACGAGGGGGACACGCTCAAGGCCCCGTACGGGCAGGGCACGTACGGCTCGCGCTCCTACAGCATGGCCGCGCCCGCCGTCGCCCTCACCGCGCGGAAGATCAAGGCGAAGCTGGTCAAGGCCGGGGCCGTCTTCCTCGGTGTCCCCGAGGACAAGGTCGTCTACGCGGGCGGCAGGGTCTACGAGGACGGCAACGAGGAGAACACCAAGACCTTCGCCGAGCTGGCGATGGCCATGTGGTACGGCTGGGGGCTGCCGCACGAGATCGAGCCGGCCCTCGACGAGACCACCCACTTCGATCCGCCCGACTTCAACTACCCCTTCGGCACGCACGTGGCGGTCGTCGAGGTCGACGAACTCACCGGCGAGACCGAGGTGGTGGCCTACACCGCCGTGGACGACGCGGGGAACATCGGCAACCCGAAGATCGTCCTCGGCCAGATCGAGGGCAGCATCACGCACGGCCTGGGCCAGGCGCTGATGGAGGCCGCCGTATACGACGAACAGGGCCTGCTGCTCAGCTCGGACCTGACCACGTACGCCCTGCCCCGCGCAGCGGACGTGCCGTTCTTCACCCTCGGCAAGACCACCACGCCCAGCCCGCACAACCCGCTGGGCGCCAAGGGGGCCGGCGAGATCGCCACCGTGCCGCCCGCCGCGGCCGTCGTCAACGCGGTCGTCGACGCCCTGTCCGACCTGGGCGTACAGCACATCGACATGCCGCTCACCCCCGAGAAGGTCTGGCGCCGCCTGAGAGGGGAAGCCCAGTGATCCTCACCGAGTTCGACTACGTCCGGCCCGTCGGCCTCGAAGAGGCCCTGGCCTTCCTCTCCGGCAACCGGGGCGCCCGGGTGCTGGCCGGCGGCCAGAGCCTGCTGCCCGGGCTGCGCACCGGGGAGGACACCGCCCGGCTGCTCGTCGACGTACGCCACCTCGAAGAGCTCCGCGGCATCGAGCGGACCGCCGGCCTGATCCGCATCGGCGCGCTGACCACGCTCGCCGAGCTCGCGGGCCACGCGGCCGTCCTGGCCGAGGCCCCGGAACTGGCGGCCGCCGCCCGGGCCAACGGGGACCCCCAGGTCCGCAACCTCGGCACGGCCGGGGGGAACCTCGCGGCCGCGGGGCGCGCCACCGACCTGCCGGTCGCGGCCATCGCCGCGGACGCCGCGGTCGAACTGGCCGGCCCCGGCGGGCGGTGGACCGTGCCCGCCGAGGAGTTCGCCGTCTCCGGGGCGCCGGCCGGGGCGGTGGTCACCGCACTGCTGGTGCCCGCAGCCGGGCGGGCAGCCGCCTTCGAGAAGACCGCCGACCGGGCCACCCGCTACCCGGTGTGCGCCACCGCCGTACGGATCACTGCCGACGGGCCGCGCATCGCGGTCACCGGGGCCACCGCCCGTCCGCTGCGGCTGCGCGGGGTCGAAGAACGGCTGCGCGGGGGCCCGTACACGACGGAGGCCGTGCTCGCGGCCTTCCGCGCCGAGCCCAGGGAGCTGTTCGTCCCCGGGCGCGGCACCTCGGCCGAGTACCTCGGCCACCTCGCGGGGGTGCTCGCCGCCCGCGCGCTGCAGAGGGCAGACCAGGCCCTCGCCTGACCGCCCACCACGGGGAGTTGACGCAGTGGCCGAATTGTCCAGGACGACCACGGGGGTTCCGGCCGGTCCGGCCGCCCAGGCGGCCGCGGCCCCCAGAGGCTCCGGCTTCTGGGTGGTCGGGGCGGTGCTCGTCCTGCTGATGCTCTCCTCGTCCGTACCCTCCGCCCTCTACGTGCTCTACCAGCAGAGATGGGGCCTGTCCTCCGGCACGATCACGGTGGTCTTCGCCCTGTACGCCGTCACCGTGCTGATCGGGCTCCTGCTGTTCGGGTCCCTCTCGGACACCCTGGGCCGGCGCCCCGTGCTGGGCGCCGGCCTGGTCCTGGCGATCGTCTCCATGGGGCTGTTCGCCGGGGCGCAGGGGCTCGGGCTGCTGCTCGCCGCCCGCGCGGTGCAGGGCCTCGCGGTGGGCCTGGCCACCGGGGCGATGGGCGCCGCCCTGCTCGAACTCGCCCCGCGTTCACGGCCGGCGCTCGGCGCCCAGGTCAACAGCGCGGGGCCGACGGTGGGGATCGGGCTCGGCGGGATCGGGGCCGGGCTGCTCGTCCAGTACGCGCCCGCCCCGACCGTGCTCAGCTACCTGTTGCTGGTCGCCGCCTTCGCGGTCACCCTGGTGGGGGTGTTCAGGATGCGTGAGAGCGCTCCCGAGGCCCGCTCCGGCGGCCGGATGCGGATCAGCGCACGCCGGATCCACGTCCCGGCCGCCGTGCGGGGCCGGTTCGCGGTCCTCGTCCTGACCATCGTCGCCGTCTGGTCCGTCGGCGGCTTCTACCTCTCGCTCGGGCCGCACCTGGCCCTCTCGCTCCTCGGCAGCTCCAACTACCTGGTCGGCGGGGCCACCGTGGCCCTGCTCGCGGGCGCCGCCACCGCGGCCCAGCTGCTGCTGGGCCGCGTCGAGGCCCTGCGCACCGCCGTCCTGGGCCTGTGCGGGCTGCTGGCCGGGCTGGGCCTGGTCCTGCTGGCGCTGGGCCTCCGCTCGGCCCCCGTGTTCCTCGTGGGCACCGCCGTCCTCGGCGGCGGCTGGGGCGCGGCGTTCCTCGGCTCCTTCCGGGCGCTGAGCGCACTCGCCGATCCGGCGCACCGCGGTGAACTGACCGCCGCCGTCTACGTCTTCGCGTACCTCGCCATGAGCGTGCCGGCGGTGCTCGCCGGAATGCTCACCAACATCCACGGCCTGCACCGCACCTCGGTCGGCTTCATGGCCGCCGTCGCCGGGGTGTGCGCGCTGGCCCTGTTCACCACACTGCGGCTGGCCGCCCGCACCCGGGCCGAAGGGAGCACGACATGAAGGCTGCCGACATGAGCACCGCGGAGCTGCGGTCGGCCCTGCTCGGGCTGGAGGTCTTCGCCGGACTCACCGAGGACCAGCTGGACTGGCTGGTCTCCGTATCCGAGCCCCGGGTCCTCGGCGACGGGGAGGTCCTGTTCCGGGACGGCGAGGAGGCCACCGGCTTCCACGTCCTGCTCGCGGGCGGACTGGTGGTCACCAAGGTCGTCGACGGCCGGGAGGAGGTGCTGACCCGGCACTCCACCGAGGAGGAGAGCGCCGCCGCCGAGGAGCACGACGGAAAGCCCTCCGCCGCGCACCGCTTCACCGGCGAGCTGCCGCTGCTGACGGACGGCGCGTACGTGGCCACCGCGGCCGCGAGCGGCCCGGCGACCACCGTCGTCGCGTACCCGAAGCCGGTGTTCTTCGAGATGCTGACCCGCTGCCACGGGGTGGCGGCGGTGCTGATCCCGGTCCTGGCCTGGCGGATCAAGTCCTCGGAGGTGCAGGCCCGCAAGCGGGCCACCGTCGAGGCGCTCGGCACCCTGGCCGCCGGCCTCGCGCACGAGCTGAACAACCCGGCGGCCGCCGTGGCCCGGGCCGCGCAGGAGCTGGCACCGGCCCTGGAGGGCCTCACGCGGACCGCGCAGGCCTGGGGCGCCGCGGCGACGGGCGCGGAGCGCTCCGTGTTCGACCGGCTGGCCGAGGAGCTCGACAAGCTGCCGCCGCCGGTCACCACCGATCCGTTCGCCCAGGCCGACGCCGAGGAGGAGATCGCCGACTGGGCCGAGGAGGCGGGCACCGAACGGCCCGGGCTGCTCGGCTCGGGGATCTCGGACCTCGGGCTGGAACTGGGCTGGCTGCTGGAGCGGCTGGAAGGGGTCGGGGAGCCGGCCCTGCCCGCCGCCCTCGACCACCTCGCGGCCCTGCTGGAGATCCGCTCCCTGGCCGCGGAGCTGCGCGCGGCCGGCCCCAGGATCTCCCAACTCGTCGCCGCCACCCGGGATTACGCCAATCTCGACCGGGCGCCCGAACAGCGCTTCGCGGTGGCCGACGGGATCGAGAACACGCTGGTCGTCCTGCGTGCCAAGCTCGCCGGGATCACCATCGTGCGTGAGTACGAACCGGACCTGCCCGAACTGACGGGCTATCCGAGTGAGTTGAACCAGGTGTGGACCAACCTGATCGACAATTCCGCCGAGGCCATGGAAGGCGCCGGCACCCTCACCCTGCGGGTGCGCGCCGAAGGCGTGTGCCTGGTCGTCGAGATCGCCGACACCGGGCGGGGCATCCCCGGGGAATCCCTGCCGCGGATCTTCGAACCCTTCTACACGACCAAGGACGTGGGGAAGGGCACGGGCCTCGGACTGCACCTCAGCTACCGCATCGTGACCCAGCGCCACCGCGGCTCGATCACCGCCCGCTCGCGTCCCGGCGAGACCCGGATGGTCGTCCGGCTGCCGCTCACCGCGGCCGCCGCCTGCGCCGAAACACCCGAGGAACCCACCTCCGACCGCTCCACCACCAGTTGAATGAACGGAGTCGACATGGCCAAGTACGACATCTCCAAGCTCCACCCGGTGTTCGTCCGCCAGATGGAGGCGCTGGCCGCCCTGGACATCGAGGCGGTCATGAAGAACTACACCGACGACGCGGTGCTGCTGCGCTTCGAGGGGGTCTCCGTCGGCATCGACGCCGTGCGGGAGACGTTCACGGGCTACCTGACGGTGAAGCCGACCCTGGTGGAGCTCCAGGAATACATCGAGACCGAGGACACGATCTTCTACCGCGCGATCATGAACCTGAACGGAGAACCGGAGCACGCGTTCGGGACACTCGTGGTCCGCGATGGCCGGATCTGGCGCCAGACCGCCGGTTTCGGCGGCTGACCAAGGATATCTGGGTAGCGTGTGCGGGGAGGGCGGAGGCAGCGCCCTCCCCGCACGTGCAAGCCCCTCCGGCGACCGGGACCAGGGCTTGGACCGGCTTGGCTTGGCTTGGCTTGTGAAATGGCAAAGGGGAGGTCATGGAACGCGAAACCGGACGTGTCGAGGCATTCAGTGACGGTGTATTCGCCATCGTCATCACGATCCTGGTTCTGGAACTAAAGGTTCCGGAGGAAAGGGGGTCGGACTTCTGGCACGGGGTGTCGGAACAGTGGCCGCACTATGCCGCATACGTGGTGAGTTTCCTCATCATCGGCGTGATGTGGGTGAATCACCACACCATCTTCAGTCACCTGAAGCGGGTGGACCGGCCGCTGTTGTTCCTGAATCTCCTGGTGCTGATGGTGGTATCGGTGATTCCCTACACCACCACCGTCCTCGCCGAGCACCTCGTCGAGGAGGGCGGCTCCGCCAACGCCGCCGCGGTCCTCTACAGTTCGGTCACCGTCGCCTACGCGCTGGCGTTCCTGGCCTTCTGGTGGTACGTCACACGGGTCGGCCACCTCTTCCACGAGCGGGTGGACAAGGACGGCGCCCGGGCCACCCGCGTGCGCTTCGGCCTCGGCGCCGTGGCCTACCCCTTGACCGTTCTCCTGTCCTTCTTCTCCGCTCCCCTCACTCTCGCCACACACTTCCTGATCGCGCTCTACTATGCGGCGAACCAGATCCCCATCCCCCTCGTGGTAGAGGAAGAGCGGCTCGAATCTGCGAGCGACCTCAGGAAGTAGCCGCCGGGGCCTACGGCCGCTCAGTACGGTCAAGTAGGGTATTGGATCTAGTGGTCGCGGGGGAGGCCCAGATGGCTCGCGCAGTCCTGCCGGAGGAATCCACCAAGGAAATCTCCGAATTGATCGACGTCCTGATCTCGCTTTTCTTCGAATCCTTACCCCGGCGGGACCAGCGAAACTGGGCCCGTGTTTATCTCAACGGCCTCGTGCGGACCAGTGGGAAGAAAACAATCCGTAACATTGCCGGAACCGGGGCGAGTTCCGTCGAGCAGAGCCTGCAGCAGTTCATCAGCAAGTCGCCGTGGGACTGGACACCGGTGCGCCGCTCCCTCGCCCAGTACCTCGAACGCACCGCCCAGCGCCCGCTGGCCTGGGTGGTCCAGCCCATGGTCATCGAGAAGGCCGGCGACCGCTCCGTGGGAGTGGGCCGGCAGTTCGTCCCCCAGCTCGGCCGCACCGCCAACTGCCAGCAGGCCAGCGGCATCTGGCTCGCCTCCAGCGAGGCCAGCTTCCCCGTCGAGTGGACCCTCACCCTCCCGGGGCCCTGGACGAACGAGCTGATGCGCCGCCGGCGGGCCGGCATCCCCGACACCGCCCGCTCGCTCACCCCCGCCCAGGACGCCGTACACGCCGTCCAGCGGATGGCCGCCACCTGGCAACTCCAGCGCCGGCCCGTGGTGATGGAGGTCGCCAACACCGACATCCCGCAGAGCATCGAGTCCTTCGCCCTGCAGGACATACCCTTCGTCTTCAAGGTCGACGGCTCGCTGCCCGTCTCCTTCGGCGGCGCCGGCCGGCACAAGCCCGGACCGCACACCGCACCCGCCCGCGAACTCATCGACTCCCTGCGCTCCCAGCGGCGCGTCGTCGAATGGACCCGGCACGGCCGCGCCGAAGGAGCAGTGACCCTGCTGACCTCGGCCGCCATCCTCGCGACCCCCGGCGAGGACCGCCCCGTGCCGATGCCGCCGACCCCGCTGCTGCTCGTCGGCGCCTGGACCGAAGCCGCCCTGCTGCCCTCCGAGTTCTGGATCACCAACATCGGGGACCGGCCGCTGGCCCAGCTCTTCCTGCTCGCCAAACTCACCGACCGGGTATCCCTCGATTTCACCGAGACCTGCGAACCCGTAGGCATCCGTGATTTCGAGGGCCGCTCCTTCCGTGGCTGGCACCACCACGCCACGCTCGCGAGCGTCGCCCACGCGTCGAAGCTGCTCAGCGCCCGCGGCCGGGTACCCGACGCGTTCCCCCCGCCCGGCCGGCCCGCGATCGGCGGGGCGCCGGGGGGCCGGCCACGCACCGGAGCGCCCGGTCCCGTGCCGCGGACCGGCCCGCCGGTGCTGCCGCCGCGGCCGCTGATCCCGGGCCAGAGCGCGAGACGCGAGTACATCCGCTGATGCTCGACATCGCCGAAGAGCTACGCGCGTGGTGTTCCGCGCACCGGGAATTCGCCCTGGCCACCGTGGTCGCCGTCACCGGGAGCGCGCCGCGCGGCCCGGGCGCCTCGCTCGCCGTCGACGCCGGCGGCACCGCCCTCGGCTCCATCTCGGGCGGCTGCGTGGAGTCCGCCGTGCACGAGCTGTGCCTCGACGCCATCGCCTCCGGCGAAGGCGGCGTGCACCGCTTCGGATACAGCGACGACGACGCCTTCGCCGTCGGCCTGACCTGCGGGGGAGTCCTGGACGTGCTCGTCACCCCGGTGCGCGGGCACGATCCGGTGCGGCCCGTCCTCGGCTCCGTGCTGGAGGCCGCCGCCGGCGGGGCCCGCGCCGCGCTGGCCCGGGTGGTCTCCGGCCCGCCGCCGCAGCTCGGCCGGGCGCTCGCCGTCCACCCCGACGGATCGTACGAGGGCTGCCTGGGCGGGGGCGCGGCCCTGGACCGAGCCGCCGCCGTGCACGTACGGGACCTGCTGCTGGCCGGGCGCACCGGGACGGCCGAGCTCGGGACCGCCGGGGGGCTGTGCGGGCAGCCGCTGACCCTGCTGGTCGAATCGGCGGCCGAACGGCCGCGGCTGATCGTCTACGGCGCCATCGACTTCGCCGCCGCGCTCGCCCGGATCGGGGCCTTCCTGGGGCACCGGGTCACCGTCTGCGACGCCCGGCCCGTCTTCGCGACCGCGGCCCGCTTCCCCGACGCCGACGAGGTGGTCGTGGACTGGCCGCACCGGCACCTGGCCGCGGAATGGGAGGCGGGCCGGGTGGACTCCCGTACGGCGGTCTGCGTCCTCACCCACGACGCCAAATTCGACGTACCCCTGCTGGCCCTCGCCCTGCGGCTGCCGCTCGGCTACGTCGGGGCCATGGGATCGCGGCGCACCCACGCCGCACGCGAGCAGCGGCTGCGCGAGGAGGGGGTGCCGCGGGCCGCGCTCGCCCGCTTGCGCTCGCCCATCGGACTGGACCTCGGCGGCGCCACGCCCGAGGAGACGGCCCTGTCGATCGCCGCCGAGTTCACGGCGGCCCGCTACGGAGGATCGATCCTGCCCCTGGCCCACCGGCCCGGTCCGGTCCACCGGGAGAGGACCAAAGTCCCGTAGGGGCGGCCGACGGTCCCGTAGGAACAGACCACAGGGCCCGGTATGTCCTGGACGATCAGCCCGGGCGGCATGAAGCGCGGGTCATGGGAGAATGAAGTACGTGCGTTTCCCCGGCCGCCCGCCGGGGCCGCAGCCGGATCCTTCGATCGACTGGGATGTTCAGCACGTGCGTTTCCTCAATGACCAGAAGCCGCCGTACGACCTGACGTACGACGATGTATTCATGGTGCCGAGCCGCTCTGCGGTCGGTTCCCGCCAGGGCGTGGACCTCTCCTCGCCCGACGGCACCGGCACCACCATTCCGCTCGTCGTGGCGAACATGACCGCCATCGCGGGCCGCCGCATGGCCGAGACGGTCGCCCGCCGCGGCGGCATCGTGGTCATCCCGCAGGACATCCCGATCGAGATCGTCACCGACGTCATCTCCTGGGTGAAGACCCGCCACCACGTGCTCGACACCCCGATCACCCTGGCGCCCACCCAGACCGTCGCCGACGCGCTGTCCCTGCTGCCCAAGCGGGCACACGGGGCCGGTGTCGTCGTCGACGCCGACGGCCGCCCGGTCGGTGTGGTCACCGACCACGACCTGACCGGCGTGGACCGCTTCACCCAGCTCTCCGAGGTCATGTCGAAGGAGCTCCTGCTCATCGACGCCGACATCGACCCCCGCGAGGCCTTCAACAAGCTCGACGCCGGCCACCGCAAGCTGGCCCCGGCCGTCGACAAGGACGGCAAGCTCGTCGGCCTCCTCACCCGCAAGGGCGCGCTGCGCGCGACCCTGTACACCCCTGCCACCGACGCCGACGGCAAGCTGCGCATCGCGGCGGCCGTCGGCATCAACGGCGACTTCGTGCAGAAGGCCAAGCAGCTGCTCGACGCGGGCGTGGACACGCTCGTCATCGACACGGCCCACGGCCACCAGGAGTCGATGATCAACGCGATCAAGGCCGTGCGCGCGCTGGACCCGCAGGTCCCGATCGTGGCGGGCAACATCGTGGCCGCCGAGGGCGTCAAGGACCTCATCGAGGCCGGCGCCGACATCATCAAGGTCGGTGTGGGCCCCGGCGCCATGTGCACCACCCGCATGATGACCGGCGTGGGCCGCCCGCAGTTCTCCGCGGTGCTGGAGTGCGCGGCGGAGGCGAAGAAGTACGGCAAGCACGTGTGGGCCGACGGCGGCGTCCGCCACCCGCGCGACGTGGCGATGGCGCTGGCCGCCGGTGCGTCGAACGTGATGATCGGCTCCTGGTTCGCGGGGACGTACGAGTCCCCGGGCGACCTCCAGCAGGCCGCCGACGGGCGCTTCTACAAGGAGTCGTTCGGCATGGCGTCGGCGCGTGCCGTGCAGAACCGCACGTCCGAGGAGTCGGCGTACGACCGGGCCCGCAAGGGCCTGTTCGAGGAGGGCATCTCGACCTCGCGGATGTTCCTGGACCCGGCCCGCCCGGGCGTCGAGGACCTCATCGACTCGATCATCGCGGGCGTGCGCTCGTCCTGCACCTACGCGGGCGCGGGCTCCCTCGCGGAGTTCGAGGAGAAGGCCGTGGTCGGCGTCCAGTCGGCGGCGGGCTACGCCGAGGGCAAGCCGCTGCACGCCAGCTGGAGCTAGCCGGCACGTCCGACCCGTTTTCCCGGTGGCCCCGGGCCCGTCCCCCGCGGACGGGCCCGGGGCCACCGGCGTTCCGCGGGGGACCGTTCGGCGCGCCGCTCGACCGGTCGGCGCAGGTGGCGGCGGATACGCCATGCGGCGGATAACTCCGGGCGCCGGTTCGGTCACGCTCAGGTCATCCGACCTGGAAGGGGCGCCCCGTGACCACGACCCTCTGCCGCCGCACCGACGCCCACGCCCTCGCGCGACTGCACAGCGAACACGGCAAGGCCCTCTACGGTTTCCTCCTCGGTCTCACCTTCGGCGACCGGCACCGCGCCGAGGACCTCCTGCAGGAGACCCTCTTCCGCGCCTGGAAACACCCCGAGGTCCTGGAGAGCGACCACGCCTCCATGCGGCCCTGGCTCTACACCGTCGGCCGGCGCCTCGCCATCGACGCCCGGCGGGCCCGCCGGGTGCGGCCCGCCGAGGTCGGGCCGGACGCGCTCGACGGTCACGCGCCCGTCGCCGACGACGGCACCGAGCGGGCCGTCACCGTCCTCGACGTCCGCGACGCGCTGGGATCGCTCAGCCCGGAGCACCGCGCGGTGCTCGTGCAGATCTACTTCCGCGGGGCATCGGTCGGCGAGGCCGCCGAGGCGCTCGGCGTCCCCGCCGGGACCGTCAAGTCCCGTACGTACTACGCCCTTCGGGCGCTGCGCGACGCCATGCCCGGCTACGGCCCGGGCCCCGGCGCCGGGCCCGGCTCCGACCCCGGGCGCCGCGCCGCCTGAGCGGCCACCGCCGCCCGCGAGCGGACCTGCAGTTTCGCCAGGATGTGCGAGACGTGCGTCTGGACCGTCCGTGCGGACAGGAACAGGGCGCTCGCGATCTCCGGGTTCGAGCGGCCCTGCGCGACGAGCAGGGCCACCCTTAGCTCCGCCGGGGTCAGCGCCTCCCACCCGTTGGCCGCCCGCCGCCGCGCCGAACGGCTGCCGCGCCGCACCCCCAGGCTCCGCAGCCGGGCGTCGGCCCGGGCGACGTCCCACCGCGCGCCCAGCTCCTCGTACGCGGCCACCGCACGCGTCAGCGCCGACCGCGCCGCCGCCAGATCGCCGTGCCAGGCCCGGGCCACCGCCAAGTCCTCCCACGCGTGGCCCAGCACCAGCGGCCGACCGACGCGCTCCGCCCGCTCCAGCGCCTGCGCCAGCAGCCGCGGGTCCTGCGCGAACAGGCCCTCGCAGCGCAGCAGCGCCAGCGCCGGGCCCGGGTACTCGGCGAGTGCCGCCGCAGTCCGCCCGCAGGCCGCCACCGCCGCCCGGGCCGTAGCCGTGTCCCCGCACTCCAGGGCCAGCCGGACGATCTCCGACAGCATCCAGGGGCGTTCGTACGTCCTCGCCTCGTCCGGCCCGTCCGCCAGCGCCGGAAGCAGCTCGCGCACCGCGTCGGCCGGCCGGCCCGCCCGCTCCGCCAGCAGGGCCCGGGCCAGCCGTACGTGCCCGCTGTAGCGGCGGGCCGCCGGCGCCGCGAACGCGGCCGGCGGGAGCAGGGCGAGCTCGGCCCGCGCCGCCTCGCGCTCGTCGCGGTGGCCCCGCACGAGCGCCCGCAGTCCGTGCACCACCACCGGGAGCCAGCCGTCCGAGACGGGCAGCCCGTCCGCCCGCGCCACCCCGGCGAGCGCGGCGTCCCAGTCGCCGAGCCGGTAGTGGAACTCGGCGAGCAGGACCTCGGTCACCGCCAGCCGCCCCGTCGAGCGGGTGGCGAGAGCCAGCTCCCGCGCCTCGCGCAGCGCCGCCTCGACGGGCTCCGGCTCGTCGAACTGCCCATGGCCCTCGGCCTGGTTGGCCAGGAGCAGCAGCCGCATGTCGTTGGCCTCGGGGCCGCGCCGGGCCCAGGCGATCCCCTCGGCGACATGGCGCAGCGACTCCCGGCCGCGGCCCAGGTGGAACAGGGCGAAGGCCATCGCGTGGTGGGCTTCCGCCCCGCACAGCGGATCGCCCAGCCGGGCCGCCTCCGCCACCACCGGGACGGCCAGGACACGGGCCTGCGCCGGGCTGCCCCGTTCGGCCAGGGCCAGGACCCGGCAGGCCTCCAGCCGCAGCCGGAGCGCGGGGGAGGGGACCGGTTCCGCCAGCGCGTCCTCGGTGACGGCCAGCGCCCGGCCCATGTCCCCCTCGATCATCAGCGCCGACACCAGCTTGAAGGCCAGTGCCGCGCGGGCCCCGGGATCCGCGGCCCGCCGGTGGAGGGTGGTCAGCAGCTCCGCCGACTCGGGGCGGCGCAGCATCAGGGCGGCGTCCGCGAGGCTCCCCTCCAGGGCGTCCCGGTCCGCGCGCCCCGCCTGGCCGACGGCCCGCTCCAGCAGTTCGGCGGCCGCGCCCGGTGCCGCCGCGATCAGGGCCTGGGCCGAGTCCGCCAGCCACTCCACCGCCCAGCGGTCCAAGGCTCCGCCGGCCAGCAGCTGTTCGGCGGTCCGGGCCGGATCGCGGCCGGCCCCGGCGAGGGCCAGGGCCGCCTCCTGGTGCAGGGCGGAGCGGGCCGGCCGGGGCAGTTCGGCGTACAGGGCACGGCGCAGCGCGGGTTGCCGGAAGCGCAGCTGCTCGCCGGCGTCCTCCAGCAGCCCGGCGAGCAGCGGCTCCTCCAGCTCGGCCAGCACCTCGCGGGCGGGCCTGGCCTGTACGAGGGCCAGCTCGCGCGGTGTGAAGGCCGGCCCGAGCAGGGCGGCGTGCCGCAGGGTGGTGTAGGCGGCGCGCGACAGGTAGCCGAGGCCCCGGCGGAGGGAGTCGGGAGGCTCGGGCAACTCCTCCTCCGAAACGGTCAGTTCGGCGGTGCCGGCGGTGACCTCGATGGCCCCGGACCAGTGTGCGGCCAGCTCGTGCAGGAGACGGGGGTTGCCGCCCGCCTGGTCGGCGGCCCGGCGCAGGCCCGGGCCCGGGGGTGCGCCCAGCCGCCCGTGGAGGAGCTCGGCCGACTCGGGCCCGTCCAGCGGCTCCAGCCGTACGGTGTGCCCGCCCGGGCCGGCGCCCAGCTCGGCGCACAGCTGCTCCACCTCGGGGCGCCGGGGCAGCGGTCTTCGGGTCGCCGCCAGCAGCAGCGGCAGCCGGTCCGCCGTCCGGCCCAGGCGCCGCCACAGCGCCAGGCTGGCCGGGTCCGCCCAGTGCAGGTCGTCCAGCACCAGCAGCAGCGGGCCCCGCGCACACCACCCCTCGACCCCGGACACCAGCAGGTCCATGGCGGCGAGCCATGCCCCGCCGGGCCGCTCCGCCTCCCGGGCCTCCCGGAGCAGGGAGACCACGGCCGTCCGGTCGGCGCCGTCGGGGTGCAGGCAGTCCAGTGCGGCCCGCAGCGGCAGCTCCGCGGTGAAGGGGTCGGCGGCCCCGTAGCGCACCCGGCAGCCCAGCGCGGCCGCCTCGGCCAGCGCCTCGCGCACGTGCGCCGTCCGGCCCGCGCCGGGCTCGCCCTCCACGACCAGGCGGCCACCGAGGCCCCGCGCACCGCCGCGCACCCAGTCCCGTAACTCCTCGCGCCGCTGTTCCCGCCCGACCCGCACCTCGGCGAACCTCCCAGACCGTCCCCCGGCTGCCGCCGGGGGAGCCCTGGCAGTCGGTCCGCGCTCGGGGGTGTCTCGGCCAGGATGGCACGCCCGGGGCCCGGTCAGTACCGGCGCGGCTGCTGTCCCGGTCCCGAACTGTGCACGCCCGCACGGTACTTGGGTATCCGCAGGGAGATCTTCATGCCCGCGCCCACCCCCGTCTCGATCACCGGGCCGTACGCGTCCCCGTACACCTGCCGGATCCGCTCGTCCACGTTCGTCAGCCCGATGCCCGAGGAGGATCCGCCGTGCTCGCCGGCCAGGATCCGGCGCAGCACGGCCGGATCCATGCCGACCCCGTTGTCCTCGATGGTGATCACGGCCTCCGCGCCCGCGTCCCGGGCGGTGATGGTGATCAGGCACTCCTCGGTGGAGTCCTCCAGCCCGTGCTTGACGGCGTTCTCCACGAGCGGCTGGAGGCACAGGAAGGGCAGCGCCACCGGCAGCACTTCGGGCGCCACCTGGAGGGTCACCTTCAACCGGTCCCCGAACCGGGCCCCGGCCAGGGCCAGGTACTGCTCGATGGACCGCAGCTCCTCGGCGAGCGTGGTGAACTCCCCGTGCCGCCGGAAGGAGTAGCGCGTGAAGTCGGCGAACTCCAGCAGCAGGTCCCGCGCCCGCTCCGGGTCGGTGCGGACGAACGAGGCGATCGCGGCGAGGGAGTTGAAGATGAAGTGCGGGGAGATCTGCGCGCGCAGCGCCTTGATCTCCGCCTCCATCAGGCGGGTGCGCGAGCGGTCCAGCTCGGAGAGCTCCAGCTGGACGGAGACCCAGCGGGCCACCTCCGTCGCGGCCCGCACCAGCACCGCCGACTCCCGTGAACCGTAGGCCACGAGCGCGCCGAGCACCCCGTCCTCGCCGGTGAGCGGGGCGAACACCGCCCATTTCAGCGGACAGTCGGGGCGGGTGCACTCCGTCCGCACGCTCATGCTGCGGCCGGAGTCCAGCATGACGGCGACGCGGGCCATCGCCCGCCGCTCGTGGTGGTCGGCGCCCGGCCCGTCCCAGGCCAGCACGGAATGCCGGTCGGTGAGGCACAGCGCCTCCGTGCCCAGCAGCGAGCGCAGGCGTTTCGCGGCCTTGCGGGCGGCGTCCTCGGTGAGCCCGGCCCGCAGCGGGGGAGCGGCCAGCGAGGCGGTGTGCAGGGTGTGGAAGGTGGCCCGCTCCACGGGGGTGCCGAGGGCCGGCCCACTCGCCCGTTCGCCGCGCCGGGCGTGCCACCGGCCGCCAGCCCAGCCCAGGCCCAGCAGCAGGGCCGCGCCCGCCACGGCGAGGGCCGCGAGCACCGCTCCGGTCATGGAGCACCGCCCGCGCCGGCCCCGGTCACGCTCTCCGGCAGGTGCAGCCGGGCCAGCGTGGCCGCCGTCCCCGCCGGTATCCGCGAACGCGTGGCCAGCGACACGAGCACCATCGTCAGGAATCCCAGCGGTACCGACCACGCCGCCGGCCACGCCATCAGCGTGTGCACCCACCCCGCGGGGGGCAGCCCCGCGCGGGTCGCCAGCACCGCGCCCAGCGCCGCCCCGCCCCCGACGACCAGCCCGGCCACGGCGCCCGGCGGGGTCAGCCGGCGCCACCAGATGCCCAGCACCAGCAGCGGGCAGAACGACGAGGCCGACACCGCGAAGGCCAGCCCCACCGCGTCCGCCACCGGGACGTCCGTCAGCAGCATGCTCCCGCCCAGCGGCACCAGCATCGCCACCAGCACCGCGATCCGGAACGTCCGCACCCCGCGCCTCGCCAGGACGTCCTGGTGCAGCACCCCGGCGACCGCCATGGTCAGCCCCGAAGCCGTCGACAGGAACGCCGCGAACGCGCCCCCGGCCACCAGCGCCCCCAGCAGATCGCCGAGCACCCCGCCCACCATCCGATCCGGCAGCACCAGCACCGCCGCGTCCGCGTCCCCGGTGAGGGCGAGTTCCGGGGCGTACGTCCGGCCGAGCACCCCGTACACCGGCGGCAGCAGGTAGAAGAAGCCGAGCAGGCCGAGCACCACCAGCGTGGTGCGCCGCGCGTCGCGGCCGTTCGGGCTCGTGTAGAAGCGCACCGCCACGTGGGGCAGGCCCATCGTGCCGAGGAAGGTGGCCAGCACCAGCCCGTACGTCGCGTACAGGCCGAGCGCCGGCCGGTCCCCGTCCATCGGCTCGGACCAGCGGGCGGTGTCCCGCCCGGATTTCGCCCGGGTCTGCGGAACCCGGGTGTCCGGGGCGAACTCCAGCCGCGCCTTGGCCCGTACGGAGTGCTCCCCGGGCTCCAGCGTCAGCGGGGCGGCCGTATGGCTGCGTCCGTCGACCTGCCCGGTGACCTTCACCGCCAGCGGCGCGTCCAGCGAGAGCCGTACGTCCTCGGCGAGCGTGACGGCGGTGTGCTCGCGGAAGACCGCCGGGGCGTCGAAGGAGGCGCGCGGCGCGCCGTCCCCGGCCCAGGCGGCGAGCAGGAAGAGGGCGGGCACCAGCAGCGCGGTGAGCTTGAGCCAGTACTGGAAGGCCTGCACGAAGGTGATGCTCCGCATCCCGCCGGCCGCGACGGCCGCGGTGACCACGAACGCGACGACCACCCCGCCCACCCAGTGCGGGGCCCCGGTCAGGATCTCCAGGGTCAGCCCGGCGCCCTGGAGCTGCGGCAGCAGGTACAGCCAGCCCACCCCCACCACGAACAGCACCGCGACCCGGCGCACCGCCTGCGACTCCAGCCGGGCCTCGGCGAAGTCGGGCAGCGTGTACGCCCCCGAGCGCCGCAGCGGGGCCGCCACCAGCGCCAGCAGCACCAGGTATCCGGCGGTGTAGCCGACCGGGTACCAGAGCATCTCGGGCCCCTGGAGCAGCACCAGCCCGGCCACCCCGAGGAAGGAGGCCGCGGAGAGGTACTCCCCGCTGATCGCCGCCGCGTTGAGCCGGGGCCCCACCGTCCGCGAGGCGACGTAGAAGTCGGAGGTGGTCCGCGATATCCGCAGCCCCAGCGCGCCGACCAGCACCGTGACCAGGACGACGACGGTGACGGCGGTCAGCGCGTACGCCTGGTTCAAGGCTCGGTCCTCATCGCCCGGGGGAGGGGGTACCGGAGTCTACGCACGCCACCGGACCCCGCAACAGACGCGAACCGGGCCGATCCCGCCCCTCCCACCGGCCGAAAAGGGGGTGTGTCAGAGGGCGGGGTCGCGGTGTTCGGCGCAGTCGCGCAGGGCGATCTCCAGTTCCACGTACGAGTCTTCGGCGCGGCGGAAGGCCAGCGTCAGCGCCGCCTCCGCACGGGGCGGGAGCTGCCGGCGGACGCCCTCGTTGGCCTCGTACAGGACGTCGGCCCAGCGGGCGGCGGCGCTGCGCAGCCGGGCGAGCAGGAGCTCGGCCTCGGCGGGGCCGGCGGGCGCGGTCCGGGGCAGTTCGGCGAGGGCGTCGAGCAGCGCCTGGATCTCGGCCATGCCCTACCCCCCAGCTCGTTCCCGGCGGCTCCACCATAGGTCCGGTGCCGGTCGGCGGCGGGCGGCGGGGGCCGCCCTGCGACCGACGGCAGGCGCGGGGCGCCGTACGTCCCGTTCGGTGCGACGAACGGCGCACGGGCACGCCGGACGGTCGGCGGCCGCCCAGGCGGTCTCTTGCGGACGTTGCCTGACCCGCCCCCTAGCCGGTCGCCTGGCGCATCAGCAGGTCCCGCAGCTGGCGGGCGTGGCGCCGGCTGACCTGGAGCTCGGCGGACCCGACCCGGACGCTGGTGGTGCCGGCGTCCATCCGGAGCTCGTCGATCCGGCCGAGGGCCACCAGGTGGCGGCGGTGGATGCGGACGAACCCGCGGACCGCCCAGCGCTCCTCCAGCGTGGAGAGCGGGATGCGGACGAGGTGGCTGCCCTCGTCGGTGTGCAGCCGGGCGTAGTCGCCCTGGGCTTCGACGTACGCGATGTCGGCGATCGCCACGAACCGGGTGACGCCGCCCAGCTCGACGGCGATCTGGTCCGCGGTGCGGTCGGCGGCGTTGAGCTCGGGGGCGGGCCGGCGCTGCGGCGGGACGGAGTGGCCATGGGGGCCGGAGGGGCCGGGGAGACCGGGCTGGCCGGCCGGCGCGGGCCGACCGGCGGTCCCGGCCGGTTCCGCGGTCCCGGGAGGCTGCGCGGCGCTCCGGCCCAGCTGGGCGCAGGCCCGCCGGACGGCTTCGGCCAGCCGCTCCGGGCGGACCGGCTTGAGCACGTAGTCCACGGCCTTCAGGTCGAAGGCCTGGACGGCGAACCCCTCGTGGGCGGTGACGAACACGATCAGCGGCGGCCGCGCGAACCCGGCCAGCAGCCGGGCGATGTCGAGGCCGGTCAGCCCCGCCATGTGGATGTCGAGGAAGACGACGTCGATGCCGTCGGGCCCCTCGGGCCCGGACTCGAGGGCCCGGGTGATCCGCCGCAAGGCCTCCGTGGCGTCCGAGGCGCCCTCGGCGCTCAGCACCCGGGGGTCGGAGCCCAGCAGGTAGAGGAGCTCCTCAAGGAGCGGCTTCTCGTCGTCGACGGCCAGTACGCGCAGCATGCGGTGGAGTGTAGGGAGGAGCGCGCCAAGGCGGAACGGTGCGCGGCCCGCCTGCCCGGGGGGAGAGGGGCAGGGGGCCGCGCGGTTCCGGGTGTGGGGGATGCGGGGAGGGGCGGTGGATCAGGAGGTGGTGATCAGCTTGCCGTCGGGGGCCACCGCGTACCAGGTGCCGCCGACGCCCTGGCCGTTGACGTCGCCGGCCTTCTTGTCACCCGAGAAGGTGTAGACGGGCCAGCAGTCGATGGCCTGCTGCTTCTTGCCGTCGGGGCGGTCCAGGACCGAGTAGCCCTTCTCCACGATGCCCTTGGCGTTGGCCTTGTCCACCGGGGGCACCACCGGCCACTTGGCCACGCAGTCGCCGGTGCAGTTGGAGGCCATCGGCCAGGCGGTGTCCTTCTTGAACCGGTAGACGGTCATGCCGTTGCCGTCGACGATGTGCTCGCCCAGCTTGGGGTCCTTGGCCACGGTCAGCGCGCCGGCGGCCTCGCCCGCACCGGCCGGCGCGGCGGCCGCCTTCGCGGCCTTCTTGCCGTCGGGGGCGAAGGCGAACCAGGTCCCGCCGACACCCTGCCCGTTGGTCTCGCCCGCCTTGGTGTCCTTGCTGTACCGGTACACCGGCCAGCCGGCCACCGTCAGCTGCTTGCTGCCGTCGGTGCGCACGACCTCGCCCAGCAGCGCCGGGTCCATGCCCGCGGCGGCGGTGGCGTCACCGGCCGGTACGACGGGCCAGGTCTTCGCGCAGTCCCCCTCGCAGTTGGACTTCGGCGGCTTGGCGGTGTCCTTGTCGAAGCGGTAGAGGGTGAAGCCGGCGCTGTCGGCGAGGAGGGAGCCGATCTGCTCGTTCTGGGCGACCGCCAGCTGCCCGGCGCCCTTGGAATCGGCACCGGCGGCGGCGGTTCCCGCGCCGTAGTCGGAGCCGTAGTCGCCGGCGCCGGAGGCGGGAGCCTGGGACGCGGCCCCGGCCGGCTTCGCGTCGCCCGCCGTGTCGTCCCCTCCGCAGGCGGTCGCCGTCAGGGCGACGACGACTGCGACGGCGGCCAGGGTGGTTCCGCGCTTGATGCCCATCTTGATCTCTCCCACGTGTGGTGTCTCCGTGTCCGCCGCCCGTCTGCGCGGTGCGTCGGCAACTGTGCTCAGGACACGCCCTGTCGGGGTCGATCTGTTCAAGCGGATTCCTGTGGGCTGTTTCACTCACCCGGGACCGAACCCGGAGCGCCGCAGAGCCGTGACCACAGCGAGGCCCAGGACCTGGTGTCCGGAGTCGTTGGGGTGCAGACCGTCCGCCAGGTGCTCCGGACCCAGCAGGTCGCGGCCCGGCAGCAGGGCCAGGCGGTCGTCCCCGGCGGCGATCCGGTCGCGGGTGGCCCGCTCCATCGCATCGCGCAGGGCCCCCAGGGTGGCCCCGAGCCGGTTCGGGGTGCGCTCGGCGTCGGGCCGCAGTACGGGGGAGACCAGCAGCAGCGGGGTACGCGGGTGCCCGTGGCGGACCAGGTCGAGGAACGCCCGGGTGGTCTCGTACAGCAGGGGCGCCGAAAAGGGCACGCGGGACCAGCAGTTGGTGCCGAACGCGAGGGTGAGGACATCGGCGGGCAGGCCGGCGATCTGCTCGGCGGTGGCGAGCTCCCCGCGGGCGGCGCCCGCGTACCCGAGGTTGACCGTGTCCCAGCCCAGGGCCCGCCCGGCGACCGCGGGCCAGCCGTGGGCGGGCCGGGTCGACCACCAGCCCTCGGTGATCGAATCGCCGTGCACCACCCAGCGCGGGCCGGCCGGGGCCGGGGCCACGGCGCCGCCGATCCCGCGCAGGCCCAGGATCAGCGGGGACTGCGCCTCCGGCGGGTGGAGGGTGAACGGGCCGGTCCCGCCGGGCAGTTCGATCCGTACGACGGCCTCCGCGGCCGGGTCGGTCCAGACCTCGCGGACCACCCCGTGCCGGTCCCACAGGGCGAAGCCGTGCGCGAGGTCGCGCAGCGCGTCGGTCGGGCCGGGCACGGTCGCCCGGTAGCGGATCTCCACGGCGTGCGCCGCGTGCGCCGTGAACTCCAGACGCACCCCTATCGGCAGGGTGGCCCGCTCCCCGGTGTCCCAGGGCAGCCGCGCGCCGTCCTCCGGGTCGGCCCGGACCGGGCGCCCCTTGTCCAGCCAGGCGACCCCGCGCAGGAAGGGCCCCGGGTCCAGCCAGTGCGGGGTGGTGCTCTCGGCGTTCACGGTGCTCACGGCGCGCCTCCGGTCGTGGGTCCCGGCGGCATGCTCCGGGAGATCTGACGAGGTGTCAACGATGGAGACAAAGGGGACGTACGCACTGATCGATCATCCGTGCGCAACAAAGGACCCTCCAGGACAGATCCGCGCAACGATCGTGCGGCAATGTGCAAGGATGGTGCATTACGGGCGGTATCACTCAGCTCGTAGGCTCACTCGCTGTACGTGGAGTGGCGCGGACCGCCTGCTCGGCGGTCCCCCATGCCCAGGCTCCTTGTCTGTGTCCTGCCCCGGACCGCTGCGGTCGATGCCTCAGTCCCCATCCGCAGTGTCAAAGGAGTCCCCTCGTGCTCGAAACCGGCCAGGCGCCACCGCTCACCTCCGAGCCCCGCAAGCCTGTGAACCCTCTGCTGCGCCGCAAGCCGGTCGAGCAGATGGTCGCCGAGGGCGGCCAGGGCGAGGGCGGAACCCTGCGCCGCTCGCTCACCATGTGGCAGCTGACCATGATCAGCATCGGCGCCACCCTGGGCACCGGCATCTTCGTCGTCCTCGGCGAGGCGGCCCCCAAGGCCGGCCCGGCCGTCACGATCTCCTTCATCATCGCGGGCCTCACCGCCCTCTTCTCGGCCCTCTCCTACGCGGAGCTGGCCGGATCGGTGCCGGTCTCCGGCTCCTCGTACTCGTACTCCTACGCCACCATGGGCGAATTCATCGCCTGGGTCTGCGGCTGGTGCCTGGTCCTGGAGTACGCCGTCTCGGTCTCGGCCGTCGCCGTCGGCTGGGGCCAGTACCTCAACGAGCTCCTCGACGGGACCATAGGCGTCACGCTCCCCGAGAAGCTCTCCGCCGCCCCGCTGGGCGACGGCGGCTTCATCAACCTGCCCTCCCTGGTCGTCGTCCTGCTCGCCATGGTCTTCCTGCTCCGCGGGGCCAAGGAGAGCGCCCGGATCAACACGATCATGGTCGTCGTGAAGATCGTCACGCTGGTGCTCTTCATCGGCATCGGCGTCATGGGCATCAAGTCCGGCAACTACGCCCCGCTGGCCCCGCTCGGCGTCACCGGCATCAGCGCCGCGGCCTCCACGCTCTTCTTCTCGTACATCGGCTTCGACGCCGCCTCCACCGCCGGTGAGGAAGCCAAGAACCCGAAGAAGGACCTGCCCCGCGCGATCATGCTCTCGCTGGGCATCGTCACCGTCCTGTACTGCCTCGTCGCCTTCGTCGCCGTCGGCGCCATGCCGTGGCAGGACTTCGAGGGCACCGAGGCCGCGCTGGCGCAGATCATGACCAACGTCACCGGTGACTCCTTCTGGGGCGTCGTCCTCGCCGCCGGCGCGGTCGTCGCCATCGCCTCCGTCGTCTTCGCCGTCCTCTACGGCCAGACCCGCATCCTCTTCGCGATGTCCCGCGACGGCCTCGTCCCCAAGGTCTTCGCCAAGGTCGACGAGAAGACCGGCGCCCCGCGCGCCAACGTGGTGATCGTCTCCCTGTTCTGCGGCGCGCTCGCGGCGTTCGTCCCCCTGGGTGAGCTGGCCAACGCGACCAGCATCGGCACTCTCTTCGCCTTCGCCCTCGTCAACGTCGCCGTCGTGATCCTGCGCCGGACCAAGCCGGACATGCCGCGCACCTTCAAGGTGGCGCTGTTCCCGGTCACGCCCATCCTCGGCTTCCTCGCCTGCGGCTACATGATGTACAGCCTGCCCACCGCGACATGGGTCGCTTTCGGTGTCTGGATGGCCGTCGGCCTCGTGGTGTACTTCCTGTACGGCATCCGCCGCTCCCGACTGGCCACGGCAGAAGTGGCCACAGCAGAAATGTGATCCACCCGCAGTGCGACTGAACGATCTCGACGAACGCATCGTGCACGCCCTCGCCGAGGATGCCCGCCGCTCCTACGCCGACATCGGCTCCGAGGTCGGACTATCGGCCCCGGCCGTGAAGCGTCGCGTGGACCGGCTGCGGGCCGAGGGGGCCATCACGGGCTTCACCGTCCGCGTCGACCCCGCCGCCATGGGCTGGGAGACCGAGGGCTTCATAGAGATCTACTGCCGCCACAACACCTCGCCGGACGACATCCGGCGAGGGCTGGAGCGGTACCCCGAGGTGGTGTCCGCCTCGACCGTCACCGGCGACGCGGACGCCCTCGTCCAGGTCTTCGCCTCCGACATGCGCCACTTCGAGCGCGTACTGGAGCGCATCGCGGGCGAGCCGTTCGTGGAGCGCACGAAGTCGGTGCTGGTCCTGTCCCCGCTGCTGCGCCGCTTCACCTCCGGCGCCCCGGCCTGAGCCGTACGCCCCCGGACACCGCTGCGCCCCGGCATCCCGATGCCGGGGCGCAGCCGCGTCCGGCGTCCCGCGGGCCGCGTTCAGCGGTGCCCGGCGCTCACGCGGGCCGCGCCCGTGCGGCGGCCGGACGGCGCGAGCAGGTCCCGGCGCTCCTCCTCCGTCAGCCCGCCCCACACCCCGAAGGGCTCACGGGTCTGCAGCGCGTGCTCCAGGCACGCGGCACGCACCGGGCAGACGGCACACACCCGCTTCGCGGCCTCGTCGCGGTCCTCCCGCTCCTCGCCCCGCTCACCGGCCGGATGGTAGAAGCGGCCCGGTCCCAGATTCCGGCAGGCGGCACGCAGCTGCCACTGCCAGTGATGGCCGGCGGCACCGGGCAGGCGTGAGACGTCGTTCATCGCAGGTCCTTTCGGTCCTTTCATTTCCATGGGATGTCCACGCGTGTGACCACTCCGCGGCCCGTGAAACCTGCCTCCGGGTCACTCCTGCCGTACGAGGCCCTGCATCAGGCCGTCGCGTCCGGGGTGCGGACGCCCATGAAGTACGGGCGGCGGCGGAGGGTGAAGCCCATCGACTCGTAGAGGGCCACGGCACCGGTGTTGTCCGCCGCCGCGTGCAGGAACGGGCGGTCGCCGCGTTCCACGACCTCCGCGGCCACCGCACGGATCAGGCGGCCGGCCAGGCCGCGGCCCCGGTGGTCCGGGTGCGTGCACACCGCGCTGATCTCCGACCAGCCCCGCGGGCGCATCCGTTCCCCCGCCATCGCGACGAGCCGGCCCTCGTGCCGGATCCCGAGGTACGTGCCCAGCTCGACGGTGCGCCGCGCGAACGGCCCCGGCTTCGTGAGCTCGACCAGCTCCAGCATCTCCGGTACGTCGGCCGCCCCCAGGAGGACCGCCTCGGGCGCGGCCTCGGCCCGTACCGCACCGCCGTCCAGCTGCACGCCCGGTATCGAGTTCTCCGTCGTCCACCCCGCGGGCGGGGTCGGCAGGCCGGTGATCCAGACCGTCTGGCCGGGCCCGGCCAGCGCCGCCAGATCCGCCCAGGCCTCGGGGTCCTCCGGGTCCGCGAGCGCGACGAACGGCGAGGTGTCGGCGACGTAGCGAGCCGCCAGACCCCGGGGCCCGGTCTCGGCGAAGGCGCTGCTCGGGCCGCTCAGCGCGGCCCAGACCGGATTGTCGAGAACGTGGACCGAGGTGGCCGTGTCGATGTCGGGCGCCATGGGGTGGGAGACTCCTTCTGCGGGTGACGACGGTCGTGCGGGTACTGCGGGTACTGCGGGTACTGCGGGTACTGCGGGTCCTGCGGGACATGCGGATCGTGCGGGTCATGAGCGTCAGCATCCGGCGCGGCCGGGTTTATGCCCGGTCGAACCGGCAGGCCACGCGACCTGCGGCAGGGGACGAACGGCCCTGCGCAACGAATCTCCGTCCGGGCCGCGAAACGCGCAACGAATCGATGCGCGGAGCGCAACAGTCATGGCTTGTCGGCGTCGAACGGGTGAACGTACCTTCAATAGGACCCACTCCCCTCCTGCCACAGAGGTACGCCCATGCCCCCGCTGCGCACCGCCCTCCTCCAGAGCTCCGGACGGCTCGGCGACACCGCCGAGAACCTGAAGGCGCTCGACGGGGCCGCGGAAAGCGCCGCACGGGCGGGTGCCGGGCTCCTCGTGACCTCGGAGATGTTCCTGACCGGCTACGCGCTGGAGGTCCAGGACATCGCCGCCCTCGCCGAGGCCGCCGACGGCATGTCGGCCCGCGCCATCGGCGAGATCGCCCGCCGCCACGGCGTCGCCGTCCTGTACGGCTACCCCGAGCGCGAGGGCGACACCGTCTACAACGCGGCCCAGCTCATCGGCCCCGACGGGACCCGGCTCGCGAACTACCGCAAGACCCACCTCTTCGGCTGCTTCGAGCAGGACGCCTTCACCCCCGGCGACACCCCCGTCGTCCAGGCGGAGCTGAACGGCCTCCGCATCGGCATCATGATCTGCTACGACGTGGAGTTCCCGGAGAACGTCCGGGCCCACGCCCTGGCCGGCACCGACCTCCTCCTGGTGCCGACCGCGCAGATGCACCCGTTCCAGTTCGTCGCCGAACAGCTCGTCCCCGTACGGGCCTTCGAGAACCAGATGTACATCGCGTACGTCAACCGCACCGGTCCGGAAGGCGAGTTCGAGTTCGTCGGACTCAGCTGCCTGGCGAGCCCCGACGGGGCGACCCGCACCCGGGCCGGGCGCGGCGAGGAGCTGGTGATCGGCGAGGCCGATCCCGAGCTGCTGCGCGCGTCGCGCGAGACCAACCCGTACCTGCGCGACCGCCGCCCCGGGCTCTACGCCTCCCTCGTCTGAGCCCCGCCAGCGCCCTCCCCCCTGCCCCACCCCCGCAAGGAGCCGTACCCCATGACGTCCACGGTGCCCACCACCGCCGTCCCGCACAGCGACGGACAGCCGCCGATCACCATGTTCGGCCCGGACTTCCCGTACGCGTACGACGACTTCCTCGCCCACCCCGCGGGCCTGGGCCAGATCCCGGCGACGGAGTTCGGCACCGAGGTCGCCGTCATCGGCGGCGGCCTGTCGGGCATCATCTCCGCGTACGAGCTCATGAAGATGGGCCTCAAGCCCGTCGTCTACGAGGCGGACCAGATCGGCGGCCGGCTGCGCACCGTCGGCTTCGAGGGCGCCGGCACCGAGGGTCTGACGGCGGAGATGGGCGCCATGCGCTTCCCGCCGTCCTCCACCGCGCTCCAGCACTACATCGACCTCGTCGGCCTGGTCACCGAGCCGTTCCCGAACCCGCTCGCCGAGGCCACCCCTTCGACGGTCGTGGACCTCAAGGGCGAGACCCACTACGCCGAGACCATCGCCGACCTCCCGCAGGTCTACCGCGACGTGTCGGCCGCGTGGAACGCGTGCCTCGACGAGGGCGCCGACTTCTCGGACATGAACCAGGCGATGCGCGAGCGGGACGTCCCGCGCATCCGCGAGATCTGGGCCAAGCTCGTCGAGAAGCTCGACGACGAGACCTTCTACGGCTTCCTCTGCAAGTCCGAGGCCTTCCAGTCCTTCCGCAAGCGCGAGATCTTCGGCCAGGTCGGCTTCGGCACGGGCGGCTGGGACACCGACTTCCCGAACTCCATCCTGGAGATCCTGCGCGTCGTCTACACCGAGGCGGACGACCACCACCGCGGCATCGTCGGCGGCTCGCAGCAGCTGCCGCTGCGCCTGTGGGAGCGCGAGCCCGAGAAGATCGTCCACTGGGCGCCGGGCACTTCGCTGTCCTCCCTGCACGAGGGCGCCCCGCGCCCGGCGGTGACCCGCCTGCACCGCACGGCCGGCAACCGCATCACGGTCACCGACGCCTCCGGCGACATCCGTACGTACCGTGCCGCGATCTTCACGGCGCAGTCCTGGATGCTCCTGTCGAAGATCGAGTGCGACGACACGCTCTTCCCGATCGACCACTGGACGGCGATCGAGCGCACCCACTACATGGAGTCGTCCAAGCTCTTCATCCCCGTCGACCGGCCGTTCTGGCTGGACAAGGCCGTCGACGACGCAGGGAATCCGACGGGCCGCGACGTCATGTCGATGACCCTGACGGACCGCATGACCCGCGGTACGTACCTCCTGGACAACGGCCCGGACCAGCCGGCCGTCATCTGCCTCTCGTACACGTGGTGCGACGACAGCCTGAAGTGGCTGCCGCTGTCCGCGAACGAGCGGATGGAGGTCATGCTGAAGTCCCTCGGCGAGATCTACCCGAAGGTCGACATCCGCCGCCACATCATCGGCAACCCGGTGACCGTGTCCTGGGAGAACGAGCCCTACTTCATGGGCGCGTTCAAGGCCAACCTGCCGGGCCACTACCGCTACCAGCGGCGCCTGTTCACCCACTTCATGCAGGACCGCCTCCCCGAGGACAAGCGCGGCATCTTCCTCGCGGGCGACGACATCTCCTGGACGGCGGGCTGGGCCGAGGGCGCGGTCCAGACGGCGCTGAACGCGGTCTGGGGCGTCATGCACCACCTCGGCGGCTCCACGGACGCCACCAACCCCGGCCCGGGCGACCTCTACGACGAGATAGCCCCGGTCGAACTCCCGGAGGACTGACCCACCCGGTCGCTCCGGCCCCATGACCACGGGCCGCCCCCGCGCCACGAGCGCGGCGGCGGCCCGTACTCATGCGCCCGCTCAGGAGGTCGGGGTCAGGAGGCAGCGGCCCACCAGGCCCACGCCGGCGTCCAGGGAGTCCGTGAACTCCTCGGCCAGGTCGGGGGAGCGGCGCAGGGTCCACAGGAGGCGGGCCGCCGACCAGGCGGCGCCGCGGGCGCGGTCCAGGCTCCAGGAGCCGAGCAGGTGGGTCAGCGGATCCGCGATCTCCAGCAGGTCCGGGCCCGGCATCAGGTCCTCGCGGATGTGCTCCTCCAGGGAGACCAGGGTGTCGCCGACCCGGTCGAAGTCCGCCTCCAAGGCCCCGGGTTCGCAGTCCAGGGCCCGGCAGGTGGCCACCACCGCCAGTGCCAGGTCGTGCCCGATGTGCGCGTTGATCCCGGCCAGCGCGTGCTGCAGCGGCCGGACCCCGGGATGGCGGCGGTACTGGAGGAGCGGGCGCCAGCAGGCCGGGGCCCGGTCCGCTTCCACCGCCGTCAGGTACCGCTCCGCGAACCGCACGCTCAGCGCCTCCGCCCGCCGCGGCGCGGGGAACTCCCCGTCGGAGATGCGCGCGTGCAGCGTCTCCGTCACCGTCAGGTACACCCGGTTGAAGACGGCGACACCGTCCTGCGCGGGGAGCCGCTCGTCCAGGGCGCGCATCCGCGCGAGTACCGCTTCCATGGGTGGCAGCGTCGCAGCCGGCGGTGCGGATCCGGGGAACTTGGCCGTGTGCTTCGCCGGTTCGGGCGAACCCCGACCGCTCGCCGGGCCGTCAGGAGCGGGTGTCCCGGGCGGCTTCGCCCCCGCCCGCGTCCTCGTCCCCGTCGCCGGTGTCGTACGCCGACGTGCCCGAGTCGAGCAGCGGCTCCTGCTGCTTCAGGTGCGCGGGCGCGAAGTACCGCAGCGTGTGGTAGCCCGTGATCACCACGATCGTGCCGAGCGCGATACCGCCCAGCTCGAAGCTGTCCGTGAACTGCAGCTTCACCCCGCCGATGCCGATGATGATGCCCGCCGCGGCCGGCACCAGGTTCAGCGGATTGCGCAGGTCCACCCCGCCGTTGATCCAGATCTGCGCGCCGAGCAGGCCGATCATCCCGTACAGGATGACGGTGATGCCGCCGAGCACCCCGCCGGGGATCGCGGCGACGACCGCGCCGAACTTCGGGCACAGTCCGAAGAGCAGCGCGAACCCGGCGGCCGCCCAGTAGGCCGCCGTCGAGTAGACGCGGGTGGCCGCCATCACGCCGATGTTCTCGGAGTACGTGGTGTTCGGCGGGCCGCCCACCGCCGTGGACAGCATCGAGGCGGCGCCGTCGGCCGCGATCGCGGTGCCGAGCGTGTCGTCGAGCGGGTCGCCGGTCATCTCGCCGACCGCCTTGATGTGCCCGGCGTTCTCGGCGATCAGGGCGATCACCACGGGCAGCGCGATCAGGATCGCCGACCACTCGAACTGCGGCGCGTGGAAGGACGGCAGCCCGATCCAGTCCGCCTTGCCGACCCCGGAGAGGTCGAGCCGCCAGTGGTCGACCGCCTCCGTCCCGCCCACCGTCGAGTGGATCTTGCCGAAGAGCAGGTCGAGGACCCAGGAGACGGCGTACCCGAAGACCAGCCCGAGGAAGATCGCGATCCGCGACCAGAACCCCCGCAGGCAGACCACGGCCAGCCCCGTGAACAGCATGGTCAGCAGCGCCGTCCACTGGTCCTGCGGCCAGTACGTCGAGGCCGTCACCGGCGCCAGGTTGAAGCCGATCAGCATCACCACCGCGCCCGTCACCACCGGCGGCATCGCCGCGTGGATGATCCGTGCGCCGAAGCGCTGCACGGCGAGCCCGGCCAGGAACAGCGCCACGCCGACCACGAACACCGCGCCCGTGACGACCGCGCTGTCCCCGCCGCCCGCCCGGATCGCCGCCGCGACGCCCACGAAGGAGAGGGAGCAGCCCAGGTAGGAGGGCACGCGCCCGCGCGTGGCCAGCAGGAAGATGGCCGTCGCGACACCCGACATCATGATGGCCAGGTTCGGGTCCAGGCCCATCAGGACCGGCGCGACGAAGCTCGCCCCGAACATCGCCACGACGTGCTGGGCGCCGAGCCCGGCGGTCCGCGGCCACGACAGCCGCTCGTCCGGCCGCACCACCGCTCCGGGGGCGGGGGTCCGCCCGTCTCCGTGCAGGGTCCAGCGCACGCCGAGGCCCATGTCTCCACCACTTCCGTCGAACCGGACGACACCGATTGATCAAACATGCCGGCCGCCGGGGCATGCCCCGGCGGCCGGCGCCATTTTACGGCCGGACACCTGCGGGTTCGTCCCGGTCCGCGGGCAGGGAACCCGCCGTCACCGGCTTCTGCCGCAGTACGGCGGCCCCCGCGACCAGCGCGAACGCGAGCAGGGTGACCAGCCCGAAGGACACCACGAGCGAGGTCGCGTCCGCCACCGCGCCGATCGCCGACGGTGCGATCAGCCCCGAGGTGTACGTGATCGTCGCGACGCCCGCGATGGCCTGCGCGGGGGCCGGCCCGCTGCGCGCGGCGGCCGCGAAGGCCAGCGGGACCACCACCGCGATGCCGAGCCCGATCAGGCCGAAGCCCGCGATCGCCACCGCCGGATCCCCGGCCGTCACCACGAGGACCCCGCCCGCGGTGGCCAGCACCCCGCCCGCCCGGACCGTGCGCACCGCCCCGAACCGGTCCACCACCCGGTCCCCGGCGAGCCGGGCGAGCGCCATGGTGAGCGCGAACGCGGTGGTGCAGGCGGCCGCGAGGCCGGCGTCCGTGTCGAGTACGTCCCGCAGGTAGACCGCGGACCAGTCCATGCTCGCGCCCTCCGCGAAGACCGCGCAGAACCCGATCGCGCCGATCAGCAGTGCGGACTTCGGGGGCAGCGCGAAGTGCGGCGGGGCCTGTGCCCCCGCGGCGCTGCGCAGATCGAGCACCCCCCGAACGGCGATCAGCCCGGCCACGGTCAGGGCGAGTGCGGCGACGAGGTGGTGCAGCCGGGCGTCGGCTCCTGCGTGCGCGGCGACCGTGCCGGCCGCCGAACCGATCAGCGCGCCCACGCTCCACATGCCGTGCAGCGAGGACATGATCGAGCGGCCGAGCCGGTTCTCGGTCTCCACGCCCAGCGCGTTCATCGCCACGTCCGCCATCCCGGCGGTCGCCCCGTAGACGAACAGGGCGAAGCAGAGGGTGGCCAGGTTCGGGGCGAGGCTCGGCAGGATCAGGGACAGGGTCCACAGCACCAGCAGCCCGCGCAGCGCGGCGCGGGCCCCGAAGCGGTGGTTGATCCGGCCGGCCAGCGGCATCGCGACCGCCGCGCCCAGGGCGGGGAAGGCGAGGGCGAGGCCCAGGGTGCCCGCGCTGAGCTGGGCGTGGTCCTGGATCCAGGGGATGCGGGTGGCGAAGGAGCCGGTGACGGCCCCGTGGGTGCAGAAGACGGCGGCGATGGCGAAGCGGGCATGGCGCAGGCGCGCCGGGCTGAGGTCTGTTTCCCCTGTCATGGAATTAAACTATCAGGGACCCTGCCTGATAGTTAGTGTGCCGGAGCTACCTAAGATGGGCGCCGTGATTCCTGCCAAGGCCCTGACCCCCGCCGCTCCGTCGCCCGCGTCGCCGAGCACCGCCCGGGCCATCAACGACCGCCTGGCCCTGCGATTCCTGCAGGAGGAGGGGCCGCTGACCGCCACTCAGCTCAAGGCGATGACCGGCCTGTCCCGTCCCTCGGTCGCCGACCTCGTCGAGCGGCTCACCGACGCCGGGCTGATCGAGGTGGTGGGGGAGTCGGGCGAGCAGCGCCGAGGCCCCAACGCCCGGCTGTACGGGATCGTCGCCCGCCGCGCGTACCTGGCCGCCCTGGACGTACGGACGGACAGCGCGACGGCGGTGGTCGCGGACCTGCTCGGCCGCCCGCTGGCCCGGGCCGCGCTCCCGGTGGACGCCGTCGACGAGGCCGTGACCCGGCTGGAGGCCCTCGCCCGGGAGGCCGGCGCCGACCGGCTGCACACCGTGGTCGTCGGCGCCCCCGGGCTGGTGGCCGCCGCCGGGGAGCTGCGCAGCACCGTCGGGCTGCCCGCCTGGCACCGGGACCTGGTGGCGGCCCTCCAGCGGCGGCTGCCGGCCACCGTGGCCGTGGAGAACGAGACCAACCTCGCGGCCCTCGCCGAACAGCGGGTCGGCGCGGCGCAGGACCTGGAATCCTTCGTACTGCTGTGGCTCGGCGCGGGCGTCGGCGCGGCGGTCGTACTGGACGGGCGCCTGCGCCGCGGAGCCTCCGGCGGCGCGGGCGAGATCGGCTTCCTCCCGGTGCCCGGCACGGGCCGGCTGCCCTCCGCCACGGACTGCGGCGGCGGCTTCCACGCACTGGTGGGCCGGGACGCCGTGGCCGCGCTCGCTGCGGAGCACGGCTACGCCGGGCCGGTCGAGGAGGCGGTGGCGGGCGCCGCGGGCGAAGCGTTCCTGGAGGCCCTGGCCCAGCGGCTCGCCCTGGGCGCGGCCGCCGTCGCGGCCGTCCTGGACCCGGGGTGCCTGGTCCTGGCCGGCGAACTCGGCCACGCGGGCGGCGCCGGCCTGGCGGCCGCCGTCGCCGGCCGGCTGGCGGGGCTGACCCCCGTGCCGATGGAGGTCCGCGCCACCGCGCTCGGCGACCCGGCGGTCCTCACGGGCGCCCGCCTGGCCGCCCGCGAAGCCGCCCAGGCGGACCTCTTCGCCCCGTAGGCCGGCGGGCCGCGACGCGGTCTAGCGGTCGTCGTCGAACCCCTCGTCGTCGTGCAGCCTCCGCCAGATGCGGGTGCGGTGCAGTACGTACAGCGCGACGACCAGGAACACGACCTGCAGGCCCACCGCGAGCAGCCAGAAGACGGCGCCGCTCTCCAGCTCGTCCGTCAGGTACGCGAAGTTCATGCCGAAGAACCCCGTCACGAAGGTCAGCGGCAGGAAGATCGTCGAGACGATCGCCAGACGGTTGATCACACCGTTCTGCTCGCCGGACACCAGGGAGGAGTAGGTGCTGAAGCCCCGCCGGGCGGCCTCCTGGAGTGCCTCGATCTCCGTGAGGACCTGCCTCGACATGCGCTGGTACTCACGGGCGAGCCGCTGGCGCTCCTCCGGGAAGTTGCGGTTCAGCACCCGGCGGGTGAGGGTCTCCTCCGCCGCCTCGTGGTACGGGAGGAGCGTGTGGTGCAGGAGCGCCGCGGTCCGGCGCAGCCGCGCCAGGCGGTAGAGCTGCTCCGGCTCCCGCTGCCGGAACATCTCGTCCTCCAGGTCCTCCACCTCCAGGAGGGCCTGGACGGCGGCCCGTCGATAGGTCTCCACGGCCTCGCCGAGCAACAGGAACAGCATGGCCACGGCGTCGGGCGGCCTTTCGTGCGGGAAGCGGGCGATGAGGCTCTCGACCAGCCCGGCCGGTCCCCGGTGCACCGTGACCAGGTACCGCTCGGTGGCCACGACGTGGAGGTGGACGACCTCGCCCGCCTCGATCGCGGGGACGACGAACGCGGCGCTGTCACCGAGGAACTCGGCGCGGGCGGACTCCCGCTCCCCGCCGAGCCACGCCAGGTCGTCGGCCTCCAGGCCGAGCAGGTGGGCGACCGGCTGCTCCCCGGGCGGGGCCACCTCGGGCAGCTCCGCGTCCACGAGCAGGAAACGGGATTCCGCGAGTCGCTCACGGGCCTCCGACACAGGGGTGCGCCGCGCGACGCCCTCCGGCATGGACACCACCGAAACGATCATCGCCCCTCACCGTGGATCATGCCGTGGTCATCAAATGTGCTGATATCAAGCACATCGTCGCCCATCGGGTCCCGGTAGGCGCTCTGAAGACTCCATGTGGCGGCCCCCCCGGCGGCTCCGGGGCCCCGCCCTCAGCCCTCGGCCTGCGCGCCCCGGGACTTCAGGTACTCCCCGAAGGTGGTCTTGCCGACCGCATGCGACGGGGTCAGGTTGCCGCCGCGGCGAAAGGCCGCGTACGCCTTGCCCGCCAGCGGCAGCGCGAACACCCTGCGCCTGCGCCCCGTCGCCGCCAGGTACGACCGGCCCAGCTCCACGAGGGTGTGGATCTCAGGGCCGCCCATGTCCGTGACGCGGCCCGCCGGGGCCGGGACGGCCAGTTCCGCCAACCGGTCCGCGACCTCCTCGACGGCGATCGGCTGCACCCGCACCCCCTTCGGCAGCGGCAGCGGGACCACCGGCACCTTCGCCAGCGCGTCCACCGACCTCGCCACCAGGTCGTGGAACTGCGTCGTCCGCAGGATCGTGACACCGAGCCCCGAAGCCTCCAGCATCCGCTCGACCTCGTGCTTCACCGTGTAGTAGCCGAACGGGACCACGTCCACCCCGACGATCGAGATGTAGACGATGTTCGTGACCGTCCCGGCCCGCCGGGCCGCCTCGATCAGGTGCCCGGCGGCCACGTCGTCGCCGCCGCGCGGGGTGCTCGCGCAGTGCACGACCACCTCCGCGCCGGCCATCGCCGCGTCCAGCCCGCTGCCGTCCCGCAGATCCACCGGGTGGTCCTCCGCGCGGCGGCTCAGGACCCGTACCTCGTGGCCCGCCGCCCGCAGCCGGGTGACGACCAGCCCGCCGAGGTTTCCGGTGCCTCCGGTGACGAGAATCGTGCTCATGGTGTCCGTTCCTTCCCTGCAGGGGTCCGTTCACCAGCTGGGACCGGACAGCCCCCGGGAATGTGACAGCTGCCGCCGGAGGAATTCCAGCTTCTCCGGATTCACCAGGCTCCGCACCCCGCTGACCAGCCCGTCCTCGACCTCCACCTGCAGCACCGCCGCCCCGCCGACGAGCAGCGCGGATTCGCCGTTGACCTCCGCGAGGCAGATCGGCAGGCCGGCCCCGTACTTGCGCAGCGCGCCCGCCAGGAACCGCGCCACCTTGGCCCGGCCCAGGATCGGCCGCCGGGCCGCGGACACGATCCCGCCGCCGTCCGCCACGTACCGCACGTCGGCGGCCAGCAGGGATTCCAGCCGCGCCACGTCCCCCTCCCGCGCCGCCGCCAGGAAGGTCTCCACCAGGCTCTGCCACTGCGCCCGATCCGGTGCGAAGCGGGGGCGCGGCGCGCCCGCCCGGCCCGTCTCCGCCCGGCCCGCCTCGACCCTGCCGGCGGCCCGCCGGTAGAGCTGGCGGCAGTTGGGCTCGGTCAGGTCGAGCAGTTCTGCGATCTCCCGGTGGCCGTACGCGAAGGCCTCGCGCAGCACGTACACCGCCCGCTCCACCGGGGTCAGCCGCTCCAGCAGCACCAGCAGCGCCAGCGAGACGCCGTCCCGCTGCTCGGCCGACTCCAGCGGGCCCAGCGCCCCGCCCCCGGTGAGTACCGGCTCCGGGAGCCAGGGGCCGGCGTACTCCTCCCGCCGGGCCCGCGCCGAGGTGAGCCGGTTCAGGCACAGGCGCGTGACGGCCTTGGCGAGCCAGGCCCCGGGGTGCCCGACGTCCTCGCGCCCGGCGGAGCTCCACCGCAGCCAGGCGTCCTGGACCGCGTCCTCCGCCTCCGCGGCGGAGCCGAGCATGCGGTAGGCGATCCCGAACATCCGCAGCCGGTGCTCCTCGAAGGCCGCGAGCGCCGCGGGGTCCTGTGTGATCACCGCAGCAGCCTACGAGGGCACCCGCGGCGGACGTGCGAGGACCCGGTGGCCGCCGGGCCACCGGGTCCTCGCGTTCCTCTACCCGCGCCGGGTCAGCAGGCGCCCTGGTCCTTCCAGACGCCCCACTCGCCGGTGGTGCCGGGCTCCTCGTTCTGCGTCCACCACTGGGCCTTCCAGGTGTGGCCCTTGTGGGAGACGAGGTTCCCGCTGTTGTAGACCGTGCCCGCGACGTAGGCCGGGTTCGTGCAGGTCCCGCCCGGCGGGGTGGTGGGGGGAGTCGTCGGGGGAGTGGTCGGCGGGGTCGTGGGCGGGGTGGTCGGGGGCTGGGTGGCGCCCGGCTCCGTCAGCGTCGTGCCGCGCGCCAGGTCCCCGGCGAGGGCGTAGGTGGTGCCGGAGATGTCCACCGTCCAGTTGGAGGGCGTGGAGACCGGCAGGTAGTAGTTGAACGCCAGGTCCACCGAGGCGCCGGGAGCCAGGGTCTGCCACGCCGGGAGCTTGAGCGAGACCCGCTGGAAATCGCCCTTCAGGCCGCCGGCATTGGTGCCCGTGTGGCCGCTCGCGATCACCTTCGTGCCGAAACCGGACTGGTCGGAAGCGTTGTCCGGGGCCGAGGTCCCGTAGTCGAACCGGAACTCGGTGCCGCCGGGCAGCGTGGTCTTCGTGTTGTTGGTGATCTTCAGCTTCGGGGTGATCGGGTAGTTGGAGTCGCCCAGCTTGAACTCGGTGAACTCCGTTTTGATGTCCACGGCCCGGGCGGGCAGGGCCGCGCCCGCCTTCTTCGCGCCGTACGGGGCGGCCGACTTGAACTTCTCGTACATCAGGGAGGTGAGGGTGTCGCCCATCTCGTACTGGCCCTTGGCGGCGTTGTACCCGTAGTCGCCCGCCAGCTCCCAGACCATCGCGCCGCCGATGCCCTTGTCCACTACGTAGTCGGCCTTGGCGCCGACGGACTGCTCGTCCTCCGTCGACAGGAAGACCTTCTTCTGGGCGTTCCACAGCCACGGCGCCACCAGCGTGGAGTCGTACTTGCGGGCGTAGGTGCCGGTCAGCGTGGTGTTCGCGGGGAACCCGTACTTGGTGACGTAGTCGCCGACGACGCCCTTCTCCAGGTTCTTCGCGTGCCACATCGGGTTGGAGCCCGCCGGGGATTCGGCCCCGTTGGCGTCCAGGTCGTGCCACAGGTTGTCGATGCCGACGGCGCCGTCCCCGCACTTGGCCAGCCCGGCGCCGGCCGGGCAGGTGGTCGCCGGGGCCTTGCCCCACAGGCCGTCCGTACCGCCCTGCACGTTCTTGAAGCCGCGGGTGTAGTATGGCAGGCCCATGTTGATGCGGCCGGCCGGCATGGAGCCGCGGAAGTAGTGGTAGGCCCAGTCGGAGTTCAGGTAGCCGATGCCGCCGTACTGGGAGGTGGAGTAGACGCCCGCGGCCGCCAGTTCGCCGTCCTTGCCGTCGTCGAAGAGCGAGGCGTTCGGGCCGACGTACTCGTTCCAGGCGCCGTGCAGGTCGTAGGACATGATGTTGACGTAGTCCAGGTACTTCTGCATCTGGAACGTCTCCATGCCCCGCAGCAGGTAGCCGGAGGAGGGGGCGGCCACGGAGAGCAGGTAGTGCCTGCCGTCGGCGGCGCCCGCGCGGTCGAGTTTCTCGCGCAGCGACTTCATCAGGGCGGCGTAGCCCTGGACGAGGCCGGCCCGGCGCGCGTTGGAGAGCTGCCAGTCCAGCGGGTTGCCCGCGTCCTTCATGGTCGTCGGGTACTCGTAGTCGATGTCGACGCCGTTGAATCCGTACTTCCGGATGAACTCGACCGAGGAGTCGGCGAAGGTGTCGATGCCGGCCTGGTTGACGGAGCCGTCGGCGTTGGTGGCCATCGAGTAGAAGCCGCCGGAGGCGACGCGGTTGCCGTCGTCGCCGAAGTAGCCGCCGGTCTCCGCCCAGCCGCCGACCGAGATCAGCGTCTTGACGTTCGGGTACTGCTTCTTGAATTTGTTCAGCAGGTTGAAGTGGCCCTTGTAGGGGAGGGCCGGGTCCATCTCGGCGCCCGCCACGCCCGGCCAGGTCATCCCGGTGGCGGCGTTGTTCGCGTTGTCGCCGCCGACCGAGATCCTGTTGTCGGAGCCGACGTGGGCGAAGGCGTAGTTCAGGTGGGTGACCTTGGACCACGGGACGTTGTTGGCGAGGTAGGCGGGGGTGCCGTCCTTGCCGGTCCGCCAGCCGGTGAAGTATCCGATGACGCGGCGCTGGTGGTCGGCGCCCATCTTCTCGCGGCCCTCGGAGTCGTAGACGGAGCAGTACGGGACGTCGACGCCGGCCGTCTTGTAGAGCCCGTCCGGGCGACAGCCCTCGTTGTCCGCGGCGTGTGAGACGCCGGTGGAGAGCCCGCCCATCAGCAGTCCGGCGATCGCTGCGCCGGATGCCAGGAGCATCGCTCTCGTACGTGTGGGGGACGGCATTGTGGTGCCTCCTGGGGAGGGGAGGATGGCGGGACACGAAGGACACAACAGGCGGTGAAGTGGTGCGTGTTGGCCCGTGACGTGCGCACATCTGACGGGCTGTCTCCCGGGGAGGGTGAAGGGAACGTTAAGAGGACTAGACCACCCCGTCAATAGGTCTGGACCAATAGGGAGTGGACTTGACGGACTCCCGCGCGATCCCCTCCCTGTGACCCAGGCCACAGCCCCTCACTCGCATGGCCGCCGATCACCCGTGGCAAACTGGCAGCAGTACCAGTAAGCAGCGCACTCCGGGGTCGGTGTAATTCCGAACCGGCGGTATAGTCCGCGACCCGTCCGCAGCCAGCGGCCGGTTGATCAGGTGAAATTCCTGGACCGACGGTGAAAGTCCGGATGGGAGGCAGTGCGCGGCGGGCCAGTCACCGGTACGCCGCCGTCGGCGGTTCATCGGCGTATCCCTGCGGATGCGTCCGGGAGGACCGTTTTTTCGGCCTCGGCGTCCCCCGTGTGCTGTACCGCTTCATCTGTCGTATCCCGACAGGCCCCGGAGTCCGTGCCCGACGAGGCAGGAGGACCCGGTGGCGAACCACGCCGCGCACACACCGCACGACGCCTTCGGCGAGCCCGAAGCCGACGTCGACGCCGTCGCCGACGCGCAGGCCATGCGCCGCGCCGTCGAGCTCGCCGCCCGCGGCCTCGGCTCCACCAGCCCCAACCCTGTCGTCGGCTGCGTCATCACCGACGCCGCGGGGACCGTCGTCGGCGAAGGCTGGCACGAGCGGGCCGGCGGCCCGCACGCCGAGGTCCACGCCCTGCGCGCCGCGGGCGAAGCGGCCCGCGGCGGCACCGCCTACGTCACCCTCGAACCCTGCAACCACACCGGCCGTACGGGCCCCTGCGCCCAAGCGCTCGTCGAGGCCGGCGTCACCCGCGTGGTCTATGCCGTCCCGGACCCGAACCCGCAGGCCAGCGGCGGCGCCGCCACCCTGCGCGCCGCCGGGATCAAGGCCGAGGGCGGCTTCCTGGAGGCCGAGGCCGCGGCCGGGAACACCGCCTGGCTCACCTCCGTACGCCTGGGCCGCCCGCACGTGACCTGGAAGTACGCCGCCACCCTCGACGGCCGCAGCGCCGCCGCGGACGGCAGCAGCCGCTGGATCACCGGCCCCGAGTCCCGCGCCGACGTCCACCGGCTGCGCGCCCAGGCCGACGCCGTCCTCGTGGGCGGCGGCACCCTGCGCACCGACGACCCGCACCTGGCCGTACGGGGCGTCGAAGGGGCCACCCAGCCCCTGCGCATCGGCCTCGACACCCGCGCGGCGCTCCTGCCGACCGCCCGCATCCTCGACGACGCCGCGCCCACGCTGCTCGTCGTCGGCGAGGACGCCGACACCCGGCACCTGCCGGGCGTCGACCTGCTCCGGCTCCCCCTGCACGACGGCCGCATCGCCGTCCACGACCTGCTCGGCCGGCTGTACGCCCGCGGCGTGCGCTCCGTCTTCCTGGAAGGCGGCCCCACCCTCGCGGGCGCCTTCCTCGAAGCCGGAGCCGTCGACCGCGTCGTCGGCTACCTCGCCCCGGCCCTCCTCGGCTCCGGCCCCGCCGCCCTCGCCGACGCCGGCATCACGAACATCGCCCGAGCGGTGCGCCTCGACATCACCGAGGCCGTCCGCGTCGGCACCGATCTGCGCATCACCGCCGTACCCGTGTCCGAAGCCGTCCCCACCCCCACCGCCCCCAAGGAGCACTGAGTGTTCACCGGAATCGTCGAAGAACTGGGCGAGGTCACCGCCGTCGAGCAGCTCTCGGAGGCCTCCCGCTTCCGCCTGCGCGGCCCCGTCGTCACCGACGGCGCCAAGCACGGCGACTCCATCGCCGTCAACGGCGTCTGCCTGACCGTCGTGGAGACCGGCGACGGCGAGTTCACCGCCGACGTCATGCAGGAGACCCTGAACCGCTCCAGCCTCGGCGCCCTCCACACGGGCTCCCGGGTCAACCTGGAGCGCCCGATGGCCCTCGGCGGACGGCTCGGCGGACACCTCGTCCAGGGGCACGTGGACGGCACCGGCGAGATCCTGTCCAGGACGCCCTCCGAGCACTGGGAGATCGTCAAGGTCTCGCTCCCGCAGAACCTGTCCCGGTACGTCGTGGAGAAGGGCTCCATCACCGTGGACGGCGTCAGCCTCACCGTGGTCGAGGCCGCCGCGGACTGGTTCACCATCAGCCTCATCCCCACCACCCTCGCGCTGACCACCCTCGGCCTCAAGCAGCCGGGCGACCCGGTCAACCTCGAAGTCGACGTCCTCGCGAAGTACGTCGAGCGCCTGATGGCCGCAGGCGATCTCCGAGCCGAGCCGCCGACCGCCAAGGAGGACCAGCCGTGACCGCCCTGACCTGGCTCAACGCGGAGGCCTTCGCGGTCTTCGGCCAGAAGGTCATCTGGTCCGACATGATCGGCAACCTGATGGGCCTGGCCGCCCTCGCCCTCGGCTGGCGCCGCTCCATATGGACCTGGCCGGCCCAGCTCCTGTCCGGCCTGATCCTCATAGCCGCGTACGCCTCCGCCCACCTCGCCGGCGGCGTCGGCAAGCAGCTGCTCGTCATCGGCGTGGCCGCCTGGGGCTGGCGCACCTGGCAGCGCGGCCGCCGGCAGGCCCAGGACGGCACCCTCGCGGTGCGCACCGCCACCTGGACGGAGCGCGGACTGCTCCTCGGCGGGGCGGCCCTCGGCACCCTGGCCGTCGGCGGCCTGTTCACGCTCTTCCCGAACCTGTCGTGGAGCCCCTGGGCCGACGCCTACATCTTCGTCGGCACGATCGTCGCGATGGTCGCCCAGGCCCGCGGCCTGGTCGAGTTCTGGTTCGCCTGGCTCCTCGTCGACCTGGTCGGCGTCCCGCTCGCCTTCACCAACGGACTGGCCTTCTCCGGCCTCGTCTACGTCGTCTACTTCGCGCTCGTCCTGTGGGGCGCCCGCGACTGGTACCAGCGTTCGCGCACCACCCCCGCCCCGGCCCTGGAAGGAGCAACGGCATGACCACCCTCAAGCCCGTGCCCGACATCGACGCCGTCCTTGAGGCCGTCTTCCGCCTCGACCCCGTCGAGCAGGCCATCCGCGACATCGCGGCCGGCCGGCCGGTCGTCGTGGTCGACGACGAGGACCGCGAGAACGAGGGCGACCTCGTCATCGCCGCCGAGAAGGCCACCCCCGAGATCGTCGCGTTCATGATGAGCGAGTGCCGCGGCCTGATCTGCGCCCCCATGGAGGGCCCCGAGCTGGAGCGGCTTGAGCTGCCCCAGATGGTCCAGAAGAACACCGAGTCGATGCAGACCGCCTTCACCGTCTCCGTCGACGCCAGTGCCGCCCACGGCGTCACCACCGGCATCTCGGCCGCCGACCGCTCCACCACCCTGCGGATGCTCGCCGACGGCGTCTCCGAGCCCTCGGACTTCGTGCGCCCCGGCCACGTCTTCCCGCTGCGCGCCAAGCCCGGCGGCGTCCTGGTCCGCAACGGCCACACCGAGGCCGCGGTCGACCTCGCCCGCCTCGCGGGACTGCGCCCCGTCGGCGCGATCGTGGAGATCGCCGGCGAGGACGGCGTCATGCTGCGCCTGCCCGAGCTGATTCCGTTCGCCCGCAAGCACGGCCTGACGATCATCTCCATCGAGGACCTGATCGCCTACCGCCGCTCCGCCGAGCCGACCGTGCGCCGCGAGGCCACGGTCACGCTGCCGACCGCCCACGGCGACTTCACGGCGTACGGATACCGCTCCACGGCCGACGGCGTCGAGCACGTGGCCCTCGTCCACGGCGAGATCGGCGACGGCCAGGACGTCGTGGTCCGAGTCCACTCCGAGTGCCTGACCGGCGACATCTTCCACTCCCTGCGCTGCGACTGCGGCCCCCAGCTGCACGCCTCCATGGCCCGCATCAAGGACGCGGGCCGGGGCGTGGTCGTCTACCTGCGCGGTCACGAGGGCCGCGGCATCGGACTGGTGTCCAAGCTGCGCGCGTACGAGCTCCAGGAGCGCGGCCGCGACACCCTGGACGCCAACCTGGAACTCGGCCTGCCGGCCGACGCCCGCGACTACGGCGCCGGCGCGCAGATCCTCGCCGACCTCGGCGTCAAGAGCGTCCGGCTGCTGACCAACAACCCCGACAAGTCCGCCGCCCTCGTACGGCACGGCATCGCGGTCAACGACCGGGTGGCCATGCCCACCGAGGCGGGCGAGCACAATCTGCGGTACCTGCGCACGAAGCGGGACCGGATGGGCCACGACCTGCCCTGGCTGGACCAGGGCGTGACCACCTCCGCCTGCGGCAACCAGTAAGCACGTACGACCACCACCAGACAGCACGAACCACCACGAACCGTGAAGAACCGAGGAGCACAGCTGTGAGCGGCAAGGGCGCACCCGAACTGAGTGTCAGGAACTGCGGAGACCTCCGGGTCGCCGTCATCGCGGCCCAGTGGCACGAGAAGGTCATGGACGGCCTCGTCGACGGCGCCCTGCGCGCCCTGCACGAACTGGGCATCGACGAGCCCACCCTGCTCCGCGTCCCGGGCAGCTTCGAGCTCCCGGTCGTGGCGAAGGTACTGGCCGGTCGCGGTTACGATGCCATCGTCGCCCTCGGAGTGGTCATCCGCGGCGGCACCCCGCACTTCGAATACGTCTGCCAGGGCGTCACCCAGGGCCTGGTGCAGGTGTCGATCGACACCGGAGTCCCCGTCGGCTTCGGCGTACTGACCTGCGACAACGACGAGCAGGCGCTGGACCGCGCCGGGCTTGAGGGGTCGAACGAGGACAAGGGACACGAAGCGGTCATCGCCGCCGTCTCGACTGCTGCGACCCTGCGGTCCGTCAGCGAACCCTGGCGCTGAGTGGCGGCGGGGGACCCCGTATTCTGAGGACCATCATGGCGAACACACCCTCCAAGAGTTTCGAAGAGCTCTTCACCGAGCTCCAGCTCAAGGCCGCCACCGGCGACCCCGGCTCCTCCCGCACCGCCGAGCTCGTCGGCAAGGGCGTCCATGCGATCGGCAAGAAGATCGTCGAGGAGGCCGCCGAGGTCTGGATGGCCGCCGAGTACGAGGGCAAGGAAGCCGCCGCCGAGGAGATCTCCCAGCTGCTGTACCACGTCCAGGTGATGATGGTCGCGCGCGGGATCTCCCTCGACGACGTCTACGCGCACCTCTAGGCCGGAGTCCTCCCGCGGGTCCCCCGCCCGCCGCCCAGCCCACACGTTTCGCAATCCACGCACTGAAGGAAGCCCCATGCTGCGCATCGCCGTCCCCAACAAGGGTTCACTCTCCGGAGCGGCGTCGGCGATGCTCCATGAGGCCGGCTACCGCCAGCGCAAGGAGTCCAAGGAGCTCGTGGTCCTCGACCCCGAGAACGGCGTGGAGTTCTTCTACCTCCGCCCCAAGGACATCGCGATCTACGTCGCCTCGGGCAAGCTCGACATCGGCATCACCGGCCGTGACCTGCTGCTCGACTCCGGCGCCAGCGCGGAGGAGATCCTCCCGCTGAACTTCGGCCGCTCCACCTTCCGCTACGCCACCAAGCCCGGCACCGCGAAGGGCCCCGAGGACTTCACGGGGATGACGATCGCGACCTCGTACGAGGGAATCGTCGCCAAGCACCTCGCCGAGCAGGGCATCGACGCCTCCGTCGTGCACCTGGACGGCGCGGTCGAGACCGCCATCCAGCTCGGCGTCGCCCAGATCATCGCGGACGTCGTCGAGACCGGCACCAGCCTGCGCAACGCCGGCCTGGAGGTCATCGGCGAGCCGATCCTCACCTCCGAGGCCGTCGTCATCCGCGGCAACGGCGCCGACGCCGAGAACCCGCAGGCCCAGCAGTTCCTGCGGCGCCTCCAGGGCGTCCTGGTGGCCCGCAGCTACGTGATGATGGACTACGACTGCCGCGCCGAGCACCTGGAGCGGGCCGTCGCGCTCACCCCGGGCCTGGAGTCGCCGACCATCTCCCCGCTGCACAACGAGGGCTGGGTCGCCGTCCGCGCGATGGTCCCGGCCAAGGAGGCGCAGCGGATCATGGACGACCTGTACGAGCTCGGCGCGCGCGCGATCCTCACCACCTCGATCCACGCCTGCCGTCTCTGACCCGTACGCCCTTTCGATCCGTACGCCCCCTCCCGAAGGCATCTCCCGCATCATGGCCGAGTCCGCCGCCCAGCCCGCACTGCCCGCCCTGCCGGTCACCTTCCGGCCGACCCGTACCCGGGCCGTCCTGCTGGGCGTCGGGCTCGCCATGTTCGCCACCATCACGGCGATCGCCCTGCTGCTGGAGAACCTCGGCCCGGGGGAGCGGATGAGCTTCATCGTCACCGCCGTCCTGCTGTCGTCCGTCCTCGTCCTGCTCAGCCGCCCTAAGGTGGTCGCGGACGAGACGGGCGTCACCGTCGTGAACCTGACCAACACCCGCCGCCTGGAGTGGGCGCAGATCCTGCGCGTCAACCTCCGCCCGGGCGATCCGTGGGTGTTCCTGGACCTGAGCGACGGTACGAGCCTGCCCGCCCTCGGCATCCAGCCAGGGGTGGCCAAGCAGCAGGCCATCGGCGACGCCCGCGCGCTGCGCGCGCTCGCCGAGGCCCGGGGAACCGGGCCGCACCACCACTGACCCGCCGCCGCACGGACGTCCCACCGGCGCACTCCCGGCCGACGGAGCTCGAACACACGGCGAACAGCCGTGGAACGGGCCTCGAACGGGCCTCGAACGGGCCTTGAGCGGCTCTCGGACGAAGCACCGGAGCCACAGCCGACGGCTGCGTCCCATTGCGGCGGCGATCTCAGTGACTACCCTGGTGGCGGGGCGCACCCCTACGCCCTCCCACCGGCCCCGGGACCCCGAGGCCCGCGGGCACCTGCGACTTGAGGAGTGACTCCCTCCAGCAATGGACGGATCGTCCGGTAGTACCCGCGCCGCCCTCCCCACGGAGGCGGCGGCATGACCATCCCGCTACTCCTGCTCGTGGCGGCATTCGCCCTGATCCTCGCCAACGGCTTCTTCGTGGCGGCCGAGTTCGGCCTCGTCACCGTGGAACGGCCCGAGGCGGAACGCGCCGCAGCCGACGGCGACCGCCGTGCCCGCACGGTGGTCGAGGCCCTGCGGGAGCTGTCCTTCCAGCTCTCCGGCACCCAGCTCGGCATCACCATCACCTCCCTCGTGGTCGGCATGCTCGCCGAACCGGCCCTCGCCGGACTGCTGGCCCGGCCGCTCGCGGCCACCGGCCTGCCCGCGGGAGCCGTCTCCGGCGTCGCCGTCTTCATCGGCATGCTGCTCGCCTCCGCCGTCCAGATGGTCGTCGGCGAGCTCGTCCCGAAGAACTGGGCCGTCTCCCGGCCGCTGCAGGTGGCCCGGTTCGTGGCCGGCCCGCAGCAGGTCTTCTCCCGTGCCTTCCGGCCGGTCATCGCCGGCCTCAACGCCGTCGCCAACCGTCTCGTACGGGCGCTCGGCGTGGAGCCGGCCGAGGAGATGGCCTCCGCCCGCACCCCCGGCGAACTGGTCTCCCTGGTCCGCCATTCGGCCCAGGCCGGCGCCCTCGAACAGGACACCGCCGACCTCTTCGTACGGACCCTCTCGCTGGGCGAGCTCACGGCCCAGCACGTCATGACCCCCCGGGTGAAGGTCAGCGCCCTCCAGCACACGGCCACCGCGGCCGACGTGCTGAACCTGACCCGCGCCACCGGCCTGTCCCGGTTCCCGGTCTACCGGGAGCGCATCGACGAGGTCACCGGGGTCGTCCACCTCAAGGACGCCCTCGCCGTGCCCGAGTCCGAGCGCGCCCGCACCACCGTGAGCCGGATCTGCGTCGCCCCGCTGCTGGTGCCCGGCTCCCTGCCGGTGCAGCCGCTGCTGGAGCGGCTGCGCAGCGAACAGCCGATGGCCGTCGTCGTCGACGAGTACGGCGGCACCGCCGGGGTGGTCACCCTGGAGGACATCGTGGAGGAGCTCGTCGGCGAGGTCCGCGACGAGCACGACCTCGCCGAGGACGAGGGCCCCGAACTGGCCGCCGTGCCCGCCGAGGACGGCCGCCCCTCCTGGGAGGCCGACGGCAGCTGCCGGGTGCAGACCCTGCGCCGGATAGGCCTGGAGGTGCCCGAAGGCCCGTACGAGACCGTCGCCGGCCTCGTCGCGGACCTGCTGGGCCGGATCCCCGCCCCCGGGGACCGCGCCGAACTGCCCGGCTGGAAGCTGTCCGTCCGCCAGGTCGGCCGCAACCGCGCCGAACGGGTCCGGCTGGTCCGGCTGGGCACCGTCCCCGCCGCCGGGCACGGGACCGGCCCCGAGGCCGCCCGCGCCACCGTCCTGATCGACGCCGGCTCCGCACGCACGGGGCCCGGCCGGCAGGCCCCGCCGGACGCGCGCTCGGCGCAGCCGGCCCAGCTGGAAGGCGCCGGCCGATGAACGCCCTCCAACTGCTCTTCGCCCTGCTCCTGGTCCTGGCCAATGGTTTCTTCGTCGGCGCCGAGTTCGCTCTCGTCTCCGTACGGCGCAGCCAGATCGAGCCGTTGGCCAAGGAGTCCAAGCGGGCCCGACAGGTGCTGTACGGCCTGGAGAACCTGCCGCGGATGATGGCGGCGGCCCAGTTCGGCATCACCGTCTGCTCCCTGACCCTCGGCGCGGTCGCCGAGCCGACGATGGCCCGCCTGCTGGAGCCGCTCTTCCACGCGGCGCACCTCCCGCAGGGCATGATCCACCCGCTGGGCTACGCGGTGGCGCTCGCCGCCGTCGTCTTCCTCCACCTGGTCATCGGCGAGATGGTGCCCAAGAACCTCGCCATGGCCGCGCCGGAGAAGACCGCGCTCTGGTTCAGCCCGGGCCTGGTGGCCTTCGCCCGGCTGTGCGGACCCGTCACCGCCGCGCTCGGCTCCTGCGCGCACCTGGTCCTGCGCCTCTTCAAGGTGGAGCCCAAGGACGAGGTCGAAGCCGTCTACACCAGCGCCCAGCTCGGCCGGCTCGTCGAGGACTCCCGGCAGGCCGGGCTCCTGGAACCGGGCGAGCAGGAGCGCCTGGAGGACGCCCTGGAACTGGGCAGCCGCCCCGTCACCGACGTCCTGCTCGCCCGCGAACGGCTCGTCACGGTCGGCCCCTCGGCGACCCCGCGCCAGATCGAGCAGCTGACGGTCCGCACCGGCTACTCCCGCTTCCCGGTCCGCTCCGAGAACGGCGCCTTCATGGGCTACGTCCACGTCAAGGACGTACTGGACCTGGAGGAGCGGGAGCGGGCCGTGCCCCAGCGGGTCTGGCGGCGGATGACCACCCTGTCCGCCACCCTCCCGCTGGACGACGCGCTCAGCGTCATGCGCCGGGACGCCACCCATCTGGCCCAGGTCGCCGACCCGGCCGGCCGGGTGCTGGGGCTGGTCGCCCTGGAGGACGTCCTGGAGATGCTGGTCGGCGAGGTGCGCGACCCCGCGCACCGCGTCCCGGCCCGCCGCGCGGGCCCCCGGCAGACCAGCACCGCCGGGGTGTGAGGCGCCGCCGCAGCCGCCCCCGCTACAGCGGAGGCGGCTCCGGCCGGTCGCGGTCCTGCGGGCCGCGGCCCGACAGGACCTCCCCGTACGCCTGCATCAAGTCCGGCAGCCGCAGCGTCGCCAGGTCCTCCCGGGAGGGCTCGCCCGGGAAGCCCGCCAGCCGCAGGTCCCGGTACGCGCAGCTCTTCTCGTACAGGGTGCGCAGGAAGCGGCCGTTGCCCAGCTCGTCGATCCAGCCCTGCTCCACCACGTGCCCGCTGATGCTGCGCAGCTCCTCCAGGGCTTCCGCGTCCCAGCAGTCCCCGTTCGCGTCCGCCAGCACCCCGCCGATCGCGGTCAGTTCCAGCGGACGGTAGCTCGGGAAGTCCACCCGGGTCGTGAACCGCGAGGACAGCCCCGGATTGGCGGCCAGCAGCCGGTCCATCCCGGCCGGATAGCCGGCCAGGATCACCACCAGGTGGTCCCGGTTGTCCTCCGCCCGTTTCAGCAGCACCTGGAGCGCCTCGTCCCCGTACGCGTCGCCCTTGCTGTAGCCCGTGTTGGAGAGGCTGTACGCCTCGTCCACGAACAGCACCCCGCCGATCGCGGAGTCGATCAGCTCGTTCGCCTTCACGGCGGTCTGCCCGAGGAACTCGCCGACCAGGTCCGCCCGCTGGGCCTCCACCAGATGGTCCCCGCCCAGCAGCCCGAGGGCGTAGAAGACGCGGCCCAGGATCCGCGCCACCGTCGTCTTGCCCGTGCCCGACGGCCCTGAGAAGACGAAATGCCGCTTCGGAGGCTGCACCGGCAGCCCCTGCCCGGCCCGCAGCCGGGCCATGTGCAGCTGCGCCGAGAGCGCCTTCACCTGCCGCTTCACCGGCTCCAGGCCCACCATCCGCTCCAGCTCCGCCAGCGCCTCGGCGAGCAGCGCCGGATCGGCCGGCCCGGCCGGCAGCCCGCCGGGCGCGGCCTGGGGCGGGACCGCCACCTTGCGGCGCACGCCCTCCATCCGGCCCGTGCCCGGGCCGCCCGGAGCCCCGAACCGCGGATCCGGATCCGGCGAGATCAGCGGGTCCGGCTCCGCCTGCCCGTCCGCCGCGATGTCCTGGACGGGGCCGCCGCCGAGGGCCACCGCCGCGAAGTCCCCGCCGACCGGGGAGAGATCGTGGCCCGCGTACCCCTCGTAGCCGGACGCGGCGTATCCGGCGTATCCGTCGGCCCCGTCGACGTAGTCGCTGTCCTCGATCGCCGTCAGCCGGGCCGCGGTGTCCATGAACGCCGGGTCCACCCGGTGCACCGCCCGGTACAGCGGCAGCGCCGCCGCACTGCGCCCGGTCCCCTCGTGCGCCCGCGCCAGCCAGTACCGCAGCTCCTTGCGCTGCGGCTGCTCGCTGCGGCAGCGCATCAGCGCCGCCGACAGCATCGGCTCGGCCTGCCCGTACATCTCCAGGCGGACCCGGGCCATCCCGCCGAACAGGCCCGCCTCGATCCCCAGCAGCGGATCGTCCACCAGCGGCTCGGTGTGCCGGACCAGCTGCTCCCAGTCCTTGACCAGGTAGGCCCGGCAGGCGTGCAGGAACCGCACCTGCGTATCGGTGTCCACCGGCGGCAGCGCGGCCAGTGCCTGGTCCAGCTCCGGGACGTGCCGGCCGTCCAGCCAGTGCGAGGCGTGGGCCAGCAGGAGGTCCCGCCGGCTCTCCAGCACCGGCTGTACCCACCAGCCCAGCCAGTACCAGGAGTTCAGGGTCCGCCGGTGGCGGGCCCGCTGCTCGCCGAAGCGGTCGCGGTGGGCGTACATGCGCAATAAGGCGTTCGTGGTGTCCACCCGGAGCGCGTGCAGGCCCAGCCATGCGTCGGCCATCGAGGGATCCAGTCGTACGGCCGCCCGGAACTCCTCCTCGGCCTGCGGATAGGCGCCCATGGTGCAGGCGTCCACTCCGCGCAGCCAGGCGAGTTCGGCCGGGGCGTGCGTGCCCGGCGTGCCGAAATCCATCACATCCCCCACAAGCCTGCCCCCGTGGTGCACAGCAACCCCCGCGTCGCGCCCGCGAGTTGTCCACTGCGCCGATGAAATCAGGGATGCATCGTACCTGCGGCCAAGCACCATACGTAGGGTGCGGCGGGTACCGGTCGGCGGCGCACCAGGGGCGCACGAGGTGACTCAGGGTGAAGATTTCGGGGAGGCCGGGCCCGTGCGGCGCCGGCGGCAACCCGGCCCGGGGAAGAACGAAGCCCCCGATCACGGGGGAACAATCGGGGGCTTCGCGTCCGCTGCGGCCTGGAAAGACCGTGCATTGAGAACGTAAGGCCGGTGCGGGGCCCAGGTCAAGCAGGTCGGTGCAGGCCCGCGCCGGCGGTCTTCCCGAGCCGCTCAGGCCCGGGGGAATTCGTCACCTTCCGTAACGGAAGAGGCCCTTCCGGCGGCCACATTCGCCCCGGAAGTCCACTCGTACCCCGTACCGCTCTGGCGTACCAAAGTGTCCGCGAAGGGGCGCGAAGGATCATCCGCGAAGTGCGCGAGCTCCGCGCGCTCCCATCCGTCCCAGAAGTCGGAAAGTTCACGCCCGTCCCGATTTCGCCCGCGCCCCCAGGACTGCGCACGCGGGGTCTCCATCCACAGCAGCCGCGCCAGATACGGGCGCAGCGCCCGCCGTCCCGCCCCGACCCCCTCGATCAGCAGAAGCGGAACCGGCTCCAGCACCCGCTCGGGGCCGAACCGGCGCTCCACCCAGTCGTACGGGGCCCAGTGGGCCGGCCGGCCGGCGGCGAGCGGCTCCAGCACCTGCGCGCGCAGCCGCTCCGGCCACTCGAAGAGCTCCTCATGGGTGGCCACGTCGTCCAGGTGCAGCACCGGCGCCCCGCCCAGCGCCTCGGCGAGCAGCCCGGCGAAGGTGCTCTTCCCGGACCCGGCGTGGCCGTCGACGGCGATCAGCCGGACCGGGCCCAGAGACGGGGGCAGGGCGACGAGTTCGCGCGCGAGTGACTGAAGTGACTGCTGAGGCTCCACCCGGCCAGAGTAGGACCCTCACCCGTCCCGGTCCCGCGTCACCCCGACACGGGGCCGTGGCTTCGCCGCCCGGCGGACGGGAACTGGAAGGGTGGGGAGCCGACCCAGCCGCACCGACCCTTGGGGGCCACGCCGATGACCGCACCCACACCCCGCCGTGCCCTGCTGGCCGTCGCGCTCGCCGCGGCCGCGGCGGTCACCGTCCCGGGCGGCCGGGCCTCGGCCGCCGCCGCGACGCCCCCGGCCGGCACCGGCAGCGGGGCCGGCGGCGGGACCGGTCCGGCCGAGGCGGAAGCGGAAGCAGAAGCGGCAGCCGCGGCCGCGGCCGCCTCCAAGACCGTGGACAACCGGTTCTGGTACTCGTACGGGCACTGGCGGGCCGGCACCCACCGCGGCACCGCCGCCCTCGCCGGCACGCGCCCCGGCCTGGTGATCGACACCCCGGCCGGCCGCACCGAGTACACGGACCCGCACACCGCGGAGAAGGCCACCTGGGAGTACGCGGTGTGGACCTCCCCGGTGCACCGCTCCGACGTGCCCGGCACCGAAGCCATCGCCTCCTGGAACGCCCACACCCCGGCGGGCACCTGGATCCAGATCGAACTGCGCGCAACGTACGGCAGCGGCACGGCCACCCCCTGGTACGTGATGGGCCGCTGGGCCTCCGGCGACGGCGACATCCGCCGCACCTCCGTGGACGGCCAGACCGACGGCAGCACCACCGTGTGGACCGACACCCTGGCCGTCGACGCCCCCGCGCGGGCGAACGGCGTACGGATCGCGGACTGGCAGCTGCGCCTGACCCTGCACCGCAAGCCCGGCGCCGACCAGGGCCCGACGGTGTGGCTGGCCGGAGCCATGGTCTCCGACGTCCCGGACCGGTTCACCGTCCCCGCCTCCGCCCCCTCGGGCAAGGCCCGCGAGCTGAAGGTCCCCCGCTACTCGCAGGAGATCCACAAGGGCCACTACCCCCAGTACGACAACGGCGGCGAGGCGTGGTGCAGCCCCACCTCCACCCAGATGGTCATCGAGTACTGGGGCCGCAAGCCCGCCGCCGGGGACCTGGCCTGGGTCGACTCCCGCCACCCCGACCCGCAGGTCTGCCACGCGGCCCGGTCCACGTACGACAGCGCGTACAAGGGGTGCGGCAACTGGCCCTTCAACGCCGCGTACGCCGCCACCTACCCCGATCTCGCCGGGGTCGTCACCCGGCTCCGCTCCCTCGCCGACCTGGAGGTCCTGGTCCGGGCCGGCATGCCCGTGATCACCTCCCAGTCCTTCCGCGTGGAGGAGCTCACCGGAGCGGGCTACGGCACCGCGGGCCACCTGATGACCGTCGTCGGCTTCACCGCCGCCGGGGACGTGATCGCCAACGACCCGAACTCGCCCGATGACGACGCCGTCCGCCGGGTGTACGGGCGCCGGGAGTGGGAGAACGTCTGGTTGCGGACGAAGCGCAACAATTCCGCCGGAAAGGTTGCATCCGGCTCCGGAGGCATCTGCTACCTGTACGCACCGGCCCGTCCGAGCCGAGCCCAGATCGCGGCCCTCCGGGTGGTGGGAGTGCTGTGACCGGAGGCCGGAAATTCTCGTTGACCGCGAGCGCAGATAAGCGGAACATAAGGGCGTAAAGGGCACATAAAGTCTTCTACAGGAGGCGGCCCGCCATGACCACCCACAGCATCGAACACCACCCCGACCTCGCCGAGATGCGCTCCCGGTTCGAGCGGGTCACCAGCACCCCCGCCGCGCAGGCCGTGGAGGCACTGGCTCTCATCACGGGCCTGTACCTCGCGGCCTCGCCCTGGATCGCCGGGTTCAGCGGACTCAGCTCGCTGGCGATCAACAACCTGATCGCCGGCGTGGCGTACTGCCTGTGCATGAGCGGACTCGGCTCCGCTTACGAACGCACCCACGCGATGGCCTGGACGGCGGTCGCCATCGGAGCCTGGACGATCGTGGCTCCTTGGGTCATCGCCGGTGACGTCAGCACGACCCGCACCGTGCTCAGCAACGTCATCACCGGCGGCGTCGCGCTGCTGCTGGCCCTCGCCATGGCGGGCATGGCGGGCCGCAACCGCGCGACCTGACCCGCGTACGCACCGGGCCCCGACCGTCGGCCGGCCGGGGCCCGTGGCATGCCCGGGCCCGTGCCGCGCCGGGGCGCGTGACGCGTGCCACGCGTGACGATCGTCTCTACCGCGAAAGCCGCGAACGCTGTCACATTGGACGGTATGACCGCATACAGCGCCTCTCTCACCGCCCGCGCCCGCAACCTCGTCCGGACCGGCGGCCCCAAGGACCACTCCAAGTGGCTGGAGCACGTGCTCGGCTGGACGCTGGTGGTCGTCATCGCCATGTTCGTCACGCAGGTCGGCTGGCTCTGACCTGGGGGGCGCCTCGCCGATCACGCCGGGCTCGCGGCGGCGGGCGCTACTTCGACGACACTCCCCAGAGGCTTGCGCTAGGAGGCCTCCAGCCGCAGGCCGTGCGTGACGATCAGGTCCGCGGTGACCAGCGCCTGTTCCGCGCTGACCCGGGTCATGAAGACGAACGGCGGGACCACCGGGGGAGCGGGCAGTCCGTCCGGGCTGAACGTGACGCACAGCAGTCCTTCGATGCAGCCGCTGAACTTCGTCAGGTACAAGGTCACGTTCCCCCGCAGCTCGAGGGAGGCGGCGGCGAGCCCGTACTCCTCGCGGCCGTCGCGGGTGCGCAGCCGGTAGTCGGCCAGTGAGGCCGCAGCCATCTTGAGCACCAGCACCCTCAGCGGCCCGTCGGCCGTCGCGACCTCGGTGACGCCCGCGAAGGCGAAGCCCTGCGGGGCGAAGAGCGAAGTGGTGACCGCCGGGGGAGTCCGGGGGGCCGTCGGCGGCCCGTGGGGCCGGGTCGCCGCCCTGGCTGGCGGGGCCCCCGTCGCCAGCGCGGCCGCCAGCAGCAACGGCAGCACGGCGGCGAACGCACCCGGACCGGTCCGGCCCGGCCCGCGTGCGTACGACGGGTCTTCGTCCGCCGCTTCGTCCGGGAGCCACGTCCATCCGAAGGCCAGCGCGCTCCCGGCGATCCCGAGCAGCGTGCCGACCAGGAACCCGCCCAGGTTGGTCGCCGGGAACGACAGCACCGACAGCAGCAGGGCGTGGACCGAGACGTACGCCCGGGCCTGTGGCAGGAACCAGAGGAACAGGCCCGCCACGACGAGTGCGGCGCCGATCCCGATCGCCGCGATCCCGCCCGCGCCGAGGCTCACCAGCACGGTCAGTGGGGAGAGCGGGACTAGCAGCAGCTCGGCCCCGCCCAGGACGACCAGCAGCCCGCCCCAGAACGGCCGGGCCCGGCGCCAGGCGCGCAGCCGCTGTCGCTGCCGCGGTAGCGGGAGTCGGAGCCGGAGTCGGAGCCGGGGTGGGAGTGGGGGCGGTGGCCGGAGGCGGCTCAGAAGCACTTCTCGCCGTCCAGGCCGACGCTCACCCCCATGCCCCTGAGGCGGAAGTTCCCGCCGGTCGCGGACCACGCGTGCGATTTCAGCCCGACGGCCTCGATGTCCCCGGCCCGGAGGCCGAACTTCCCCGGCTCCCCCTCGACCCCCTCCACCTGGTCGAGGGTCGAGGCGTCCCGGCCGATCTGCGCCGTGCCGAACGTCGCGTCGCCGTCGAGGTCCTCGCCGTCGATGACGAGGTTGCTCGCGGTGACCTCCCCGGCCGGACCGCCCGCGGTCAGCTTGAAGACGACCTTGCCCAGCGGGGTGCCCACCTCGGCGGCCTGGCAGATGTCGGTGAGCGCGGCCTCGCCGATGCCGAGCAGCGCGACCGGATGCCCCTTGCCGTCGACGGATCGGTCCGTCTGCACGTACGAGGCCAGGCCCTTGCTGCTCAGCTTGGAGGAAGAGACCTGGAAGGCGGTCCCCGAGACGGCGAACGACGCGGCGAGCGCGCCCTGTGCCATGACCACGGCCATCGCCCCGACCGCGAGGACCGCGGGCACCGCGACCGCGGCCGACTTCCGCCGGCGGACCCGGCCTTCGCGCCTGCGGGGCGCTTCCGCGCGGCCCTCCGGGTCGCGGTCCGCGCCGCTGTCGACGCCTCTGTCCGTACTCATGGAAGTGCCTCCCGTACGTCGTCCGGTGCGCAGGGGAAGTGCATGAGGCAGGTCTGCCATACTGCGGGCATCCTGTGGCAGTTCGAGGCTAGGGCCGAATTTGAATAATAGTCAACAGCGGGGTACGAGCGAGCGTTCGCAGGTTCGCAGGGCCGAACTCATAGCCACCGGGCGCAAGTTGTTCGCCGATACCTCGTACGACGCGCTCTCCATGGACGACATCGCCAAACAGGCGGGCGTCGCCAAGGGGCTGATCTACTACTACTTCAAGAGCAAGCGCGGCTACTACCTCGCCATCGTCGAGGACTCGGTGGCCGAGCTCGTCGCCCGCGCCGCCGGGGAGCCGGACCTGCCCAAGGTCGAGCGGGTGCGCCGCACCATCGACGGCTACCTCCACTACGCCGAGCACCACCAAGCCGCCTACCGCACGATCGTCACGGGCGGAGTGGGCTCCGACGCCGAGGTGCTCGCGATCCGCGACGCGGTGCGCGAGGAGCTGGTGGCCACCATCGCCGAAGGCGCGTACGGGCGCCGCGCCGTCCCGCCGCTCGCCCGGCTCGCGCTCGTCGGCTGGCTGTCCGGGGTGGAGGGGGCCACGCTGGAGTGGATCGGGGCCCTGGCGGCAGAAACCGACACCGAGGCGGCGTGCGCCGCGATGGACGGCGACCACCCGGAATCCGCCGCACGGCAGCCCGACCGGGACCGCCTCGGCGCCCTCCTCGTCCGCCAGCTGCGCGCGACGCTGACGGTGATCGGGGAGTTCGTCCCGGAGTGTCCGCCGCCGCCCCTGCCCGAAGACGCGTTCGAGTCGGTCGGTGATCTTGCCCCAGTGACGGGAAGTCCCTGATCGGGCATACTCAAGCCGCCCGCAGCCACTGATCTGCCGCTTCCGTGATCCGGGAGGGCAGTATCGGCTGTGAGAAGCACCGAGACCCGGCGGCCCGTCCCACACCTCACGTGCCGCCGCCGTGCCCGACGAGGGAGGAGAGCGCCGCCATGACAGACCGCGCCCCGCAGCCGGTGGACCGTCAGCTGCCCACCGAGGAGTCCCGGGATCTTCTCGCGCTCGTGCGAGAGATCGCCCAGCGGGAGATCCGCCCCGTGGCCGCCGACGAGGAGGACGCCGGGAGGTTCCCGCGCGCGATCTTCACCCTCTTGTCCGAGGCCGGCCTGCTCGGTCTCCCGTACGCCGGTGAGTACGGCGGCGGCGAGCAGCCGTACGAGGTCTACCTCCAGGTCCTTGAGGAGCTCGCCGCGGCCCGCCTGACGGTCGGGCTCGGCGTCAGCGTGCACTCCCTGTCCTGCCACGGCCTGGCCGGATACGGCAGCGAGGAGCAGCAGAAGGCCCACCTGCCCGCCATGCTCGGCGGCGGCCTGCTCGGCGCGTACTGCCTCTCCGAGCCCGCCTCCGGATCCGACGCCGCCTCGCTGACCACCAAGGCCGTACGCGACGGCGACGACTGGGTCATCACCGGCACCAAGGCGTGGATCACCCACGGCGGCGTCGCCGACTTCTACACCGTCCTCGCGCGCACCGGCGGCGAGGGCCCCAAGGGCATCACCGCCTTCCTGGTGCCCGGTGACGCGGAGGGCCTGACGGCCGCCGTCCCCGAGAAGAAGATGGGCATGAAGGGCTCGCCCACCGCCCAGCTGCACTTCGACGGGGTCCGCGTCCCGGACACCCGCCGCATCGGCGAGGAGGGCCAGGGCTTCACCATCGCGCTGGCCGCCCTGGACGCGGGCCGTCTGGGCATCGCCGCCTGCGCCGTCGGCGTCGCGCAGGCCGCCCTGGACGAGGCCCTCGCGTACGCCCTGGACCGCAAGCAGTTCGGGCATCCCATCGCGGACTTCCAGGGCCTGCGCTTCATGCTCGCCGACATGGCGACCAAGATCGAGGCCGGCCGGGCGCTGTACCTGGCGGCGGCGCGGCTGCGCGACGCGGGCAAGCCGTTCTCCCGCCAGGCGGCGATGGCGAAGCTGTTCTGCACGGACGCGGCCATGGCCGTCACCACGGACGCGGTCCAGGTCCTCGGCGGCTACGGCTACACCGCGGACTTCCCGGTGGAGCGCCTGATGCGCGAGGCGAAGGTCCTCCAGATCGTCGAGGGCACCAACCAGATCCAGCGCATGGTCATCGCCCGCCACCTGGCCGGCCCCGAGTCCCGCTGACGGCCGGCCTGCTCATCGGGGTGCGCCCGGCCCCGGTCGGCGCCGGACCGGGCGAACGCTCGGAGCGCCCCGGCCGGGCCGGCGGCCGGAATCCGTCTGGTCCAGGTCGAACCCGACGGCCAGGGGCTTCGCGTCGTGGTTGACGAAGAGGTCCCGGCGCGCGGCGGGGTGGTCGGCCGGCGGGGCGTTGGACACCGCGTTGTAGCTGATCAGGGCGAGGGTACGGGCGCGCGTGGAGCGGTTCGGGCCCGAGCTGTGCACCAGGTTGCCGTGGAAGAGGACCGCCGTGCCGGCCGGGCCGGTGGCCTCGTGCACCCCCCGGGTACGGGCGAGCTCCTCGGTCGAGGGGTCCGGTAGGGCGTAGGCGTTCCGGCTCGACGTGATCCAGGCCCAGTCGCCCTCCCCGCCTTCCGCGGGCCCGCCGTTCGCGGCGGGCGCGGCATCCGCCGGCCGTTCGGTGTGCGTGCCCGGGACCAGGCGCAGCGGCCCGTTCTCCTCGGTGACCTCGTCGAGGAACACGGCTGCGGTGAGGGCCGCCGGGCGCCGCATCCCGTCGGCGGCCCGCCAGAAGTCGAAGTCCCTGTGCCACTGCCAGCGGTCGCCGTGCCGGGCCGCCTTCGGATTGACCTTCCACTGGTACACGTACATGTCCTCGCCGAGGAGCAGCCGGGCCAGCGCGGTCAGCGGCGACGCCTCGGCCAGTGCCTGCCAGGGACCGCCCCTGCGGTGGAGTCCGTAGACGGCGCGCACGGTCGTGCCGTCCTCCTCGAAGAACCGCTGCGGTCCCTCCTCGGCGAGTACGGCGGGCAGTTCCTCGGTCAGGGGACCCCATATCTCGTGCGGGGTCATCGGGGGTACGACGACGAAGCCGTCGCGCCGGTATTCGGCCAAGAGCCGCTTCGGGTCGGTCATGGGCCCAGGGTGCAGCCCGGCCTCCGCCCCGGCGAGGCGGCACGGGGAGCGCACAGGGAGTGCGCCGGGTCATCCCCCGCCCGCTCCCTACCGGCCGCCGCCGTAGAGCGGGCCGGAGGGCCAGATCGGGGAGGTGGCGACCCGGGACCACTCCGGATCGCGGAGGCCCGGCAGGGTACGCCCGTCGGCGGCCCAGCGGGCGAGCAGCGCATGGTAGATCGGCGGGTCCGGCTGCCGCTGCTGAACCGATTCTTCATGCCGGGGAACCGATTCTTCGCAGCCGGGCGGCGCCGTTTGGTGCCGCCGCCGTCCCGTTCTTGCCCCGGGGCTTTCGAGCGTGGTCATACCGGGCCAACGCGCCACCCGACGCACGGGTAACCGCCCCCGCCCTCCGGGTATCCGTTCGAGACGTCCCCGACCGGCCCCTCCCCGCCCGTCCTCCCCGTCGTCCCCGCCGGGCCCTCGTCGTGCCCGCCCCGCCCCGTCCTCCCCGTCGTCCCCGCCGGGCCCTCGTCGTGCCCGCCCCGCCCCGTCGTCCCCGTCCTCCCCGCCCGGCCCCCGTCGTCCCCGACCGCGTCCTGCGGTCCCCCGGGTCCCTTCCCGATGGCCAGACGTGCCGGGGTGTCAGGGAGTGACAGAACTCTGGCCCGGGACCCGGTATCTGACGTACCGTCATATCCGCCCGAGCCCGCTGCCACAGGAGGTTTGCCATGCCCGCGGACCGACCCGTACCGCTCGACGAATACCCCTTCCACCAGGCCCCGTTGTCGATGAAGCACCTCGTCACCGGCGACCGGAACGCCTACGACCGCTGCATCTTCCACGTCTTCGACCACGCCGGCCGCGCCGTCCTCATCCTCGGCCTCGGCGTCTACCCCAACGCCGGGGTCATCGACGCCTACGCCACCTTCCGCACCGGCGACGAACTCCTCGCCGTCCGCGCCTCCGACGCCCTCACCGACGACCGCATGAACCTTTCCGTCGGCCCGCTGCGGATCACCGTCGACGAACCCCTGAAGCGGATCACCCTCCGGTGCGAGGCCGATCCCGCCGACCCCGACGGGCTCTCCTGCGACATCACCTGGACCGCCGAGTTCCCCGCCGTCTGGGAGCCCCACCACGTCCAGCGGCGCGGCGACCGCCTCATGCTCGAAGGCCGCCGCTTCGTCCAGGCCGGCCACGTCACCGGCACCATCCGCGCCAAGGGCCGGGAGTACGCCCTCACCCCCGGCGAGTGGACCGGAACCCGCGACCGCAGCTGGGGCGTGCGCCCGATCCCCGGCGAGGACGGCGGCCGCGCCGCAGAGGAGCACCGCCCCGAGGGCTTCCACTGGCTCTGGATCCCCGTCCGCTTCGAGGACCGCTTCCTCATGGTCGTCGTCCAGGAGGACGCCGACGGCCACCGCACCCTCAACGAGGCCGTCCAGGTCTTCCCCGAGGACAGCGGCCGCCACGACGTACAACTCGGCTGGCCCCAGACCGAGATCCGCTACCGCCCCGGCACCCGACACCCCGAGAGCGCCGTCGTCCACCTCACCGACCCGGCCCGCAATCCCCTCGAACTCGGCGTCGAGATCCTGAACTCCTCACCGCTCGCCGTCGGCGCCGGCTACCCGCCCGCCGCCGACTGGCAGCACGGCACCTGGCAGGGCCGCGGCTGGACCGACCGCCGCGTCTACGACCTCTCCGACCCCGCCGCCCACCCCATGGCCGCCTTCGGCGTCACCGACCACTCCGCACGCTTCACCCTCGACGGGCGCACCGGCTTCGGGATCTTCGAGCACGGCAGCTTCGGCCGCCACGACCCGAGCGGCTTCGCCGACCACTCCTCCGTCGCCCAGTAGGGAAGGGGCTCACATGGCCACCGCACCACGTCCGCGCACCTCCACCCGGGAGCCCGGGGAACTCGGCCGCCGCCTCGCGGCCTGGCTGGACGGCAGGCTCCCCGGCGCCAAGGTCACCAACGTCGCGGTCCCCGCGTCCAACGGCATGTCCAGCGAGACCCTGCTCTTCGACATAGAGCACCCCGACACCCCGGTCCGCGGCTGCGCGCTGCGGCTCGCCGCCGACCCGGCCGCCTACACCGTGTTCCCCACGTACGACATGCCCCGCCAGCACCGCGTGATGAGCCTGGTCGCCGCCCACACCGACCTGCCCGTCCCGCGCGTACTGTGGCTGGAACAGGACCCCGAGCCGCTCGGAGCGCCCTTCTTCGTCATGGCCCGCGCCGAGGGCCGGGTCCCGCCCGACGTCATGCCCTACACGTACGAGGGCAACTGGCTGCACGCCGCCACCGGCTCCGAACGCGCCGCCCTCCAGGAGGCGAGCGTCTCGCTGCTGGCCCGGCTGCACGACCAGTTCCCCGCCAAGGAGGCCGAGTTCCTCCTCCCCGAGGGCGCCGGCAGCCCGCTGCGCCGCCACGTCGACGCCCAACGCGCCTACTACGCCTGGGTGGTCGACGGACTCGCGCCGTCCCCGCTGCTGGAACGGGCCTTCGAACGGCTGGAGGAGCTGTGGCCCGAGGACGAGGGCCCCGCCGTCCTCAACTGGGGCGACGCCCGCATCGGCAACGTCGTCTACCGGGCCGACGGGTTCGAGCCCGTGGCCGTCCTGGACTGGGAGATGGCCGCGTACGCCCCGCGCGAGGTCGACCTCGGCTGGACCGTGTACCTCCACCGCTTCTTCCAGGACCTCACCGTCAGCTTCGGACAGCCCGGCCTGCCGGACTTCCTGCGCCGCGACGACATCGAGCGCCGGTACGCCGAACTCACCGGCCACACACCGCGGGACATGGAGTTCCACACCCTGTACGCGGCCCTGCGGCACGGGATCGTGATGCTGCGCATCGCCTACCGTCAGGCGCACTTCGGGGAGGTCGAGGTCCCCGCGGATCCGGACGGCCTGATCCTGCACCACGCCACCCTCCGGGCCATGGTGCGGGGCACGTACTGGTAGATCCGGCGGGATCCGCCGGATCCGGCCGGGACCGGGCGCACGCGGCCGGGAAGGCCGTCAGGCGGCCTGCGCGTGCTGCCGCATCTGCGGCAGCAGCGTCGGCGCCGGCATCCGCACGGGACGCGAACCGGGACCGCCGACGTGCGAGAACGGCTGCGTCCGCCAGTCCAGCCCCTGCGGCAGGTCCAGCAGCACGACCTCCAGCTCCTGGGGCTCGCCCTGGCCCGTGCCCACCGTCGGCAGCGCGTCGGAGGCCGGGCGGCCCGTGCCCGCGCACACCGTGAGCCCGAACGGGTTCCACGGGGTCAGGCAGAGCGCGTGCTCCGGCAGGTACTCCTCATCCGCGACGAGTGCGATCGACTGGCCGCAGTCGGGGCAGATCGCGTGGTGGATCTCGAAGCCGTCGAACCCGTCGGCGTCTTCGAGGTACTCACCGTCCTCGGCGTCGACGAATTCCAGGGGCTCCGGTTCGGTGCGACCGGCGCGCTTGGTGTTCAGCATGGATGTACTCCCCCTTGGGTGGGCCGGGCGGGCAGGTTCTACGGCCTCGGCCACAGCAAGCACTTCCCGCCGCGCGGCACGAGTAACCACAACATCCCGGCGTACGCCTGCATACCCTTGTGGCCTTGGTCACATGCCCGCCGCAGGTGCCACTTGTGGCTGGACAGCACTGGGCCTGGAGCGCCCTTGGGCCTTAGGTTGAGCGGCTATGAGCGCAATGGAGGAGCTGGACCGCCAGATCGTTGATCTGCTCGTGCGGGACGGGCGGATGAGCTACACGGATCTGGGCAAGGCCACGGGACTGTCCACGTCGGCGGTCCACCAGCGGGTACGCCGTCTGGAACAGCGCGGAGTGATCCGCGGATACGCAGCCGTCGTCGACCCCGAAGCCGTCGGCCTGCCCCTGACGGCCTTCATCTCGGTGAAGCCCTTCGACCCGAGCGCGCCGGACGACATCGCCGACCGGCTGGCCGGAGTACCGGAGATCGAGGCCTGTCACAGCGTCGCCGGCGACGAGAACTACATCCTGAAGGTCCGGGTCGCGACCCCGCTGGAGCTGGAGGACCTCCTGAGCCGCCTGCGCGCCCTGGCCCACGTCGCGACCCGCACCACCGTGGTCCTCTCCACCCCGTACGAGGCCCGCCCGCCCCGGGTGTGACGCCTTTTCCGCCGCGCCCGCGGGGGCGCGGTCGAGGCGGGGCCGCGGACCCGCGAAACTAGGGCCATGACCGACCGCACCGCCAGTTCCGCCGACGCCGCCGGAGCCCCCGCATCCGAACGGACCGTCCTCCTCCGCGGGGGCGAGGTACACAGCCCCGCCGACCCCTTCGCCACCGCGATGGTCGTCGAGCGGGGACACATCGCCTGGGTGGGCTCCGAAGGCGCCGCCGACGCCTTCGCGCAAGGGGTCGACGAGGTCGTCGACCTGGGCGGGGCGCTCGTCACACCCGCCTTCACCGACGCGCACGTCCACACCACCTCCGCCGGCCTCGCCCTCACCGGGCTGGACCTCACCGGCGCCGCCTCCCTCGCCGACGCCCTGCGCCTCGTCCGCGCGTACGCCGAGCGCCGCCCGGCCGACCGGGTGCTCCTCGGCCACGGCTGGGACGCCGCCCGGTGGCCCGAGCGCCGTGCCCCCCGCCGCGCCGAGCTCGACGAGGCCGCCGGCGGACGCCCGCTCTACCTCAGCCGCATCGACGTGCACTCCGCCGTCGTGACCACCGCACTGCTGGACCTCGTACCGGCCGTCTCCGTCCGCGGTGACGAGCCGCTGACCCGGGACGACCACCACGCCGTCCGCAGGGCCGCGCTCGCCGCCGTCACCCCCGCCCAGCGCGCCGAGGCCCAGCGGGCCGCCCTCGACCGGGCCGCCTCCCTCGGCATCGGCTCCGTCCACGAGTGCGGCGGCCCCGACATCTCCTCCGCCGAGGACTTCGCGGGCCTCCTGGGCCTCGCCCGCGAGCGCCCCGGACCCCGCGTCTTCGGCTACTGGGCGGACCGGGACCTCGAACAGGCCAAGGCGCTCGGCGCCATCGGCGCAGCCGGCGACCTCTTCGTGGACGGCGCCCTCGGCTCCCACACCGCCTGCCTGCATGCCCCGTACGCCGACGCCGGCCACACCGGAACCGGCTACCTCGACGCCGCCGACGTCGCCGAACACGTCGCCGCGTGCACCGAGGCGGGCCTCCAGGCCGGCTTCCACGCCATCGGCGACGCCGCCCTCACCGCCGTCGTGGAGGGCATGCGCGCCGCCGCCGAGAAGGTCGGCCTCGGCCGCGTCCGCGCCGCGCGGCACCGCGTCGAGCACGCCGAGATGATGACCCCCGAGACCATCGCGGCCTTCGCGGACCTCGGCCTCACCGCCTCCGTACAGCCCGCCTTCGACGCGGCCTGGGGCGGCGAGGACGGCATGTACGCCGACCGGCTGGGCGCGGAGCGCGCCCGTACGCTCAACCCCTTCGCCGCCCTGCTCAAGGCCGGTGTGCCGCTCGCCTTCGGCTCCGACGCCCCCGTGACCCCGTTCGACCCGTGGGGAACCGTCCGGGCGGCCGCCTTCCACCGCACGCCCGAGCACCGGATCTCCGTACGGGCCGCCTTCACCGCCCACACCCGGGGCGGCTGGCGGGCCCTCGGCCGCGACGGAGCCGGTGTGCTCGTGCCCGGCGCCCCGGCCGACTACGCGCTGTGGGAGACCGCCGAACTGGTGGTCCAGGCACCCGACGACCGGGTCGCCCGCTGGTCCACGGACCCCCGTTCGGGGACTCCCGGTCTGCCCGACCTCACCCCCGGCGGCGATCTGCCGGTGTGCCTCGCCACCGTCGTCGGCGGCCGGGAGGTATTCGTACGGCCACAGGGGTGATCCGGTCGGCCTCGGTTCGGTACGGGTGCTCGGACCCGGATAGGTTCGGCCGGGTCCACCACCGGACGTCCGTACCGGGCGGCTCCGTCTGCTCAGCGCGCCCGCGCCTCGGGGGCGAGGGAAGGTTTCGCCGGGACGGTGGTCCCCCCTGCTCCGCAGGAGCTCGGGGGAGGGTGGCCCCGGTCGGGGCCCGCGGTCCAGTAGACAACGGTCACGGCGACCCGCAGCCAGCGGGAGCCGGGACCGGCCCGAAGGACCGCGGGACCCGGCCACTGTTCTAAAGTCATCCTCTGTGACAGGACGGACCAGAACACGAAGGCGGACCCAGTGAGCGACGGCGGACAGCGAGGGCACGGACCGCTCGGCACGGCCTTGGTGATCATTCCGACCTTCAACGAGGCGGAGAACATCGGGCCCATCGTCGGCCGCGTGCGCGCAGCGGTGCCCGAGGCGCACATCCTGGTCGCGGACGACAACAGCCCCGACGGCACGGGCAAGCTCGCCGACGAGCTGGCGGCCGCCGACCACCACGTGCACGTCCTGCACCGCAAGGGCAAGGAAGGCCTCGGCGCCGCCTACCTGGCGGGCTTCGCCTGGGGCCTGGAGCGCGACTACGGCGTGCTCGTCGAGATGGACGCCGACGGCTCCCACCAGCCGGAGGAGCTGCCGCGGCTGCTCACCGCGCTGGCCGGGGCCGACCTGGTCCTGGGTTCGCGCTGGGTGCCGGGCGGCCGGGTGGTCAACTGGCCCAAGAGCCGCGAGTTCCTCTCGCGCGGCGGCTCGGTGTACTCCCGGCTGATGCTGGACGTCCCGATCCGCGACGTGACGGGCGGCTACCGCGCCTTCCGCCGCGAGACCCTGGAGGGGCTGGGCCTGGACGAGGTGGCCTCCGCGGGCTACTGCTTCCAGGTGGACCTGGCCCGCCGGGCCGTGCACCAGGGCTTCCGCGTCGTCGAGGTGCCCATCACCTTCGTCGAGCGTGAGTTCGGCGACAGCAAGATGAGCAAGGACATCGTGGTGGAGGCCCTCTGGCGGGTCACCCAGTGGGGGCTCAAGGGCCACGCCGCGAAGCTGACCGGCCAGGACAAGCCGAAGGGCGGGGCCCCGGGAGCGCCCCAGGGCCCGGACAAGGGCGCGGCCCAGGGCCCGGACAAGGGCGCGGCCCAGGGGCCGGACGCCCCTTAGGGGATGTCCGGTACCTCCGGCTGAGGCCGCTTTTACGCCGCCCCAGGCACACTGGGTGGTATGACGACCGGTGTTCCCCTCTCGACGGCCCCGCGGCGGCGCTCGCGTGCCCGCACCTTCCTTCCGCTGGCGGTCGCCGCCTGGCTGATCCTGGAGATCTGGCTGCTGAGCCTGGTCGCCGGCGCGGTCGGCGGGCCGGCCGTCGCCGCGCTGCTCGCGGGCGGGATCGTGCTCGGCGCCGTGGTCATCAAGCGGGCCGGGCGGCGGGCCTTCAAGAACCTGGCGAACACCTTCCAGCAGGCCCAGCAGGGGCAGCAGCCCGCCCCGCAGCAGCCGGGCGGAGGCAACGGCCTCACCATGCTGGCGGGACTGCTCCTGATGCTGCCGGGCCTGCTCTCCGACGTGGTCGGCCTGCTCCTCCTGGTCCCGCCCGTCCGGGCGTGGACCGGCCGCCGGCTGTCCGGCTCCCTGGAACGCAAGATGGCCGCGGCTCCGGCCGGCAGCTTCGGGGACGCCTTCCAGCAGGCCCGGATCCACCAGCCCGACGGAAAGATCGTCCAGGGCGAGGTCATCCGCGAGGACGGGCAGCAGCCGCCGCGGCAGCCGGGGCCGGACGCCGGCTACCGGCCGCCGCTGGCGCCCTGAGCGGGCAGGCACGGACAAAAGAACGAAAGCCGAGGGCCCCCGCCACAGTTCGTGGCGGGGGCCCTCGGCTCTCGTTCTGCTACACGTCCGGGTGTCAGGCGGACTTGCGGCTGTCCCGCGGATGCACGGCAATGTTCATGGCGCCGGAACGCAGGACCGCCAGCCTCTCGGCCAGCACTTCCTCCAGTTCCTCGCGGGTGCGCCGCTCCATGAGCATGTCCCAGTGCGTTCGCGCAGGCTTGCCCTTCTTCTCTTCGGGCCCGTCCCCGTCAACCAGGAGTGCCATGGCGCCGCACGCCTTGCACTCCCACTCCGGCGGAATCTCTGCCTCAACCGAGAACGGCATCTCAAATCGATGTCCGTTCTGGCATGCGTACTCCACCGCCTGGCGCGGGGCCAGATCGATGCCGCGGTCCGTCTCGTAGCTGGTAACCACGAGCCGCGTACCGCGGAGAGCTCGCTCACTCATGAATCGTGCCTCCCGGGCTTGTCGCCCACAGGACAGGTGTCGCTGTCGTCGTCATCCGGTCAACGTCCGGTCGGCGGTATAGATTCCCGCTCCGGGTGATGCGTCGCCCGTCGTGCCGCCCCTTGTTGTACCCACCAGTGCCCGTTTTGTCACATCTGGCAGCAGATGTCACCCAACGTCTTCAGTTCTTTAGCGCGCAGTAACGGTCCGGCTGGCAGGCCAAAGGCGTACACTACCGGCCCTTCGCTTCAACGTCGAAATCCGTTCGGAATTCGTATGAAGATCCGGGTCGTGTCCTCTCAGATCCGCTCGGGAACAGGATTCCCCGCCGCCTCCACCGCGCGCCGCACCGGCACTCGCGCCAGCAGCACGAAACCCAGTGCGAAGAAGACCACCAACGAGATGATCGCGTCCCGGTAGCTGCCCGTGACCTGGTACGTCAGGCCGAACACCAGCGGCCCGACCCAGCTCACCCCGCGGTCGCTCATCTCGTACGCCGAGAAGTATTCGGCCTCCTTGCCCGCCGGCACCAGGTGCGAGAAGAGCGAGCGCGACAGGGCCTGGCTGCCGCCCAGCACCAGTCCGATCATCGACGCCAGCGCGAAGAACCACACCGGCGCACCCGCCGGCAGGAAGAAGCCGGCGGCCAGGGTCACCGTCCAGGCCACCAGCGATCCGAGGATGGTCCTCTTCGCGCCGTACGACACGGCCAGCCGGCCCATCGCCATCGCGCCCGCCACCGCCAGGATCTGCACCAGCAGTACGGCCGTGATCAGCGTCGAGTCCTCCAGCTTCAGCTCCTGCTTGCCGTAGACGGACGCCTGCGAGATCACGGTCTGGATCCCGTCGTTGTAGACCAGGTACGCCAGCAGGAACGACAGCGTCAGCGGGTGCCGCCGCATGTCCTTCAGCGTGGCGACGAGCTGCTTCCACCCCGACCCGGCGGCCGCGTGGCCGCCGTCCGGCCGGACCACCGCCCGGTCCCGCAGCCGGCGCAGCGGGATGATCGCGAACGCGCCCCACCACAGGCCCGCCGAGGCCAGGCAGATGCGCACCGCCGCGTCCTTGGAGACCCCGAAGGACTCGTGCGACTGGAACAGGACCAGGTTCAGGATCAAGACGAACGCGCCCGCCGTGTAGCCGAACGCCCAGCCGCGCGAGGAGACGGTGTCCCGCTCCGCCGGCTCCGCGATCTGCGGCAGGTAGGAGTTGTAGAGCACCATCGACACCGACATCGCGGCGTTCGCCACGATCAGCAGGACGCCGCCCAGCAGGTAGCGGTCGCCGCCCAGCAGGAACATCGCGGTGGTCGCCGCCGCGCCCGTGTACGCCGCTGCGGCGAGCAGCGGCTTCTTGCGGCCCGTACGGTCCGCGGCCGCGCCCACCAGCGGCATGGCCAGCACCGCGACGATCACCGACATCGAGACGGCGTACGCGAAGAACGAGCCCGACCGGACCGGTATCCCCAGGGGGTGGACGTAACCCTGCGCGTCCTGGGCGGCCTCGGCCATCGCCGTGAGGTAGGGGCCGATGAACACCGTCAGCACGGTCGAGGAGTAGACCGAGCAGGCGAAGTCGTAGAAGTACCAGCCGTGCTGCTCGCGTTTGCGGGCCGCCGCGGCGGCCGCTCTGCCCTCCTCCGCGCCCGGTTCCGCTTCCTCTGTGGTCTGCGCACTCATGAGTGCCCCCTCGCTGGTCCCCGTACCGCTGCGGCCGCCCCACCGGGCGCGGTGGCCGTACGGGCGGTCAGGCCCAGGCCCCGCGCCGGTCCAGCACCGTGCGCAAGATGTCGATCTGGTCGGTCATGATGCCATCGACTCCCAGGTCGAGCAGCGCCTCCATGCGTTCCGGTTCGTTCACGGTCCACACGTGCACCTGGAGCCCCCGCTCGTGCGCGGTGCGTACGAACCGGCGGTCGACCACGCGGATGCCCGCCTGGGTCTCCGGAACCTGTGCCGCCACCGCCCCGACCCGCAGCGCCGCCGGGATCGCGTACGAGCGCAGCCGCAGGCCGATCACCCCGCGCACCCCGTACGAGGTGGCCAGCCGGGGGCCGGCGATCTTCTGGGCGCGGGCCACCCGGCTCTCCGAGAACGAGCCCACGCACACCCGGTCCCAGACGCCCGCGCGCGCGATCAGGTTGACCAGCGGGTGCAGGGCCGACTCGGACTTGATGTCGACGTTCCAGCGGGCGTCGGGGAACTCCTCCAGGAGCTCCTCGAACAGCGGCAGCGGCTCGGTGCCCGCCACCCGCGCCCGGCGGACCTTGCTCCAGGTCAGCTCCGCGATCCGGCCCTGCCCGTCGGTGACCCGGTCGAGGGTGGAGTCGTGGAAGGCGACGAGCTTCCCGTCGGCGGTGGCGTGCACATCGGTCTCGAAGTACCGGTAGCCGGCGTCGGCGGCCCGCCGGAAGGCCGCGAGGGTGTTCTCCAGCCCGTCCGCGGCGCCTCCCCGGTGCGCGAAGGGGATCGGAGCCGGGTGGTCCAGATACGGATGGCGAAGGCGTACGTGCGTCACCCGCCGCAGTATGCACCGTGCGCCCCGTGGGGAGTGAGCGGCCGCATGGCCGCACGGTGAACGTGGCGGCGCCCCTGGCCGCGGTGGACCCCGGCATGACAGGCTGTGGGGGCGGAAACAATCCAATACCGGCTGCACGCAGGGGTCGGGTGGGGCCAATTCGACAAAGGTGGACCGGACAGCATGGCAGAGTGGACCTCGGCGGTGGGTGCCGCACAGCTCGCCCGTCTCATCACCTCCCAGCAGGAGCGCCCCGGCGTCGCCGGGGCGCGCAAACTGCCCGCGTACCGGACCCTGGCCGACGGCATCCGGCTGCTCGTCCTCGAAGGCCGCGTCCCCGTCGCCGCCCGGCTGCCCGCCGAGCGTGAGCTGGCCGTCTCGCTCTCCCTCTCCCGCACCACCGTCGCCGCCGCGTACGAGGCCCTGCGCGGGGAGGGCTTCCTGGAGTCCCGCCGCGGTGCCGGCAGCTGGACCTCCGTACCGGCCGGGAACCCGCTGCCCGCCCGGGGCCTGGAGCCGCTGCCGCCCGAATCCCTCGGCTCGATGATCGACCTCGGCTGCGCCGCGCTCCCCGCTCCCGAGCCCTGGCTCACCAAGGCCGTACAGGGCGCGCTCGAGGAGCTCCCGCCGTACGCGCACACCCACGGGGACTACCCCGCCGGGCTGCCCGCGCTGCGGCGGATGCTCGCCGACCGCTACACCGAGCGCGGCATCCCCACCATGCCCGAGCAGATCATGGTCACCACGGGGGCGATGGGCGCCATCGACGCCATCTGCAGCCTCTTCGCCGGGCGCGGGGAGCGGATCGCCGTCGAATCCCCCTCCTACGCCAACATCCTCCAGCTCATGCGCGCCGCCGGGGTGCGGCTCGTCCCCGTCGCGATGGCCGACGGGCTGGCCGGGTGGGACATGACGGTGTGGCGCCAGGTGCTGCGCGACGCCGCGCCGCGCCTCGCGTACGTCGTCGCCGACTTCCACAATCCGACCGGGGCGCTCGCCTCGGACGAGCAGCGCCGCGCCATGGTGGAGGCGGCCCGCTCGGCCGGCACCGTGCTCGTCGTCGACGAGACCATGGCCGAGCTCCAGCTCGACCCGGCACTGGAGATGCCGCGTCCCGTCTGCTCCTTCGACCCGGCCGGCTCCTCCGTGATCACCGTCGGCTCGGCCAGCAAGGCCTTCTGGGCCGGTATGCGGATCGGCTGGGTCCGCGCGGCGCCCGACGTGATCCGCAGCCTCGTCGCGGCCCGCGCGTACGCCGACCTCGGCACGCCCGTTCTGGAGCAGCTCGCGGTGAACTGGCTGATGCGGACCGGTGGCTGGGCGGAGGCCGTGCAGATCCGCCGCGACCAGGCCCGGGACAACCGGGACGCGCTGGTCGCCGCGGTGCGCCGGGAGCTGCCGGACTGGGAGTTCGAGGTGCCGCGCGGCGGGCTGACCCTGTGGGCCCGCGCGGGCGGGCTGTCCGGCTCCCGGCTGGCCGAGGTGGGGGAGCGGGTCGGCGTGCGGGTCCCCTCGGGGCCGCGGTTCGGCGTCGACGGGGCCTTCGAGGGCTACGTCCGGCTGCCGTTCACCGTCGGCGGGCCGGTGGCCGAGGAGGCTGCGGTCCGCCTCGCGGCGGCCGCCCGCCTGGTCGGCACGGGCGCGGCGGGCAGCACCGCGGAGCCCCCGCGCACGTTCGTCGCGTAAGGGGGCTCAGGGGCCCACCGGCCAGGGCCCGCGGGCCGGCGGGGCCTCGGCCGGGACCTCCCCGGCCTCCTCGGCGTCGATCGAGGGGCCCTGCGTCCGGGCCGGCGGCTGGACGATGTGCAGCGCCTTCGCCGTCGCCACCCGGTCCGGCCCGCCCGGTCCCGGCAGCTGCCGCCCCGGCAGCAGCTCCAGCACCGCCTGGCGGTGTCCGGGGTGCGCGGCCTCGTCGTACGGGTCCGGCGTGGCGGGCACCTGCAAGCGGTGCACGGGACCCGAGCCGAGCCGTGCGTACCCGCGCCCCGGGGGCACCTGCGCCGTCGGCGTGGTGTGCGGCGGCAGCCCCAGTACGTCGGTGATCTGCTGGGTCGTAGCCGGGCCGAGCACGATCCGGGCCCGGGTGTGCTGCCAGACGGCGTCGTTCAGCAGCTCCAGGTGGTCGAACTGCTCGGCCACCACGACCGTCACGTGTGCGGCGCGCCCGTGCCGCAGCGGGACCTGGAGCCGGGAGAGGGGGTCGGGGCCGCCCTCGGCGGTCGCGAGGTGCGCGAGCACGCTGGGCCGGTCCAGCAGGATCCACAGCGGCCGCCGGGTGTCCTCGGGCGCCGGCCGGCCGGCCTCGCGGGCCCGGTGCGTGGCGATGAGCCGCCGCTCGGTCTCGCGCGCGGCCCATTCCAGCGTGGCCAGCGCCCCGGCCGGACCGCACTCCACGGCCAGGACGCCCGTACGCCCGGTCAGGAAGGAGAACTCCCCGCTGCCGCCGCCCTCCACGATCAGTACGTCGTCGCCGTGGTGCAGGGCCTGCAGGGCGATCGAGCGCAGCAGCGAGGAGGTGCCGCCGCCGGGCCGGCCGACGGCCAGCAGGTGCGGTTCGGTGGAGCGGGGGCCGGTGCGCCAGATCACCGGGGGCACGTCGCGCGGCTCGTCGTCCTGCAGGACCGGCAGGGTGCGCCGCACGGTGCCGGCGTCGGTGAAGCCGAGCACGGTCTCGCCGGGCGAGGTGACGAACGGCTGCGCGGCGATGCCCGTCGGCAGCGGCGCGAGAACGGTCAGGTCGAGCTGGTTGCCCTCCTCGTCCCAGTCGAAGAAGTACTCCCGGCCGCGCCCGGACTTCGCGTGCAGCAGGGTCTCGATCCGGGCCCGCGAGGCGGCCTCGCCGTCGGTGAAGTAGGCGGGGTAGCGGATCCGGAGCCGGGTGAGGCGGCCCGCCTCGTCGAAGGCGTAGCCGCTGAAGGCCTTGTCCCACTCCCCGCCGTGGGCGAAGAGCGGGTTCGGGTCCTCGGGGATGGAGAAGTACGGCACGAGCGCCTCGTAGAGGGAACCGAGCCGTTCGGTCTCGGCCTCGCTGGGTCCGGTCTTCACCGGGGCCCGGTCGCGTCCGTGCCAGGCCGCGGCCGCCATCAGGGTGATCAGGGCGAGCAGCGGGCCGTAGGGGACGAGCGCGACCACGAGGACGCAGGCGGCGCCCAGGAACAGCGCGGGACCACGCTTGTCCTTGGGGGTCCGGGCCACCCTGCGCCGCCCGGCCGCGGCCAGGACGCGCAGGCCGCGCCCGATGACGAGGAGCGGATGGAGGACGTCCGTGGCGCTGTCGGCGGCCGTGCGCGCGAGGTCGCGGCCCCGTGCCAGCGGCGTGGTGCCGTTGCTGAGGATGCGGGGGAGTGGGCGCCGGGCCACGGTCGTCTCCTGGAGTCGTGTGCGGTGCGGTGCGGGACGGTGCGGTGCGGGCCGGGGAATGTCGTCGAAGTCCCGTCTGGCCGCGGGGTCCGGTACGCACGCTCGCCGCGTTGTCGTCGGTCACCGACGTCCCCCGGCTACCGCCGGGAGGTACCCCCACCGCGTCGATTCGATCCTCCGCCTTGCGGTCGCACGCACCAGACCCCGTCGGCCCCGCCCTCGGGGCGGCCGACGCCACTTCGACGCCCCTCCCTAGAGCTTGATCCCGCCGAGGAGGCTCGCGAGGCTCGCCGTGCTCGCCGTGATGCTCGGGGCGATGGCGGAGCCGGCGAGGAAGAAGCCGAACAGCGCGCAGACGAACGCGTGGGACAGCTTCATCCCGTCCTTCTTGAAGAAGAGGAAGGCGATGATGCCGAGCAGGACGACGCCTGAGATGGACAGGATCATGAGAGGTTCTCCTGGTGGGTGGGGACGGTCACCATCAGTTGTTCCAGGCTCACAGGAAGTATCAATGCGATAAAAGGTGCATACGGGTGAATCGCGGCTTTTTTCACTTGCCCGGCGCAGTCCGGCTGGCGCGTCAGCCGCGAAGGGGATCCTTGCCCGGCCGGGGCCCCGTATGTGCAGGTCCGGGCGCTACTCTGGCGATTCACCCGTACGGTCGCAGTGCCGTACGCCCCCCTGCCCGCGGCCCGGGGGGAATCTCACGTCAACAGCGAGTGGAAGGCGGTACGACAGATGAGCGAGCACGAGCCCACCCAGGGCGGCTCCCAGGGCGCTCCCGACGAGGACGTCATCGAGCTGGCCACCAAGATCTTCGACCTCGCCCGGCAGGGCGAGACCGAGACGCTCACCGCGTACCTGGACGCCGGAGTCCCGGCCAACCTCACCAACGACCGCGGCGACACCCTCGTCATGCTGGCCGCCTACCACGGGCACGCCGCCACCGTCACGGCGCTGCTCGCCCGCGGCGCCGAGGCCGACCGCGCCAACGACCGCGGCCAGACCCCGCTCGCCGGCGCCGTCTTCAAGGGTGAGGAGCCCGTCATCCGCGCGCTGCTCGACGGAGGCGCCGACCCGACCGCCGGAACCCCCTCCGCCGTGGACACGGCCCGCATGTTCGCCAAGGCCGACCTGCTGGAACTCTTCGGAGCCGAGTAGTCCGCTTTTGCCCGTGACCTGGCAGGGTCCGACCGGTCCGCCACCTCACGGAATGGTCACGGCGGCCATAAATGTGGTCGCGGCGCACAAACCGGCTGGGTCATCATGGCGACGGATTCGATTCGCGAACGCGGCGGACGGGCAGGAGGGGGCAGGACACGAAGGGTGTCCGGGCCCATCCCCTGCGTAAACCCGGCCGACGTGGTCGCGGAGCACCGACGAGAGTGAGAAGGCAATGGTCTACATCGAGCGGAACATGACGGCGGACGTCCTCACATGCTGTTACGCGGCCCTGTGAATCCCGATTCCCGGTTGCGTCCCCAGCTTGATTTGAGGCCATTCCCATGTTCGAACCAGTCATAGCGCCAAGCGGCACCCTGCTCGGGCTCCTCCAGCGGGGCCGCGGCGACGGCACGCTGCACGCCCTCGCGGCGCCCCGGGCGGAGGCCCTCGCGGCCCTCAACCAGTGCGTGGTCAGCGACCCGCGCCAGGACTGGCAGGTCGAGAACCGCTCGCTGTACTACGCCCGCCTGTACTTGGATCTCGACGGCCCCCTCGGCGAGATCGAGAGCCACCTCTTCAGCGCCGACGACCTCGTCGACGACACGGACCACCGGACGGGCCTCGCCCTGTCCGTCCTGGGCCACCTGGCCTCGTACGGCCGCGACGACGCGCTCATGCTGCTGCGCCGCTACGCAGCCTCCGGCGCCAACTGGGCCTGGGCCCTCGACGAGCTCGCCCTGCGCGACGACGACGAGGGGCTGCGCGGCCTCGCCGCGCCCGTGCTCGCCAGATTCCCGGCCGACAACGAGGGCGGGGCGCGGCTGGCCGCCGCCGTCCGCGACGCCTACGAGCCCCGGCCCTGGTGCCTGTGGGAAGAGTCACCCGAGTACGGCGACCGCCTGCGCGCGGCCCGACAGCAGGGCTCCTTCGACCGCTGGCAGCGCCAGCTCACGCCGAACGGGCCCCGGCCCGGCTGGGGGGTCCAGGCCGTCTTCGACTGGGCCGCCGACGGCCTGCGCCGCGGCACCCCGCTGCACGTACCCGCCGCGCGCTGCCTCGCCGCCGTCGCGGCGCCCGAGGACCGCTCCGCGATCCTCGCCGCCGCCGCCGGCGCGGGAGGCGAGGCCGCCCGGGCCACCGCCCTGCACCACCTGGTCCTCGCCGAGCCGGAGAACCCGGCCGTACTGGACCTCATCGAAGCCGCCGGGGACGAGCCCGCCGTGGCCGCCTACGAGCGCATGTGCGGCCCCGCCGCCGTCGACCGGGCCCGGCAGTGGATCCACCGCCCCGACGCACTGGGCGCGGCCGCGGCCGCACTGCTGGCGGCCCGGGGCGGCACCGAGGACGCCGGACTCGTACTGGGCGCCCTGCGCTCGACGGTCCGCGGCTCCGGCCCCGACGCCCAGCGGCTGTTCTCCCTGGTCGACGGGGCGGGCCGGCTGTCCATCGGCTGCGCGGCACCGGTGCTGCGCCACATCTACCGCGAGACGGCCTCGTCCCACCTGCGCGGGCGCGCGGCGCGCGCCCTGGCCAGCACGGACCCGTCCTTCGCGGCCGGCTTCGCCGTGGAATGCCTCTGGGACTGCGAGGAGACCACCCGCGAAGTGGCTGCCCGCCACGCGGAGACGGCAGACGCCCGGGTCGCCCCGCGCCTGCGCCGCCTGGCGGCCGACCCCGCCGAGGAAGAGGACGTCCAGTCGGCGGTGCGCAGCAGGATCGCCCCGGAATCGGCCGTGTAGGCCACGGTCGGAACACGCCCTCGGCCCGGCCCCCTGAAGAGCGGGGGCCGGGCCGAGACGTGCCACGGCCGTCCTGGCGGCGTGCCGGGCGAGGACGGCTGCCCGGCCGAGAAGTCGATTGCGCAAGCGGGCGCCACTTCTCCGTCGCGATCACGCCGATCGAGACGCCGTCGCCGCCGCGCGTGGGCTTCGCGGCGCGTGCCATGACGAGGGTGTGCCCCTCGGGGACGGACTTCGCGGTGATCCGCGGCGTCCTCTCGCCACCGGGCAGGAGGACCGGCCGCGCCTCCGGGTCTGTTCCTTCCACTGTCCGGTCGCGGGGCCGTACCCCGGGCCGAGGTGCCCGCCGCCCGGCTTCGGGCATTCGCCCGGGGCTTGCGCTGCTGCACGATCACGACCCGGAATCCGAGCGCTCGGAGCTCGCGCACGGTCTCGGGCACGTCCTCGCACGAGGGCCAGGCGACCACGATCGTGCCGTCGCCCCGCACGACCGGTTCGGCCGCGGACGACGTGCCCGCGGGCCCCCGCCGCCCCCGCGGGGAGGGCCACCGGCCCGAGCACGGCGGTGGTCGCCAGGCCCACGGCGAGCGCGTGCCGTGCCGGCGGACGCCCAAGGCGTGTGAGGCCTCGGCGGGGCTCGACTGGTCGACCACGTCCCGGTCGAGGACCGCGCGCAGCGGCTCGGACAGCGCCGGGCGGTGCTCGGCGGGCACGCGGGAGGCCCGCTGGGCGTCGCTCCGCTCCTCCAGCGCGGCCACGTCCTCGTCGGCGAGGAGCCTGCGGCAGCTCAGCCGGGCGGGGGCGCCGTTCTCCCCGGTCCGACCGCGGGGCGCGGCCCGCCGGTACGTTGCGGGCGATGCCGAACAGCCGGGCGACCGGCGCTTCCCTCCCGTGCCGGGGCCCGGTCGGCCCCCCTCACCCGGTGACTGGCCGCAGCCCCCGCAAAGGTTTCATCGGGCCCTCACGAATCATCGGGCCCTCACGAACCTCAGCGGCACCCCCGGCCGGGCCTGGGCCGCCGCGTCGAGCGCAGGGCCCGCGGGGACCACGCCCACCACCGGGTATCCGCCCGTCACCGGGTGGTCGGCCAGGAAGACCACCGGCAGGCCGTCCGGAGGGACCTGGACGGCCCCCAGGACCATGCCCTCGCTCGGGAGTTCGCCGCCGCGGGCGCGCTCCAGCCGGATCCCGGCCTCGGTGCGCAGGCCGATGCGGTTCGACGCCGGGGAGACCCGGAACTCCGAGCGCCACAGGGCCGCGACCGAAGCCGGCTCGAACCAGTCCGCCCGCGGTCCCGGCCGCAACGGCAGCACCAGTTCGGCCGGCATCCCAGGCGCCGCCGGCGCATCCGCCCCGCGGACCGGATCCGGACCGGCCGGGCCCACCGGCAGCAGCGTCCCGGCCGACAGGACGGGCGGGCCCAGCCCCGACAGCAGGTCCGTCGAGCGGCTGCCCAGGACCGGCGCTACGGCGAACCCTCCCCGCACCGCGAGGTAGCTGCGCACCCCCGACTCCGCCCGGCCCACCTCCAGCTCCGCCCCCGCCCGGAGCCGTACCGGTGCTCCCCAGGCCGCCGGGCGGCCTGACACCCGTACCGCACACGGCGCGCCCGTGACCGCCACCGTCACGGGGGCCAGCGCCCGCAGGCCGACCCCGTCCAAGGTGGTCTCCAGGGCGGCCGCGTCCGGCGGGTTGCCCAGCAGCCGGTTGGCCAGCGCGTGCGCCCCCGCGTCGAGCGCGCCCGACCTCGGCACCCCCAGGTGCGCGTGGCCGGGCCGCCCGAGGTCCTGGACCGTGGTCAGCGCTCCCGCCCGGAGCACCTCCAGCGCAGCTCCGCTCACCCCGCCACCTCCTCGAACCGCACCCGTACCCCCGGCGCGAACAGTGCCGCGGGCTCCCGCTCCGGGTCCCACAGCACGGCGTCCGCCGTCCCGATCAGCTGCCAGCCGCCGGGGGAGGAGCGCGGATACACCCCCGCGTACTCGCCGGCGAGGGCCAGCGAGCCCGCCGGGACGGCCGTACGGGGCGTGTCCCGCCGGGGCAGGCGGAAGCGCTCCGGCAGCCCGGTGAGGTAGCCGAAGCCGGGCGCGAACCCGCAGAAGGCCACCCGGAAGACGGTGTCCCCGACGATCCCGGCCACCTCCCGCTCCGCCACCCCCCACAGCCGTGCCACGTCCGCCAGGTCCGGCCCGTCGTACCGCACCGGAACGGTGACCAGCGGCCCCTCGGTCTCCGCGAGCGGCGGCACCTCCCAGCGCGCGATCCGCTCCGCCAGCGCACCCGGCTCGCGGACACCGTCCAGCAGCACGGTCCGCGCGGCCGGTACGAGGTCCCGCACGCCGCCCAGCTCGCCCGCGTCCCGCCGCCGGAGCAGCTCCGCGTGGAGCGCCGCCACCTCCGCCGCCGAGTCCAGCTCGATCAGCAGCGCCTCGCCGCCCACCAGCAGCGGCCTCACGCGAAGGCCTCGACCCGGACCCCCGCGGCGGCCAGCGCCTCGCGGACCCGCAGCGCGAGCCCGGCGGCCCCCGGGGTGTCCCCGTGCAGGCACAGCGAGCGCGCCTCAAGCGCCACCCGGGAGCCGTCGGCGGCCGTCACCGCGCCCCGGGTCGCCATCGCGACCGCCCGGGCGACCACGGCGTCCGGGTCGTGCAGCACCGCCCCCGGCTCGCCGCGCGGCACCAGCGTCCCGGCCGGGGTGTATGCCCGGTCGGCGAAGGCCTCCGGTACGGCCGTCAGCCCCGCCGCTTCGGCGGCGGCCAGCAGCAGCGAGCCCGGCAGGCCCAGGACGGGCAGGTCGCCGCCCCCGGCCGCCGTCCGGACCCCGGCGACGACCGCGCCCGCCTGGTCGGCGTCCCGGACCGTGCGGTTGTAGAGCGCACCGTGCGGTTTCACGTACGACACCTTGGAGCCGGCCGCCCGGGCGAAGACCTCCAGCGCCCCGATCTGGTACGCCACCTCGTCGGCCAGCTCACCGGCCGGCACGTCCATCGCGCGCCGCCCGAAGCCCGCCAGGTCCCGGTACGAGACCTGCGCGCCGATCCGTACGCCGCGCTCCGCGGCCAGCTCGCAGACCCGGCGCATGATGGACGGGTCCCCGGCGTGGAAGCCGCAGGCCACGTTGGCGCTCGTGACCACGGACAGCAGGGCCTCGTCGTCGGTCAGGGTCCAGCGCCCGAAGCCCTCGCCGAGATCGGCGTTCAGGTCGATCAGAGGTGTGATCATGGAAGCCATGCGGTGAGCGTAGAACAGCGCCCGCACGGCGGAGACGGCTTCGGCCACGAGTTCGGCGACCCGTCCGTCGAGGGGTCCGGCTGCGGGTCCGGCTGCGGGTCCGGCGGCGCGCTCCCCGGCGCCCGGGACCGATCCGGCCGAACCGTGCCGTTTGGGATGTTGTCCGTGTCAGCGCCTAGTCTTTGTCCGTGACTCTCCCCGCCCCGGCGAAGCCCCTTCCGTCCCCGGCGCCGGGCCCGGCCGCCGACGAGGGCCTGGCCCGGCGGCTGCGCGCGCTCGCCTGCACCGCCCCGCTGCACGACCTCGACGTACGCAAGGCCAATCTCGCCGGCGAGTACGGGATCTACGCGATGGCGGAGGTCGCGCTCGCCGCGATCGACCTGGTCACGCTCAACATGGACTTCGACACCGGCGCGGACCACGAGCAGATAGTGGCCCGGCTGCTGCCGCGGGTCGCCGCGCAGGCACCGCACCGCCCGGCGGCCGAGCACGAGCGGGTGGCCCGCTGGGTCTTGGAGAACCTGATCAACGTCGGCAGCGTCGACCGGGGCTTCCGCGCGATCTACGGCACGTTCGGCCCGGACGGGGTGTACGTCCGCCGGGACTACGACTTCAAGCTGATCGAAGAGGTCCCCGGCTACGGCGGGGCGGTCTACCTCCGGACGACGGACGAGGCCGTCAACGTGCTGGTCGGCGCCCTCGACACGGACGTCACCAGCGCGCAGATCGCGGCCGAGGTGAAGCTGGAGGTCCTCATCAGCCGGGGCCGGCTGGCCGACGCCCAGCTCGCCGCCGAGCAGGCCCGGTACCGCACGGTGCAGTACGCGGAGACCCTGCGCCGCACGCTGGACGCGACCCGGCGCAACGTACGGGCGGTGGACTGGCTGCAGTCGGTGCCGGACATGATCGAGGAGGCCCTCGACCACGTCGCCGACCGCTACCGGCACGAGAACGCGATCCTGACGAACATCCGCCGGGCGCGCGACGAGGCCGAGGAGCCCGACAACAAGCGGCGCGCGGCCGAGCTCGTCGACATCGTCAAGGACTGCATCCGCCGCCACACCCAGCTCCAGTCGAGGCTGCTGGACGCGGGCCCGCTCTTCCGCGCCGAACAGGACCGGCAGGCCTTCGCGGCCCCGGCGCCGCGCTCCGGGATCGACCTGTACGGGCAGCTGGTGGCGCCCGTGCTGCCGCTGCCGCTGGAGCAGGCCTCCCGGGTCACGGACGCCTTCTTCGCCTCGGCGGTCGGGCTGCGCACCCCGGTCTCGGTGCGCGTCGCCGACCTGGTCGAGATACTGCTGACACCGCCGGTGGAGCGCGAGCACCTCGGTGCGGAGATGCCGGAGCCGGACCTCATCGCGACGCCGGACGACAGCCGGTTCAGCGAGGAGCAGCTCGCCGCCGCGATGGAGCTCCTGGACCTGCCGCACGACGCCCCGCGCCGGCTCTCGGGCCTGCTGGCCCAGGCCCGGCGCAGCGACCCGGACCTGCCGTACCTGGTGGCCCTGCTGGCCGTCCACGCGGCGAGCCCGGCCGTCGGCACGGCGTACCGCCAGGGCGAGGAGCGGCTGCTCTTCGCCGTGGACGACGGCACCCAGCTCGAAGACCCCGAGTTCGGCGGCGCGGACCTGATCGTCGGCACGGCCCTCCTGGACGCGGCCGCGATGACCGCGGACCGCACGGAGGCGGCATGACCTCCGCCCGCCGGGCCCGCCCGCGGAGCGGCGCCGGGGCACGGGGACCCGTCCCCGCCGCGCACCGCATGATCCAGCACAGCGGGAAGGGGCTGCGCCGGGAAGAGAACCGGCCCGCCGCCGCAACCGCACACCACGAGAGGCAGTACCCGTGAGCGACCACCACGCCGAGAACCCCGCGTGGAGCGAGGCCGACGCGCCGCCGGCCCCCGTCGCGCCCGCCCTCGGCGGCCCCGCGCCGGCAGCGGCCGTCACGCCCGCCGACGCCGCGGACGCGGCCCGCCTCGTCGCCTTCGGGCTCCAGCCCAAGCTGCTCCCGGCCCGCGACGCCGAGTACGCCGAACTGCTGCGCCGCTACCGCGAGGAGCCGGCCTTCGGCCGCCTCGCCGACGCCGTCGCCACCGGCCTCGGCCTCGTCGTCCTGGAGGTGTCCCCGCGCGCCGGCATGGCCGTCGCCGCCGGCGAGGACTCCGTCTTCGCCGTGCGGATGGGCGACTACGCCCGCCGTACCACCGCCGACTCCGCCGACCGGTTCCTGCACGGCCTCGCCCACCTCGCCGTCGCGGCCCTGGCCTTCCCCCGCCCCGAAGACCTCGCCGACGACGGCTACATCGGCCGCGTCACGGTCAACGGGGTCGACGCCTTCGTCCGGCAGACCTGCCGCCGCCTGGAGGAGCGCGCCGAGGAGCTCGGCGAGAACACCGACCCGGCCACCGACGCCCCCGGCCTCGAAGCCGCCTGGCGCGTCTACGCCCGCCGCAGCGCGACCGGTGCCACCAAGGACGCCCGCCGCCTGGCCGGCTCCACCACCGGCATCGTCGGCAAGGCCGCCGCGTTCCTCACCGACTCCGGCTTCCTCCAGCGCACCGGCGACGACGCCGGCGGTACGTACCGCACCACACCCCGCTACCAGCTCCAGGTCCGCGACATGGCGGGCAGCGCGGCCATGGCCGAGCTCCTGGAACTCGGCGTGGTCCCCGTCGGCGACGGCTCCGCCAGCCTCCTGCCGCCGCCCGAGGGCGACGACCTGGAGCTCGCCGCCGACGCCGGCCTGCCCTTCCACGCCTAGGCCGTCCCTTCGGACCGGGCCGCGCCCGCCGATCCGCCCCGATCCCCAAGACCCCCGGCCACCTGCCCTCCGTACCGAGAATTCACGAGAGTCCGCCGCCATGTACGAGCTGTCCCGGATCCGCCTCTACTCCATCGGGCCCGCCGGTGCGCGCTACGCCGACACCGTGCTCGACCTGCGCGGAGTCGGCGAGCCGGTGCCCCACCCGGCGCCCGCCCAGGCGGAGTTCTTCGAGGACGAGCCCACCGGCCCGCCGCGCCGCCCGGCGCCCGCCGGCGTGCTCTTCCTGGAGAACGGCGGCGGCAAGTCCGTCCTGCTCAAGCTGATCTTCTCGGTGATGCTCCCCGGCCACCGCAACACCCTCGGCGGCGCCAGCTCCGGCGTCCTGCGCAAGTTCCTGCTCGCCGACGACTGCGGCCACGTGGCCCTGGAATGGCAGCACACCCAGACCGGCGAGTGCGTGGTCGTCGGCAAGGTCAGCGAATGGCGCGGCCGCCAGGTCTCCAACGACCCGCGCAAGTTCGCCGAGGCCTGGTACTCCTTCCGCCCCGGCCCGGGCCTGAGCCTGGACAACCTCCCCGTCGCCGAGGCCACCGCCGTCCGCCCGCCCGTCGAAGGCGCCTCCGGCGCCCAGGGCAGGCGCCGCACGATGAAGGGCTTCCGCGACGCCCTCACCGAGGCCGGCAAGGCGTACCCGCACCTGGAGGTGTACTTCGAGGAGATCCACGACCGCTGGAACGAACACCTCACCGAGCTCGGCCTCGACCCCGAACTCTTCCGCTACCAGCGCGAGATGAACGCCGACGAAGGCGAGGCAGCCGGCCTCTTCGCGGTCAAGAAGGACTCCGACTTCACCGACCTGCTGCTGCGCGCGGTCACCGACACCCGCGACACCGACGGCCTCGCCGACCTGGTCCACGGCTTCGGCAACAAGCTCGGCCGCCGCGCCGAGCTGATGGCCGAACGGGACTTCACGGCCGGCTCGGTGGACCTCCTCACCAAGATCGTCGAGGCGGCCGAGACCCGCTCCCGGCTCCGCGACGTCCACGCGGGCGCCGAGCGCCGTACGCGCACCCTCGCCCGGCGACTGTCCGCCCGCGCCGCCGAGGAGCGCGGCCGCGCCGCCGACCTCGCCCAGCGCGTCACCGCAGCCGCCCACGGGGTCACCTCCGCCGAGTCCGCGCGGGCCCGCAGCGCCGCCGTCTCCGCCGAACTCGCCTACCGGCACGCCTCACTGGCGCTGACCGTCGCAGACAAGGCCGCCGCCGCCCAGCGCCGCGAGCTCCTCGAAGCCCGCACCCTGCACTCCGCGTGGCAGGCCGCCGAGATCGTGCTGCGCCACCGCGCCGCCGCCGACCGCTCCGCCCGGGTCGCCGCCGCGATCCTGGAGGCCGAGCGGGACGCCGCCCCGGCGCTCGCCGCCCGCGCCACGGCCGCCGCCGCGCTCGTACGGGCCCTGCACACGGCCGCCGAGGACGGGGAGCGGGTCGCCAACGAGGAGGAGGAGCGGTCCGCCGGCCTCCAGGAGGCCGGCGAGGCGGCCCACCGCGATGCCACCGCCGCCGCCACGGCGGCCCAGCGGGCCCGCAGCGAGGCCGAACACCTGCGGGCCCGGCTCGCCGAGGTCCAGCAGGAGACGGCCGAGGCCGTACGGGCCGGCTGGCTCGACGACTCGGCGCCCGACGCGGACCCGGCGCGCGCGGCCCTGGCCGCCAGTGACGCCGAGAAGACCGCCGTGGCCGCCTGGGACGAGTCCCGCGAGGCGGCTCGCGCCATGGCCGAAGCCGCCCGCGAGGCCGCCGCCGCGGAGTCCCGCGCCGAACTCACCGCCGCCCGTGCGGCGGACGCCGCCGACGCGGCCGAGGCCGCGTACGGCGCCGAGCACCGGGCGGCCGCCTCCCTGGCCGCCTCCCCCCGCCTGGCGGAGCTCCTGGGCCTCCCGCCGCTCCCGGAAGCCTTCCTCCCCCACCCGCGCACCGGCACCCCCGCCGAACCCGGCACGCCGGCCGGCTCCACGGGAGCCGGCGCCTCCGCCATCCCGGACCCCGGCGCCGCGCCCGCCGCGGGCGGGGGGCTCACCGTCGCGGACCTCGACCGGAACGCCGACGAGCTGCGCGAGATGCTCACCCGCGGAGTCGGGGCGGCCGAGCGGCAGCTGTTCGAGCTGCGCACCGCCGCCGCCGACGACGCCCGCATCCTCGGCGCGCTCGGCGACGGCGGGCTGCTGCCGCCCGGCCCCGACGTCCTCGCCACCGTCGAGTACCTCGGCGAACACGGCATTCCGGCCCTGCCCGGCTGGCGCTACCTCGCCCAGTCCGTGGACCCGGCCGACCACGCCGCCGTCCTCGCGGCCCGACCCGAGCTCGTCGACGGCGTCGTCATCACCGACCCCGACACCCACGCCCGGGCCCGCGAGGTCCTCTCCGGCGCGGCCCTGCTGCCCCGCTCCACCGTCGCCGTCGGTACCGCCGCCGCCCTGCTGGCCCCCGTGCCGCCGGTCGCCGACGACGAGGACACGGCCGCCGGGGTGTTCCTCGTACCGCCGAACCCGGCCATGCACGACGAGCACGCCGCCGACGAGGAGCGCCAGGCGCTGCGCACCCGCGCCACCGCCCGCGACACCGAGATCCGGGACCTGGCCGCCCGCCTCGCCGGGGACCGCGAGCTCGCCGCCCGCCTCGCCTCCTGGCGCGCCGGCTGCCCCGTCGGCCGGCTCGCCGAGCTGGCGCAGCAGGCCGAGGCCGCCCGCGCGTTCGCCGAGGAGGCCGACGCCGAGCTCGGGGAGGCCCGTACCGTACGCGCCGAGACCGAAGAGGCCGCCGCCGACGCCGCCCGCGTCCGCGACGAGCGCCAGGACGCCGCCCAGCGGGCCCGCCGCGCCGCCGACGCCCTCGCCGGGCTCGCCTTCCGGCTGCGCGAACGCGCCGGCTGGCAGGCCAAGGTCCGGGAACTCGCCGACGACGCCGCCGAATCCGAGGCCCGCGCCGAGGTCTGCCTGGACCGGGCCCGCGCCGCGGACGAGGACCGCCGCGCCGCCCAGCGCGCCGCCGACGACGCCCGCCGCACCGCCCGCGCACTGCGTGCCGAGCGCGCCGAGATCGCCGGCGCCCCCGAGGCCCTGCCCGAGGACGACGGGACCGCCAGGGCGCCCCTGCCCGACCTCCGCGAGGCCTACCGGGCCGCGTCCCGGCTGTACGAGAAGGTCGGCGTCGGCGCCGACCTGCGTGCCGAACAGGCCCGCGCCGAGAGCGACGAGAGCGCCGCCCTCGCCGAACTCGACCGGCTCACCAACAAGGTCCGCACCCGCGCCGCCCAGCTCCTCGAAGGCACCGACGGAGCCGACGGGCCCTCCCGGCAGGCGGCCGCCGCCCGCGCCGAGTCCCTCGTACAGATGCTGGAGACCCGCACCCAGGTCGCCAGCGAGCAGCTCGGCCGGCTCCGCGGCGAGGCCGAACGGCACGCCCCCACCGAGGGCGAGGCCCACACCGACCTGCCCGAGGACCTGATCCCCGGCGACGTCGAGCAGGCCCAGGCCCTCCTGCGCACCGCCACCGCCCAGCTCGCCGCGCACACCGCGGCCGTCGAGACCGCCCGGGCCGCCCACGCCGACCTGCTGCGCGCCCACCGCACCGCCGAGGACGGCGCCGGAGGCTTCGACGAGACCGCGGCGATGCTGCGGGACCTGCTGCGCGACCACGCCCACCAGGACGACGAGCAGGAGCCGGCCGCCCACGCGGGCACGCTGGAGGAGGCCCGTCAGTCCGCCGCCGAGGCCCGCCGCTCCCTGCGCGGCTGCGCCGCCGACCTCTCGGCCGCCGAGTCGGCGGTGCGCGAGGCGAGCGACATCCTGGTCCGCCACGCCAACGCCAACCGCTACGAGCAGGTACGCACCCCCGCGCGCCAGCAGATCCGCGAACTGCCTGCCTCCGCCCTGCCCGAGCACGCGGCGGCCTGGGCGGCGGCCTTCGCGCCCCGGCTGCGCGTCCTCACCGACGAACTGGCCCAGCTGGAGCGCAACCGCGACAGCATCGTCGACCGGCTGCGCGGACTGGTGGAGTCCGCCCTGGCCACCCTGCGCTCCGCCCAGCGGCTCTCCCAACTCCCCGAGGGGCTGGGGGAGTGGTCGGGCCAGGAGTTCCTGCGCATCCGCTTCGAGGAGCCGGACCAGGCCACCCTCACCGAGCGCCTCGGCGAGGTCATCGACGAGGCGACCCGCGCGGCCGTGAAGAAGAACAGCAGCGCCTCCTTCGGCGAGGGCCGCCGCGACGGCATGTCCCTGCTGCTCCGCGGCGTGCAGGCGGCCCTGGAGCCCAAGGGCATCGCGGTCGAGATCCTCAAGCCCGACGCGGTGCTGCGCGCCGAGCGCGTGCCGGTGGGCCAGATGGGCGACGTGTTCTCCGGCGGTCAGCTGCTCACCGCCGCGATCGCGCTGTACTGCACGATGGCGGCGCTGCGCAGCAACGACCGCGGCCGCGACAAGCACCGCCACGCGGGCACGCTGTTCCTCGACAACCCGATCGGGCGCGCGAACGCCACGTACCTGCTGGAACTCCAGCGGGCCGTCTCGGACGCGCTCGGCGTCCAGCTCCTTTACACGACCGGCCTGTTCGACACCACGGCCCTCGCCGAGTTCCCGCTGGTCATCCGGCTGCGCAACGACGCGGACCTGCGGGCGGGCCTGAAGTACATCAGCGTCGAGGAGCACCTGCGCCCGGGCCTGCCCCAGCAGTCCACGGAGGGGGAGACCATCCACGGGGAGATCACGGCGACCCGCATGTTCCGCCGCTCCGCGACCGTTTCCTGACCGCGGCACCGGCGGCACCGGCCTCCCGGCGGCACGGCACGGCACGGCCGTCGGCCCCGGCCTCCCGGCAGCACCGGACGGCCGTCGGCTCCGGACGGCCGGCGGGCCCGTACGGCCGTCAGCTCCGGCCCTGGCTCGTCCCGTAGCGCCGGTCCGCACCCGGCGGCGGCCACGCGGCCGGCCGGGGGCCCGCGGCCTCGCCGCCGCCCCGCGGTATTCGGCCCGTCCCGCCGCCGCCCGGCTGCGGCCGGGCCTCCCGGCGGGCCCGGCGCCGCTCGCGCCGGCGGTCCCGGGCCGTACTGCTCGGCTCGGACACGACCCCGTACCGCTGGTTCCACATCTGCCGGGTGATCAGCACGTCCAGGACGCCCCACGTGGCCACGACCGTCCCCGCTATCGCGCCGAGCGCCATCGGGAGGGCCAGCCAGGAGCCGGTCACCATCAGGAAGAAGGCGACCGTCGCCCCGGTCAGGGTGACGGCCACGATCAGCACCGCCCGCACCGCCGCATCCCGCACCGGGTCCGGCATCCGGCGCCGCCGGGCCGGCTCCTCCTCCCACAGCGACCGCCCCCGCGCGCCCACCATGGCCCCGTCGTCCTCGTACATCCCCATCGCACGCTCCCCCCCGCCCCGTCCCCTCAACCAGCTAGACGTTCGACACCGCCGAGAGATTCCCGTATCCACCGGACTCCTCCCCAGCACCTGCCCATCCCGGAACGAAGAATTCCAGCCATCCATACGGTTGCGGGAACCGACACCCCACCAAGTGTCATCTGCCACATAACGGGCCGCTCTTGCCCGGATGTATCGGACAACTGGTGATCTACGCCTGGAGGCCCGGCCGAAAACGTCCGGACACGCCTTCGAAGCCGCTCCCCGGCAGTAGTAGGCTCACGCCGTTTAAATGACGGAACACCGACCCCCGCCAACGGGGTTGAGCTGGGGGAGGCTGGGGAGGCCATGCGCTTTCGCGGGAAGTCCATCCGCCGGAAGATCGTGGCGTTGCTCCTTGTGCCGCTCGTCTCCCTCACCGCCCTCTGGGGCTTCGCGACCGTGCTCACCGGCCGCCAGGCCCTCGAACTCCTCGACGTGGCCTACGTCATCGACAAGGTCGGCTACCCCGTCGAAGACGTCGTACGCGTCATCCAGAAGGAACGCCGCCAGACCCTCGTCGTCCTCGGCGACCCCCGCGCCTCCACGGCCACCGCCGAGCTCACCAAGCGCCGCGCCGCCACCGACGAACTCGTCGACCGCATCAGCAAGAACGCCAAGGACCCCGAAGTCTCCGACGAGCTCGCCCCGGAGGCCGCCCAGCGCCTCGACTCCATCCTCGACGCCTTCCACGGCATCGGGGCACTGCGCCGCTCCGTCGACCAGAACACGCTCGACCCGAACCAGGCGCTGGAGCTCTACAGCCGGCTCGTCGACCCCTGCTACGACTTCCTCCTGAACCTCCACGCCCTCGAAAACGTGGAGATGGACAAGCAGGGCCGCGCCCTGGTCGGCGTCACCCGCGCCCGCGAGACGCTCTCCCGCGAGGACGCCGTCGTCGCGGCCGCCCTCGCCGCCCGCAACGTCACCCCCGCGGACGTCCGGCACGTCTCCGACTTCGCCGCCAACCGCGCCCTGCTCTACGAGTTCAACCTCGCGATCCTCCCGGCCGACGACCGCGAGCAGTTCGAGCAGTACTGGGGCGGCCCCGAGACCAAGCCGCTGCGCGACGCCGAGGAGCGGTTCATCACCGGCGGCTCCGGCAAGAACCCGCGCATCACCGCCGCCCAGTGGGACGAGGCCGCGAACAAGGTCCTCGACGACCTCGCCACCATGGGCACCGCCGCCGGCGACCGCTACCAGAAGCGCGTCGAACCCGTCGCCATGGACGTCCTCGTCCAGGCGGCCATCGCCGGCGTCCTCGGCTTCATCGCCCTCGTCTTCTCCGTCATCCTCTCCGTACGCATCGGCCGCGACCTGGTCCGCGACCTGTCCCGGCTCCGCAAGGAGGCCCACGAGGTCTCCGGCGTCCGGCTGCCCGCCGTCATGCGCCGCCTCGCAGCCGGCGAACACGTTGACGTCGAGACCGAGGCCCCGCGCCTGGAGTACGAGAAGGACGAGGTCGGACAGGTCGGCCAAGCCCTCAACACCCTCCAGCGCGCCGCCGTCGAGGCCGCCGTCAAGCAGGCCGAGCTCCGCCGGGGCGTCTCCGAGGTGTTCGTCAACCTCGCCCGCCGCAACCAGGTCCTCCTGCACCGCCAGTTGACCCTGCTCGACACCATGGAGCGGCGCACCGAGGACGCCGAGGAGCTCGCCGACCTCTTCCGCCTCGACCACATGACCACCCGCATGCGCCGCCACGCCGAGGGCCTCGTGATCCTCTCCGGCGCGGCCCCCTCCCGCCAGTGGCGCAAGCCCGTCCAGCTCATGGACGTCGTACGGGCCGCCGTCGCCGAGGTCGAGGACTACGAGCGCATCGAGGTACGGAGGCTGCCGCGGCTCGGCATAGCCGGCCCCGCCGTCGCCGACGTCACCCACCTCGTCGCCGAACTCCTGGAGAACGCCACCGTGTTCTCCCCGCCGCACACCGCCGTCCAGGTACACGGCGAACGCGTGGCCAACGGCTTCACCCTCGAAATCCACGACCGCGGCCTCGGCATGACCCCGGAGGCGCTGCTCGATGCGAACCTCCGGCTGGCCGAGACCCCCGAGTTCGAGCTCTCCGACACCGACCGCCTCGGCCTGTTCGTCGTCAGCCGCCTCGCCCAGCGCCACGGCGTCAAGGTCGTCCTCCAGCCCAGCCCGTACGGCGGCACCACCGCCGTGGTGTTCCTCCCGGCGGCGCTGCTCACCGAGGCCCCCGACACCAACGGGACCGGCCTGCGCCTCGGCGGCGGCAAGGGCGGCCGGGCCGGCCTCGGCGCCAAGAAAGGCCACGGCTCCGTCCGGCCCGCCTCCGCGGCCGTGGAGCGCGCCCCGGCCGGCCGCTCGCTCGCGGCCCCCGAACTGCGCGGTCCGGTCGAGCTGGAGGCCCCGCTCGGCGTGCTCGGGCTGGACGGCCTCGACGACCCGGCCGCCCTGGACGAGATCACCACCGGGATCGCCGGTCTCACCGGCGCCGGCGGCCGCCCCGCCATGGCCACCCTCGACGACGAGACCCCGCCGAACGGCACCCCGCGCAGCGCCCTGCTGGGGCTCCGCCCGGCGGACCGGGCGCACCCCGACCGCAACGGCACCGACCGCAAGGGCGGCCCCGAGCGCGAGCGGGAGCCGCTGGCCCCCACGGGCCCGGTCCGGCTGGACAGCCACCGCGCCGACCCGGTCCGCGGCGCCCGCCCCGACGGGATCCGGCCCGCCGGCGCCGTGCCGCTGCCCCGCCGCAGGCCCATCCCGACGCTGGTCGCCGAACACGGCCGCCGCGTGGAGCCCCGCCCGGTCGCCGCGGTCCCCAAGCCCGCAGCGGAGCCGGAGCCGGCCGCCCAGGGCCCCGGCGGGCTGCCCAAGCGCGTCCGCCAGGCCAACCTGGCGCCCCAGCTGAAGAACGCCCAGGCCCCCGCACCCGCCGAAGCCGCCGCGGACCGACTGGTCGACCGCGACGCGGAAGAGGTACGTACGCGCATGTCCGCACTCCAGCGGGGCTGGACGGCGGGCCGCACCCAGCAGGCACAGCAGCAGTCCGGAACCGGGGCAGGCACTTCCGCCGCCACAGGTCCCGGAAACGAGAACGAGGGGGACGGTCGATGACCGCACCGCAGACCGGCAACGACACCCGGGGCCGCGGCTCCGGTCCGCTCAACTGGCTCCTCGACGAGCTCGTCGACCGGGTCGGCAGCATCCGCAAGGCCGTGGTCCTGTCCGGCGACGGCCTGCCCACGGGCAGCTCGAAGGACCTGACCCGCGAGGACAGCGAGCACCTGGCCGCCGTGGCCTCCGGCTTCCACAGCCTGGCCAAGGGCGTCGGCCGCCACTTCGAATCCGGCAGCGTCCGCCAGACCGTGGTCGAGCTGGACGAGGCCTTCCTCTTCGTCATGGCCGCCGGCGACGGCAGCTGCCTGGCCGTGCTCTCCGACGCCGATTCCGACGTCGGGCAGGTCGCGTACGAGATGACCCTCATGGTCAAGCGGGTAGGCGACCACCTGGCGACCGCTCCCCGCTCCGGGCTGCCAGCCGGAGGGTGAGGCGGACGGCATGAGCGATCCAGGCCAGAACGATCCGGCCGAGAACGATCCGGGCCGGCCGTACGACCCCGCCCACCCGCACTGGTTCGACGACGAGGCCGGCCCCGTCGTGCGCCCGTACGCCATGACCCGCGGCCGGACCAGCCACGCCGGCCAGCACCGGCTGGACCTGATCGCGCTCGTCGTCGCCGAACCGGCGGCCGACGATCCGGTCTGGGACCTGACCCTGTCCCCCGAGCACTCCCACATCCTCGGGCTGTGCCGGGAGAGGCCGCAGTCGGTCGCCGAACTCGCGGCCGAACTCGACCTCGCGGTCGGGGTCGTACGCGTCCTGATCGGCGACCTGGCCGATGAGGAACTGGTCCATGTGAACCGGCCGGTACCGCCGGCCGAACTGCCCGATGAATCCATTCTGCGTGAGGTGATCGATGGCCTTCGGGCGCTCTAGCCGCACCGGTGCCATGCATGCCGTGTCACCGGTCGAGCCGCTGACCCTGAAGATCCTGGTCGCGGGCGGCTTCGGGGTGGGCAAGACCACCCTGGTCAGTGCGGTGAGCGAGATCAGACCGCTGCGGACCGAGGAACTGCTGTCCGAGCCGGGCATCGGCGTCGACGACACCGGGGGAGTGGAGGGCAAGAGCACCACCACCGTGGCGATGGACTTCGGTCGCATCACGCTGCGCGAGGACCTGGTGCTGTACCTGTTCGGCACGCCCGGGCAGGACCGGTTCTGGTTCCTGTGGGACGAGCTCGCCCAGGGCGCGCTCGGCGCCGTGGTCCTCGCCGACACCCGCCGCCTCGCCGACTGCTTCGCCGCCGTCGACTACTTCGAGCGGCGGGGGATCCCGTTCACGGTCGCCGTCAACTGCTTCGACGGGGCCGAACGCCATCCGGTGGTGACCGTACGGGAGGCGCTCGACCTCGATCCCGAGGTGCCGGTCCTGCTGTGCGACGCCCGGGACCGGGAGTCCGTCAAGGACGTGCTGGTGGGGGTCGTGGAGCACGCGATGTCGCTGGCGCGGGCCCGCCGACGGAGCCTGACCGCGGGGAGCTGAGGCCCCGGCGCACAGGAGGCGGCCCGTACCCCCGCCGACTGGGGTACGGGCCGCGGCTCTCATGGGGGGTCGGGGGCCCCGGCCGCGGCGTCGTACGCGGCGGGAGGCTGTGGAGCGAGTGTGAACCCGCCTCCGGGGGCCGTCAAGCGTTCGGACGACAGCCCCTGTTCAGGGCCCGCACCCGGCGGGCCGCCGTCTCCCGCGCGCCGCCGCCGGCGCCACGGAACCGGCCCAGGCCGCCGCCCCGGTGGCAGGCGCTCACCGCACCGCGACGACGGCGGATCCGTGTCCGAACAGCCCCTGGTTCGCGGTGATCCCGGCCCGGGCCCCCGGCACCTGCCGGTCCCCGGCGGTGCCGCGCAGCTGCCAGGTCAGCTCGCACACCTGGGCGATGGCCTGCGCCGGCACCGCCTCCCCGAAGGAGGCCAGTCCACCGCTGGTGTTCACCGGCACCCGTCCGCCGAGCGCCGTCGCGCCCTCCCGTACGAGCTTGGCCCCCTCGCCCTCGGCGCACAGGCCGATGTCCTCGTACCACTCCAGCTCCAGGGCCGTGGAGAGGTCGTACACCTCGGCGAGCGAGAGGTCCCCGGGCCCGAGCCCGGCCTCCTCGTACGCGGCCCGCGCGATCGACGCCCGGAACGACCCCGGCGCCGGCCGTACGGCGGTCACCGAGTCCGTGGCGATGTCCGGCAGGTCGAGGACCGTACGGGGATACGTCGGCGTCACCGTCGACACCGCCCGGATCCGCACCGGATCGGCGACCCCGCGCGAGCGCGCGAAGTCCATGCTGCTCAGGACCAGCGCCGCGCCCCCGTCCGAGGTGGCGCAGATGTCGAGCAGCCTCAGCGGATCGGCGACGACCGCCGAGTCCGCGACCTCCTCGGCCGTGACGGGCTTGCGGTACCGGGCGAGCGGGTTCAGGGCGCCGGCCGCGGCGTTCTTCACCTTCACCTGCGCGAAATCCTCCGGTGTGTCCCCGTACACGGCCATCCGGCGGCGCGCGTAAAGGGCGAAGTACGCCGGGTTCGTGGCGCCCAGGACGCGGAACCGCAGCCAGTCCGGATCGTCCGGCCGGTTCCCGCCGGCCGGGGCGAAGAAGCCCTTGGGCGCCGCGTCCGCTCCGACCACCAGGACGACGTCGGCCAGCCCGCCCAGGATCTGCGCCCGCGCCGCCCCGATGGCCTGGGCCCCGGACGCGCAGGCCGCGTACACGCTGGTCACCCGCGCGCCCTGCCAGCCGAGGGCCTGCGCGAAGGTCGCGCCGGCCACGTAGCCGGGGTAGCCGGAGCGCACGGTGTCCGCGCCGACGATCGACTGGACGTCCGCCCACTCCAGCCCGGCGTCGGCGAGCGCGGTCCTGGCCGCGGCCCGTCCGTACTCGACGAAGCTGCGGCCCCACTTGCCCCAGGGGTGCATACCGGCCCCCAGGACGGCGATGTCGGCGCTCACGCGGTGCCTCCCGTCGGCTTGAACCGCCAGGTGGTCCAGACGGTCCCGGTGTCGGCGTCCTCGTTCAGCACGCCGCCGACCACCTCGACCTCCATCCCGACCGCCAGATCGGCGACGGTGACCCCGGGGACCGTCTGCCCGAGCACGACCATCCCCTCGGCCTCCAGCTCCACCGCGACCAGGGTGTACGGCTCCCAGGGCGCGGCCGGGTCGGACACGTACGGTGCGGGCGGCCGGTACCGCCCGTCGGTGTAGGACCACACCCGGCCCCGCGGGGACAGCGGCACCTCGGCGAGCGGGCCGTCGCCGGGGCAGTGCGGATTGCGGCAGTACGCGTCCTCGCGCGGGAAGAACACGGCGGTGCAGGCCGAACACCGGGTGCCGAGCAGCCGGAAGCCGCCGCCCCCCGGCCCGTCCTCGGTGAACCACCCGCTCACGACGGGTGTACGTGTACGTCCCAAGGGAAACCCTCCCCAAGCCGGTCACAGCAATCTGACGGAACGTCAGAAGTCTGTCACGGGCCGGGCGTCCTGACACGGGTTCTCGGCAAGCCACTTCTGCGCGATCGCCCCCAGCTCCGCGTCGCGCCCGGTCAGCATCATCCGGATCATCTCCGCGTCCCCGCGCAGCGACCACGCCGGATGCCCGAAGGTGGCCGGGTTGTTCCCCTCGACCAGGAAATGGGCCGGCCAGGCCGTCCCGTCCCCGATCAGGGGCAGCGCGGGGAGGAACCGCTTCCGGCCCCGCGCCAGGCCGTACGCGGTGAGCGCGAGCCCGGTCAGCGTCCCGGTGAGGTGGATCCAGCGGGTGGCGGCGCGGGAGTGCTGGGCGACGTAGTAGGGCCAGAACTCCTCGTACGAAGCGAAAGTCATGCGGGCACGGTACTCACGGCCGGATCGGGGCGACAGGGACCGGGAAGCCGGAGCCGGAGCCGGAGCCGAAGCCGGAGCCGGAGCCGAAGCGCCTGCCGAGCCGAAGGCGCGGCCGGGCAACTCGGAGCACCCGCACGCTCCTTGGCATACCATCGCCGCATGCCGGCACAGCAGAGGGACTCGCACTGCTCCACCTGCGGATCGCAGTTCGACACGACCGCCTGGCCCCGTACGTGCGCCTCGTGCGGGGCCGTCACGTACCGCAACCCGCTCCCGGTGGCCGTCACGCTGCTCCCGGTCGAGGACGAGGCGGGCACCGGGCTGGTGGTGATCACCCGCACCATCGAGCCCGCCCTCGGGGGCATCGCCCTGCCCGGCGGTTTCATGGACTTCGGCGAGGACTGGCGTGACGCGGTCGTCCGCGAGCTGCGCGAGGAGACGGGCATCCACGCCCCGGCCTCGGAGGTCGCCCTGGCCGACGCCATGAGCTCCCCGGCGGGCCACCTGCTGCTCTTCGGGCTGCTGCCGCCGCGTCCGGCGGCGTCCCTCCCGCCGTCGGCCCCGACGGACGAGACCTCGGGCTGGCACGTCCTGCGCACCCCCACGGAACTGGCCTTCCCCCTCCACACCCGCGCCACGGCCGCCTGGTTCGCGGGCCGCTACACCAGCTGACGCCGGGCGCGCCGGGCACGGCGCCCCGCCGACCGCCGCCCCCGGCTCACGCCCCCGGTACCCGGACGTACTCCGCGGTCGCGACGACCGCCACGGCCACCACTGACGTCACCGCCAGACCGCGCGCCCACAGGGCGCGCAACGGCACCGGCCGGACCCGCAGCAGCGCCCCCGCGACCATCGGGAGCACCGCGCTCGCGGCCGCGCCCGCCCACACCACCGGGAAGCCGGGAGCCGACGCCAGGTGGCCGCTCAGCCAACCGTGGGCCAGCAGGGCCGGCGGCGCCGAGACCGGCACCGTCAGGACCAGCACCGCGACCGGCTCCGGCCACGCCGTCAAACGGGCCGTCAGCCGCCCCAGTACCGCGACGGGCTTGACGAGCAGCAACCCGTGCAGGAACCCCACCGCCACCGCGGCGACCGACCCGACCCCGAACACCACCGGGGACGCGACCGGCGAAGCCTGCCGCGCCGCGACCAGCAGCCCCCACGCCAGGAGCAGCTGGCAGGCGCCCACGACCTCGGACCCCGGCGCGATGTCCCACCGGCGCGACCGGCTGCCGGCCGTATTCGTCCAGACCACCATTGACCCCCTGACCGACGGCTCCGACGCGCCGCGGCCGTTCCGCGCGCAGGGGCAGGATCCCCCGGCCACCTGGACACCCCCTAGAGCCGCCCCGGAACGCCCTGAGCGGATCCCTGGGCCGACCCTTGAGCGGACCCTTGCGCGGCCCCGCGCCCGGGACCGAGCCCCCGTACCTCCACCCCCTGCACCGGCTCGCCGGCCTCGTTCTCCACCACCACCGCGTCCGCCACCCACCGCACCGCGTACCGCTCGACCCCGCCCGGCTCGAACCCCGGTCCCGGATCCCGGATCACCACCCCCCCGCCCGTGCGCCCCCGGGCCGGAGCCCACGCCTCCAGCGCCACCCCGCCGCCGTCACCGGGCCGGCGGACCGGCAGCACCGTGCCCGCCCGGGCCAGCACCGGGATCCGCCCCTTCGGCGCGTCCAGCAGGACCTGCCCGGGGCCCTCGTACGCCGTCCCCGTCGCGGTGTCGTACCAGCGCCCCCGCGGCAGCCGCACCGCCCGCCGGTCCGCCCCGCACTCCAGCACCGGCGCCACCAGCAGCGCGTCACCGAGCAGGAACGCGTCCTCGCAGTCCCGCAGCGCCCGGTCCTCCGGCGCCCCCCACCACAGCGGCCGGACGTACGGGGCCCCCGTCCGCCGCGCCAGCTGGGCCAGCGTCAGGAAGTACGGCCGCAGCCGCTCGCGCTCCGCCAGCACGGACCGCGCCGCCTCCTCCACCTCCGGCCCGAACTCCCACGGCTCCCGCCGCCCGGCCCAGATCGCCGAGTGGGTCCGGAACAGCGGCAGGTACGACCCCAGCTGCAGCCACCGCAGGTACAGCTCCGGCGAGGGCGAGCCCCCGAACCCGCCGACGTCCGGACCCGAGTACGGCACCCCGCACAGGCCGAGCCCCAGCACCAGCGCCAGCGAGGCCCGCAGCCCCTCCCAGCCCGTCTCCACGTCCCCGGACCAGGTGCCCCCGTACCTCTGCATCCCCGCCCACCCCGACCGGGAGAACAGGAACGGCCGCTCCGCCGGCCGCAGCCGCACCAGTCCCTCCCAGCCGGCCCGCGCCATCCCGAGCGCGTACACGTTGTGCGCGGACCGGTGGTCCCCGCCCGCGCCGTCCATCGCGTGCCGCGCCGAGCGGGGCAGCGTCATGTCCCCGAACGGGGCGAAGGACACCGGCTCGTTCATGTCGTGCCACACCCCGGCGAAGCCCTGCTCCAGCCGCTCCGCGTACAGACCGCCCCACCAGGTGCGCACCGCCGGATCCGTGAAGTCCGGATACGCGCACTCGCCGGGCCAGACCTCGCCCCGCACCTCCTGCCCCCGGGCGTCCCGTACGAAGGCCCCGCCCGCCCCCACCGCACGGCCCGCCTCGTGGACGGCGTCGCCCGCCTTCACCGCCGGGTCGACGATCGACACGAGCCGTACGCCCTGCTCCGCCAGCTCCCGCGCCAGCCCCGGCAGATCCGGGAACCGCTCCTTGTCCACCGTGAAGACACGGTGCTCGTCGTAGTGGTCGATGTCCAGGTGCACGGCCGACAGCGGGAGCCCGCGCGCGGTGTAGCCCGACACCACCCGCCGCACCTCCTGCGCGCTGCCGAAACCCCACCGCGCGTGCTGGTACCCGAGCGCCCATTCCGGCGGTACGGCGGCCCCGCCGGTCAGCCCCGACCAGCCCTGCAGCACCCGCGCCGGCGTCCCCACCAGCACCCAGCAGCGCAGCGGCCCGCCCTCCATGCGCATCTCGCTCGCCCCCGGCCGGTCCGCACCCGAGCCGGCGCCCTCCTCGCCCTCGCGCAGCGCCACCCGCCCGTCCCACGAGTTGTCGTGGAACACCAGGTGCGTACCCGCGTCCGCGACCACCATCTGCACCGGCATCGTGATGTACAGCGGATCGTCACCCCGCCCGAAGCCGCCCTTGGGGTCCGTGTTCCACAGCCGGTACACCCCGTCGCGCAGCCGCGGACCGCCGGCCCGCCCGCCCAGCCCGAAGAACCGCGCGTCCGCCGGCACCTCCGCGCGCTGGAGCCACCGCGATTCGACCGGCTCCCCGGCGACCGGCTCCGCCGGCTCCCACCAGCGGGGCGGCAGCTCCCGGCGCAGCACCGTCCCGCCGGGCGTGCGGACCTCGATCGCCCCGTGCCGGGACACCGCCACCGTCACCCGCTCCGACACCACCCGCCAGCCGCCGCCGGTGTCCGGCTCCAGCACGGCCCGCGGATCGGGATCCGGGCCGCTGCCGACCAGCGCGTACGAGGGCGTCGGCCCGGCCCCGTCCCAGCCCCAGAACACCGCCCCGCCGGCCGTGACCCGTACGAGCAGCTCCGAGCGGGCGAACTGCAGCACCCCGCCGCCGGGCCGCGGCTCGGTACCGGTCAGCAGACCCGGCACGCGGGCGCGCTCAGCGCCGCGGCGCGGGAGCCCCAACGCGTCCGCACGCCGGTGGCGCCAGGCCGAGCGCCACGCGCGCCGCCCGCGCTCCGTACCGATGTCCATCACCGCACGCACCAGATCACGTCCGTTCATGCTGCTCACCCTGCCACCGGCCGCCCGGCGAGCGGGCGGCGTTCAACTTCCGTTCACTCGTCCAAGAGGCCCCTGGTGCGGAGGTGGATCACATGGCATGGTCCCTGTGGGCCGCCGCGCACACCCACCGCGCAGCGGCGCCGTACGCACGCCACGCACACATCACGCACACGACGCGCGAGCCGCAGACTTGACCGGGAGCCGACCCATGACCTCAGCCACCCCTCCGGAAGCCCTCTGGTCCCCGGGCCCGGACCGGATCGCCGCGGCCCGCATCACCGCCTTCCAGGCCTGGGCCGCAGAGCGGTTCGGAGCCCCCGCGGACGGCGGCTACCCCGCACTGCACAGCTGGTCCGTCGACGAACTCGACACCTTCTGGCAGGCGGTCGCCGAGTGGTTCGACGTCCGGTTCACCACCCCGTACGAGTCCGTCCTCGCGGACCGCTCCATGCCGGGCGCGCGCTGGTTCCCGGGCGCCACCCTCAACTACGCCGAGCACGCCCTGCGCGCCGCCGAGGACCCGGCGCGCGCGGACGAGGCCGCGCTGCTGTACGTGGACGAGACCCACGAGGCCACCCCCGTCACCTGGGCCGAGCTCCGCCGCCAGGTCGGCGCACTCGCCGCCGAGCTGCGCGCCCTCGGCGTGCGCCCCGGCGACCGGGTGAGCGGCTACCTCCCCAACATCCCCGAGGCCGTCACCGCGCTCCTCGCCACCGCCGCCGTAGGCGCCGTGTGGACCTCCTGCGCCCCGGACTTCGGCGCCCGCAGCGTCCTCGACCGCTTCCAGCAGGTCGAGCCGGTGGTCCTGTTCACCGTCGACGGCTACCGCTACGGCGGCAAGGAGCACGACCGCCGCGACACCGTCGCCGAACTGCGCGCCGAGCTCCCCTCGCTGCGCGCCGTCGTCCACATCCCGCTGCTCGGCACGGAGGCCCCCGAAGGTGCCGTCGCCTGGTCGGACCTCACCTCCGGCACCGACGAGCCCGTCTTCGAGGCGGTCCCCTTCGACCACCCGCTCTGGGTGCTGTACTCCTCCGGTACGACGGGGCTGCCGAAGGCGATCGTGCAGTCCCAGGGCGGCATCCTCCTGGAGCACCTGAAGCAGCTCGGCCTGCACTGCGACCTCGGCCCCGAGGACCGGTTCTTCTGGTACACCTCCACCGGCTGGATGATGTGGAACTTCCTCGTCTCCGGCCTGCTCACCGGGACGACGGTCGTCCTGTACGACGGCAGCCCGGGCTATCCCGACACCGGGGCCCAGTGGCGGATCGCCGAGCGGACCAGGGCCACCCTGTACGGGACCTCCGCGGCGTACGTCATGGCTTGCCGCAAGGCGGAGGTCCACCCCGGCCGGGACTTCGACCTCTCCGCCGTGAAATGCGTGGCGACCACGGGCTCCCCCCTGCCGCCCGACGGCTTCCGCTGGCTGCACGACGAAGTGGCGCAAGACCTCTGGATCGCCTCCGTCAGCGGCGGCACCGACGTCTGCAGCTGCTTCGCCGGCGCCGTCCCGACCCTCCCCGTCCACATCGGCGAGCTCCAGGCCGCCTGCCTCGGCACCGACCTCCAGTCCTGGGACCCGTCCGGCAAGCCCCTCATCGGGGAGGTGGGCGAGCTGGTGGTCACCAACCCGATGCCCTCCATGCCGATCCACTTCTGGAACGACCCCGACGGCAGCCGCTACCGCGACAGCTACTTCGAGATGTTCCCCGGGGTCTGGCGCCACGGGGACTGGATCACGATCACCGACCGCGGCTCCGTCGTCATCCACGGCCGCTCCGACTCCACCCTCAACCGGCAGGGCGTCCGGATGGGCTCCGCCGACATCTACGAGGCCGTCGAACGCCTCCCCGAGATCAAGGAGTCCCTGGTCATCGGCCTGGAGGAGCCGAACGGGGGCTATTGGATGCCGCTGTTCGTCCACCTCGCACCCGGCGCGACCCTCGACGACGACCTCCGCGGCCGGATCAAGGCGACGATCCGCGAGGAGCTCTCCCCGCGCCACGTCCCCGACGAGGTCATCGAGGTCCCGGGCATCCCGCACACCCTGACGGGCAAGCGCATCGAGGTCCCGGTCAAGCGCCTCCTCCAGGGCACGCCGATGGCGAAGGCGGTCAACCCGGGCTCGGTGGACAACCTCGACCTGCTGCACTTCTACGAGGAGCTGGCCCGCACCCGCACGCGCGACTGAGGTCACTGTCAGTGGCTGCGGTTACTTTGAGTGAGCAGTCGAATGCGCCACTCAGGGGGAGCCATGCCACGGACACGCCACGACACCAGCCAGACCACCGGGAAGGCCGCACAGGCCTCACGGGCCGGTGGTCGCACCACCCGGCGCCGCAAGCTGCGCCGCGAAGTCCCCAGCACCGTCGGCCTCCTGGCCGACGCCGGGGACTTCGCGGCCATGCGCGCCTACCGCAGCTTCACCTTCGACCACCACGACGACTACAGCGACTACCTCCGCCACGTCGACGGCCTGCTCCGGTCCCTCGCGGCCCAGGGCATCCACACGACCGTCGCCCTCTTCGACCCCGACGCGTACGCCGAGTTCTGCAGGGAACACGGCATCGACCCGGACACCGCCGACGCCCGTACCCGCTTCACAGCCGAACTGGCCGGCGCCGGAGCCCAGCTGCCCTACTCCGGCCAGCCCATCGACGAGCTCGTCCCGCTCCTCGTCGACGAGGCCGTCCGGCAGGCCACCTGGGAGTACGCCACCTCCCTGCTCGCCGGCGTCGGCAGGTGCGCCGACTGCGGAGAGGACATCGGCCACGCCTCCTTCACCCGCGCGAGCGGGGCGCTCACCCGCCTCGTCGACGGCGCCGGGCCGGGACACCACCACCTCGTCTGCAGCGTTCCCACCGAGGACGAACAGCTCGTCGCCGTCCTGCACGCCGAGGTCGCCCCGGACCGGGACGGCCCGCCGCGCATGGAGGGCCGCGAAGGACTCGACTTCGTGACCGTCCTCGCCGCCGGCCTCGCCCTCGGCGGCCCCGGGGGACTGGTGCTGCGCAGCACCACCGAGGGACTCGCCGACCGGGTCCACGGCTGGCGCCTGGACCGCGGCCGCCTGGTCCCGCTCTCGGCGGCGGCCGTGTTCAACGCCTACTGCACGGACGCCGACACCGGGGAACCCGTGCCCCCCGAGCCCGGCGTCGAATACTGCCCCGGATACGAGGTGGACGACCCCGCGCCGAACCACTGATCCAAGGCGACCAGAACCGGAGAGGACCGGAGAGAACCGGAGAGACCCGAGAGGACCGGACACGACCGAGGGGCCCCCGCCACCGGCGAAGGCCCCTCGATCGACACCACCCTGCCCGGCTACTCGCCGGACAGCACCGCCTGGGCGGCCACGCGGGCCTCCTCGGCACTGTCCGCCGCGCGCGCCGCGGCCGCGGCACGCTCGCACTGGGCCAGCGTGTACTTGGCGAGCGTCGCCCGCACGTAGGGGATCGAAGCGGCACCCATGGAGAGGGAGGTGACACCCAGACCCGTCAGGACACAGGCCAGCAGCGGGTCGGAAGCGGCCTCGCCGCAGACACCGCAGCTCTTGCCCTCCGCCCTGGCGGCCTCGGCCGACATGGCGATCAGGTCGAGCAGCGCCGGCTGCCACGGGTCCTGGAGCCGCGACACCGCACCGACCTGGCGGTCCGCGGCGAACGCGTACTGCGCCAGGTCGTTGGTGCCCAGCGACAGGAACTCGACCTCCTGGAGGATCGAGCGCGCCCGGAGCGCGGCGGAGGGGATCTCCACCATCGCGCCGAACTTCGCCTGCAGCCCGGCCTCGCGGCACGCGTCGGCGAACGCCTTCGCGTCGATCCGGTCAGCCACCATCGGGGCCATGACCTCCAGGTAGACCGGCAGGCCCTCGGCCGCCTTGGCCAGCGCGGTCAGCTGCGTACGCAGCACGTCCGGGTGGTCCAGCAGCGACCGCAGACCGCGCACGCCAAGCGCCGGGTTCGGCTCGTCGGCGGGCGTCAGGAAGTCCAGCGGCTTGTCGGCGCCGGCGTCCAGGACACGTACGACGACACGGCCCTCGGGGAAGGCCTCAAGCACCTTGCGGTACGACTCGATCTGCTTGTCCTCGGACGGCGCCTTCTTGCTGTCGTCCAGGAACAGGAACTCGGTGCGGAACAGGCCCACACCCTCGGCCCCCGCCTCCACGGCCGCAGGCACGTCCGCCGGACCGCCGACATTGGCCAGCAGCGGCACCTTGTGCCCGTCGGAGGTCGCACCCGGACCGGACGAGGCCGCGAGAGCGGCCTTGCGCTCGGCGGCCGCAGCCTCCAGCTCCGCCCGCTTCTCGGCGGTGGGCTCGACGAACAGGTCACCGGTGCTGCCGTCGACGGCGATGACCGTACCCTCGGCGATCTCACCGGCACCCGGCAGCGCCACGATCGCCGGCACGCCCAGCGCCCGCGCGAGGATCGCGCTGTGGCTGGTCGGGCCGCCCTCCTCGGTGACGAAGCCGAGGACGAGCGCCGGGTCGAGCAGCGCGGTGTCGGCGGGGGCCAGGTCCCGAGCGATCAGCACGTACGGCTCGTCGCTGTCCGGCACACCCGGCATGGGCACGCCCAGCAGTCGCGCCACGATGCGGTTCCGTACGTCGTCCAGGTCGGCCACCCGGCCGGCCATGTACTCCCCGGCCCCCGCGAGCAGGTCGCGGTACGAGGCGAACGCGTCGTACACGCCGCGCTCGGCCGTGCTGCCGACGGCGATGCGCCGGTCGACGTCCGCCATCAGCTCGGGGTCCGTGGCGATCATCGCCTGGGCCTCCAGCACGTGCTGGGCCTCGCCGCCGGCCAGCTGGCCGCGTGCGATCAGGTCGGCGGACACAGCCTCCACGGCCTTGCGGGCGCGCCCCTGTTCGCGCTCCGCCTCGTCCGCGGTGATCTGCTTGGCCGGCGGTTCGAGTACCGCCGTGCCCATGTGCCGCACCTCGCCGATCGCCACACCGTGGCTCACGCCGACGCCTCGCAGCGTTGTCTCCATTTCACCCGTCTCCGATTGAGCGGCGGCCCCAGCCGCCGCGGTGGATGTCCGACTCGCCTGTTCAGGCGGACGAGGTCACTGCCAGCTGAACAGGGCGTCGTCGGCCTTCACGTCTCCGGACTCGACGACGCCGGACAGGGAGTCCGCGGTGGCTTCCAGCGCCACGACGGGGCAGATCGGCGACTTGCCGGCGTCCTCGACGGCCTGCGGGTTCCAACGGATCACGGCCTGGCCCCGGGTAACGGTGTCGCCCTTGTTGACGAGCAGCTCGAAGCCCTCGCCGTTGAGCTGAACGGTGTCGATCCCGAGGTGGGTGAGTACGCCGTGCCCTTCACCGTCGACGACGACGTACGCGTGCGGGTGCAGGGAGACGACCACACCATCGACGGGGGCCACCGCCTCCGACGGCTCGCGCACGGGGTCAATAGCGGTGCCCGGACCCACCATTGCGCCGGAGAACACCGGATCGGGCACTGCCGCGAGTCCGATGGCGCGCCCGGCGAGTGGGGACGTCACGCTGGTCATGGGGGGCCTCCCAGGGGTGGGGCTTCTACGTGTCGTCGTCACAACCTGTGCTGTGGCGACGTACTTTCAGAAGGGTATGTCATGACACGTCCCGGTTCGCTCGATGTGCACCCCTTGCCAGAGGGCACGACGCGCGACCGCGACGACGTAGTGGACTAGACCATACGCCTGAATCGATTTGCTTGGGCACCACGGGCCCTGTACTGTCGTGACTCCCGCCAGGACGTGCCGCGTGAACTTCTCGCGAACAGCCGATGGACGGGACTCCTCCTCTTAAGTGCCGATCTTGATCCGTGCTGCTCTTTGTGTCGCCTTCCCGGTGATTCGAGTGAGTGGTCAGGGAGCTGGAAAAGCCCTGATAGAGTCGGAATCGCCGGAAAGGGAAAGCGCGAAAGCGAAGACCCCGGAAAGCAAGCGGGACTGACTCTGATAGAGTCGGAAACGCAAGAACGAAAGCCCGGAGGAAAGCCCCAGTAAGTGTTACTGAGGGTGAGTACAAAGGAAGCGTCCGTTCCTTGAGAACTCAACAGCGTGCCAAAAATCAACGCCAGAAGTTGATACCCTGTCCACTTCGGTG
>NZ_JBITFF010000021.1:0-142437 GCF_044455885.1 Streptomyces sp. NPDC051109
ATCCACACCAGGCCAGAAGGCCCTCACCCATTTCAAGATCCCTCAGCGGAGACCTACATCACCCGTCCACAACCTCCCTGGACAGAACACCTAGCTCTCGCCTGCGGCCGCGAGCGCCAGTACGAAGAAGGGCAGCGCCAGACCCCGTTCTGCCCTGACTCGACGCCCAGGCCGTCGCGGACGAGCGCCGGGACCCGCCCGTGGGAGAAGGCTTGCTGTCCGAGCGCGGCATCCGTCGGCGCCAGGACGATGGCGACCAGGGCCGACTCCCGGACGGTCAGGCCGGGGCGGCAGGGGCCGTGCGACCAGCCATCCCGGCGCGATGGTGAGCGGCAGCCCTGCCACGAGGGGTCGCAGCGGCAGGAACTCCTCCGTGCGCAGGTCCCGGGTCTGATGGCTGCCGCGTCCGTGAACACCACCAGGATCAGCGCGCCCCTCCAGCAGTGCGCGGGTGACTTCCAGGTCCCGGTCCGCGCTCGACAGGTCCAGGCCCGAGGCCCGATCGCCAGTCCGCAGACGAGGAACACCAGGGGCCGGGCGGCACGGTCGTCGACAGCCGCCCGCGCGAGCGCCCCGTGGGCGACGACCACGCCCCACCACACTCCACCGGCTCATCCGTATGCCTCACCCGGGGCGCCGCTCGATGCGCCATGTGCCCGCGACCACGCGTACGGTCACACAGCGACATGAGCGTTGACCCCACGTGTTCATCGGGAGGGGCCGGGGATGCAAACTCCTGCACGTGGAATCCAGTGCCGGCCACGACCCACTGCGCTTGATGCACGCGCGCCCCGGCGCGAGCCACAGGGCCGCCGGAGTGAAGTTCTCGGGCGCGCCGGGGGCTGCATTGCCCCACGTACGTCCTGACGGCGTCAGTCGGCGGATGCTGCAGAGCGGCCGGCCAGGCTCAGCAGCACTCGTAGAGGGGCCGCCGGGGCTCTCTCGCGCTGCGGGGAGCGGCCGGGAGTGGTGCTGTTCCGGCGACGGGAGGCTCGGGTGCTGCCCCAGTGGCCCCTGACAGTCGGAGAGCACCGCGACTGACGACGTGGTCCGCACGTTCCCCTGCGAGGACCGGAGCGCGGAAGAGGTCGCGGAGGTCCTGTCTTCGGCAGCAGTCGGGCAGGGCCTCGCGGACGAGGTCTTCGTCGACGGGGAGGCAGCCATCGCCCCGCGGCCCTGGCTGACCGGATCAGCCCCCGGGTGTGGGAGTCGGATGCCCGCCGCCGCCTCTGGGACCGAACGTCGGCGGGTCCTCCACCGGCGGCCAGCTCCATGCGCCGCAAAAGCCGATCGCCCTGGCCTGACGCATCGCGGACGCTGCCGGGAATCCTAGGCCGGATCCCGGCGCGGAGTCGTGGTGCGGCGTACGGCTTCGGTGACCGCCGCGCGGTGGCGGGCGAGGCGCTCGGCCTCCCAGCCGGCGCCCGACTCGCCCGCCGCCGGGCCGCCCACCGCACCGAACCAGGCCTGGGACAGGCCCATCACCAGCGTCAGGACGTCGGCCGGGTCCATCGCGGCGTCGACGTACCCCGCCTTCTGCGCCTCCTCCACCACTGCGATCTTGCCGCGGTACGACGCCGACTCCGTGTCCGTGGCTCCGGGCCGTTCCAGCTGCTTCCACAGCACGAGCCGCATGAGGGAAGGCTGTGCGACGAGGTGGTCGAAGACGGCGCCCGCGTAGCCGGGCAGGTCCTCGGCGTTGAAGGGGACCGACTCCGCACCCGTCTCCAGCGCCCGCTGGAGCACGGCGTCGAAGAGCTGCTCCTTGTTGCCGTAGTAGACGTAGATGAGCCGCTTGTTCGCCTGCGCGGCCTCGGCGATGCGGTCGACGCGCGCGCCGGCGATGCCGTACGCGGCGAACTCGGAGAACGCCGCGTCGAGCAGGCGTGCCTTGGTCGCGCTGGAATCCCGTGCCATGGGCGAAGCCTAGCAAGTAACTATCCGGTTATTGACATGTGGCGCGGCCCGGTGCATAGTCGAACTATCCAGTTAGTTACTTACAGAGGAGTACGTCATGGAGATGCGCGCACTGGGCGGTCAGGGCCTTGAGGTCGGCGCCGAGGGCCTCGGCCTGATGGGGATGAGCGCCCACTACGGAGCCACCGACGAGACCGAGTCCCTCGCCACCATCGACCGCGCCCTGGAGCTGGGCGTCACCCTGCTCGACACCGCCGAGGGCTACGGCCCCTTCCTGAACGAGCAGCTCCTCGGCAAGGCCCTCGCCGGGCGCCGCGACGCCGCCGTCGTCGCCACCAAGACGGGCGTCGAGTTCACCGACGAGGGCGCCTTCCGCGGGCACAACGGCACCCCCGAGTACATCCGCAGGTCGGCCGACCGCTCCCTGCGCCACCTCGGCACCGACCACATCGACCTGTACTACCTGCACCGCGTCGACCCGAACGTCCCGATCGAGGAGAGCGTCGGCGCCTTGGCCGAGCTCGTCGCCGCCGGCAAGGTCCGCCACATCGGCCTGTGCGAGGCCGCGCCCGCCACCATCGCCCGCGCCCACGCCGTGCACCCGCTCGCCGCCGTGCAGACCGAGTACAGCCTCTTCGAACGCGGCATCGAGTACGACGGCGTCCTCGACACCCTGCGCGAGCTCGGCATCGGGCTCGTCGCGTACTCGCCGCTCGGCCGGGGCTTCCTGTCGGGTGCGATCACCACCCCGGACGATTTCGCGGCGGACGACTTCCGCCGTACGGACCCCCGCTTCCAGGGCGAGAACTTCGGCCGCAATCTGGCCGTCGTCGAGCAGGTGCGGCGCCTCGCCGCGGAGAAGGGCGTCACCCCCTCGCAGCTGGCCCTCGCCTGGACGCTGCGCCAGGGCGCCGTGCCGATCCCGGGCACGAAGCGCCGCCGGTACCTGGAGGAGAACATCGCCGCCACCGCGGTGACGATCACGGACGCGGAGATGGCCGCCATCGACGCCGTCGCCCCGCACGGAGTGGTCTCGGGCGACCGCTACGCCCCGGAGCTGATGCAGTCGCTGAACGGGTGAGCACCCGGCCCGGGGCGAGGACGGGCCCCGTACCCGCCCGGCACGGCCGGGCGGGTACGAGGCTGAGGAACGCAGACCGAGCCACACGGCAGTCATCCGGTGTGGCCGTGCAGGGCGGCTCCCTCCGACGGGCGGAATCGCACGCGGCAGAGGGGGACCGGTCATTTTCGCGTCGAGCGCGGCCGCCTGGAAAGCCGAGCGGCCACGCCGGGAACATCCTGTCCGGTCGGCACGGTTGCACCGATCGAGGGACCGGCGCCGCACGGGGGAACACGCAGACCACCAGGTCGTTCGCCCCAGCAGGATCCGTGCCCCAAGATCGCGGTACGCCCGCCGCACACTGGGACCAAGACGTATTCCTGCAGGAGGACCGTTTTCATGACCGACCGGCCTTTGACGCTCATGGCAGTACACGCCCACCCCGACGACGAGGCCACCGGAACCGGAGGGGTCCTCGCGCGGTACGCGGCTGAAGGCATCCGCACGGTTCTCGTGACGTGTACCGACGGCGGTTGCGGTGATGGGCCGGGAGGAGTCAAGCCGGGCGATCCCGGGCACGATTCGGCGGCGGTCGCCTTGATGCGCCGTCAAGAACTTGAGGCGAGCTGTGACGTCCTGAAGATCAGCGATCTGGAGATGCTGGACTATGCCGACTCCGGGATGATGGGCTGGCCGAGCAACGACGCTCCCGGATCCTTCTGGCAGACCCCCGTGCAGGAAGGCGCTGCCCGACTCGCGGAGCTCATGCGGCACTATCAGCCTGATGTGGTCGTCACCTACGACGAGAACGGCTTCTACGGTCACCCCGACCACATCCAGGCCCACCGCATCACGATGGCGGCGCTGGAGATGACCGCGCTGGCACCGAAGGTGTACTGGACGACGATGCCCCGCTCGATGATGCAGCGGTTCGGCGAGATCATGCGCGAGTTCCATGAGGACATGCCGGAGCCGGATCCCGCCGAGGCCGCCGCGATGGCCGAGATCGGCCTCCCCGACGACCAGATCACCACGTGGGTGGACGCCACCGCCTTCAGCGATCAGAAGTTCGACGCGTTGGCCGCGCACGCCAGCCAGGGCGAGAACATCTTCTTCCTCAAGATGGGCAAGAAGAGGTTCGGCGAGTTGATGGGCATGGAGACCTTCGTACGGGTCCGGGACACCACCGGCGCGGCCATACCCGAGAACGATCTCTTCGCCGGACTGCGCTGATCAGGCAGCGGCCGCTGGCGCGCGGCCGACGGCCGCGGCCTCCTCGGCCGCGCTCAAGGGCAACGCCCCGACCCGTCAGGGCAGGTCGGGGCGTGGCCTCTCCGTGCTTTCCCGCCGCTGAGGCGGATGCCGCGGGGCCCGGTGCCGGCGCCTGGTCAAGATGAGTACGAAGACCGGCCGACCCTGAGTACGCCCGCGCAGGCGAACCGGCGTCGGAGGTGATTGGCTCTCCCCATGCACGATACGACCCCCGCCCCGACCACCGACGGCGCCGCCGAGAACCCTGCCGTCGACGGGGTGTTGATGTGGACCACGACCCTGTCGGTGGCCCTGATCCCGGTGGCCCTCCTCTTCGGGGGCCTGGCCCAGATGGCCGCGAACGTCCACCCCCATACCGTCTCGGTCGTAACGGCCGGCTGGTGGGTGTCCTGGACGGCCACGCCGCTGCTCGCGTTGGCCTTCCGGCTGTCCCTGCGGCGCCCCCGCCCCGCACTGGCCCGGGCGGGCCGCTGGGCCGGGTGGATGGCGACGGTCCCGCCGACGCTCACCATCCTGTTGGCCCTCGGCCTGTAGTGGCGCTCGACGCGGGCCCGGACCCGGCGGTCTCCTCGGGTGTCCTCCTCCTCCCTGACCGCGCGGTAGCAGCCGTCGGGGTCATTTCACCGAGCCCGCCATCACGCCCTGGACGAAGTGCCGCTGGAAGGCGAAGAAGACGATCAGCGGGACCACCAGGGACAGGAACGCCCCCGGCGCGAGGACGCCGATGTTGCTTCCGAACTGCCGCATCTGGGACTGGAGGGCGACCGTGAGGGGCTGGGACTCGCTGTCCGCGAAGAGCAGCGCCACGAGCATGTCGTTCCAGACCCACAGGAACTGGAAGATGGCCAGGCTCGCGATGGCCGGGCGGCCGAGCGGCAGCACGAGCCGGGAGAAGATCCGCCATTCGGTGCCGCCGTCCATCCGGGCGGCTTCCAGCATTTCGCGCGGGATCTCGGCGAAGTAGTTGCGCAGCAGGAAGACCGCGAACGGCAGCCCGTAGGCCACGTGGAAGAGGACGACTCCCGGGATGGTGCCGAACAGGCCGACCGCACCGAAGAGTTTGGCCACGGGCAGCAGCCCGATCTGCACGGGCACGACCAGCAGACCGACGACCACGAGGAAGATGCCGTCCCGGCCGGGGAATTCCAACCACGCGAAGGCGTAACCGGCGAGTGCCGCGATGCCGACCACCAGGAGGGTGGTGGGCAGCGAGATCAGGACGGTGTTCCCGAAGGCCGTCGCGATGCCGGAATCCTTCAACAGGGCGCTGTAGTTGTCCAGGGACAGCTGGGACGGGTCGGTGAGTGCGTTCCACCAGCCGTCGGAGGCGTTGTCCCGTTCGGAGCGCATCGAGGACAGGAACAGGCCGGCCAGCGGAGTGATCCACACCAGGGCGACGAAGAGCAGCAGTGCCTGGACTGCCGATCTGCTCAGCAGGCGCGACAGCCGGCCCTTGTGGGGCGGCTTGGGCCTGGACGTGGCAGGGGCGGGCGGGATCCCGGTCGTACGCCGTGGTGCCCGGCGCTCGATGGTGCCGTGACTGCTCATGCCGCACTCCTTCGGAAGCGCCGGATGTTGAAGACCATCGCCGGGACGACCAGGAGGAGGAGCACCACGCTGAGCGCGCTTCCGAGCCCCTGGTTGTTGCCCCCGCCGAAGGAGACCAGCCACATGCGGGTGGCCAGCACGTTCGCTTCCTCCTGCACGGGTCCGGGCGCGATGATGTAGACGAGGTCGAAGACCTTCATCACGTTGATCACCAGCGTGACGAAGACGACGGTGAGCACCGGCGCGAGCAGCGGCACGGTGATCTTTCGGAAGATCTGGCCCTCGGTGGCACCGTCCATCCGCGCGGCCTCCAGCGCGTCGCGGGGGATGGCAGCGAGCCCTGCCCCGATCAGCACCATGGCGAAGCCGGTCCACACCCAGAGGTAGGCGCCGATGATGGCCGGCGTCACCAGGGCCGGGCCCAGCCAGTTCACTCCTTGGTACGGGACCGTGAAATTGGCCGCGGGCAGGCGCAGGACGTACTCGCCGTCGGCCAGCCCGGTGAAGCGGAAGGAGCCGTCGGCCGCAGAGGTGGCGGTCGCGGCCGTCCGGCCGTCCCGTACGGCCTCGACCGTCATGCCGGGCAGGCCCTTCTCACCCCGGTCCACCGCGCCCGGCCTTCCCGAGCCGCCGGGGGCGAAGTCGAGGTAGACGACGCCGCCGATGCCGTCGGGTCCGGGTGCCGCAGCGGCAGCCTGCTTCGCGCCGACGGGCACTGCGTCGGGGGCGACGCCGACGAGGCCGAGGTCGACCGAGCCGCCGGGACGCGTCGCTTTCGCGGTCGTGTAGGGGCCGCCCGCGCTCCCCGTCAGGGCCTGGCCCTCGCGGATCCGGGCCGTCGGATAGGCGGCCGCGTCCTCGAAGGTGTCATGGACCCCGACGACGACCGCGTTGAGCACGCCCCGGCCGGGATCCTGCTCGTAGGCGAGCCGGAAGACGATGCCCGCGGCGAGGAAGGAGACGGCCATCGGCAGGAAGAGCGTCAGCTTGAACGCGGTCGCCCAGCGCACCTTCTCGGTGAGCACGGCGAGCACCAGTCCGAGTCCGGTCAGCAGTGTCGGGGCCACGACGACCCATATCGCGCTGTTGCGGATCGCTTTGAGAGTGGCCGGATCGTGGGCGATCGCCACGTAGTTCCCGGCTCCGACGAAACGGTCGCCGCTGGCGTCGAAGAGGCTGCGGCAGAAGGAGAAGACGACCGGGTAGACGACCAGCGCGCCGAGCAGGAGCAGGGCGGGCAGTACGAAGACGACCGCGAGGCGGCGCCTCCTGTTGCGGGCCCGGCGCCGGGGATCGGTCGCGGCGCGGGCGGTCAGGGTGTCAGCCATGGGGGCCGCCTCAGTTCCCGTACGCCTTGGCGGCTTCGGCTTCGAGCTTCGCGGCCGTGCCCTGCGGATCCGCGGGGTGGCGCAGGAAGTCCTGGAGGAGCTTCCACTCGCCCGCGCCCTTGGTGCCGCCGAACGCCGCCGGTGCCTGGTCCGACATGTCGAAGCGGACCGAGTTGCCCGCGGCGACGAGCGACCGGGCGGTGCTGCGGGTGGTGTCGTCGCCGTACGCGCCGAAGTCGACCTTGGTGTTCGGGGACAGGAAGCCGCCCGCGCCGGCCCAGACCTCGGCGGCCTCGGGGCCGGCGAGGAATTCGAGCAGCCTCATGCCCGCCTTGCCGTTCTTCCCCGACTTGAGGACGACGGCCGCGTCCCCGCCGCTGACGACGGGTGCCTTGCCTCCGTCGACCGCGGGGAACGGGAAGAACTTGGCGTCCTGCCCCGGCTTCTTGCCGAACTGGTCCTTGGCGACGCCGCCGACGAAGTCGCCCTCATAGACCATGCCGGCCTTGGGCGCGGGCCCGAACACCTGCTCGACCGAGGAGGGGAAGTCGGTGCGCAGCGCCGTCTCGGCGCCACCGGCGACGAGTTGCTTGTCCTTGAACAGTTCGCCGAGGGTGGTAAGGGCTTTCACGACGCTGGCGTCGGTCCACGGGAGCTTGTGCTGTGCGAGTTGGTCGTACTTTTCCGGCCCTGCCTGGGAGAGGTAGATGTTCTCGAACCAGTCGGTGAGGGTCCAGCCGTCCTCGCCCGCCACCGCGAAGGCCGGGCGGCCGGAGTCGGAGAGGGCGCGGCCGGCCTTCAGCAGGTCGGCGTAGCTCTTGGGCTCGTCGACTCCGGCCTGGGCGAAGGCGTCGGGGGCGTACCAGACGGTGGACTTGTGGGCGGCTTTGAAGTACAGGCCGTAGTACGTGCCGTCGACGGTTCCGTAGTCCTTCCATACCGGGGGGAGGGTGGAGCCGGCCGTCCGGGCCGCCTCCTCGGACAGGGGCTGGAGCCAGCCCGCCTTCGCGAACTGCTGGAGTACGCCCACCTGGGGGATCATCACCACGTCGGGGGCGTTGCCGCCCTCGATCTTGCTTCCGACGAAGGTGGAGACGTTGTCGCCGGAGGGGACGAAGACCGTCTTGGCACCGGTCTTCTCGGTGAAGGCTTCCAGGACCTTCTTGAAGTTCTTCTGTTCGCTGCCCGTCCAGACACCCGCCACGGTCACGGTCTGGCCGCTGAGTTCGCCGCCGCTCGCGGGTGCGGTGGGGCCGCCGCAGGCGGTGGCTCCGAGGGCGAGCGCGAGGGCTGCCGAGGCGGTGGCCGCGGTCCGGCGGGTGGTCTTGCTGGGTCGTCGCATGGTGCGGTCCTTCGCTTCGAGGGGGTCGGTCCGGATCTGCGGAGCCGCATCCGGCGTCACCGCAAGGGGAGTTGCGTCGGCACTCGGGGCGCCGCGCGGGTTCAGGGAGCGGGGCACTCCGACGTCCACCAGGCGGCCGTCGCCGCGGGGAGCACTCCGTCCGGGCAGGGTGCGCTGGCGAGCAGCGGGGTCCCCGGGACGGGGGCGGGCACCGCCTCCGTGCCGAAGTTGACCGCGCAGACCAGGCCGTCGCCCCGGGCGATGGCCAGCACCTGTGGGGGCGTCTCCAGCCAGCGCAGGGTGCCGTCGCCGAGCTGCGGAAGGCTGCGCCGCAGCTGGAGGCCCTCGCGGTAGAGGTGCCAGAAGGAGCGGGTGTCGGCCAAGGCGCGGTCTGTGGCGTGCTCGGCGAACCACTCCGGCTGCGGCAGCCACGGCTTGGCGCCGGCCTCAGCCTGGCTGAAGCCGAACGGGGAGGCGTGGCCCGACCAGGGCAGTGGCACCCGGCAGCCGTCCCGGACCCGCTTGCGGCTGCCGGTGCGGTGCCAGATCGGATCGGTCAGAACGTCGTCGGGCAGGTCGAGGACCTCGGGCAGGCCGAGCTCCTCCCCCTGGTAGACGTAGGCCGCTCCGGGCAGGGCGAGCATCAGCAGGGCGGCGGCGCGGGCGCGGGCGGCTCCCAGTCCGCTGCCTTCCACGCCGGGCTCGCCCGCGTAGCGGGTGACGGTGCGGACCTGGTCGTGGTTGTTGAGCACCCAGGTGACGGTGGAGCCGGTGCCGGCGATGTCGCGCATCGCCACGGTGATCGTCGAACGGAAGGCATCGGCGTCCCAGGGGGCGCTGAGCAGGTCGAAGAAGAACGCCTGGTGCAGTTGGTCGGGCCGGACGTACTCGGCGTGTTCGCGCGCCGTCGGTACGGACACCTCGCCGACCAGCAGCCGCTCGTGGCCGTCCCGGGCCGAGTACTCCTCGCACACCGTGCGCCAGCGGCGCCACACGCCGTGGACCTCGGGCTGGTTCCAGGCGAGTTGGTTGACGGAGTCGCGGGCCCGCTCGTCGGCCCCGGGGTCGTCCGAGTCCGGCAGGTCGGGGTGCTTGAACAGCCCGGCGGCGACGTCGATGCGGAAGCCGTCGACACCGCGGTCCAGCCAGAAGCGAAGCACGCGCTCGAACTCGACGCCCACGGCCGGGTCGCGCCAGTTCCAGTCGGGCTGCTCGGGCGTGAACAGGTGCAGGTACCACTCTCCGGGAGAGCCGTCGGGCCCGGTGGTCCGGCTCCAGGCGGGGCCTCCGAACATGGCGCGCCAGTTGTTGGGCGGCTGCGCTCCGTCCGGTCCGCGGCCGGGCGCGAAGTGGAAACGGGAGCGCAGGGGGCTCCCGGGCGGCGCGGCGAGGGCCTCGCGGAACCACGGGTGCTCGCTGGAGCAGTGGTTGGGGACGATGTCGAGCAGCAGCTTCAGGCCGAGGCGGTGGGCGTCGGCCACCAGCCGGTCGAACTCGTCGAGGTCGCCGTACACGGGGTCGACGCCGCAGTAGTCGGCGACGTCGTAGCCGTGGTCGTGCTGCGGCGACGGGTAGAAGGGGCTGAGCCATATGCCGTCGACACCGAGCTTCCTGAGGTAGGGAAGCCCGGCCCGTACGCCGGCCAGGTCGCCGATGCCGTCCCCGGTGCTGTCGAGGAAGCTGCGGACGTAGACCTGGTAGATCACCGCGTCGCGCCACCAGGAGTCGGGCGTGGTGGCGCTGGGGGAGGGGTGGCCGGTGCCGGCCGGAAGGGTGCTGAGCATCTCGCGTCGACCTGTTTCTGCTGAATGCGAGAGCGCCCTGGATCAGGTGCGCTGTTATGCATGCATGTTAAGTAGCAGCAGCTGGAAGGTGTCAACGATGTGTCCGGAAACAGCGAGAAGCTGGGGTGGTTTGTCCCTAAGTGAGGGGATGCATGAAGAAGCGCGCCTACTTAACATGTAAGTAGACGCGCTGAAGGAGGGATCGTATGGGGTCAGCCGGTGCCGGAAACGCCGCGGAGTTCGCGCGCAAGCCGCGCCACCGCCTCGTCCGGCGTCTCGCGCTGCGTCATCAGGTCCTGGGCCACGGCCTGGACGGCCAGGCTCACCTGGTCGTAGCGGGCGCTCTTGGGGCGCGGCACCGCAGACAGCACGCTCTGGCGGAGCGTCGACAGGTAGGGATAGGCGCGCATCAGTTCGGGGTCTTCGTAGAGCGCGGCGCGCACCGGTGGGAGCGAGCCCTCGGTCAGCACCTTCCGCTGGACCCGCTCGCTCGTGAGGTAGGAGATCAGATCGGCCGCCGAGGCCGGATGGCGGGAACGGCTGCTGACGGCCAGGTTGGAGCCGCCCAGCACACTGCTGCCGGGCCCGTCGCGGCCGGGCAGCGGCACGACGCCGAACCTCCCCGCGACCTTCGACCCCGGCGCGCTCGCGTCCGCGTACACGTAGGGCCAGTTCCGCAGGAAGAGCAGACGGCCCTCCTGGAACGCCCGCCGGGACTCCTCCTCCTTGTAACCGAGGGCATCCCGGGAGATCCAGCCGTCCCGAACGCCGTCCGCGAGGAACCGCAGCCCGGCGCGTGCCGCGTCGGAGTCGACCGTCACACGGGCGCCGTCGTCGCGCAGGATCGAACCGCCCGCCGAGTGGACGGCTTCGGTGACGTTGACGGTGAGCCCCTCGTACGGCAGGAACTGGCCGGCGTACCCGTCCAGTCCGTGCTTCGGAGCGATCGTGCGCGCCTGGCGGACCAGATCGGCCCAGGTGCGCGGTGGCTGTTCGCCTTCCTCCTCCAGCACGTCCTTGCGGTAGTAGAGCAGCCCCGCGTTGGTGACGTACGGGACCGCGTACAGCCTGCCGTCGAAGGTGGCGGTGTCGACCACCGGCCGCAGGAACGCGTCCAGGGGGAAGCGGCTGCGGTCGAGCGGGGAGATCCATCCGGCCGCGGCGAACTCGGACGTCCAGGCGACGTCGATGTTCAGCACGTCGAAGCGGTTGCTGCCCGAACGCAGTTCGCTGATCATCTGGGCGCGGGTCTCGTCGGCCGAGTCGGGCAGTTCGACGAGCGTGACGCGCTCGCGGGGATGTCCGGCGTTCCAGTCGTCGAGCAGCGGGGCGAGGTAGCCGGTCAGGTCGCCCGCCGTGACGAGGGTCATGGGGCCGCGGCCGTCGGAGGCGAGGCCGTCGCGGGCGCCGAACCCGGAGTACCCCGCGAACACCACCGCCACGACCAGGAGAGCCCTACCCGCGGCACGCATCCACCGCATAGGTTCCTCCCGGTGCACGATCCGGCTGCGCCGCCGACCATCGGGGCTTATATATACCCGTTAGGCATGGGCGATACTAGACGCGTCCCGGCAGGCGGGCAGGATGGCGGTGCCACCCGGCCACTGCCCGGTGAACAGGTGACTACCGAGCGGGAGGGAGGAGGAGCGAGTGCGGCTGCCGCTCCTGGCACTCCTCACGCGTGGCCCCGCCCATGGTTACGAGCTGAAGCAGGACCTTGAGAAGCTCTTGGGCGCCGCGTACCCTCAGCCCAACGTCGGCCAGATCTACGTCACCCTCGGCCGGCTGGAGAAGAGCGGCTTGATCGACGGCGAGGACGTCGAGCAGTCGGGCCGGCCGAACAAGCGCACGTACAGGCTGACCGACGCCGGACGAGAGGCCGTACTGGCCTGGTTCGACGAGACCGCCGAGGAGCCCCGGGTACGGGACGAGTTCTTCATGAAGCTCGCCCTCGCGCCCCGGTCGGGTCTGGCCGACCCTGTCGCGTTGATCAACAAGCAGCGGCGGCAGTACCTCAATACGATGCGGGACCTGTCGAAGCTGGCCGCGGCCGAGGACCGCGAGAACAAGATCTCCCAACTGCTGATCGAGGGCGCCATGCTGCACCTGCAGGCCGACCTCGACTGGCTGGAACGCTGTCAGGAGGAGCTGGAATGAGCGAGGACGCCGCGACCGCTCCTGCCGCGCCCATCGTGCGGGCCGAGGGCCTGACCAAGACGCACCACGGCGAGGGCACTCCGGTGCACGCCGTGCGCGGGGTGGACCTCACCGTCCAGCCCGGCGAGTTCGTCGCGGTGACCGGGCCGTCGGGAGCCGGAAAGTCCACGCTGCTCCATCTGATCGGCGGACTCCAGCGGCCCGACGGCGGGAAGCTGTGGATCGGCGGAGAGCGCGTCGACGAGTACCGGGAGGCCCGCTGGGCGGTGCTCCGCCGCCGCAGCATCGGAGTCGTCTTCCAGTTCTTCAACCTGGTCTCCAACCTCACCGTCGCCGACAACGTCGAACTGCCCGCTCTGCTCGCCGGCGCCTCCCCGAAGTCCGCACGCCAGTCCCGCGCCGAACTGCTCGCCGAACTGGGGCTCGAAGGTCGCGAACGCTCGATGCCCGGCGAACTCTCGGGCGGCGAACAGCAGCGGGTGGCGCTCGCCCGGGCCCTGGTCAACCATCCCGCGCTGCTGCTCGCCGACGAGCCTGCCGGCAGCCTCGACAGCAAGGGCACCCGGGAGGTGCTGCGGCTGCTCTCCCGCTTCCACCAGCGCGGTCAGACGATCATGATGGTCACCCATGACGCCCGGATGGCCAGTGCCGCCGACCGCGTCATCAGCTTTTTCGACGGCCGCATCGCCGACGACGCCCAGCTCGGCGACGGACGCCGCGGGCCGGCCGGCGGGGTGTCCCGCGTACTCGAACTGAAGGAGTGAGCGTGCGGGCCACTCTGCGCTGGGCGCACGCCGACTTCCGCGCGCACCGCGGGGAAGCCCTCTTCGTCGTCCTGACCAGCGCCGGAATCATCGCCTCGCTCCTGCTCGCCGGCGCGATGTTCAGCTACGCCGCGAACCCGTGGCAGCGGATCTTCAACCAGTCCCAGGGCGCGCACATCTGGCTGCACACCCGTGCCGGGGCCGCCGACGTGGACGCCCTGGGCCACCTGGAGGGGGTCGCGGCCCTCTCCGGGCCCTACCGCACAGCGGCGACGACGGTCGAATCGCGCGGCGCGCGGGCCGGAGTGACACTGCGGGCGACCTCGGTGCAGCCCCCCGAGACCGGGCGGCCGCTCCTGACCGCGGGCAGCTGGCTCGCCGCGGCCGACAGCGGGGCCGGCGCCGGGGACGGGTCCGGGGGCGGGGACGGGTCCGGGGGCGGGTCCGGGGCCGAGGGCGGGGGCGGGTCCCGGGGCGGGACCGGAGCCGTCGTGCTGGAGGATTCCGTCGCGCGGGCGCTGTGGGCGGAGCCGGGGGAGACGGTGCGGGTCACCGGACCGGACGGCGTCCCGCACGAACTGCGGGTGGCCGGCATCGCCGAGGCGGCCGAGCCCCGCTACCAACCGGGCGGCGCACCGGGCATCGGCTGGGTGCTCCCCCCCACCCTCGACACGATCGCCCCCTCGGGCACCGGGCAGAGCGTCGGGCTGCGACTCAAGGATCCGGAAGACACCGACTTCATGGTCCAGCGCGCCGTGACCCTCCTGGGCGCCGACCGGGTCGCCCAGGTCACGAAGTGGCAGCAGGCCCGGGCGGAGGCGGGCGGTGACGACCGGCTCCTCGGGCAGATGTTCGCCGTGTTCGGTCTCGGCGCGCTGCTCGCGGCGGCACTGGCCGCTGCCGGAGCGATCGGTGCGCGCGTGCGCGGCCAGCTCCGGGACATAGCCGTCCTCAAGGCCATCGGTTTCACCCCCGGCCAAGTCGCCCGCGGCTTCCTCGTACAGCATCTGGCCTTCGCGCTGATCGGAGTGGCCCTCGGCACGACGGCGATCGCCCTGGTGGGCGCCCGGATACCGGGCCGCGTCGGGGAAGCGGCAGCGGTCTGGCAGGACCTGCCCGGCCACACGGCGCTCATGATCGGCGTCCCCTGCGGCGCGGTGCTGCTGATCGCGGCCGCCACGGGCATCTCGGCATGGCGGGCCGGGCGGGTGCCGCCGGTGCCCGCGGCCCGCGCGGCGTTGCCGACCGCCGCGCCGATGACCGCCCTGGGCAGGCGGGCGCTGGGCCTGCGGGTGCCCGCCGCCCTGGTGCTCGGGTGGCGCGCGGCGTTCCCGCGACGCGGCCGGACGCTGGCATCGGTGGGCCGGCTGGCCCTGCCGCTCGTGCTGATCACGGTGGCGCTCGTCGCGTGGTCGACGCTGGACCAGTTCCGCAGCCGGCCCGCGCAGATGGGGCTGCCCGCGGCCATGACCGTACGGGCCGAACGGCCCGCCGGGCTGTCGGACGCGGAGCTGGAGAAGACCCTGGCGGCGATCCCGGACATCGCCGCGGTCCATCCCGGTGCGGAGATGGCCGCCCTGGTGCCGGGGCAGACCGGCACCATCACGCTCCGCGGGCTGGGCACGGCCGCGCACCCGTACCCCTCCCCGGTGGTGGAGGGGCGGGCGGTCCGCGGCCCGGACGAGGCGGTGGCCGGGCAGGGACTGCTGGACCTCCTCGGCGTACGGGTCGGCGACTGGGTACGCATGACCGTCGAGGGACGTCCGCAGATCCTGCACCTCGTCGGCCGGACCATCGAGCCCGATTCCGGAGGTCGGGTCATCACCACCACCATCGACGCGCTGCGCGAGCGCGATCCGCAGCTGCGGCCCCACTTCCACGCCTTGGTGCTGCGCCCGGGCGCGGACCCTCGGGCCGTGAGGAGCACGCTCGCCGAGGCGGCCGGGGGAACGCTGGAGATCCGGGAGACGCCCAATCCGGCCGACCGGCTGGAACCGGCACGCGGAGTGATCGCCGCCCTGATCGCGGTACTCGCGCTGATCGGCTTGATCGAGCTGCTGACGCTGATCAGTGCGGGGGTGCGCGACCGGGGCCGGGACCTGCTCGCGCTCAAGGCGATGGGACTGACGCCCCGGCAGATCGGCTCGATGATCGTGACGGCCGCCGGACTGACCGCGCTGGCTTCCGCCGTGGCCGGAACGGCGGTGGGCGCGGTGTCCGGCAGCTGGCTCGTGGACGAGCAAGGAGCTTCGAGCGGGATCGGCGCCGGAATCGCCCAGCTGCCGTCGCTGCCCGTGCTGCTGACGGTGATCGTCGGTGCGGTGCTGGGTGCGGTGCTGGCGGCGACCCTGCCCGCCACGCGGACTGCGCGGCGTCGGCTGGCGGATTCGCTGAGCGAGACGCTCTGAGCCCGCGGGAAGGCCGTCGCCCGTGAGGAGCGGGCGCCGTGCGTAGTGCCGCGGCGGTTGTCGAGCGCGGCGGCCGGCGTCGCGGCGACGCGCCGCCACCGGGGCGCGAGAGCACCAACAGAGCCGGTCCTGCCGCCCGATTGCCGGAGCGCGGTCTGGCGACCGCTTGTGGCGTCCGTGTGGGCCGTGTGCTGCGGCCCCGGCCGCCCCTCGGCGTGCGGGAGTTTGACGACACGACCCGTGGTGGAGCCGCAGCTGGTACGGCCTCACCCCATCCACCGGCACCGTGCAGGCCCTGAACGCTGCGGGACCCGAAAATTTCTCGGCGCGGGGCGAATCCTTCCGCGCCCACCGTGTCTCTCATAGGTGTGCGGACGAACGCGTCCGCCCCGCACCCCACCGGGAGGACCCCACATGACCACCATCGTCATTGCCGCGGCCGCGGCGCTGCTGCTGTGCGCGTGCACCGTCACGCTGCTGCGTCGCCGGAGGCGGCAGCGTGGCTGACCGCACCTGGCCCGGCGCGACATTGGTTGCCGCGGCGCAGCGCGGCGACGCGGAGGCGCTCACCGCCCTGGTGTACGACTCGTACCCGCACGTGCGCCGATTCGCGCACACGCTGTGCGCCACACCCCAGGACGCCGAGGACGCCGCCCAGGAAGCGCTGATCATCCTCTACCGCAAGATCGGCATGCTGCGGGCCTCCGGGGCCCTGGCGTCGTGGATGTTCCGGATCGTCCGCAACGAATGCCTGCGCCGCACCCGCGACCTGCTCCCCCGGGGACCGCTCGCCCCGCACCGCGGCGGACCCGGCCGCCACGACGGGCCGGGCCGGTCCGAGGCGCCGGACGACCACGACGCGTCCGCCGGCACCGCCCGGTCCGCCGAGGAGGACGTCCTGCTGCGCCTGGAAGCCGAGCGCGTCGGAGCCGCCCTCGCCGCCCTCCCCGCCGACCAGAGACGGGTACTGGTCATGCGGGACATCCAAGGCCTGCCCGGCCGCACCGTCGCGGACCGGCTCCAACTGAGCACCGCCGCCATGAAATCCCGCCTCCACCGCGCCCGTTCGGCGCTGCGCGAGGCGCTGCGCGAAGAACCGGCCTGCACGAGGGGAGACGACGATGACACCTGACCTGAGCACGACGAAGACCACCGCCCGGCCCGGTTCCCCGCCCGGCGCCGCCGGTACCGACGCGCCGAAACGCGGCGGCTTCGCCAGCGCCACCGTCCCGCGCCATCTGGCCCGCGGCGCGGTCGGGTTCGGCGCGCTCGCAGGATCGCTGGCCCTGCTGCCGCTCGTCGGTCCGGCGAGCCTGCTGCTCGCTCCGGTCGGCCTGGTCGCCCTGCGCGGCTGCCCGATGTGCTGGGCGATCGGCCTGGTGGAGACCGTATCGGCCGGGCGGCTGCGCCGCTCCTGCACCAACGGGAGCTGCGAACTGCGGCGCGCCCAAGTGGACTGACACTTCGTGGCGATCACCTCGCGGCCCGGATGGGGAGGGCCGCGGGGTCCTGTACGGCCACGAGCGGCAGGTGCCCACTTCGGTGGCGCCTACGGCCGACCACCCTGGCAGGACGGCCTTCGGGATGGCTCCGCCGGGCAGATGCCCGATGTCCGGAAGGACCTGCCGGTGAGGGGATTGGTTTGTCGTGTACCTGTGAGACAGGCTGTGCCCATGGCGAGACGATCACAGGTCCGGGCGGGTACGGCAGGCGGTTGTGTGCTCAACGGCTGCCTGACCTTCCTGGGCCTGCTCCTCGTGGCCGCCGTCGGCATGTGGATCTGGCTGGAGACGCAGCCGGCGCGTGACGACGCCCAGGCGCGCAAGAACCTGCGGGCGCGCGTCGAGGTGTTCCGCCACCGGCTGGGCGGGGCAGCGGCCGACGGCATCCTGTCCGACACGGAGATCGCGCAGGTCTTCCCTCCGTCGAAGCCCGCCAGGGGCCTCGTCGGCGTGACGCGGCAGGGCGGTGCCGTCACCGTCGTCGCAGAAGTGCTCGGCCAGGGACCGCCTCGGAGCTTCCTCTCCGTGTACGAGCGATCGGTGGCGGGCTGTTACGCCTTCGAGGTGGCGGCCGCGTCCCCCGGGGCGCCGCGGCCGTCCGTCCGGGAACTGCCCCGGGAGGCGTGTGCGGCAAAGCCGGCCGCGCCCCGCGGATCCGGGCGTTAGGAACCCGCATTCGCACCCTCGAGCGGCCGTTCGTGCTTCGTGCGAGCCAGATTCTGGCAGTCTCCGCGAAATACCCTTGCCCAATGGTCAAGAATCGTTGACCATTGCTCGCATGCCTACCGATGACCTTCCCGAGACGTTTCACGTCACCACGGACGAGCAACTGCGCGCCGTCTCCAACCTCACGCGCCACCGGATCATGGCCGTGCTCCGCTTCGAGCCGGCGACGATCACGCAGATCGCCGAGCGGGTGGGCCTTGCGAAGGGGAGTTCCAGCTATCACGTACGGCTGCTGGAGCGGGCCGGCCTGGTGAAGGTGGTACGGACGCGGAAGGTGCGGGGTGTCACCGAGCGGTACTACGCGATGGCCGCGCGGTCGATCGCGCTGCCGGATCCGGGCGAGGGCGGGCCGGATGTGCTGATGCGCCATGCGGTGGCGGACCTGGAGGCGTCGCCGGCGGGTGAGCGGCACGTACGGATGGCGCATCTGCGGCTCACCGGCGAGCAGTTCGCGGAGCTGGGGACGCGGTTGCAGGCTCTGGCGGACGAGTACCGGGAGCTGTCCGATCCGTCGCTGCCGGACGCTTCACTCGTCTTCGCACTGTTCCACCCGACATCGCGCGAGCCGGCCGAAGGGGAGTCCAAGTGACCTCAGACGTTCGGAAGTTGCCGACCGGGTTCGGACGGCTGTGGACCGCGCAGACGGTGTCCTCGCTCGGTGACGGGGTGTCGCATGCCGCGCTGCCGCTGCTCGCGTTGACGTTGACGCGGGATCCGATGGCGCTCGCCGTCGTCGCGGCCGCCGGGACGCTGCCGTGGCTGCTGTTCGGGGTGCTCGGCGGTGCGCTGGTGGACCGCTGGGACCGCCGGCGCACGATGTGGGTCATGGACGCGGCGCGTGCGGTGCTGCTCGCGATACCGGCGGCAGCGGCCGCGCTCGACGTGCTGAGCGTTCCGATGCTCGGGGCCGTCGCCTTCCTGCTCGGCCTCGGCGGACTCTTCTTCGACACCGCCGCCACGGCCTATCTGCCGGAACTGCTCGGCCGCGACCCCGCACTCCTGGAGAGCGCCAACTCCCGTCTGCGCGGGGCCCAGACCGCCATGTCCGGCTTCGCCGGGCCGCCTGCGGGCAGTGCGCTGCTCGCGCTCGGGAGGGCGGTTCCACTGCTCGCCGACGCGGTGTCGTTCGCGCTCTCCGCGCTGCTCGTACGGTCGCTTCCCGCCATGCCCCGGCCCGTGCCGGAGGTTCGAGAGTCCCTGCTTCGGCAGGCGCGGGCCGGCGCCTCGTACGTCTTCCGGGACCGGCTGCTGCTCGGGCTCGCGCTCCGCCCGGCGGTCGGGAACGTCGCCTTCCTCGCTGTGGAGACCGTCCTCGCCCTCTTCGCGCACGATCGCCTCGGCATCGACACCTACGGCTTCGGCCTGCTCCTCACGGCGGAGGCCACCGGCGGCCTGCTCGGTGCAGGCATCGCCTCCTCCCTCGGCCGACGGCTCGGCACCGGCACCGCACTGACCTGCACGGCTGCCGTGGAAGGGCTTGCCATCACGGGCCTGGCCGCTGCCCCGAACCCGTACGTGGCAGGGCTGGCGCTCGCCGTCTGCGGGGCTGGAATGGGCGCCACGATGGTGCTCGGGCCCTCCCTCCGGCAGGCGATCGTCCCGGCCCACCTCATGGGGCGGGTCGCCTCCACCTCCCGCATGCTGGCCATGTGCGCCGCCCCGCTCGGGGCCTTCCTCGGCGGCTGGTTGGCCACCACCTACGACATCCGCACCCCGCTCTACGCCGCCGCCGGCCTCCTCCTGGCGATGACGGCCGTCACGGCGTCCATGACCAACAACCGCCGGGTCGAAGCAGCACTGCGTGCCGCAGCCCCCGTCGACGGCTCGGATCACCCGGCAGCCAGGGAACCCGCCCGGGAGAGTGCACCCGACGCGTTGTGAAGCCTGCGGTGAAGGCGTCACAACACGTCGGGTGCGTCGGGGGCCAGCCCCCGGAGGGGCGCAACAGTGGCCGGGGCCGCCGGTTTTGACAGCGATACCGGGCTTGTCAGCGCCGGCCTTCCCGAACCAGACCATGCGTCAGCGCGGTGAGTTCCGAGGTCGAGCGTTGGCGTCCGCTGACAGATCAGGCCTGCGACGATTCACGGGCAGCCGAGCGACGCCCCCCGACGGAAGCGACCAATGCGTCTGCCACGATCGCCGCGTCCGCCTCCGCGACGTCTGCCGGGTATTCCGGTAGCAGATCGTCCCAGACGGGCATCCATGATCCGTAGAGCTGGGTCTGTCCCTCGGGCCGTGCGAAGAACCAGATGTGCAGGTGCGCGCCTCCGTCGCCGATGCGGTAGACGTGGGCCCGCGAAATGTGTGGCAGGGCCTGCACGTGACGGACGATGTGAGTGGACAGGACGCCCAACTCGGCTGCCAGCTCATCGGGCAGGTCGGCCATGTCGTAGTGCTCACGCGTATGCAGCATGAGCACCAGCGGAACACCGACTCCCGTGATCCGGGTCAGCCGCCAACTGTCGTTGAACCAGATCCCTTCGTCTCGGTCACGGCACGCGTCGCAGTTCGACGGGTCCTCGCCGTGTCGCGGAGGCTCGGGCAGCACCGGAGGGCGCAGCGCCGCCACCCGCAATCCGTCCGCTTCGAACGGGCTGATGTCCCACCCCGTCATGCGCGCGAGCGGGAGCCGACGCTCGCCATCCGCAGAGGCAAGCGCGTGGTCGTAGAACTCGTCAGGTCGCAAAGCCATGATCGAAGGTTAGTTGGGCCTCGACGCCCGTCGAGGACCGGGGTGACCTGACTCCTCCTTGGTGGGGGCAGACCACGGTCCTGTCGGACACACGGCTGGTCGGTTCTACTGCCCCGTGACATCGGGTCCTTTGGGCCGGCAACGCGTACGGCGCCAGTCCCGGCGCGGCAGCCCGACCAGCAGCCACACCCGCTCTGTTCACACTCTCGGCGAGGCGGTCGGCGTAGGCGTCGGGGAGCTCATGGACCATGAGGTGGCGGGGCATCGCTCCGGGCGCTGACAAGAGGGATCTCCTGGACTGACGCCGTACCAGGCGACGTTCGCCGTGCAATTTTGCGGCGCGGTGTGGGACGGATGCCGTTAGAGTCACCTGCATGGCTGAGACACAGCGCCGCAGGGTGCCCCGCAATGACGGTGGCGAGCTGGACACCGCGATGGCTTTCCTATCGTTCGCCAGGCAGTCCGTGATGAAGAAGGCGGACGGTCTGACGGAGGAGCAGCTACGCCAGGTCCTGGTGGAGTCGGGGACCACGGTGTTGGGCCTGATTCATCACCTGACTCTGGCGGAGCGGTTCTGGTTCGGCTATCACGTGGCCGGTCGGGAGTCGGACGATCCCGGGGACATCGGCATGCAGGTGCCGGCCGGTCGCAGTTCCGGGCAGGTGCTGGCCGACTACCACGCGGCGATCGCGGCCAGCGACGCCGCGATTCGTGCCGCCGGTGATCTGGGAGAGCCTGTCGCGATACCGGTCGAGGGCACGTTCCTCTCGGTGCGGTGGGTCGTTGCCCACATGACCAGCGAGACCGCAAGACATGCCGGCCATGCGGACATCCTGCGGGAACAGATCGACGGGACGACCGGGCGCTGACCCCGCTCTGGACGCCCTCGCCCCCCATTACGCTGGACTCGCACCCACGACCCGCAGTTCAGGGCCCTCGATCCGCGGCGAACAGCCTTCCCCGCCGTGGGAACCAGTCCCCACGGCGGTGAAACCCCTACACCCAGTGGACTTCCAGGGAGAACCGCTCTCCACGAACGGGGGGATGGGGCCCCCGTCGACCCGATCCGGCGATGATCGCCCGTGAGCTGCTGTGTAGGCTGTGCAGGCTGAGCGCGTTCAAAAAACTGAAAACGGGGGGCTCGGTGCGCAATCGCCGACTCGTAGTGTCCGCTGCCGCCATCGTGGCGGGAGCCATCGGTTTCATGCCCGGACCGGCTCAGGCCGCTGATCCGGTCGAGCCCGCCGCGCAGGCCGCGGGAGCACCTGCCGTCGACGCGACAGAGGGCGTGGCGGCAGGGTTCGGAACCTTCACCAGCACAGCCGGCGCCACCGCCACCGGTAGCGCGCAGCTCAGTGTCTTCCTGAGCGCCCGGATGTCCTCGGCGCACGGCTTCGAGCTGACGACCTCGCTCAACAGGGGTACCCCGCCGTTGGACACCACCATCGACTGGGGTGACGGCAGCACGGACACGGTGGTGGCCTCGGGTTCTTCGGAGACGAGGACCAGGCACATCTACAAGGAGCTGGGCGAGTACACGATCAAGGCCGCTGTCGCCGATCCGGTACTCGGGACGCACGCCACCAACGAGGTCCGGGTCACGACGCTGGGCTCGGAGTTCACCCCGTACGGCCCCACCCGACTGCTGGACACCCGCAGCGGCACGGGCGCCGTCAAGGGCAAGGTCCAGGGGTACTCCTCCACCCGTCTCAAGGTCGCTGGGAACGGCAGCATCCCGGCCGGGGTCACCGCCGTCGCGCTCAACGTGACCGCCACCAACACCACCAGTGGCGGGCACGTCAGCGTCTTCGCCTCCGGTGCCACGCGGCCGACCGCGTCGAACATCAACTTCGAGGCCGGTCAGACCGTTCCGAACCTGGTGATCGCGAAGGTCGGCGAGGACGGCTGCGTCGAGCTGTACAACGGAGGCTGGGAGCCGGTCGATCTGATCGCGGACGTCACCGGCTACTTCAGCCGGCAGGAGGCCGGCGGGTACGCCCCGCAGGCCCCGGCCCGGGTCGTCGACACCCGCTACGGGACCGGCACGCAGCGCGGTCCGGTCGCCGGCCAAGGGTCCTTCACCGTCAAGGTCGCCGAACCGGGCGCCACCGCCGTCGCGCTGAACGTGACGGTCACCAACCCGCAGGAGGCCGGTCACCTGACCGTCCATCCGGCCGGGCAGACGGCGCCGACCACGTCCAACGTGAACTTCACCGCCGGGCAGACGGCAGCCAACTCGGTGATCGTGCCGGTCGGCAAGGACGGCGAGGTCACCGTCCGCAACGGAGCCTGGACCCGGGCCGACGTCATCGTGGATCTGGTCGGCACGTACGGCACCGCGAGCGGCGGTGCCGCTAACGTGCCGACCACGCCCGTCCGGACGATCGACACGCGGAGCTGGCCCAACGGACCGTGGCCCACGCGCGGGTACGTCCGGCAGGGTTTCTCGAGGGAGCAGGAGGCCTGGGTGCTGAACGCCACGGTCACCAACACGCGCGGCACGGGCTTCCTCTCGGTGGCACCGGACCCCAATTCCAGCAACGACTACGCCCACGGAACCGCCGTCACTCCGGAGCGTCCGGTGTCCTCCACACTGAACTGGACGGCGGGCAACACCGTCGCCAACCTGGTTCAGACGGGCACCGGTGCCCACGGCATCGTCGACCTCTGGAACCAGGGCTGGGACGCCGCCGACCTGGTCGTCGACATCTTCGGCTACTACGACAACGAGTAGCCGAGCACTGCTTCGAGGCGTCCCGGGACCGGCGCTCGGCCGTTCCCGGGACGTCGACTCAGATGATGTTCTTGTAGATGTTCCAACCGGTGCCGAACTTCACCCGGGCAGTGAAGGTCGCGGTGCCGGCGTTGCCCGTCGAGGTGTACCGGTACAGGTCGCCGTTCGGGAGACGGCCGATCAGGTCGCCCTTGCTGTCGCCGTCGATGTCACCCGGGACGAACAGCAGGTCGTACTGGCCGAAGCCGCTGCCGACCTGCTCCCGGGCGGCGAACGGCGCGGTGGCCGTCCCCGTTCCCTTGAAGAGGAACAGGCGGCCGGAGGTGTCCCGCGCGAGCAGGTCGGCCCGCCCGTCGCCGGAGTAGTCGCCCGCGCCGACGAGCGCGTCGTAGCCGTTCCAGCCGGTGCCCACCTTGATGCGGGCGCCGAGCTTGGTGTACAGCGCACCGTCGCCGGGGTGGAGCCACAGCGTGCCGCCCGAGTCGCGGCTGAGCAGGTCGCCCTTGCCGTCGCCGGTGAGATCACCGGGGCCGACCATCATGGTGTAGTTCCACGTCGTGCTGACCCGCTGGCCGCGGATGTACAGGTCACTGCCGATGTTCTGCACGTAGCTCGCGTGGTTGTGGTTGTTGAGTGCGGTGGCGTACGTGGTGCGGGAGCCGGGTGTCTCGGTACCCGCCGCGACCGGCGGCGTCAGGTAGTCGCCGTTGGCCAGGGCGCTGTACTTGGCAAGGACGCCGTTCGACTGCGTGGCGAGGTTCTGTGCCTTGCCGTAGAGCTGCGTGGTGCCGGCACCGACCATGAACTTGTTCCGTTCCCACCCGCTTCCGTAGTAGGTGGGGGCCGCGAACTTGCCGCCGCCGATCGACTTGTGGAAGTACTGCTTGCCGTCGCGGCTGCGAGCGATCAGGTCGCTCATGCCGTCGCCGTCGACGTCGTCCGGGCCGCTGATCACGTTGTACGTGTTCCAGCCGGTGCCGACCTTGACGCGGGCCTTGAGCGGGGCCGTGGCGCTGCCGGCTCCCTTGTGGAACCACAGCTCGCCGTTCAGCGTACGGGTGAGGACGTCGCCGAGCCCGTCGCCGTCGACGTCGCTGGCGCCGACCAGTTGGTCGTACACCCCCCAGCCGGAGCCGGCCTTGACCCGCGTGTTGAAGGGTTTGCTGACGCTTCCGGTGCCGGTGTACAGCCACAGGTCGCCGGCGTGGTCGCGGGCCAGCAGGTCGGGGTAGTGGTCCCCTGTGAGGTCGCCGGTGGCCATGACGCGGTCGTAGATCTGCCAGCCGCGGCCTGACCACAGGGGTGCGGAGGTGCCCTGCAGGCCGGTCTCGTAGAGCGTGAGCTCGCCGTCGAAGGAGAGGGAGAGCAGCTCCGCCTTCGTCGTGCCGCCCACATCGCCGACCGGCAGCAGGTCCTTGTACGAGGCATCGGGATCGGTGCTGTAGATCGCGTAGTCGCTCCAGGCCGCGACCTTCGACAGGTAGACGGCCGTGCTGTGGTCGTACTCCATGACGATCATGTCGCTGATGCCGTCGCCGTCGACGTCGTGCCGCGGTTTCGCGGCAGCCGCCACCCGCGCCGGATTCGCGGCGCGGGTCGGCAGGACGACGCTCGGGTGGTCGTGGTCGTGGTCGCGGTCGCTGCGCGGTGTGGCCGCGGAGACCGAATCCGCCGCCGGGTCGGCTGCGGGCCGGGTGGTGGCGGAGCCGGATACGCGGTGTTGCGGGGCTGCGCTGCTCGGGGCGGCCGCCAAGGCGCCGACGGCCAGGGCGAGTACGCCGCCGGCGGCCAGTGCACGCAGTCGTCCGCGGTGCGATGAAGTCAAGATCCCCCCTGAGGATCGAGCCGGGATACGCCCGGACACGTGTTGCTGTGTGCTCGTAGACGTGTATTCATACGCGAACGGTTCCCTCTTCCGTACGCGCCTCTTCCCGGAGCCGGGTCCGTCCTGACGTTCCGATGTTCGATCAGGGGAGTCGGGTGGCGACTTTCTCGTAGTCGGCAGTCTTTATCCAGGTGAGAAGCCTGCTGACGTGGACCGGGGTTGCGTCGCGGAGGTATTCGTATTCGGTGAGGGTGAGGGGTTGCCTTCATGACGGCTTGGATGTAGCCGTGGCGGGCTTGAGCATCAGTTGCGTTCGCGAAGGTTTCGATGCTGCCGCCGAGTTCGATGTCAGCGGGCTCGTTGCCCTCGATCTGGACGGCCGGGATCCGCCCGTCAGTGAACGTGGTCTTCGACGTGTGGTGACGGGGGCGCCCACGGCCCGACCCGCAGACCGGCGAGATCCTCGTGTGGGACCAGGCGCAAGGCGGAAGGAGCAGCCGCCTCCCGTGTTCCAGGGCGCCGGCGGCGGGCAGCACGGCGGCTGGGGCTTCGGAATGGCAGTACGCATCCGTCGGGTCGGCCACGATGGCGAACGGCTCGCCACCGAGCCCCTGTTCACGACGGAGCCCAACGCGGCCAGGCGGCAGCGCGGCGGCACCGGCCGCACTGGAGAGCGCCGGGCGGGGCGTGCGGGGGTGTCCGTGGCGCCATCCGGGTCCGTGGCGGGACCCGGCCGGGGTGGCTTCGACCGGCCGGGGCCCGCGCATGTGGACCTCTCGTCGCCGTGCCACCCTGACATGCCGTGCCCCGCGCTGCGCGCCGGGCACGGGGCGGGATGCGCCAGGCGGGTGACAAGCTCACGCCTGTGGCTGCACCAGGGCGCGGCGGGCACTGGGGCGGTCGAGGATGGGGTTTCCCCTTGTGCCTCGTCGAATGGAGCCCTTCATGTTGGAGCGCAGGTCGCGCAAGGACGGTACCGAGGTAACGTTCGTCCTCCCGCGGGAGGATCCGCCGGGGCCGGTGAGCGTGGTGGGGGACTTCAACGACTGGCGGCCCGGTGTCCACACGCTCCAGCCGCGCGAGGACGGCAGGCGGGCGGTCACGGTTGCGCTGCCGGGCGACACGACGCAGTCGTTCCGCTACCTGGCGGCCGGCGACTACTGGTTCAACGAGGAGAGCGCCGACGGCGACGGCGCCAACAGCCGCCTGCACACCTGACGAAGCCTCCCGCCATGGCTCCGTGCCCGGGCGTTGCCGGCACCCGGAGACATGGCGGAGTGCGCGGCCGTCGGGGGCCATGAGGAACGGCGGTCGCATAATCTGCTGCCGAGGTCAGCGAAGCCGGCCGACGCCGTAGTCGCGGACGGACCGGTGCCGGGGTAAGGCGAGGCGGCCCGCCCCGCCGCCACCCGTGGATGAAGGACAGCGCCGAATGAATCCCGATGACGTCGCGGCATACGCACTGGACCTGCCCGAAGCCAGTGAGGAAGAGCCGTGGGGCCCGCACCGGCCCGTCTACAAGACCGGCGGCAAGATCTTCGCCACCCTGGCGTCGGCCGGCACCTCGCAACCCGAGCGGCTGAGCGTGAAATGCGAATCCGCCCTCGCCCTGCACCTGTACGAGCAGTACCCGGCGGTCCGTCCCGGGTACGGGTACCAGGGCCCCCGGTGGCACTGGCTCACCGTGCACCTGGACGGAACGGTCCCCGACGAGGAACTCGCCGAGATGATCAGCCACTCCTGGCAGTGCGTGGTGGACGGTCTGCCCCGCACCACCCGCGACCGGCTGCACGGCCTTCGCCGTGATCAGACCCGGCCCCCGGCGCAGAGCCGGGTGGACGGTCCCGCGTCGCCGTAGCCGTTCGGCGCCGTCAATACCTGATGGGGGGTCAGGTATTGGGAGAGCGCGCGGCTACCACGTGGGCAACGCCGTGTATGCCTGCGACAACGAGCGGGACGGCAGGCAGCGGCGTGTACGTCGACCGGCGTTCGCCCGGCCCCGCTGGCCTCTCGCCCGGTGGGTGCTGCCTGACCTTCAGCGTCGCAGGTAGGCGAGGACGGCGAGGACCCGCCGGTTGTCCTCGGTCGAGGGGGCGATGCCGAGTTTCGCGAATATGCTCGCGGTGTGCTTGGCGACGGCGCTCTCGCTGAAGTGGAGAGCTCCCGCGATGGCGGCGTTGGAGCGGCCCTGCGCCATGAGTTCCAGCACGTCGCGTTCGCGCGGGGTGAGGGCCGAGATGGTGCCGCGGGCCTCGCCGCGCGACAGCAGCCGTCCGATCACCTGCGGGTCCAGGACGGTCCCGCCCGCGGCGACGCGGCGTACGGCGTCGACGAACTGGCCGGTGTCCGTGACCCGGTCCTTCAGCAGGTAGCCCACCCCGCCGTCGTCGCTCGACAGGAGCTCGTTCGCATAGAGCTGGTCGACGTACTGCGACAGCACGAGCACCGGCAGGCCGCGATGGCGGCGCCGGGCTTCGAGCGCGGCCTGGAGCCCCTCATCGGTGTAGGTCGGCGGCAGGCGTACGTCGACGACCGCCACGTCCGGTCGCTCCTCCAGCAGGGCGCGCGAGAGACCGGGGCCGTTGTCCACGGCGGCGACGACCTCGAAGCCGTGCTCGGTGAGCGTGCGGACCAGGCCGTCCCTCAGGAGGAAGAGGTCTTCGGCAAGTACGACGCGCACGGGATCTCCAGGGTGACTGTGGTCGGGCCGCCCTGCGGGCTGTGCAGGACGAGACTTCCGTCGAAGGTAGCCAATCGCCCTCGGACACCGAGCAGTCCGGTCCCCCGGGAGGGATCCGCGCCACCGCGGCCGTCGTCGGTGACGGTGACGCGCAGCCGCGGGCCGCCGGCGCAGGCGTCGTCGTGTGCGAGGGCGACGTCGACGCGGCCGGCACCGGAGTGCTTCGCCGCATTGGCCAGCAGCTCGTTGACGGCGAAGTAGGCGGCCGACTCCACAGCGGCAGACAGCCGCCCGGTCAACTGGACGTCGACATACACGTCGAGGAAGCTGTCGAGGGCCAAGGAGCGAACGGCGTCGCCCAAACCGCGGTCGGTGAGGACCGGCGGCTGGATGCCCCGGACCAGGCCGCGGAGGTCCTCAAGGGCCCGCCCGGACAGTTCGCGCACCTCAAGCAGCGCGGCCCGCGCGGCCGGTAGATCGTCCTCAAGCAGACGCGTCGCGCTGTCCAGGCGCATGCCGAGGGCGACGAGCCGTGCCTGCGCCCCGTCGTGCAGGTCCCGCTCGATGCGCCGGAGCTCAGCCGCCCGGTCGTCCAGCACGTCCGTGCGACTGTCGGTCAACTCACCGATGCGCCGCTGGAGTTCGGTGACGAGCGGGGTGGCGAGCAGTCGTTGCCCCCACCGCGCGTGCAGGCCCAGGACGGGCGGTGCGAGGAGGAGCCCCGCCGCCGTGAAGCCGAGGCCCAGCACGACGGCCGCGAGCATCAGGGGAGTGCTGTGCACGGGGACGAAGGCGTACCAGTTGCCGTCGTCCAAGAGCCGCCACACGAAGGGCTGCACGAGCACCCCGAACAGCCCGTACACGGCCAGGGACGGCGGTACGGCAACCAGCAGACCGCCCACTACGGGCTCCAGCCACGCCCAGGTCAGGTCCCGCCAGAACCCGGCGTCGGCCAGGACCGCACGCCCCCGCGGTCCTCGGGAGCGGATCGGGCGCAGCGATCCGTACGCCCGACCACTGCGCCGCCCGCTGCCGGGCGCGGTCACCGCAGCGGCGCAACGCGGCCGCGGCGGGAGGCAGTACGCGGAAGCCCACGCCGACGGGCAGCAACAGCAGGGCTCCCACGACGGCCGCTCCGACGGCTGCCACCTGCAGGCCCAGCAGACCGGCGAGCTGGCAGCGGCCGACGGCGGCCATGCGGCGGGACAACGCCCTGCGGAGCCGGAGGAAACTCGAACTCATGTCCTGTGCAGGGTAGCCGGTCCGGGCGCCGCCGGGTCCGGTGCACGCCAACCCGCCCGCAGCGCGCCCACGATCACAGCCACCGCCAGACAGGCCAGCCCGAAGCAGACCATGGGCAGGACCGCTCCTGACTCCTCGTCCATGAAAAGGAGCAGTCCGAGGTTGACCAGCGCGTGGAAGCCACCCGCGAGCAGCAGCCGCCGCCATCCGCCCACGCCCTCAAGTGCGATGCCCAAGACCACCGACATCGCCACGGTGGCCGCGAGGAATCCGGCGGCGTAGGCCGGCGCCTGCCCGAAGACCGGCACGTGCCAGGCCCCCCACAGCACTCCCACCGTCACCGAAGAGGCGACCGTGCCCAGACGGGTGCGCAGCAGCGGCTGGAGGTAGCAGCGCCAGCCGACCTCCTCCTCGCACGCCCCCACCAGCTGAGCCACGGCTATCAGCACGAAGGAGTGGTGCAGAGAGCCCGGCGGCGTGAAACGCACCTGCCCGCAGACCGCGTCGTACCCGAGCACGGCGAGCGCGACGATCAGCCCGGCAGCACCGAGAAGCACCACACCGCCGGCGGATCGAGCGCCCCCTCGTGTCCCCGTGCCCCGGAGCAGCTCACGCGTCTGCCGGCGCCGGTACAGTGCGGCCCCGCCCACCGCGAGGGCCGGCCCGAACTGGGTCAGCTGCACGACCTCGTCCGGAACACCGGTTCCCGGCTGCGCCGCTCCCAGCACTCCGGCCGCCACGAAGGCCACGGCAGTGAACACACCCACCGTGCTCCACACCTCGACACGCTCCGCCCGCCCCACACAATCCCCGTCCGTGCGTCCCATGAGCGCCTTCCCCCTCCGTCCGACGTATCCAGTACGCGGACCACGATGCCGCCCGACGGCCTGCGATCCGCTGTACCTGGCAGCAGAGTTGGGGTGGAGCTGGGTGCACCCGTTGACGGTCAGGCGGGTGCGGCCGTCGCGGGCCCGGCCTGATCCGAAAGAGGCACGGCTCGGCTGCGGCGGAAGTCCTGCATGTAGAACACCTTGTCGTAGCGGCGCTCCCCGACGGCGACGAAGTCGGGCAGGCGGCCGTACTCGGTGAAGCCGAGCGAGCGGTAGAGCCGTAGGGCATGGGTGTTGTCGCCCCGGACGTCCAGGGTGAGGACCTCGATGCCCGCGGCCCTGGCGTCCGCGACCAAGGCAGCGGTCAGCGCCCGGCCGATGCCGCGCCCGTGCGCGGCGGCGTCCACCGCGAGCTTCTCCAGATCGGCGTGCGGCCGGTGCGTCGGCCGGGCGTAGCGCCGCCAGTAGCCCAGTCCGACGAGGCGGCCGCCCAGGTAGGCGACGCGCAGGGCCGCGTCACCGGCCTCGGCGGCAGACAGCACCTGGTCGAGCAGCTGAGCCACCTCGTCCCGCGAGGGTGGATCGACCCAGCCGAGGGCCGCGCCGCCTGCGATCAGATCCGCCAGGATGCGGTGCACCGCCTCCGGGTCGCGGGTCCACTCGCGGCCGTCCAGGACGGTGATCTTCTCCGGCTTCATGTCCGCACCCTAGGTGATCGACTCCAGGGGTGGCTGCGAAGGCTGCCGGGGAGGGGAGGGGAGGGGAGGGGAGGGGGCATGGGGTGTGGTCTGCCGAAGCACGCCGAGATCTCTCCGCGACCGGTCGTCGCGAGAGCACCCTCTCGAGGGCGCTCTCCAGGGGCCCGGTAGAGCACCCGCGCGGGGCGCTCCGCTCTGGGCGAAGGCGCGTGACCCGGACCGGCCGGCCGTGGTCCAGTGGGCTGATGGAAATATTGGTACTGGGTGGAACGGCATGGTTGGGCCGCGAGATCTCGCGGCAGGCACATGGGCGGGGGCATCAAGTGACCTGTCTGGCCCGGGGGGAGAGCGGGGGTGTGGCCGAGGGTGCGCGTCTGGTGGCCGCCGACCGGCGCAACCCGGCAGCGTACGAGGCCCTGGCGGACCGCGACTGGGACGCCGTGGTGGAAGTGTCCTGGCAACCCGGCTTCGTGCGCGGTGCGCTGGCGGCCCTCGGCAGCCGCGCCCGCCACTGGTCGTACGTGTCGTCGGTCAGCGCGTACGCCGAGCACGCGCGGCCGGACGCGGATGAGTCGGCCGCACTGCTTCCGGCGGCCCAGCAGGCCGAAGCCGGCCGCGAGGTGTACGGGGAAGCGAAGGTGGCCTGCGAGAAGGCCTCCGCGGCCGCGGTGGGGGACCGGCTGCTCATCGCGCGGGCTGGGCTGATCGCCGGTCCCGGCGACTGGAGCGATCGCAGCGGCTACTGGGTGGCCCGCGCCGCCCGCGCCCCGCTGGCGCCCCTGTTGGTACCGGATTCCCGGGACCTCCTGACGCAGGTGATCGACGTCCGGGATCTCGCGTCGTGGCTGCTGGACGGCGCGGAGAACGGTACGAGGGGCACGTACGACGCGGTTGGCCCGGTCGTGCCCTTTGCCGAGTGGGTCGCCCTGTCCCGGGAGGTGGGCGGACACACCGGGCCGACGGTGGAGGCCGACCCCGAGCGGCTGCTCGCGCAGGGCGTGGAGCGGTTCATGGGTCCGGAATCGCTGGCCATGTGGATGCCCGATCGGGAGTGGGCCGGCTTCGGAGCGCGCAGCGGAGCCGCGGCGGTCGCGGCCGGCCTGCGCCACCGGCCCCGGGTCGAGCTGCTGAGGGACACCCTGCGCTGGGAGCGGGAGGAGGGCCTGGACCGGCCGCGCCGTGCGGGCCTGAGCGCCGAGCGCGAGCGCGCCCTCCTGGAGGCCCTCGCTCCGTAGGCCCTGGTCCGCGCAGGCGCAGCGCGGTGCGGGCGGAAGCGCGCAACTCGTCCACGGGGTGTGTGCCGAGCCCGTGAGGCAACGTCACCCGGCTCCGGCGAAAGGGGGGTTGTGGGCTCCCGGTAGCGTCGCCGGAGTCAACCGTACCGAAGGAGAGGCCCCTACTCGTGGACCTGGGCATCATCGGGCAGGCCGCCGGGCTGTTCGCCGTCACCAACATCGACGACATCCTGGTCCTGGCACTGTTCTTCGCCCAAGGGGCCGGCCACCCCGGCTCCGCCCGGCGCATCGTGCTCGGCCAGTACCTCGGCTTCGCCGCGATCCTGGCCGTGGCCGTGGCCGCCGCCTTCGGCGCCACCTTCCTGCCCGAGTCCGTGATCCCCTACCTCGGCCTGCTGCCGCTCGCCCTCGGCCTCAAGGCCGCCTGGCAGGCGTGGAAGGACCACCGCCACGGTGATGCGGACGACGGGGGGCCTCAGGGGAAGGAGGGCGGCCCCAGCCCGCTGGAGGTCGCCGCGGTCACCTTCGCCAACGGCGGCGACAACATCGGCGTCTACGTGCCCGTCTTCGCAGCCGCCGGCGTCGGCGGCATGACCGCGTACGCGGCGGTGTTCCTCGTCCTGGTCGCGGTGTGGTGCTTCGCAGGACGGTTCTTCGCCACCCGCCCCGTCATCGCCGAGGCCCTCGCCCGCTGGGGCCACGTCCTGCTGCCCCTGGTCCTCATCGCCATCGGACTGCTCATCCTCATCGAAGGGGGCGCTTTCGGCCTGTGACACGGCTGGACGCGTCCCAATCTCGACGAGGTCCGGGTGCCCCCGCTCGGCGACGCCATCCTCCGCCCTCAGCTGGACGTTCAGCGTTTCAGGCTGGAACGCGCGTCAGCGGGTGAGGAAGCGGGTGGCGCCCACGTAGACGCGCCCGGTGGAACCGATGGGCTCCTCCCTGACCGGGTCACCGGTGCGAGGCGAATTGATCATCATGGGTTCGCCGTTCCTCGTCCCCGAATAGATGCCGACGTGGGTGACCTCGGTACCGGTGGCGGGGCGGAACGCGACGATGTCGCCGAGCCTGAGGTCTTCCGTACCGGTGATCCGCACGCCCGCGGCCGAGCCGGCGGGCACCTGCCCGCCACCCGCATCGAACTGCGGCTGGGCGTCCCGGGGGATCGTCACGCCGAGGGCGGAGTAGACCTGGCCCGTGAGACCGGAGCAGTCGTAGCCGAATCCGGAGGTGCCCGACCACAGGTAGGGCAGACCCAGGAAGGCGCGTGCGGCAGCGACCACGTCCGCGCCGCTCGGGGCGGCGGCCGGCACCCTCGCCAGGTCGTCAGCCCGGAAGAACAGCCGGCCACCGCTGGGGGAGTAGGCGGCGACGACTCCGGGCAGTGGACCGGCCTTCACCGGGAAGGAGGTGTTGTACGAGTACTCGCCCGCCTGCCCGGACTGGCGGCCATCAAGCGCGGCCCGGGCGGTGGCGAAGCCCCGGGCCGTGGGACGGGCAACGCGTTCCTCGTGCGTACCGCCGGGCGCGCGCCGGTGCTCCGAGGTCAGTTGCCGGTCGGGAATCCAGCCGGGGTAGGCGCCCCGTCCTGCCTGGTCCCTGGGGGTGGGCTGGCCCTGCACCCATACGTGGTCCCAGAGCAGACCGCCGTGCCACTCGGTGCGGTCCACGCTCACCCGGATGCCGTGGAGAGCCTGCGTCTCCCCGGCGACCTCACGCCGCTCGTCCAGGGACATGGTGGTCAACCAGCCGCGGATGTCGGCGGGATTGGTGGTCGCCGGGGAGTCCACGGGGCGGACCTGTTCGGGGCTCACCCAGACCTGAGCGACCGTCACGTCGACGTAGCAGGTCGCGGCGCCGTTGCAGGGACGGGGCGCGGTGGACACGGAGGGGCGGGCCGATGTGGTGGGAGCCGCGGGGGCTGCGGTGGCCGGGGCGGCGAGGGCGAGGAGCATCGCGGAGGTTGCCGTCAGGACGGTCTTCACGGAATACATACGTCGATGCTGTCCAGGGCAGCACGCCTGCGAACCCCTCCGGCCCGGTCGACTCCCGCGGGGCGTGGGATCGACCTGACGCCGTCAACCGGTACCCGGCGTCGTGCAGGGGAACGGGTCGGGCAGCTGCTGCCGAGGCCGACCCGGACGTCCTCCTCGGCCGGACCCCGGCACGAGCGAACACCACCCACGCCCGCCCGCACCCGACTCTCTGCGCCATGCCCAGCGAGTCTCCGAACCGATCCCCTCACCGGGGAGTTGACAGGCGAAGGCTGTCCCGCGCGGCCAGTCCGGCGCCGCGGCCTTATGGTCCACGCGACGCCCTTCGAACGGCGAAGACTTCGCCGTGACCCGTCCTCACGCCAGGAGCCTTCGCATGCCCGCACCCATCGGTCTGATCGACGTCCACCACCACGCCATCCCGCCCTTCTACGCCGAGGCCCTCGGCGACCGGAAGGCCATCCCCGGTGTGGACTATCCGACGTGGACCCCCGAGCAAAGCCTGGAGGTCATGGACGCCCACGGCATCGCCGCCGCCGTCCTGTCCGTCACCGCCCCCGGCGTCACCTTCCTCGACGGCCCGGACGCCCAGAAGCTGGCCCGTCGCGTCAACGAGTACTTCGCCGAGCTGGTCCGCGAGCACCCCACCCGCTTCGGCGCCTTCGCGATCCTGCCCCTCCCCGACGTGGCCGCCGCCCGCGAGGAGCTCCGCTACGCGCTCGACGAGCTCGGCCTGGACGGCGCCGGCGTCCTGACCTCGTACGGCCACCGCTATCTCGGCGACCCCGAGTTCGAGCCCCTCTTCGCGGAGATCGCCGAGCGCGGCGCGGCCGTCCACGTCCACCCCGCCGCCCCGCCCAGCCGCGACCTGGCCACCTTCGACCTGCCGGTCTCCCTCTACGAGTTCACCTTCGAGACCACCCGCACCGCAGCCAGCCTGCTCTTCAACGGCGTCCTCGACCGACTGCCCGACCTGCGGATGATCCTCTCGCACGCCGGCGGCACCCTCCCCTTCCTGGCCCGCCGCCTCACCTACGGCACCACCATCGGCGCGTACCTCGCGGACCGCGCCCCGGAGGACGTCATCGGCACCCTCGGCCGCCTCCACTACGACATCGCGATGTCCGCCAACGACTTCGCGCTCCCCGCCCTGACCCGCCTCACCGGCACGGACCACATCCTCTACGGCAGCGACTACCCCTTCATGCCCGCTGCCCACACCACCGAGAACACCAACGGCTTCGCCGAGTTCGACGGCTGGACCGACGCCCAGCGCGCCGAGGTCGGCCGCACCAACGCCCTCCGCCTCCTGCCCACCCTGGCCGCCCGCCTCACCCCCTGAAAACCCGCCTGGCGCGGATGTGCCCCGATACGGCTTCGGCGGCTTCGCACCACGACGGCGCCCCCGTCACCTGGCCGGACGATCCCGTTTCCGGAGACCCCGACCCCGGACTCACACCCGTGAAGCCGGGGAGCGGGCCCCCGCAGTGCACTTCCCCACGGTTGCGCCCCGCCGTTGACCGTTCCGCAGCAGAGGACCCCGGCAATGATCGTCCGGGTCCTCTGCCGCGAGGCGTTTGCCGAACCGGGAGGACGCGCAGCGCCTGCCTGCTCCCACCCGGTCCGGTGGGGTCTCGCCCGTACCGGCTTCTCCGCGACGGCGAGGGTCCGTCGAGGCCCGGGCCCGCGGCAGGCACGTGAGTGCGGAGCGTGTCGGTCACGCCGTCGCATTCACTTCGGTTTACGGTGAGATCCAAGATCCCGGTCTCGTGGCGGGCGAGCGAGCGGGGGACGGTCGTGGAGGCAGCCGCCGCCACACGACTTCATCTTCGAGGAGCCGCAGATGAGTGCGACGTCATGGGCGAACGGCGCGACCCGCCGTGCCGCGACCCGCCGTGCCGTTACCGCGGCTGACCGTACGATCTGACCCGCCACCGAGCCCGGGCAGCAGTCGGCCGTGACCGGACACACTCCCTCCGATGCGAACCGTACGGGCGATCCGTACGAGCCGGAGCCGCAGCCTGCGCAGTCCGCAGAGAGCCGCTGGCCGATGGCCGGAGCCGTCATCGCCTCCGCGGTGCTGACCCTGCTCCTGCCCGACGATTTGCGCCTGGGGCCCCGGTGGGCGCTTCCCCTCGCCGAAGGACTGCTCCTGGTGGCGCTGCTCTCGGGCGACCCCCTTCGGATCAGCCGCCGCTCGACTGCCTTGCGCGCAGTGTCGATCGCCCTGGTCGGCGTGCTGGCGTGCGGCGCCATCTGGTCGACCGTCCGGCTGATCGACGATCTCATCCACGGCGGGAGCGAGACCAACTCCGCCACTGCCCTGCTGCTGGCCGGCAGCAGCGTCTGGGCCTCGACCGTCCTCGCGTTCTCCCTGCTGTACTTCGAACTCGACAGCGGCGGGCCTGCCGCCCGAGCCCACCGCATGCCCCGGACTCCCGCACTGGCCTTTCCCCAACAGCTCAGCCCCGAACTGAACGCCTCAGACTGGCGTCCCCGCTACATCGACTACTTCTACCTCGGATTCACCAATTCCACCGCCTTGAGCCCTACCGATGTCATGCCCCTCGCCCCTTGGGCCAAGATCGTCATGACCCTGCAGTCCATCGTCTCCCTGGTCATCCTGGGACTCGTCGTGGCCCGGGCCGTCAACGTCCTCGCCTGACAAACCGCCGAACCACCGCACCCGCGCGACACCTGCGACCCACCACGCCCCTCTGCAGGGGCGGAACCGCATCCGGAATCCACCGCAGGTTCCACAACACCACCCTGAGTCGGCAGGGTTGGGACGGCGGCATCCGCCGTGTGGCCGTGACGGCGGCCGGACGGCTCGGTGACCGGATCCCGGGTCCTCGGTCGTGCCGGGACCGGGAGCCGGTCATCGTCGTGGCAGAGGGTTATTCGCCCTGGAACTTGGTCAGGATCCACTCGCCGAGTTCCTCGGTCATCAGCGTGTGTCCCTCGTTGTCACTGGCGCACATGAAGGCGTCGAGTTCGCTGTCGGCCGGGTCGATCTTGCTGTAGAGCATGTCGCGGTCGTCGATGTCGCCGGCCGCCACCGCGCTGACGCTCGGGACGAACGTGCTCGTGTTGTAAGTGAGTTCGGCAGGCTGGCCTTCGAGAAGCCCGGCGAGGAGGGCGGCGGTCCCGAAGTTGCCGGGGTGGCCCGGAAGATTGTGCGCTTCGGGGAACAGACCTCCGGGAGCGCCGTCGATGTCGGGCAGGCCCCTGGTGGTGATCTGGATCTGGGGGGCTCCGGCCTTCTTCAGGACGGCGACGACCTGTTCTCCCGTGTTCTGCGTGTCCAGACGGGTACCGGTCAGCTCCTGACCGGTCGTGCGCATCGCCGTCACGCCGGCCGGAATGTTGTTGCCGGCGCCGGTGCCCATCCCGTTTCCGACACCGAGCCTGCGTACGCCCTCGGGCCAGCCGCCGACCCGTTCGAGTTCGGCGAGGAAGTCGGTGCGGGCCTGGTCCTGACGGGCCTCGGCCTCGACGGTACCGATGTGCCAGCGCAGCAGTTCTCGGGCGGCCGGGCTGTTGACCAGCACGGAGAAGCTGCTGAGGAGTTCACCGAACCCCGGCATCGAGCCCCAGTTGTCCTTCACCCAGTGCGCGAACGCCTGTACCCCGATGGGCAGCCAGGCGCCGCGGTGCGGGGTGTCGTAGGAGAGGTAGGTCGAGGTCTGGGGGTCGTCACCGTCGTGCTGCATCTTCGCGAGGGCGTAACGCGTGACCAGCCCACCCATACTGAAACCGCCGACCGTCAGCTTCGCGGTCCCTTCGCGGTCGTCGATCGTCTTCTTGATGCACTGGATCGCCACGTCGGCGTTGTCGATGATGGACGCGGACCGCTCGTCGAAGCCGAGGAGGACCAGATCGAAGCCGGCCTCCCGCAGCGAGGAGACGAACGGGTACTCGCCGTTCTCCAGGGCGTTCCACAGGGCATCGGGATCGCTCTTCCCGCCGGAGAAGCCGTCGGAGAGGATCACCGGCTTCCTGACCCGGCTCTGGCCCGGAGTGCTGTAGAACACCCAGGCGGTTCCCCCTTCGAATGGCCACGTGGTGTCCCACGCTGAAGTCCTCGGGTAGGCGGGCTGAGAGCCCGGCATGGCGTTGTCCCAGATGCTCACAACAGGCATGGTCATAATCCGGTTCCTCCCTCTCGTGGTGCGGCCGGGCTGCGCCACCCGTGAGGCCGCTGCTTTCAAGGCGAAAGCGGAACCCATGATTGCGAGGCTCGGTTCCCGCTACCAGCGGATCCACACCACGTCACCCTTTCGACCAGACGCCCTTTCTGTGCAGGTCACAGGGCTGACAGGGAAGAAACGATGATGCGGTCCCCGAGGTCCGGGAGCATTCGGCCGGGCGTGAAATTCGCCTGAGAGACGGCTTCGAGCGCCCCTGGTATTACGGGAATACCGTGATTTCGGTCAGCCGTGTGCGTCGACCAGAAGAAGGTGACCGAGAGGTGCATGGCGGTCAGGTGATCGGGTGCACGCAAGGGGGCGTGGTCAGCTCCTGACCGCCGTCACATCCGGCGGGGGTGGATGAGGTGACCGAGGACCGCAGACGGGCCACCGCCGAAGCGGTCACCGGGCCCTTGAATCCGGGATCTGGAACGGAAGTGCCGGCCAAGGCGGGATCAGCCACTTGCTCACTTCTTCAGCGGCCGACACCAAGCCCCGGCGTACCCAACAGCCGGCTCCGCGTCTTAGGACCGCTGGTGTCAGCGTCGGGCGTCAACTCTCGTCCGCGTATGTCACGCGGGATGTCGAACGCCGTGCTTCTCATGCCGCGCGATGGCCGGGCGTGGCTATGGTCGCCTCAGTCCGCGTCGAAAGGGCGTGCGCGGGCGAGGCCCGGTGACCAGAGCGCTCTGGCGGCAGTAACACCGGGCCGCCCCACCACCTGACGGACACCGGACCCCTCGGCCCGCCGACCGGCCGGCTGAGGGGGAGGCCGGCCGCGGCCTTAGGGTTCGGGAATATGACGAGGCCCCCGCCACCGCGCCCGCTCGACGTCGCGGTGCTCTTCCCCGGGCTCGCCGCCCACCGCGGCACGACCACCCCGCTGCACCCGCGGCCGGGCAGCCCCGACGCGTCGGTGAGCTCCGTGCGCGGGCCGATGCTCTGACCGGCGGACGAGCCGTGGCCGGTGTGCACCGACCGCACCCCCGCGGGCGTGGTCGGCGCCCCGCAGACATCCACCGGGAGCGGCAGCTCCTTGCCACCGCGGGGCGGACGAATCGACGGATACGTGTGGGTGGAGGTGCCCTGCGGGGCCGTAGCCGGTCAGCACCGTGGCGTAAGGGCGCTCCCAGGGCAGGGCGGCGCCGCTCACCGGTGCATGCGGGCGCCTTTGAGGACCTTGTCCACGGAGTTGCGCGGCCCGTGGACGGCGATCCCCACCAGGTCGAGCTGGTCCTTGCCCACCGCCGCCACCGCTGCCCGGTTCGCGAGGTCGTGGCCCGTGCCGAAGAGGTCCGAGGTGAACACCGCGGTCGGCAGTCCGCGCCGCACCGCCCGGTCGTGCGCCGCCGTCACCGCTTCCTTCGCGCCCTCGAAGACCAGAACGGGCTGGCGGAACATGGGCAGGTAGGGATTGCCATCGGCGTCCTGGTACGGCTCGCCGACCACCTCGGGGAGGGCCGTTCCGAGCCCGCTGACGAGGAACGCGGTGACGTTCAGCCGCTGCCACGTCTCCAGGTCCTCGCGCAGAAGCACCGCGATCTTGGTGTCGAAGCGTACGGGCACCTCCGCGCGGTCCGCTTCGGCCTGTTCCTCGTTCTCGTTCTTCGTCTCGTTGCTCATGGCTTCGAGACTGCCGTGCTCGGCCTCCCGCGGTCTTGTACGTTCTTTGCGTGCAGCTCCAGCAGGAAGTCTCGGCCTGGCGCCCGCGGGTCGCGGGTGTCGTCGAGGTCTTCCACGCCCGATTCACCGCGCACGCGTACCCCATGCACGTCCACGACGAGTGGACCCTGCTGATCGTCGATGACGGCGCCGTCCGCTACGACCTGGACCGCCACCGGCGCGGCACCCCGGGCGGCACCGTGAGCCTGCTCCCTCCCCAGGTTCCGCACAACGGTTCCGCGGCCACCTCGCACGGGTTCCGCAAACGCGTCGTCTACTTCGACACGACGGTGCTGGACGAGGGCTTCATCGGCGCCGCCGTAGACGGTCCGGACCTCGCCGACTCGCTCCTGCGCCGACGCGTCGGGCAGCTCCACCGGGCGCTGGTCTCTCCCGGTGACGAATTCGAGGCGGAGAGCCGGCTGGCCCTGATCGGCGAACGGCTGCGCCTGCTGCTCCAGCCGCGCCTCGAACTCCCCGGCGGCCACACTGCATCGCTCGGCGCCCGCACCCGCCACGGCATCGCGGGCGACCTGCGCGAACTCCTCGACGAGCGGGTCGTCGCGGGAATCTCCCTACTGGAAGCGGCCGGTCAGATCCAGGCCCACCCCGCCCATCTTGTGCGCTCGTTCAGCACCGCCTTCGGTATCGCACCGCACCAGTACCTCATTTCGCGCCGGGTCGCCCTGGCGCGCCGGCTGCTCCTCGATGGCCGCCCTGCCGCCGAGGTGGCGGTCGAGTCGGGGTTCCACGACCAGCCCCACTTCACCCGGCACTTCAAACGAGTCGTGGGCACCACTCCCGGGCGCTACGCCTGCTCTGCGGCTGTTCGATTGCCAGACGGCTAGGAGCTGTCCGGCCGATCGACGTCAGTCCCGAGTTGGCCTGGTTGCGAGCAGGTGTGGCCGTCCACTTGAATCGGCGGAAGATCGCTTGGTCTGTCGAGCCAATCGGCGGTATCCGCTGCTTCGACAGACGGCAGGCCTCAACAACGCACCAGGGGGAGCGCACCATGGCGGTCATTCACTACTGCCTGCACCGGGACGGCGAGCCGGAGTTCGGGGCCGATACGGCCCGCACCACCCGGCCCCTGCCGTATCCGACTGCGACGATCAGCGAGGACGGCACCCAGTACCAGTGCCATCAGTGCGGGGGCCGCAAGTGGGACGCCTGCGGGGATGAATGCTACCTGTGCGAGGTGACCGGCTGGTTGGACATGCCCGTCGGCTACGAGTGCTCGCCCAGCCCACAGGATCTGGTTGCCTTCGTCGCCGAGCGCGGGCGGCCCGCCGCTGACGGCGACCGCGTCATCGCCTTCGAGGGAACAGCCACCAGCTACCGCGACGGCACGCGCCTGCTGTACTACGGCATCCCGACCCACGTCGTGGAGAGCCTGCCCTGGAAGGGGTTCATCGCCCGCCACCTCGCCAGCTAGGACTTGTCCAGCTGATTATGTGACCACTCCGCCTCCGGGTCGTTGGCGTGGACATGGAGCGGGGTGATCTGAGTGATGCCGCGTTCGGGGCGAGTGGGAACGGCTGCGGACGTGCCTGCTGGTCAGTAACAGGCGTTGCGGCAGGTGGCTGCCCGAACGGTTCGGGCATTGGAAGACGGTCTACGAGCGGCACCGCCTGAGGTCCGGTGACGGGACGTGGGAGCGTCTGCTCCAGCAGGTCCAAGCCGCGGCCCACTCGGCCGGTGAGATCGACTGGGACATCTCGGTCGACTCCACCATCGTGCGGCGCATCGACACGCGGCCGGCGCCTGCACCGACCCGCCGCCAGCCCCGGCCCCGATCCGCGTCCCGAAACTCGGGCCGGGCAGGCCCCGCAAGAAGCCCGACAGCCTCGCGGCCGACAAGGCCTACAGCAACGGGCCGTGCCGGCAGTACCTGCGGCGCCGGGGTATCCGGCACAGGAGCTGAGAGGTCGGCCGAGCTGCCCCGCGTGAGGTTCCCCAGGGCCGCACGCGGCCAAGGGCTGCGCACGGCTGGTAGCCAGACCAAGGTGTGCCGGAAAGTCCCCCGGTCGGCCCGGAACAGGTGGGTGGGGAGCGGCACGTGCGGTTGGTGAGAGACCAGCCAAAGCCGCACCCCCCAGCGGGATGGCACGGGCACCAGATGTCCCGACGCCGTCGGGCCGGTCTGAGCGTTGAAAACACCCCGACGCGGACCCATCACGTTGAAGGTGGGCGCTTCGCAGGGGGCTTCAGGGTTCACGGGGTTGCCTCGTACTCGCCCTGGATGCGCATGTGCGCGCCGGCCGCCCAGATGTACGGGATCCGGCCAGGGGGTACCCAGCCGCCGTCCTTCGGGCGGCTCGCGAACACGGTCGCCACGCTGCCGCCGCCCGCGATGACGGGGGTCAGCGCCTTCCAGGTGCCGCGGGTGCCGTCACGGTAGCGGCCGGTGCCCTGCCAGCCCCAGTCGGTTCCGCCGGCTCCCGCCGCCGGGACGGGTAGCGACGCGTTGATCTCCGCCGGTCCCAGCGTGCTGCCGGCGCCCCAGGACAGTTCGGCGACGTAGAGGACGGTCGTACCGATCCGGGTGTACCGGCCGCCCGGTACGCAGGAGCCGAGCGCGGTCAGACCCGACCAGGTGGGGGTGTAGGGGATCCAGGCCGGCTGGTGTCCGTCGGCAGGCGGGACGGCCGCGGCCATGGCGAGGGCGCGCTCGATCGTCGGCCGGTCGGCGGGGGCCTTGGCGAGCAGTGCGGTGATCAGCGAGGTCAGGGGGGTGTCGGCGTGCTGCGGAGGGGGCGGGTGGTGCAGTGCCACCGCCGCCAGTGTGGCGGTGGGCGTCTCGCGCCGGAAGGGTGACCGGCCCTCCAGTGCCTCGTACAGGGTGACGCCGAGCGAGAAGAGATCCCCGGCGCCTTCGTCCTCCGTGCCGTTGAGCCTCTCGGGAGCCATGTACTCGGCGGAGCCGAGCACCCCGCCCGTCACCGTGAGCGCGGTGTCGGCCTCGTGCACGGCGATGCCGAAGTCGCCGAGCAGCACGTCACCGTCCGCGGCCAGCATGACGTTGGCGGGCTTGAGATCCCGGTGCACGATCCCCGCCGCATGGGCTGCCTGGAGCGCCTTGAGCAGCGCAGTGGCCACCTGCGCCACCCGGGCGGCGGGCATCAGCCCCTGGACGCGAAGGTACGCCTCCAGAGAGCATCCCTCCACCAGTTGCATGACGATCCACGGAATCCCGTCCTCGACCACCACGTCATGGACCGCGACGATGTGCGGCCTGTCCCGGAGCTTCGCCGCGTTGCGCGCCTCCCGTGCTGCGCGGGCCAGCCGCGACGCCTGCTCGCGCTCCGAGCCGACCTGCTGGGGCAGCCAGACTTCTTTGACCGCCACCTCCACGTCCAGTGCCTCGTCACGGGCGCTCCACACCCGGCCGAACCCCCCGGAGCCCAGGGGCCCGACGAGCCGGTAGCGCCCCCCGATGGCCTTGCCCGGCTCTGCCTCCGCTACCAAAGGCCCTTACCTCTCGCCTCGTTCGCCGCCCGACCCGCTGCCCCGAGCCGCCCGGAGACGACACTACGGACGCCCCCACCAAGGTTCAATGGCCACGCAGCGCGGTCGACGGAATCCGCGGTCGACGGGATCCGCGCTCCCGTCCACCGGCGTCTGCCGCCGTCAGCCGTGAGGCTTCAGCCGGCCAGGGCGACGAGCCTTCCGTACTCCAGCTGGCCAGTCCGCCTCGCGGTGAGGTGGACGTGAACGTCGGGGAGGTATTCCTTCAGGGCGTCGTACCCGGCCGTGTATGTCTCTTCGTGCCTGCCGGCGTCCGGCGGCATCCAGAAGATCAGGAGCTCTTCGTTCCTTCGCGTGCCCTCGGGGCTTGCGAAGGACAGCTGATGGACGACCAGTCGCGGTTCGTCCGAGGGCATGGCCTGCACGAGCTCGTCGTGCGTCAGGTTGCCCTCGACTTCGGGGACCAGAACTCCTGGGGCGTCCGCGTATCGCAGGATCACGGTATTGATCTCCCGGGTCTCCCTCAGGCTGTGCAGGGCGGTAAGGCAACCTTCCGAAAGGCCGATCGGGGTGTTCACGGGGGTCTCACCTCGGTGGTGGTCAGGACCTGGGCATCAAGGTGCGGCAGGCAGGCTGTCATGGCGGCCCAGCCGGGTGAGAACAGGCACCCTCTGCCGCCGCACGGGGCGGGTCGGCGACGGCGGCGGTCAGGTGTGGAGGTGGCTGTTGGTGCCGTCGTGGCTGTCCGCGTGTTCGTCGTTGAACCAGTGGCCGCCGGCGGCGAGGTAGCGGAACGAGTGCGCCTTGTGGGCGGGGAGCGTGACGGTCGCGGCGCGTGTGCCGTCGCCGCGGGGTTCGAGGGGGTGGGCTGCCGGGTTCCAGTGGTTGAAGTCGCCGACGACGCTGACCGGCCCGTCCGGGGTGTCCTCGGGGAGGACGAAGGTGACCTGGGTGCGGCCCTTGACCTGCTTGCGTTCGAGCACTGAAAAGACTCCAGGGCGAAGAGGCGGATGTCAGCTCGCCATCTTCGCGCCGGCGGCCCCGGTACACACGGGTACGGGGCCGTGGGCCGGTCGCAGGTCACCCGGGTGGTGGCGTACCGGCCTTCGCGTGGCCCCGGTGGTCGGAACGGCGGATCCCGAGCCTCCGGCCCACCGGCCGGAGTCCGGTTTCGAGGAACACCCCTCCTGGCCGAAGAGGGTGGACGAGGTCGGACAGGACCCGGCGGTCCGGATCGTCCGCCTCCGCGATTCGTTGGAGGCCGGCTGCCGCGCCGCCCTGGGCGTACCCGAGGAGAGACAGGTGGACGTGCATGATCTGGGGCGGCGTCAATCCCACGCACTGTTGTTCAACTCCTGCTCCAATGCCGGATCCGGCTCCGGACCGGCCGATGTTGCGGCCGCCGTGCTGCGGAGGGGGAGGGCCGGGATGGCGGGCCCTTTCCTCGCCAGGCTCCCACGCCCGGCGGCCGCCAGTACGAGCACGGCGGAGGCGGCGGCCGCGCCGCAGGACACGGCGAAGGCGGCCCGGTACCCGTACGCCTGCGCCAGCGGGCCCGCAGCCGCCGCGGCCAGCGCCTGGCCGATGATCAGGCCGCTGCCAACCGTGCTCATGGCCTCTCCCATCCGCTCGGCGGGGCCGGCACGTTCGACGAGCCCGAACAGCGCGATGAGGTGCGGAGCCACCATCAGTCCGATTCCGGCGACGGTGAACGCCGCGCCCCACAGGCTCGACACCGCGAGCAGCGGCAGGGTCAGCAAGGCCTGGAGGGCGATGGTGCGGCGCAATCGGCCGGTCAGGTCGGCCGTACCGGGCCGGGCCACCGTCACGAACCCGGCGATCGAGCTCGTCACGGCCATGGCGGACCATACGAGCCCGGCGGCCCCTGGGGAGCCGACGGACTCGGCGAGAGCGTTGACCCCGGTGTTGGCGCCGCTCCACGCGGCGCCCTGCAGGACGGCCACGGCGAACAGCAGCGCCAGGCCCGGGGACCACAGCCGTACGCGGCCGTGCGCGGCGGAGGCGATGGCCGTCGCCCCGGGCGCCGTGCGGTGCAGGGCGAAGAGCGTTCCGAAGATGACGATCAGGGCGGCTGCGAGGAGGAGCGCTGCCGTGGGGTGGAGGGTCACCGCGAGGATCCCGGCCAGCGCGGGTCCCACCATGAAGGCGACCTCGTCGAGGGTGGTGTCGAAGGAGAGCGCGGCCCCGACCAGAGCCTTGTCGTCTCCGGCCAGCCGAGCCCACCGGGCCCGGGCCAGCGGCCCGACCTGCGGCACGGTGAGGCCGGTGGCGACGGCCAGCGACAGCTGGCCGGCCAGGGGCCGTCCGGCGAGGACGGCTGCGACGAGGGCGAGGAGCACGGCTGCGTTCGCGGTACAGGCCGCCAACAGGACGGGGCGGTGGCCGCGCCGGTCGGCGAGCCGCCCGATGACGGGGCCGCCGAGGGCCTGGCCGAGCCAGAGAGCCGCCGCGACGGTGCCCGCGTCGGCGATGCCGGCGCGTTCGTTGACGAGCAGCAGCGTCCCGATGGGACACAGGGCGGCGGGGAGCCGGGCGAGGAACCCGTAGAGCGGGAGAGCGGCACCGCCGAGGGAGAGGACCCCACGGAATCCGCCGGACACGGATCCGGGTACGGGAGGAAGCGGGGAGCCGGGTGGGGAAACGGGGACGGGCACGGACATGGACGACCTCCAGTCACACGCCGACCCTCCCGTTTCTCCGGCGCGCGCTGTTGCCCGTTGACGGGGACCGTAGTGGAGGAACGAGTGGTTCGGTAGGCCCTGTTCGGGGGACGGGGCCATGCCCTGGGTGAAGGTGGTCGCAGCCCCCCACCGCCCCGGCTCCGGTCTCCGCGGCCGCGTGGGGCCCGTGCCCGTGCGATCGTCGGCCGCTCCATCGGCACTCCAGCCGGGGAGGGCCGAACGGGAGCGCAGCCAGGGCCGAACCTGGTCTAGGACGCTGCTGGTACCTCACTGCGGGTCGCCGTCATGCTCACGATCGTCCAGGAAGCCGTGGCCCACAGGGAGAGCGCGGCGCCCCCGCCCACAACCAGGCGTACGAGCGCGTCGGACCCGTCGGCCCAGTGGATGACGGCTGCCACCGCTCCGACGGCCACCAGCAGGGCGGCGGGGAACTTGAGGCGGGGCTGCTCGAACGTCGCGGCCAGGGGGAGGAAGTGCAACCCGACGACCACTGCGACCAAGGAAGGGATCAGCGCCTGGGCTCCCGTGCTCGCGCAGCCCGCCACCACGGCGGCGATCACCAGCCACTGCAGGGCGTTGATCTGGTTGAAACGCCGTCGCCGCGCCGGGTCGGCGAGTGGATCCGGCTGCGTGCCGTCGAGGAAGCGACGGCGTGCGACGAGCAGCAGCCCCACCGTCACGAGGCATCCGGCGATGACGGCGACCAACCGACCCGGTGCGCCGAACGCGCTGGTGCCCAGCAGCCACCAACCGAGACCGAACAGTGCAAGAATCCCTACCCCTGACTTGAACATGCCAGCACTGTAGATCGCTGGGGGCTACGCGCACCACGGAACAGCGCAGCCGTAGGCCGCGGCGGCTCTGGTGTCTGTTCCGCCGTGCGCCTTCGTGGTGAGCAGTTCCTGCGGGCGGTCTTTACGACTGCACGCCGACGGCCCCCGTGGCTGCCTGCCGTCGATCGTGTGGCAGGGACCTCGCTCAGCCGTCGGTCGGCAGCCAGCAGCCGTGCAGGCCCAGCGGGACCCGGACCGGGATCCGGGCGCGGGCCACGGGGCCGGAGGCCGGGTCCTGGGCCGGGACGACCAGGAACCAGGCGGACCCGTCGGTGCGGTCGGTGGCGAACGTCAGCCAGTGGCCGTCCTCCTCCGCCTCCCGCCCCGGCACCGGCGCGAAGACCGGCTCCCCGACGGACAGGTCGCCGGCATCCCAGACGCGGGTGGTCCCGGTCTCGGTGTCGTGGAAGCGCACGGCGTCGTACTCGCCGGGCAGCAGGTCCGTACGGCCGGTCTCGGTGGCCAGTGCCGCGTACCGGTGGCGGCGGCCGATGCGCCGGTCGTCGATGCGCGGGAACTCCACCCGCGCGTCGTCCAGCGGCGTCCGGGCCATGGTGCCCGCCTCCGGGTCGATGCGCGCCCGGACGAGTCCGCCGCTCGCGGGGGCCGCCCCCGGCTCCGGTTCTCCGCCGACGGTCAGCCGGCTCCACTGCACGTAGTCCAGGACCACCGGGGCCTCCGGGTCCGGTCCGTCGTCGTACGCGTTCACCGTGTGCCAGAGCCAGAACGCCTCGTCGGTGGCCCAGCGCGGAGGCCCGCCGTCACGCGGGACGAGGACCACGCGCGTGCCGCGCTCGGGCCGCCAGGCGAGGAACGAGCCGCCCGCCATGGCCGCGGCGAGGTCGAAGAAGGCGGGCGCGAGGACGATGACCGCGTAGCGCTCGGTCAGGGCCATGTCGTGGATCATCATCGGCTCGTCCACGCCGTCGATCGGTGTGGGCCCGCGCGTGACCGCGCCGTCGCGGCCGATGACCGACCAGGTCAGGTACGGCGCCTCCAGGCCGTAGCAGAAGACGACCATCTCGCCTGTGACCGGATCGATCTTGGGGTGGGCGGTGATGCCCATCGGCAGAGTGCCGTCGAAGTCCTCACGGCCGAGCGTCTCCAGGCCGGCGCCGATCCGGAAGGGGCAGGCGGACTCCGCGAGGGCCAGCAGCCGGCCGCCGTGCCGTACGACGTTGATGTCGGGCATCTCCCTGAAGGTGCCCGCGAGCTCGGGCCCGACCTGGTCGGCGTCCGGCACGATCATCGACTCCAGGCCGCCCCACAGGGCCCGGCCGACCCGCTCCTCGGCCAGCAGCGCGGGGGTGCGTACGAAGCGGTTGCGGTAGCGGGCGCGGCCTTCCGAGAGCCAGATCCCGTGCAGCATGCCGTCCCCGTCGATGGGGTACAGGTACGAGCCGATCGGGGTGAAGCGGGGATTGGGGCCGTTGCGGAGGTACAGCCCGTCCAGCGCCGTCGGGATCTCGCCGGTCACCTCCAGGTCCGCGACGTCGACCTCCTCGCTCACCGGCGCGAACGAGCCCAGCAGGTGGGGAACCCGGGTGGGGTCGAAGCGAGGCGGCGTGTGCGTGTTCACGGGACCTCCCGGGGTGTGCTGGCTCCGGTCCTGTCGACACTTTCCAGTGAAGCGCGGTGGCCGGGGCGGCGCCACGCGTCCGGCACGGCGCGGACGGGCCGCCGGGCGCCGCCCGGCACACCGGCGGAGCCGCCCCCCTCGACGGCGCGTACCCCGCCGTGCCCATCGGCCCCGGCGGAGCACGGAACTGCATCTTTGGGCCTACTGCGTTTTCGTACCTGAAGAGGACGATCTTGCGGCACCGCTGCGCGATCGTTGATCCGTGCGAACAACCATCGGATACACCCTCGAAAGCATCGGCTACGTCATAGGAGCCCAGGGGCTTGTCAGCTTCGTTTCGCAGACCTTCTTCGGTACGGAGTGGGGCTGGATGCACAAGCTCGTGGACCTTCCGTCCACCGCGTACCTCGGCATCCTCGCCGTGGGGCTGGCGCTCATCGTCGGCGGGGTGAAGACGCGGAAGACGCCCCAGCAGCAGAAGGTCGCTTGACCAGCGGGGATTTCAGCCCGACTGCCATTCCGGTGTCGAGTGGTTGAAGTCCGCAGGCCGAGGGGATGCCTTCGGGGATGCGGGCGTTCGGGCCGGGCTACGTCGGCCGGCCGGTTCCGTAGCGTGGGACAGGAGGGAGGCCCTGCGTTCAGAGCCATTTCGCTCGGTCGAGGACCGAACCCCTCCTCCCTGCGCCGCCGCGGGGGCTACCGTGGCGGTACGACCTGTCTGGAGGAGCCCGTGAGCGCCCGACCCGCCGACGACGTACCCGTCCCGCCGTACGCGCCCGCGCCCGGCGCGCCGGCCGAACTCCGCGCCCTGCTGCGCGCCGACCGTCGTGCGGACACGTGGGTGGCGGCGTTCGAACGGGACTGGGCCAAGGCCCTGGAGGATGCCCGCCACACCTTCAGCCTCACCCCCCTGCACGAGGTGGTGCGCGCCTGGCAGCTGCGCCTGGCCGCTGCCCCGGCCGTCGACGCTTTCATGGACTCGGGCCGCGACGATTCCACCTTCGTGGACCTGGACGACGTCCTCGGCGGCCGCGGCTGAGTGATCGGCCGTGGGGCGGTGCCTGCGGTCCAGCCGAGCGTCTGTTTGCGCAAGGGCCGGTGCCGGTTCCAGGGCTTGTGCGGTCGCGGTCGCGGTCGCGGTCCGGTGCCGGTCGGTGTCGGTGACGGAAACCGCGGTGGCCTCGCCCCACTTGGTCGGGGGTCATTTCAACCGGCGCTGTCAAGCGTCCGCAGGCCTCGATCCGGTCGAAGGGGCTTTCAGGCCTGCAAGGGACGTCGTTCCGAAGAAGTCGCTGAGGCATCCGTCGGGGCCCGTCGCCGTTCCCGACGTTCTCAGGCCGATGAGATCGCGTAATTGCCTGGGGGTATGGCCGGAGAGATTCCGGAAGTCCCGGTTCATGTGTGCCTGGTCGTGGTACCCGCTCATGGCCGCGAGCTCAGCCAGAGAACGGTAACGGCTGGACGGGAGTTTGAGAGCGTACTGAAAACGAATGATCCGGGACAGGGTCTGGGGCGGGATCCCTATGTTTTCACGGAAGAGAGTCTGGATGCGGCGGCTCCCCCTTCCCGTGGTCCGGCACAGCTCGCGAACGGACATACCGCCATGACTGGACCAGAGCTCGTTCCACGCTTCGGTCATCAGAGGTGAAACAGGCGGACGGTCCGCCACCCGTTCCGCCAGGGCGTCGTCGACCACGGCCCACCGGCTCGTCCAATCCTGGGCCGCTGCGAGCCGTTCAGTGGTCCTTGTGGTCCAACCCGGTCCCATGGCGTGGTCGGGGTGGGCGACTGCGTCGGTGAGGTGGTGCAGCGGCAGGCCGAGGCAGCGGTATGCGCCCATCGGCGTGAACTCCACCTCGATCGCGTGCCCCGCTCCCTGGTACCCGGCCACGAGGGGTGTGGTCCGCAGGCCTGCGAGCATCGAGCGCCGGCCGTCCGCTGTCGGCTCAGCGGCGTTGCCGTCGTGTACGTACAGAGGCTCCCCCCAGCCCAGGACCAAAGTCACCCTGGCGGAAGGGAGGTTGACCCTGGGCGGTCTCGCGCCAGGCGTCCGGTACCCCCGATACCTGATCACCTGATCTGACAACGATGCCGGGGGCCTTCGCTCGACGTTCTCGCCCCGGTCGGACTCCGGTGCCGGTGCCATGGCCCTCCCGGTCTCGTGGCGGGTTCATCCGTTCGTGACGGGCGGATGGGTGCGCATGCGTACAAGAAGCGCGTCGTTTCGGGCCTCATTCTGATGGGGCGTGAAAGCCGCGGTGTAGGTCATGACCGGACAAACCTGCGCGAGGGAGCTCTGGGTGCCGGAGAAGGGTCGGGCCGGAAGTTGCACGCGCGACGGGCCGCTCCCTGTGTCCGGCCCCTGCGGGCCGTCCCAGGCAGGGGATCCACCGCGGTCTGCGACCGGAAACGAATCAAGGAGAGATGCATATGCGTACACGTCGATTACTCACCGGAATGGCGCTCGGGGCCGCCGTGCTGGCCGGTATCACGGCCGCACCGGCCCAGGCCGCCCACGCCGCCCCTGCCGGGCCCGCAACCACGGCCGGAGGCCGGGCAATGTCCATCGGCGGCCCCATCAGGTCCTGTGCCTCGGTCAGCTGTGCTCCGGTCGGGCAGACCGAGTACGGGGACGACGTCTTCTGGACGTACTCCGTCGTCAACTCAGCCGGAAATCGGTGGTACCGAGTCACCTCTCCGCGCAACGGCTTCATCTACTGCATGAACATCACCGCACCCTGCTGACCTGCCGCCCCAGGTCCCTGATGCGCGTGGCCCCCACGGTGGCACCGACGGCATCCGGGCCGTACGCGGGCGGTGTTCGGTCGTAGCGGACGGGGGAGCGTGTCCGGGGTTCTCGACCCGGACCGGGTTCATGCCGACCAGGGGGAGGTCGGCCCGGCCCGCTGAATGCCCTCGTGGCTGCTCGCAGCCGTCTGAGCCATCAGGGCTCGGTTGTGCAGGGAGATCGTCTGCCGGTCCGCCACCGCAGTTCGTGGCGGGCCGGCTCGGCGCGGCGGGTAATCGTCAAGCACCAGGTGACGGGCGACGGCGCCGGCCACTCCCCACCCGCATCCGTCAGCCCACCACGAGCCACCGCGAGATCAATCGTCAGACAGGTCCCGGCGGCGGGCGAGTGAGGCGAGGAAGGAGTCGACCAGCGCGGTCTGCACGTCCAAGGTGAAGTGGTCGGGGTCGAACAGAGCCTGGACGACGAGGCCGTGGGTGAAGGCCACGGCGGTGGCGGCGAGTTGCTCCGGATCGGCGGTCGCGGGGAGCTCGCCTGCTTCGCGTGCGGCTTCCAGGTGCGGGCGGATCGTCGAGCGCAGCCGGGTGTAGCGCCCGGCCTGCGCCGCGGCGAGGCCGTCGTCGGCGAGGGAGAGGTCCCAGGAGCTGACCCAGATGCGGTTGCGTGCGGTGTCGCCAGGGGTCAGCGGCAGGATGTCGAGGAGCATCGCGCGCACCGTGGCGAGCCCCGGCGCCGGGCGCGCTCTGCGGGGTCGCTGCGCGGTCTCCTTCTCCAGCAGGTCCAGGGCGTGCGTGACGAGGGCCCGTTTGGTCGGGAAGTAGTGCATGAGCATCCCGGTCGAGACGCCCATCGCGGTGGCGACGGCGCGCAGGGTCAGCCCGCCGAACCCCTTGGCGGCGAGGACGCGCCACACCGCTTCTGATACGTCCTTGCGGCGGGCTTCACGGTCTCCAGGTGCGGGCGGCATGCTGCTAGCTTACGTACCGAACGCTTGTTACGTACCTGGAGAGCGAGGCCCCATGTTCACCCTGCCGCTCGGCGACCGTGCTCAGCTCCGCCCCCTGGAGCCCTGGCAGGCACCGGAGTTCCTGGCCCACATCGACCGGGCCCGGGCCACCGTCGACCCGTGGATACCCTGGGCCTCCCTCAGCACCGACCTCGCCTCCGCCGAGGCCACCCTCCAGCGCTACGCCGACCGGCAGGCCACGGACGGCGCCCGGATCCACGGCATCTGGCTGGACGGCACCCTGGTCGGCGGTGTCATGTTCACCCGCTTCGACGGCGCCTCCGGGGTGTGCGAGGTCGGCTGCTGGCTGGAGCCGGCGGGGGAGGGGCAGGGGCTGGTCACGCGGGCCTGCAGGGCGCTGATCGACTGGGCCTTCGCGCAGCGCGGGATGAGCCGGGTCGAATGGTGGGCCTCCTCGGGCAACGCCCGCAGCATCGCGGTCGCCCGCCGGCTCGGCATGAGCCGCGACGGTGTGCTGCGGCGGCACTCCGTCCACCGGGGCGAACGGCGTGACATCGAGGTCTGGTCGGTACTCGCCGAGGAGTGGCCGACCGTCGGTGACGAGTCCGAGGCCACCGTACGCGCTGAACTCGACCGGCTGATGGGCATGTTCGTGGGCGCCTTCAGCAACACCGGTGGTAGGCGGCCAGACCTCGACGTCATCCGTGACGTCTTCGTGCCGCAGGGGAGGATCATCGCGAACGTCGGCGACGAACCCGTGGTCTACGACCTCGACGGATTCATCGCACCACGCCAGAAAATGCTCACTGACGGGACCCTGACGGAGTTCTCCGAATGGGAGGTGACCGAGCGTACCGAGGTCTTCGGGTCGATAGCCCACCGGTTCAGCGAGTACCGCAAGTCCGGGTACCACAACGGCGAGTGGTTCGAGGGCCGCGGCCACAAGACCATCCAGTTCCTGCGCACCCCTGCGGGTTGGAGGATGTCCTCCCTGGCCTGGGACGACGTCCCCGCGGGGCCGTGAAGCCTCTCCAGCAGCGCGAGGCGTCCGTGGAGGGTCTTGACACGGCCCGGACCGCTTGGGCAGTCCCCGCGGGGCACACAGGCGTACCCGCGCCCCGGCCCCCTGGGTGCCCTCGCCCGGGCGGTCCCCGGAATGCTCGCGGCCGCCACCGCCCACGTGTCCGGCGACGCAGGGCCGGACGGCCGCCGACCGGCCCTCACCCGGCCTGGGTCGAAGAGTTCCTCACCGGGGCGGGCCTCGACCCCGAGGGAGGTGGCCTTCGTCGTCCAGGGGGAGTACGGGCCGAGAGGCGCCGCAGAAGCGGCGTTTCGCCGGTGCGGGGCCCCGGCTGTTGCTGACCGGGTTGGGCGGAGAGGGGGTGGGGCCCGGGCGTCAGGGGGGAAGGGGTGACAGCCCGGGCCGGTGTCGCGGTACCGCGGGGGAGCGGTGTGCATTTCGTCGCGACACATGAAGGAACGATTCATCAGTCGAGAGGTAACGGGTCTGGAAGGCGGAAACGATCCACGTGTTAACCGGCAACGGGGCGGGAGCCGGCGGGTCAGACCTTCTGGCGCGGCCTGTCGGGAGAGTTCCTGGTCGGAGCGAGTCGGGGGTCGTGGTGGAGCGGCCGGGGATGCGCGGCGCGGTGGCCTTCTCATGCGGCTCGGCCCTGGTCGGCCCGTCCGCTCGTTGAAGCGGCGGTTCCGGATCCCGTCGGCGGTGCCCCGCTGCAGCTGGTGGAAGTGGATGGTGTGACTGCGAGCCACCGGCGACGTCCAAAGGCCGGCTCTGGCGCGCTCCGGTCCCGGTACCCCCAGCAGCACGAACCGGCCAGCTGCCCTGGTAACACCAGCTCGAGTGCGCCGCAACGGAGGCTTCTCGGCCAATGCGGGGGGCGAATCGGGCAGTTCGGAGCATCGATGGTGTGCCGCAGGCCGTCCCGCTCCATGATCTGCGGCAGCAGGGCGCCGTCCACAACCGAGACACGCCCCAGGAAAGGGAGGGCAGTGTCAGACAGCAGGCCGCAGGCCGCCGGCCGCCGGCTTCGAGGCGGGGATAGGGGCCGGAGACGTGTACAACGTCCCGCTGATCGTCACCGTTTCCTCGCGGCTGCACGAGCCCTGCTTCCCTTTCGGCTCGGAGCGAACCGGGGCCTCGCAGCCGCTCTACGCGCGGACGTTGCCCGGAGCGTCGGAGCCGCTCAGCCCGCTGGCCCCTACGCATCAGGCGCTGGCCCGCACCGACCAGATCGCTCGGGCCGAGCCCTGGACCATGTCGCGGCCGCGGTCCGTCTCGACGCTCTCCACGGGCGCCGCCGGGACCCCGCCCGCCGCATCGGCGAACGCTGACAGAAGGGAACGTCCACGTGAGCCAGCACGCCATCGCGTACGTGCACAGCAGGAACATCGGCGACGAGACGGCCCGGCGGGTGTTCCTGGCCGTGGCCGAGCAGAGCAAGGGGGAGGGCGACGTCCTCGGCCTGAACCTGTGGGACGCCGACATCCCCGTTCTCGCCCAGCGGGCCGGCATCGACGCGGACGAGTTCCGCCACCAGCTGCGTACGCTCAAGCAGCACGTGCGGATGGACGTCCTTGAGCACTCCGACGGCCTGTGGGAGATCGTCTACGGGCCGACGTACACCCAGCCGCCCCGTCCCCGGCCGGTGACCCCGGACGCGCACCGGGCCGGTCCGCAGGCGTTCTGGATGCCGGGCTGGGACCACTACAGCACCTGGGGCTACGACGAAGGACTGGACTGCCTGTACGCCCAGCTCTTCGCGAACCAGGACGACCCCGATGCCGCGCCCCGCATCTGGATCACCCCGCCCGGGTACCAGGTCCGCACCGTCGGCGAACTCGCGGCATCCATCGCCGAGGCCCTCACCCCGTACCTACCGGTGCCGGTGGCGGCCGAAGCCGTCAAGGCCTGGCTGACCACCCCGCCACGCTGAGCGCGCCCAGGCACCTGCTCCTGACCGGGCCGGACACTGCGCGCACATGCTGGTCGTGCGCCGCGCCGGCCTCGGCAAGCCCCCAGCCCGAACCCGCCCCGCCTCCACAGACCGGCGACCGCGGCACGACGCGGGGCCTTCAGGACGGGGTGGTGGACGTGACCCTCGGCGCTCGCCCGAATGCGCTGTTCAGCTCTTGCGGGCCAACGGTTGCCCGGCGAACCTCACCCCTGCCAGGCCATGGGCCATGAGGTTGCGGATGTTGCCGTGATCATTGTCGTTCGGCGTTGCGAGCACACTGCGGTAGTGCTCACCGAACGCGAGCAGCGCCTCTTGGTCGCTCAGCCCCTCCAGCAGGGCCAGTCCCAGCGTCTTGCAGGAACCCTCGTTCTCACCTGCGGCATTTTCCAGTTCCCCGTTGCGGAACGCCTGCGGCCGGTACTCGTAGTGCGCGGTGACGAAGGCCAGGGTGTCGGCGAACTCGTGCTCACCTGACGCAAGGCTTGCCCGCAGCGAGTTCAGATCAGTCATGTTGCTTCCCCTGGGTTGAGCAGACGATCCGATCGTCGTCCGTGATCGGACGAAGATACCCCCTCGTCGCCAGCCGGCAGGGATCGCGCCACATGTCGGAACGGCGGCAACTGCGCAGGTCACGGTGTGCGTCTGTGAGACCCGGCGGAAGCTGCTTTCGGTCCGCGCGATCGGCAGGGAGGGCAGTGCTGATCAGCGGGGCCGTTGCTGTTCTCGCCCCGCGCGCCCCCGCGCCGCAAAGCGGCTCGGTTGCGTGCCGTGGCACCGCGGGGCCGGGCGGTGGCGTTGTCAGTGCCGGGCAGGATGATGACCCTCATGACCGAAAACAGTGCCCTGCTCTCTCCTGCCGCCTACGTGGAGGCCGTGACCACCGCCGTGGCTGCGTCGGCCGCGTACTACGGCGACGGGACCACCCCGCTCGGTGACGACGAGTACGACGGGCTGCTGCGCGCCATCGCGGCCTACGAGGAAGCCCACCCGGACGAGGCGCTTGCCGAGTCGCCGACCGGGAAGGTGGCGGGCGGGGCCGTACAGGGTGACGTGCCGCACTCGGTGCCGATGCTCTCCCTCGACAACGTCTTCGACGCCGACGAGCTCGCCGAGTGGGCCGCAGGGCTGGAACGGCGTCTGGGGCGCCCTGTGGCCGGGTGGTGCGTGGAGCCGAAGCTCGACGGGCTCGCGGTGGCCGCCCGGTACCGGGGTGGTCGGCTCGTGCAGGTCCTCACCCGCGGCGACGGCTTGGCCGGCGAGGACATCACACACGCCGCCGACGCCGTTCTCGGTCTTCCGCCGGTGCTCACCGAGCCGATCGATGTCGAGTTGCGCGGCGAGGTGCTGCTGACGGCCGCGCAGTTCGAGGAGGCGAACCGGATCCGCCTCGCCCACCAGGCCACGCCCTTCGCGCACCCGCGCAGCGGAGCGGCCGGCACCCTGCGGGCCAAGGACCGCCCCTACCGGATCGAGTTGACCTTCTTCGCCTACAGCGCGATCGGCCTGGACGACCTCGGCCACGTCGCTCTGCTGGAGAATCTGGCCGCGCTCGGCGCGAACACGGCCGCCAGCACGGCCGCCGCCCCGATGCGATGCGAGACCGTGGAGCAGGTACAGGATCGCATCGACGTGATCACCGGCCTGCGCGGAGACCTCCCGTTCGGGATCGACGGTGTCGTCGTCAAGGCCGACACCGCCGAGGACCAGCGGCAGGCCGGCAACGGGTCGCGCGCCCCGAGGTGGGCGGTGGCCCGGAAACTGGCGGCCGAACACAAGGTGACGCGCCTGCTGGCGGTGGAGTGGAACGTCGGCCGGACCGGGATCATCGCCCCGCGCGCCGTCCTGGAACCCGTGGTCATCGACGGGGTGACGGTCACCTACGCCACGCTCCACAATCCGTCCGACATCACCCGTCGCGGGCTCATGATCGGCGACCAGGTGTTCGTGTACCGCGCCGGCGACGTGATCCCCCGGGTCGAGGCGCCGCTGGCCGACCAGCGCACCGGCGCCGAGAGCCCGATCGTCTTCCCCGAGGCCTGCCCCCGCTGTGGCGACGCGATCGACACCTCCGAGCAGCGGTGGCGGTGCGTACGCGGCCGAAACTGTCAGGCAGTAGCCTCGGTGATCTACGCGGCGGGCCGGGACCAGCTCGACATCGAAGGACTCGGCGGCACGCGCGCGATCCAGCTGGTGGAAGCCGGTCTGGTCAAGGACGTCGCCGACCTGTTCACGCTGACCCGCGAGCAGCTCCTGGGTCTGGAGCGGATGGGTGAGACCAGCGCCGCCAACCTCCTGGCCGCCATCGAGACCGCCCGCGGTGCCGCATTGAGTCGCGTGTTCTGCGCCCTCGGCGTCCGCGGCACCGGGCGCACGATGTCCCGCCGCATCGCCGCGCACTTCGGCTCGATGGCCGCGATCCGGGCCGCCGACGCGGACACGCTGGCCGGGGTCGACGGCATCGGCGCCGAGAAGGCACGCGTCATCGCGGCCGAACTCCTCGAACTCGGCCCGCTCCTCGACAAACTCCAGGCCCAGCAGGTCGGCACGCAGGTCACCGAGCCGCAGAAGCCCGCGACCGACGGAGGCGACGGCGAGGACTCGGCGGGCGGCCCGCTGGCCGGACAGGCCGTCGTGGTAACCGGCTCCATGACCGGCCCCCTTGCGGTGTTGTCCCGGAACGAGATGAACGAGCTGATCGAGCGGGCCGGGGGAAAGGCATCGTCGTCGGTGTCCAAGCGCACCACTCTCGTGGTGGCGGGAGAGAAGGCCGGCTCCAAGCGCACCAAGGCCGAAGAACTGGGCATCCGCATCCTCGACCCCGAGGAATTCGCCGTCCTCGTCGCCGACTTCCTCCCCACCACCTAGTGACCTGAGTCAGACGTCTCCTGGTAGATCTACCGCCGCCTGGTCCGGGAAGGAACGTCTGCCACCAGCCGGGAGCCAGCCAGCTCGAACGTCGTGTCTAGGAGAGAATCTCTGACTCAGGTCACTGGAAGCCGTCCGGCCGATCACGCGCGAAGCCGGATTACCAGGGCGGCGTCGGGGATGGTGTCAAGGAACGCCGCCCAGGTGGAGCGTCGTGAGGCTCATGGGATGGTGCCACCCCGGCCCGGGGATGATCGTTCTTGTCGAGGGCGCCCGGGCCGAACCGTGGCGGCAGCTCCCGGCCCGCAGCCGGAACGCACTCAGCCAGCTCGCGCTCGGCGAGGCGGGCCGGGATCAGACGGTCAACTTCCTGATCGCCGGCGCCCTGCTGGTCATGGGGGGCGTCGGTTTGCGCCGGGTGCTGGGCGGCCACCCGGGTGGCATCTGGGGTCCGGTCCTGGTCGGTGTCTTCGGTGCCTCCTTCGGGGCTGCGGCGGCTTTCCCGGCCGACGCCGGAGCGGGCTTTCCCGCCGGAGCGCCCGACGTGACCGTGATGAGCGGCCACGGCGCCGTCCACATGGCGGCCGGAATGGTCGGCTACCTCGCTGTGTGCGCCGCCTTCGTCCTGCTGGCCGGCTCGCGCGCCGCCCGAGGCCGCCGCGGGTGGGCCGTGGCCTCGCGTCTCGTCCCGGCCGTCGTCCTCGCCGGCTTCGCGGCCTCCGCAGCCTCCGTCCTGGCCTTCACCGCCGGAGCGGGCTTGGCCTGTTGTGGCTGAGCGCGGTGACGGCCCGTCTGGCTTCCGTCCCGGTGAACCGCTGAGCGCTGCTCGACGGCCACTCACGCCACGGCCCTCGTCGGCCACACCCTCGCCGAGGACGCCGCCACGTCCTTCGGACGCGAGAGCCGAGTGCGCCTACCCCTCGCCCAGGCGGTCCGGCAGCCCGAAGAGGCAGAAGAGGCGGTCGGTGTCACGGTAGGCCGTGATGCCGCTGATCCGGTCGTCGCGGAACTCGACGACTTGGAGGGCCCAGGGCACGTAGCCGGTGCCGTCGGCCTGGGGGCGGTACTGACCGAACGCGGGCGAGCCGTTCGCCACGGTCGCAACCAGACGTGAGCCGCGGCAGCCGATCGCGGGGCCGGTGAGCCACGCCTGGATGTCGGGGACACCGCGCATCCACTTCGCGTACGGGGGCAGGCACAGCGTGGCGTCGACGTGGAGGAGCATCTTCAGCTCCTCCATGTCGTAGCGGGAGAAGGCCGTGGCGTACCGCTCGGCCAACACCCGGCGGACGCCGTCGTCCGACGGCCGTGCGGCCGACCCGTCCGGCGCGTGGCGGCGGTCGGCCAGCGTGGCCCGGGCCCGCTGCAGGGCACTGTTGACCGAGGCGACGGTGGAGCCGTGCAGGTCGGCTACCTCCCGTGCCGAGAAGCCCAGCACGTCCCGCAGGATCAGCGTGGCCCGCTGCCTGGGCGGCAGGTGCTGCAGCGCGGCGACGAACGCCAACCGGACCGACTCGACCGTTGTCGCGGCGGTCTCCGGATCGCCTCCCGGGCACGGTTCCACCCACAGGACGGAGTCCTGCGGCGGCGCCGGCGGGGTGCCGCCCCCGCTCGGGCCGGACAGGTCCATCGGCAGCGCCCGCCGTTTGCCCGAAGCGAGAGTGTCCAGGCAGACGTTGGTGGCTATGCGGTACACCCACGTCCGCAGCGCTGAGCGGCCCTCGAAGCGGTCCATGTTCCGCCACGCCCGAACCAGCGCCTCCTGCACGGCGTCCTCGGCCTCGGCGTACGACCCCAACATGCGGTAGCAGTACCCGGTCAGCTCCCCCCGGTATTCCTCAAGCCCTTCCGCCACTGCGACGGCCGCCCTCGTTTCCCCCATGCCGCACTCCTTCAAAGAGACAGTCCCAGGCCGTGGACCTGGCGCTCCACTGTAGGAGGAGACTCCATGGACGAAGCGCTGGGCTCCTCCGAGTACTTGCTCGCTCGGTGACGTGCCGGCGGCGACAATCGCCCGCTTCAGTTCGCATACCGGGCGGCGTCCGCGGGGTGTGTTCGCAGGCAGTCCCGCAGGATGCGCTGGTTCCGGGTCGGCCAACTCCTCAGGCTGACCGCATGCAGGATGTGGCTGCGACGCCGGCCGTCTGGCAGGGACTGGGGCGCCACCGACGTCGTGGCCGAGCGCGGGGAGGAGGGCATCACGAGGGTGATGGACCTGACGGGCGGAGAGGGCTCACACGTCGTCCTGGAGGCTGTCGGGCTGATGCCCGCGTACGAGCAGGCGTACGGCATCGTGCGTCCCGGCGGGATCATCTCCCGCGTCGGTGTCCCGCAGTACGAGGAGGCCCCGGTAGGGTTCGGGTCGCTGTTCGGGAGGAACGCCCAACTGGCGGGAGTTCCCGTCGCGGTGCGCGCGTACCTGGAGCCCGCCATCGACGACGTGCTCGCCGGCCGCATCGACCCGGGCCGGGTGTCCGATGCCCAGGTAGGACTGGACCAGGTCGCCGACGCCACACGGCCATGGACGCCCGTACCCGCCTGAAGGTGCTGGTCCGCCCGTGACCGCCCCCCATCGGCGTCACCCCGATTCAGGAACGGATCGTCGGCGAAGAGGACGTGGACGACATGTACGCGAACGCGCCCGCCGACGAGCAGCACGTCCGGCGTCTCCTGGGCGCGAGTTCCGGCGACGACCACACCCGCACCGGCGTCGACTTACCCGCACGGGCACTGCTGACCTTCGCGATGCTCGCCGCGCTCTGCGGCGCGGACGCCCAGGTGGAGGGCCATGTCGCCACGAACCCGTAAGTCGGCACGCGCATCATTGAATCCGCCGACACCGACCCTGCCCCGCTGCGGATGGTCCTCGGCTCTCGGGCCCTGGACTCCACGCTCGGGGTGCCGCGCAAGCGGGGCGACGACTTCGAGGCGCAGCTCGACCTGGCAGCGGCGGAAGCAGGCCGGAGCAGCCGACCGCTCCCGTACACCCGAACGACAAGGAGACCCCCGTGCAGACCGTCACCCTGAACAACGGCATCGAGATGCCGATCCTCGGCTTCGGTGTCTACCAGATCCCGCCGGACCAGACCGAGCAGGCCGTCTCCGACGCCCTCGCCGCCGGCTACCGGCTCCTGGACACCGCAGCCGCCTACGGCAACGAAGAAGCCGTCGGCCGCGCCATCGAGAACAGCGGCGTCCCGCGCGAGGAGCTGTTCGTCACCACCAAGCTGTGGATCCAGGACGCACCCGCCCAGGACAACGCGCGCCGCGCCCTGGAAGCCTCCCTGGCCAAGCTGGGCCTGGACCGCGTCGACCTCTACCTGATGCACCAGCCCTACGGCGACGTCTACGGGCAGTGGCGCGCCATGGAGGCCGCGAACCGGGAGGGCCTGGCCAAGGCGATCGGTGTCGCCAACTTCTACCCCGACCGGCTCTTGGAGCTGATCCTCAACAACGAGATCGCCCCGGCGATCAACCAGATCGAGACCCACCCCTTCTTCCAGCGCACCGTCGACCAGGCGCTGATGCGGCAGCACGGCGTCCAACACCAGTCCTGGGGCGGCTTCGCCGAGGGCAAGAACGACCTGTTCACCCACCCCGTCCTCAGCGAGATCGGCGACGCCCACGCCAAATCCGCGGCTCAGGTCGTGCTCCGCTGGCTGATCCAGCGCGACATCGTCACCATCCCGAAGTCGGTCAAACCCGACCGCATGGCGCAGAACTTCGACGTCTTCGACTTCGACCTCACCGACCGGCAGATGGCGCAGATCGCCGGCCTCGACACCGGCACGACGCTGTTCTTCGACCACCGCGACCCCGAAATGGTCGCCTGGCTCAGCAAGCGCCGCCTCGACGGCTGACCCGCTGCACCACGCAGCAGCTGCCGGCAGGAGTCCGCCACTGCCGGCCGCCGCCGCGGCGCGCGCTCGGGCGCGGAGTCGATCCGCACCGTCCACCACGCCAACGGCGGAGGCGACGTCCGGCGCGGCAACCCGCGCTTCACCGGGGAGGACTGCCAGCGGAACCTGGCATGCGCCGATGCGGTGCTGGCCGCGTTGCCTTCCGCCTCCGGCCCCCGATGCCCCGGCTGACGATCTGGCGCCTTGGGTCGTCTCGTAGGCAGTGGGGCACGCCCTCGCACGGCAGCTCGGGCAGGACTACGTGTCAGTGGCGATGACCAGCGGCAGCGAGCGGCAGGACCGTGAAGAACGTGTGGCGGCCTTGGACGCCTACGACGCAGTCCTCTGCGTTCCACGCACCACGCTCAGCGCCGACCTTATGGGCAGGTGAACCTCATGCCCACAGCCGGCACCGAGGGCGGGGGCTCAGCGGGCGCGGAGGTGGTCACCACTCGTCCAGCCTCTACTACCCCTATGCGGCCCTGGGACGATGCGGGGCACGGCAGCGACCACCCTCCCTCAGCCAGTCACGGTACGCCCCCGCCCGTTCGTGCAGTTGGCAACGGCGGGTAGTCGTCGACGGCCATGGAGTTGTGGAGGCGAGCAGTCCTGGTGGTCAGGCGCAGGAGCGCGCGGCTGGGTCCTGCGGGCAGGGCGGAGATCAGGCGGGCGCCCTGTGACAGTGCGTGCACGCCCAGGCGGGAGGCGGGGATGAGGGGCTTCGCCGCGCTGAGCGCGGCCGCGCGGCTGTTTTGCACGTGGGGAGTCATCACCCGCTCGTAGGCGGGGAAGGCGCGCTCGTGGTCACCTCCCGCGCGTGCCAGTTCGCCGGCCAGGACGTAGGCTCCGACGACGGCGAGGCTGGTGCTGCCTCCCACGGCCGGCCCCGGGGAGTAGCCCGCGTCGCCCACGAGCGTCACCCGTCCCCGTGACCACGTGTCCATGCGGAGCTGGGTGATCGAGTCGAAGTAGAACGCCGGGGTGCGGTCGAGGCCGTCCAGCCAGCAGTCGACGTCGGGGTGCAGGCCGGTGAACGCAGTGCGCAGCACTTGCTTCTGCCGGGTCAGGTCGTGGTGGTGGTAGTCGAGGCCGTGCTCGCTGCGAAAGAGGAACAGTGCCCGCGCATCGCCGAGGTGCCGGGCCCCGTACATGCCGGCAGTGCGGTCTTTGCCGGTGTGCATGACGAGCTCGCGGTCAAGCCCCGCGAGGTTCGGCAGGACGAGAACCCCGAGGTAGGCCCCCACGGGGACGCTGAAGCGGGACTCGTCGCCGAAGACGAGGCGGCGCACGTTGGAGTGGAGTCCGTCCGCGCCGACGACGAGTTCGAAGCGCCGCGGCGGGGCCTTCTCGAACTGCACCTCGCCGTCGGGCGAGATCGCGGTGATCGAGTCGCCGAAGACATATTCGACGTCCTCGACCGTGAGGTCGTAGTAGATCTCGCTCAGGTCGTCGCGCATGATCTCGACGTGCCGGTCGGAGGCGGCAGTGAAGATCTTGGAGAGGTCCGCCCGGACGGGACGCCGCGCGCCTTCCCGGTAGATGGTCATCCGGTTCGTGCCAGTGGCTCGCGCCTCGATGCGCGGCAGTGCGCCCATCTTCTCCGAGATGTTCATCGCGGGCCGGAACAGGTCGATCGCGTGTCCTCCGGTCCTGCGCGGCGTCGGCGCGCGCTCGACGACGGTGACGCGGAAGCCGTGCCGGGTGAGCCAGTAGGCCACGACCGGACCGGTGACACCGGCGCCGGAGACCAGGATTCGCATCGCACTCCTCCGTGTCATTCAGTCCACCCGCGCGGTCCGCGGCGCGGTGAAGGCCAGCAGGGCGGTGGCCGTCCGCCGCGGATCCTCAAGCAGGGGCGAGTGCCCGAGGCCGGGCAGCAACTCGACCTCCGCACCCGCGACCGCGCGGTAGTCGGCTGCGGAGGAGGATCGCCATCGGCGGTCGTCCTCGCCGAAGAGCACCAAAAGAGGCTTGCCCAGAGCCGCCAGCCGATCCGGCAGCGGCCGCTGTCGGAGGTAGGAGCGGGTGGCTTCCATCGTCGTGGTCAGTGTGTCGGAGGTCATGCCTCGTACGTCGTCCAGGAGCTCTTCGGGGATCTGGTATCCCGCGCGGCTGACGCTGGTGCCCGCGAACGCCCGGAGTTGCTCATCGGTCGGCGGCCACTGCGAGAAGTCCATCGCGGCGGTCTCCGGTGCGATGAAGGCGTCCAGGCCGGGGCCGGTGTTGATGAGCGCGAGCGCCGTGACCAGGTCAGGCCGCTGTTCGGCGAGGGCGGTGGCGACGGCGCCGCCGCTGGAGTGGCCGACGACCACGGTGTGTTCGACGCCGAGCCGGTCCAGCGCCGTGCCGGCCCGGCGCGCCTGGTCCGGGATCGCGTAACTGCTCTCGGCCGGACGGGCCGACCTGCCGTGCCCCAGCAGGTCGATCCGGACGACGCGGTGGGATGCGGTCAGCAGCGGAACCATGGGGTCCCACGAGCGGGTCGAGGATGCGGACCCGTGGATGAGCAGGAGCACGGGGGCGCCGCGCGGGCCGTCCTGGCGTACGTGGATGTCGCCGTCCTCCATCGACAGCGTCGTACTTCCGGTGGCCTCGGCGTCATCGCTCACGAACGAGTCGTCGTCAGAATGGGTCATGAGCCCACTGTCTCCGCCGCTCGCGCCGGTGGATTGGATGAATGTTCCCTCGGGCCGACTCGCCGTAGCATGAGTCGATGCAGACGTTCACGCACGGCGCGGTCATGTGGAATGTCGAGTGCCCGCGGCAGCGCAGCCGAGTGACGGGCGTCACCATGGCCGGGTTCGATATACGTGACCTGGACGTGCTCCAGATCGTCCCGCACCCGGCCGTCACGCTGCTCGTCGAGTTCGGCGAAGGTTCGTCCGTCATAGACTGCGCACCGGGCCGGCAGGAGCGGGGAAGCGTCGCCGCGGGACCCGGCCTCGGGTCCGGGGGCGCAATCCGGGCACGGGGAGAGGACATCAAGTGCGTGCAGGTGCGCCTGTCCCCGGTGCTCGCACGCGCAGTTCTGGGCACTCCGCCCGCCGAGCTCGACGGCGCCGTCGTACCGTTGGGCGACCTGTGGGGCCGGGAGGCGTCACGCATCCGCGAGCAACTCGCCGATGCCACGTCGTGGCAGGACCGCTTCGCGCTGACGGACGCGCTACTCGCCCGGCGGCACGAGGCGGGGCCCACGGTGGACCCGGAAGTGGCCTGGGCCTGGCAACGCATCGTAGTCAGCCGCGGCCTGGCCCGGGTTGACGCACTGGCGGCCGAGGTCGGCTGGAGCCGCAAGCGCCTGTGGTCCCGGTTCCGGTCGCAGCTCGGCCTGCCTCCGAAGCGCGCTGTGAAGCTGGTCCGCTTCGACCACGCCGCTCACCGCCTGATCGCCGGGGAAGGCGCGGCCCGTGTCGCGGCCGACGCCGGTTACGCCGACCAGTCCCATCTGCATCGAGACGTCATGGCCTTCACCGGGACAACGCCCTCAACCATGGCCGGGGAGCCGTTCCTTGCCGTTGACGACATGGCATGGCCGCTCCATCGAACGGCCGCCGAGCCCGTGTACCGCGCGGGACCCCCGGCACGGTAGGCAACCACATAGGAGGAGTCACGCTGCAAGGCCGCCCAACCCAATCGAAGGCCCCTTGGACATCTCGCGGCGCACCGTTGAGCGGGTGGCGTGCCGCCGGATGGGAGTGCGGGCGCAGATGGGCCGTGGCGGCCGCCACCGGCATCAGCTCCGCGCTGGCCGATGGCCGCGGTCCGGGCACTGCGTAACAGGACGACAGTGCGGGGTCGCCCCGGCCGCGATTCCTTTGAATGCAATCGTTGATCTTGGTGCTGGTTCTAGGCTTGCGGTGTGGAGGCGAGGGGCGAGCGTTCAAGTCCAGCTGCGCGGAACGTGATGCGCTGGTCGTTGAGCCTGCATGTCACCGTCGTGCTGCTGCTGGCAGTACTGACGGCCTGCCTCGTCGCGGGAGTCCTGTGGCTGCTTTTGGGCACGCCTCCTCTGCACGTGGCCGGGCCGCTCAAGCCGGGAGACATCTACGACGGCATCAAGATCGCTCTGGCGATCGTCGCGGGGACCGGTGGCGCGGTGGCTCTGGTGGTCGGCTATCGGCGTCAGCACCTCAGTGAGGTGAGCGAGGCGCGCGAGCACGAAAGGGCATTCGCCGACCGGTTCGGTGCCGCCGCCGATCAGCTCGGGGCCGATCAGCCCGCCGCTCGGATGGCGGGCGCGTACGCCATGGCCAGACTTGCCGACGCGTGGTACGAGGAACGACAGACGTGCATCGACGTACTGTGCGGCTATCTGAGGATGCCCTTTGCGCCGGAACCCCCCGCCGGTGAGCAGGCTTTCGACGCCTGGCGGCGCGAACGTGAGGTTCGCAAGACCGTCCTGCGGCTCATCGCCGCCCGTCTGCGAGACGACTCCGTCGCATCCTGGCGGGGTTACGATCTCGACTTCACAGGAGCCGTCCTCGACGAAGCCGGCTTCCGCGGCGCCCGCTTCACCGGAGGCGAGATAATTTTCGTCAATGCGCTCTTCGTCGGCCACGATCGCGACCAGGTCGTTTTCGACGAGGTCGAATTCGCCGAGGGCAGTTACGTGTACTTCCGTCTCGCCGAGTTCCGCAGCGGTCAGATCCGCTTCGACCGGGCCACCTTCAGCGGCGGCTGGGTGACGTTCGACAACGCGCGTTTCACCGGCGCCCGTGTCAACTTCCGAGATGCCGCCTTCACGGCAGGAGAGGTCCGATTCGAGGGCGCGGAGTTCACCGACGGACTCATCGACTTCGCCGGCTCCGCCTTCACCGGCACCGAAATGAACTTCGGCGAGCGCCATCTCGCACACCTCCACAGCGCGGTCCCACCCGCCCGATTCAACGGAGGCACCGTCGACTTCTCCCACACCGCGATGTTCACCCGCCCCCCGCGCTTCGGCCTGAGCACAACCCCCGAAGGGCTCTTGCTGCCGCCCGGTACCAGCATCTCGGACCTGCCGTGACGACGACCAGGCGTCGCGGGGGGAGGACTGGGGCGGGTGTTGCCGCCGTGGCCTTCTCGTGCAGCTCGGCTTTGACCAGCCCGTCCGGCTCGTCTTCTTCGGCGCGGAGCGAGTCCGCTGCCTCACGGACGGTGGGTGGGGCATGTCCCGAGGTCGTTTTCGGCTTTCACGGCGATGAGAGATACGTGCTGTCGCGCACGAACGTCGCGATCCCCCGTTCCAGGCCTGCCAGGGCGGCAGCGTTCGGCCTCGCCGGGGCTGTTGCCGGTCTGAGCGCGCTGGACGACGCGACCAGGGGGTGCGCCGGGCTGCTGCCGTCGGGTCCGCGCCCGGGGGTCGGCGGTATGAGCGCCGGTTCCGGGGGTTCGCCGGGCGGCTCCTGTTCCGGCCGGGGAGGTAGCCGGAACGGGGCGTCCGGGTGCCGTACGGATCCGGGCGGCAGCCCGTCGTGCGGGCGGGCCTTCCCCATGACGCCGGGTGGAAGGGCGGCGTCCGGCGGGGCCCGCTCAGGGAGCGCCCCATCCTTGGCGGGGGCTTCCCCTATCACGCGTCTAACCCGGCCTTCCGCCTCCAAACGCCCTGTCATCCAGGTTTTTGAGAGCACGTCAAAATCATCAAGGCTGTAGTGGTCCGCGCGCGGGGGTGATTCCCGGTGCCGGACAGGCCGGCTCGCCTGCGGGGTCCTCCGAACGCCTGCGTGTCCCTCTGTGCGCGGCTGCTGCATTTCAGGGCGTCGTGGTCGTATGACGGTGATGGCCATTGCCGCGATTTCCGGCGCTGCCGCGGCCCGGTTCGCGCCACCCGCCCCGGCGGTCAGCCTTTTGGGACCGTGCCGCTCTCTCCCGCTGGGGTCGTCGGTTCCGCGGGTGCGGTGGTGGCGCAGGGGCGTGGGACACGCTGGCGAGGATCGAAGCCGGGCAATGGCCGCCGTACGACGGCTCGGGCACCCGCGGTGGCACGGCTTGGCCGAGCCGAGAGAGCCGGCCGCCCCGTGCCGATGCGGCCGGCAAGCAGGACGGCAAACGCGCCCTTGGCCTGCTGCACGCAGGCGGGGAGCTGCCCGCGATAGCGCCAGCCGGGTCCGGGACGGGCCGGGCGAAGGTCGGCGCGCAGCGCCGCCGTAGCGCCCTTGCCGACTCGGCGTGGCCCGCACGACTCCTCCTCCGGCTCTCTCGCCCTCCACCGCGTCCGGCGCCGCCAGAAGGGACACCTCCTCCTGGCGGGCCAACGCTCACAGCTCCACCACCTGCAACTGACTCCCGAGGCGCAGCCCGTAGTGCCATGCTCGCCTGAGCGACGTCGCCGCGTGGCCCAGCACGGTACCGAGGATGCGGTCCTGCACGCAGAAAGCCGTGAAGAGCCGGACCGATTTGGCGCACTGCGCCGACGGGGCGTCGCCGCCCCCCGACCCGGCGGATTCTGTGCGAGAGGCCTTCGGTGGCCTGCTATTTAGGCGTTTGCGGAAGCCAGGGGCTGTTCCAGTCATCGATCGCCTCCCGGGTACGGGGAGGTTCCGGCCTGTCGCGGGTCTGGTCCGTGTGGCGGGGGAGCGGGCGGCTGGCGGCGAGGCAGCTGAGGATGTTGGTCCAGGTGCCGTCGGTGTTCCACAGGCGCAGGCGTTCGGCGCAGCGGTGCCAGGGTCCATAGCGGGTGGGCAGGTCGTGCCAGCGGCGGCCGCCTCTTTGCTGCCACAGGATGCCGTTGACGATGGTCCGATAGTCCGGGCCGCCGGGCCCGCAGCGGGGCAGCAGCGCGCGGATCGCGGCCCATTCCTGGTCGTCGAGGTCGTCGGATGCGTTCATACCACTTCAACGGTTCTTCCTGAATACCGACACGTCCCGCCGTCAGGGGGATGTCCTCCCTCTGCTCCGGTGGCAAGAACGCGCTCTGGGGCGAGTGCGTCCAACTGCGGCCGGAGACCGCGCCGGAGCCGACGCCCCGGCCAGGTTCCCGTCCCCCTGGGGGAGCCTTGCGCGTCCACGTCGGACTTCAAAGGCGTGAGCCGCGTCATCTGCGGAGGAATGCCGCCGTGGTCGCCACGAAGCAGTCGGCGTCGTCGAGCCACGGATAGTGGCCTGCTCCCGGCTGCACCACGAGCGTGGCGTCAGGGAACGCTTCCGCGAACTCGGCCGCGGCCACCGGCGGGCTGTTCAAATCGAACTCCCCGGTCAGCAGCAGAACGGGAGCCTCGCAGGAGGCGAGCGCCGCACGAGTGCTCTTCGGGCTGAAGGCGCCCTCGGCCGCGAAGAGAGCGACGGCTTCCTGGTTGCTCGGCTGGCTGGCTGCGTGGTGCTTCTGCGCCACGGCGTCCCATCGGCCCCAGAAGAAGGGGGCGATGGCTTCCCAGTCGCTGCCGGTGCCCTCGGTGATCGCCTGCAGGGCGGCGAACGCCGTCGGGAACCACGGCTCGTCCTTCCGGAGCTGCGCGAGCTCGCGCCGCGTCTCTGCCGTGATCGCCACGTCGACAGCTCGGGGACTGGGGCCGATGAGGGCGAGCTTGCGGACCTTCTCCGGGTGCCGGGCCGCGTATTGCGTCGCGATGTTCGTGCCGGCGGAGTGGCCGAGCAGGTCCATCCGGGGAAGGCCGAGGCGCTCGCGCAGTGCCTCGACATCGTCGACCAGGCGATCGCAGCGGTAGGAGGAGGTGTCTTGGGGAACCGCGGACCGGCCGGTGCCGCGAAGGTCGAGGACGATCAGCTGGCGGTGCGCGGACAGGCCGCCGAGGTCGCCGAGGTAGACGGAGTCCGCAGGCCCTCCCGGGATGCAGACGACGGGGTCGCCATCACCGATCACGCGGTAGGAGAGCTGGGTTCCGTCAGGTGCGGGGAAGGTAGGCATGAGGTGATCCTGCCAGTCATAACCTGGTTCTACAACCAGGTTATGAGGGCGGTGTTCTGGTGTATAACTGGGTTGTGGCAGGTGAAGAGAGCGCACACCAGATCCCCGAGACGCTGACCGAGGAACAAGCCGAGCAGATACTCGCCGGCATGAACGAGGTCATCCGTGCAGGCGAGGAGATGCGCAAGCTGCGCGCCGAGATGATCAAGGTGTTCGCAGGCTTCGGCTGGACGCAGGAACGCATCGCGCGGCTCGCTGACATGAGCCAGCCCGCCGTGTCCAAACAGATGGCGAAGCACAAGACCGATGAGCTACGGCCCCCGATGGAGGTGTCCCTCGATCAGCGCGACGTCCCCTGGCTCGAAGGGCGACTCTGGGGCCTCGCTGAGGGGATCTCCGAGACCCTCGATGAAACCGCTCATTGCACCCGCTACGTCAACGCGCTCACCCGGGGGAGGAAGCGCTTCACGCCCCAGAACATCGACGAGCTGAGGCGTCTCGTCGAGGAGGACCTCAGACTGCACCGGGCAGAGCTGTCCGGCGGTTACCGAGCCGCGTACGACGAGATCAGCCGCGGCCTGGACCTTCCCTCGAAGGTCACCACCACCACATCGGCATCGGTACGCCGCTCCATCGCTCACCAGATCCAGCGCGATCTACTCAGAGGCTGCTGACGCGCGTCGATGAGCAGGCGGGCCGTGGTTAGTTCCTTCCGCCGAGTCGTTGTGCCCCGATCTCCTCGGTGCGACCGTGCCCCGGCACGGTGAGCGCCCGCGCAAGCGGGTGGCGAGTCGAGGTGGGCCGCGACATCCAGCGGCGGCACCGGTTGGCGACCGTGTCGTGCCGGCCACGGCGTAGGCCGAACGGGGCGAGGGTGGCGCGCGCCCGGCGCGCCACCCTCGGGGGTCACTTCGTCTGGTAGACCCCGAAGACGTCGAGCACCAGGTCGGCGTCCTCATGGCCCTGGTTCCAGAAGGTGATGACGCCGTGGTCGCCGTCGCTCGCCTGGACCAGGTTGGGGACGGTGTCGCCGGTCGTCCAGTTGAGGGTGGAGGAGACGGGGCGCGGTCCGGCCGGTGCGGCGGGCTCGCCCGCCGCCGGCAGTGCGTACGGGCTCGGGGCGACCGAGAGGAATCCCGTACCGCGGGTCTCGGTGACGGTGGCGTTCAGCACGTAGGCCTCGACACCTGTCGCCGCCTCGGGCGTGAACCCCTGGGTGATGTACTCCCGGGCCCGGAACCTGCCGCCGGGCCAGCCGTACGCCTCCTCGCGGGTGTCGAGCGTACGGAACGGGGTGAAGGGCAGGAAGGCGGCCTTGCTGTCCGGGCTGTAGTAGCCGACGACGTCGACGACCACGTGGGTCGGGGACCAGGCCCCGTTGAAGATCTTGATCGTGCCGTCCTCGGCCACCGGTACGATCACGGCGTTGGCCACGGTCTGTCCGGGTACGAAGTTCAGGTTCGACGCCGTCGGTACCGGGCCGGTGCCGGAAAATGCGGTCATGTGGCCGGGCCCCTCGGGCTCGGTCACCGTGACGTTCAGCGCCACGGCCTTGATGTTCTGGGGCACCCCCTGCAGTCCGCCGATCCGCGTGGTGAACGCGCTGCGGGCGGCGAGCTTCCCGCGGGCCGTGCCCACGCCCTCTCGGGTGTCGACGAACCGGGCGGGCGTCATCGAGGTGTAGCCGCTCGCCGAGGCCCGGGTGAAGTAGCCGGTCACGTCGGCGATCAGGTCGACCGGCTGCCAGCCGCCGTTGAAGAGCTCCACGTACCCGTCCTCGCCGACCGGCACGATCACCATGTTCGGGACGGACCGGCCGGCCGTGTAGTTGAGGTTCGAGGTGTTCGGGCGCTCGTAGCCGGCTCCGGGCCACACCGTCACGTGGCCGCTGTCGACGGTCTCGGTGACGGTGACGTTGAGCGCGACGGCGGTGACGCCCGCCGGGACGGAGGCGTTGCCGGCGACCTTGACGCGGGCGGAGCCCTGCCCGGGGACCTTGCCGGCCGCGGCTCCGGTGCCGTTGCGGGTGTCGAGGAGGCGGGTCGGGGTGTGCGGGGTGAAGTCGGCGCCGGGGGTGAGGAATGCGCCGCCGTTGGTGGCCTGGACGGCATTGGCCGTGTCGGTCACCTTGACCTGCACCTGGTACTCGCCGGATTTGTCGTAGGTGTGCGAGTGGTGCAGTTCGTAGGTGCCCTGGGCCGTGACCGTGTCGGTCTTCCCGTCGCCCCAGTCGATGACGACGTCGAGCGCGAAGTCGGCGCTCGTGATCAGGGCGGTGAGCTCGATCCCGTGCGCGGTGTAACTGGTGCCGCTGACATCGACCGCGAGGGCCGGGTTGGCTCCCGCGTCGAGCGCGGCCTGCCCGGTCGGTGCGGCCTCCGCGTTCTGCGCGGGCGCGGCCTGCTCGGTACGGGCAGCCTGTGCCTTCTGTGGTGCGGCGGTTTTGGAGTTCGCCTTGGCCTTCCCCTCGGTGGCGGTGGCGGTGGGCAGGGTGGTACGGATCGTGCGGTCCGCGGGGCTGTGGAAGCCCTCGGACGTGGACGCCTTGGTGATCGCCTCGGCCACGCCGGCCGCGGCAGGCACGGGATCCGCCGCCTGCGCGATGCCCGGGATGATGCCGAGACCGGCCGCCACGAAGGCAGCGGTCATTACGAGTCGGTGGTTGCGCACCGGCCCCCCAGTTGTGGTGATGAGTGAAGAGGGGCCACGGTATGGAGGGTTCCGGCCAAAGGTCACGGGGTTCTGGCGCGATTCACTCCATGGGGGTCAATGCTTTACCGGCTGTGCGGTTTGCGATCGACAGGGGGGCGTCTGCCGTTCCGCGCGGGCCGATTGTCCGCTGGGGCCTGGGGGACGGTGCGGGCCTCGGAGAGCTGCACCATCCGGCTGATCGTCCTGAAGGGCGGAGGTTCGGCCGCCGCCCGGAAGAGCGTGCTGGAGACGTTCCACCGCCTCGGCACGACTGGCCCGTCCGTCAGTCGAGGCCTTCGATGATGCGGAAGTCGCGCTCGACGCCGTCGGAGAGGGCCGCCAGCGCCTTCTGGTAAGCCTCGCTTTCGTGGGCTGCGACGGCCTGTTCGAAGCTGTCGAACTCGATCAGAACGACGCGCTGCGTGTTTCCGGCCTCATGGGCGACGACTCGACTGCCACGGGACAGGAGGCGCCCGCCCCCAGCTTGGACGGCCGGACCGGCCAGCTTGTCGTAGGCAGTCAGCCTCTCGGGGTCGGAAATGGCGCGGTAGACACTGACCCAGTAGCCCTTGGCCATGGAAACCTCCTGTGCTCGGCCGGACTTGTCCGGCTTCGAAGTGACGCTCAGATTGTCGGCTGGGATCTCCGTGCCGGCGATCACGCCGTCGTGGCGGGCGCGGCTTGCGCCTGGGGGCGGGTGCCGTCCGGCGCCGCCCAGCGGGTGGTGCTGTCGTCCTCGGCGCGGTCTTCGGTCAAGGCGCGGCGCACGGCGCCCGCCATGGCGCCGACCGCGACCGCCGTCTGGTGCGCCGGGTGCGGAGCAGGGGCCACGGGGTTCGGGCGAGAAATGCATAAAGCATTCATATAAATATTGTATGTTTCCCGTATGAGCCGTCAAGATGCCACTCGTGGCGCTTCCACTGCGATCGGGTCGGCCCTCTACGGGCTGGCCACCCGGGCTGTGCGACGCCTTCCGCGCGATATGAGCATCACGTCCGCCGCCACCCTGGCCACCCTGCACAGGACGGGCCCGCGACGCATCACCGATCTGGCCGTGATCGAGGGTGTCACCCAGCCCGCGATGACCGTGCTGGTCCGGGTGATGGAGGAGTCCGGACTGGTCGAGCGGAGGGGCGACGCGTCCGACAAGCGGGTCACGCTGGTATGCCTGACCGAGGCCGGCGCGTCGTACGTTCAGACGCGACGCCAGGCGGGCGTCGATGCGTTCGCGCGGCTGATCGACGAACTCGCCGACGACGAGGTCGAGGCCTTGGTGGCGGCGCTTCCGGCGCTGGCGCACCTGGCAGAGCTCGAAAGCCAGGACCGCGAAGGGCCGAAGCGGTGACGGGGCGCACCCCGGAGCGCTCCGAGGCGCGGCTGCTGGCCCCCGCCCTGATGTTCATCGCCCTGGTCGTGGCGGCGGTCGCCAGCCTCGGGACGCCGCTGATCACCAGTGTGGCGACCACGTTCCACGTCTCGCTCGACAGCGCGCAGTGGACGCTGACCGTCGCACTGCTGAGCGGCGCCGTCGCCACGCCCGTCCTCGGCCGGCTCGGTGCCGGCCCGCACCGACGGGCCGCGATCCTCGCCACGCTGGCGATCGTCGTCGCCGGCAGTGCGCCGACCGTGCTGCCGCTGCCGTTCGCGGGGCTGCTCATCGGCAGGGCGGCCCAAGGCGTCGGGCTCGGTCTGACGGCGCTGATGATGGGCGTGGCCCGGGACCATCTTCCCGAGGAGCGCAGCACGGCCACGATCGCCCTGATCTCGGTGGTCTCGATCATCGGCGCCGGCGTCGGCTACCCGCTCACCGCACTGCTGGCCGAGATCGGCGGCGTACGGGCTGCCTACGGCTTCGGTCTGTTCGTCACCGCTGTCGCCCTCCTCACCGCGTGGCGTTCCATACCCGCGGCTCCCGAAGGCCGCTCCGCTCACGTGAGCGTGGCGGGCGCGCTCGTCCTCGCGGGCGGACTGTTCCTCGTCCTGTTCCTGGCCGGACAGCGGAGCCTGTGGAGCCGTCACCTCGCCGTGGCGGTGATCCTCGCCGTCGTCGCCGTGCTCCTGCTGTGCGTCTGGGCGGCCTCCGAGCTGCGCAGCAAGGCGCCCCTGGTCGATGTCCGGGCGGTACGGCACCCGGCGGTCGCCGGAGCGAACATCGCCATGTTCGTCGGCGGGAGCGGCATGTACCTCCTGCTCACGCTGATCACGCGGTACGCGCAGACGCCGCACAGCGCCGGCTACGGCTTCGGGCTGACCACCTTCGCCGCCGGGCTGGTCCTCGTCCCGTTCTCGGTGCTGGGGTTCGTCGCCGGAAAACTCACGCCCCGGGTTCGGACGCTGATCGATGCACCCGTGCTCCTGGCCGGCAGCGCCGTCATCGTCGGTGGCGGGTTCGTCCTCTTCGCCGCGGCCCGGTCGAACCTGGCCCAACTGCTCGTCGCGATGGGTGTGCTGGGCTTCGGCGTCGGCAGCTTCTCAGCCGCCATGCCCGGCGTCATCCTGGCCGTCACGCCCAAGAGCGAGACGTCGAGCGCGATGAGCTTCAACTACGTCGTCCGCAGCGTCGGGTACTCCCTGGGCAGCGCGATGGGCGGCCTCGTCCTGGCCACCGGCACCGACACCGGTCATCTCTTCCCGAACGACCACGCCTACACCACCGCAGCGCTGGTCGGCATCGCCGCGATGGCGGTCACCGCCCTGACCGCCACCGCTCTCGCCCGCCAACGCCCGCCCGAGGCCCACCCCACCGCGGCCACGGCCAGCGTGCCGAACGAGGGCCGGTCGAGCCGATGACCGGCTCGCCGGAGGGCGGCGGCCCCGTCGCCCTGGTCGCGCCGAGGAGACACATCGACGATCACCAGCGCCAATGGCCCGCTGAGACGCCTGCGTTGCGGACACGGCCACGCTCGGCGCGGGAGGCGTCGGCCCCGGCCGGCCGCATCTGGCGGGGCCGACATCGCCCGGAGTCGGGCCGCCCGCAGCCCACGGTGTGCCGCGACCGCGGAGTGCACCGCTGGGGCGTGGAGAGTCCGCAGAGCGAAACCGTTGTGGACTGTCCATGTACGCAAGGCGGAATGTGGCAGCGGGCCGCGGGCATTTGGGCGGTAGCGGCTCGCGTGTTTGCGGCCGGAGGAGCCCAGCGCTCTGAGAACGTTGCGACGGTGGGCTGATTCCAGACAGCAACCGCGCGCCGCGTACCGCGCACATTGACCAGGAGATAAGTATGACCATCAAGGACATTGGGCCGGAACCTCAAAGCTTCGACCTTGAGGGGGCGACGCTGGAGAACACGAACTACCGCGCGGTCGCCTGGTCTGGGAAGTACCTTCAGTTGACCCTCATGTCGATCCCGGTGGGTGAGGACATCGGATTGGAGGCGCACCCGGAGACTGACCAATTCCTACGACTCGACGCAGGCCGCGGCCGCGTCCAAATGGGCCGCACGAAGGATCGACTCGACTTCGAACAGGAGGTCGAGGACGGCTGGGCGATCTTCGTGCCCGCCGGTACTTGGCACAACGTCACCAACATCGGTGAGGACACCCTGCAGCTCTACGCCGTATACGCGCCGGTCCACCACGCTTCGGGCAAGATCCATACGACAGCCGCCGACGCGGAGCGCGACGAGGACTCAGGCGGCGACGAGCCGCCGAGCTGGTCGGTCCAGCCTCCCCAGCAGCCATCGGACGAGCACGCCTGACCGGCGAGGCTCATCGCGACAGTAGTTCCCGGCGCTGAGACGAGCCGAGAGAGTAACGATCGTCCCTCCCGCATGTTGGCCGTGGCTATCGCTGATTCACAGAATCCGCAGCCTGATCGGCGCCGGTACTCATGCGGCGTTGCTGATGACGGAGTTCGCCAGCGTGAACCCGACGGAGGACAGCCGGGATGCCGCCCGGAAGCTGGCGCGCTCGGCGGTGGATTCGAACGGCAGATAGTCGTTGCCATTCCCGCCCCTTCACAGGCCGTCGCAGCCTGTGCCGTGGACGAGCAGGAAGAGGGCTGTCCCTGCGGTGAGGGTGAAGCCGGCCGTGGCCAGGGCCGCGAGGCCTCGGCCGCGCCCCTTTGCGGGGGCGCGGTAGGTCCGCCAGGCGCCGTGGCTAGGAAGAGGCTTGCCAGTCCGGCTGCCGCGATGGTCAGGCGTGGACGTGTGCGACCAGGGCATCGTGATCGTGACTGTGCCACTCACCGGTCAAAGGGACGCGTTCTAGGTGGTCCTGACGAGGACGCCGACTTTGTCGATGCGGTGCTCGGGGTTGTTCTGTGCGTCCCGCCAGGTGTTGCCCGCGGCGTCGTCCTCCGGGGTGAGGCAGGTGGTTACGGTGATCATCGCGCGGCTCGGCTCCACGCCGCTGGAGCCGGGGACCGCGGCGCGCTGCTCCGCCATGGAGGACGGGGACCGGAAGGAAGTCGTCCGGGTGGTGCCGATGACGTACTCGTACGTCACGCCGCCCGCGCTGACGTAGACGGACGCGCCCTGGCGCAGTGACGGCAGGGCTTTCAGCGGCCCGCCGCCGGCGACGCGGTGGCCCGTGACGATGTAGTTGCCCACGTCGCCGGGGCCGACGCCGCCGCCGGGGCCGTAGGGGCTCGCGGCCATGCCCCGGTCTTGGATCGCGGTGCCCGGGGCGTCGTCGGGGCTGCCCGCGTACGGGATGACGGGCAGTCCGGACAGACCGATGGAGGGTATCGACAGCGTGGCGGCCTGGATGCGGGTCACGGCCTTGGCCGGCGCCGCATGCGACGCCGGCTGCTGCGCGAGGGCGCCGGGAGCGGCCGTCAGCAGGACGGCGAGGGACACACTGGAGAGCGCCGCCAGCACGCTGCGTGCGGGGCGGAAGGGGTGTGGAGACATGGAAGTGTCCAAAGTATGCCGGAGTCGTTCGGTCTAGCCGGCCGGTCGGCCCTTCCAGCCTGACACAGGCCCGGGAGGGCGGCAGCCCGGCGCAGCGCCGTGAGCGGCGGCTCCGCCCGGCCCGGAACCAGCGAGCCCGGGCGCCCCGGAGGCGGCGGGGCGCGGAGGCCCGGAGGCGGTGGTGAGTGACCGGAAAGCGCTCCAGGACGGCGTAGAAAGGGACCGGATCGAGGTGTTCCGGCCACGCGGCCGGATGGGCGCGGGAAGGGTGGTCCACCGCATCACCGCCCTAGCGGAACCGGACCCCGGAGGCCCCCATGGACCCCACCCCGTTCCACCCCCAACCCCCTTTATCCCGCGAGGAGTTCGCGGCCGAGCTGACGCATCTGCGAGAGAAGGCCGACCTGACCGTCCGCGCCGTCGCCGCCCGCGTCGGCGCACCGGGCGCCCACAGCACCATCGGCGGCTGGTTCGCCGGCCAGAACCTGCCGTCCATGGGGTCCCTGCCCCTGTTCCGCAAGGTGCTGCACGTCTGCGGGGTGACCGACGCGGCCGAAATCGAGCACTGGCTGGGACGCCTCGCCGAGCTGCGGCGGTCCCGGGTCCTGCGCGTCGCGGGAGGCGCGTCGCCCTACCGGGGGCTCGCGGGCTTCGAGGAACGCCACGCCGACTGGTTCTTCGGCCGGGAGCACCTGCGGACCGTCATCGTGGACCGGATCCTCGCCGAGGGAGGCGCCGACGTACCCCAACTGCTCGTCGGAGCCTCCGGTTCCGGGAAGTCCTCGCTCCTGCGGGCAGGCGTGCTGCCCGTCCTGCGCCGCGAGCACGGCTGCACACCGCTGCTGCTCGCCCCCGGCCGCGACCCGATGCGCGCCCTGACGTCCGCCCTGTCCGCGGAGTCCGCCCTGGGCGAGGAGTGGGCGGACCCGGCGGGCGACCCCCTCGAACTCGCCGCGCGCGTCAAGGCGGTGGCGCAGCACAAGGGCGTGCGCATCCTCGTGGCGGTCGACCAGTTGGAGGAAGTGTTCACCGCGTGCCCCGACCCCGCCGGACGGGAGCGGTTCCTGCGGTGCCTCGCGGCCCTTCCCTCCTCCGACGTGCGCGTCACGGGCTGTCTGCGCGCCGACTTCTACGGCCAGGCACTCGACCAGCCTCCCCTCGCGGCAGCACTGCAGAAGGGCCAGACCGTCGTGGGCGCGCTCAGCGAGGACGAGATCCGTGCCGTGGTCGGCGGCCCCGCCGCCAAGGCCGGTCTCGTCCTGGACGAAGGGTTCATCGACGTACTCCTCGCCGACCTGCGGGACTCCGGCCCCGGAGCCCTGCCCCTCCTGTCGCACGCGCTGCTGTCGACCTGGGAACGCGGCCGCGGCACTGCCCTGACCATCGCCGACTACCGCGCGGGCGGCGGGATGTCCGCGGCCGTGTCCGAGACGGCGGAGGAGGTCTACGCGGGACTGTCGGAGGCCGAGTGCGCACGTGCCCGGCAGCTGTTCCTGCGGATGGTCGCGGTGGGCGACGGGGTGCCCGACGCGCGCAGGCTGCTGCCGCTGCCCCCGCCCACGGGCCACCCCGACCGGGCCGGAGAGGTGTACGCGGTCCTGGAGCGCTTCGTCGACCGCCGCCTGGTCACGCTCGACGGCGACGGCGCCAGGATCACCCACGAGGCGCTGCTCACCGCCTGGCCGAGGCTGCGCGGCTGGATCGACAACGACCGGGCCGGACAGATCGTCCGGCAGGACCTGACGCGTGACGCCGACCGCTGGCTCGCGCACGACCGCGACCCCTCGCTTCTCTACCGCGGCACCCGCCTGGCCGTGGCCTCCGGCTGGGCCCGGGACAGCGGCCACGCCCCGGAACTCGACGCACGGGAAAGCGGGTTCCTCGACGCGAGCCGGCTGGCGGAGGACGGCCGGGCCCGGCGCGAGCGGCGCGGCGCCCGCCGGCTGCGCCGGCTCCTCGTCCTGCTCTCGCTGCTGGTCCTCCTTTCCGGCCTGCTCACCGGTGTCGCCGTCGTCCAGCGCCGTGACGCGCAGAGACAGCAGGCCGTCGCGCTGTCCCGGCTGGTGGCGGCGCGCGCAGAACGGCTGCGGGGCAGCGATCTCGCCCTCTCCGCACAACTCGGGCTGGTGGCCTACCGCACGGCACCCACGGCCGAGGCACGGGAGGCGCTGATGGACGCCTCGGCGCTGCCCGCCGTGACCCGGATCCTCGCGTTCCGTGGCGTCGTACAGGCGGTGGCCCTCAGCCCGGACGGACACACCCTGGCCGCGGGTGGCCTGGACCGTCAGGTCGCGCTGTGGGACCTGCGCGATCCGCAGCGGCCACGACCGCTCGGGGCGGCGCCGGTCACGTTCGCCGACACGGTGTACGCGCTCGCCTTCAGTCCGGACGGCCGCCGCCTCGCCGCCGGGTCCGGGGACGGGACCGTACGGGTGTGGGAGCCGTCGGCCCCCGGCCCGGCGGCGGCCGGGGCCCGGTCGTTCAAGGGACCGGATTCGGCCGTGTACGGCGTGGCCTTCGCGCCGGACGGCAAGACGCTGGCCGCGGCGGGCGCCGACGGCGCGGTGTACCTGTGGCCGGACCCGGAGGTGCCGGCCCCGACGGCGGGCGCCGACGGCAACTCCGCGAGCAGCTCCGCCGCCGGGACGCGCCTCACCGGCTTCACCGGGGCGGTGCACACGGTCGCGTTCCGCTCCGGCCCCGGCCCCGGTACGGCCCTGCTGGCCGCAGGGGGCGCGGACGGCTCCGTACGCCTGTGGGACCTCGCCGTTCCCGGGCACCCGATCGCGTACGGGCAGCCGCTGACCGGAGCGGCCGGCCCGGTGTTCGGGCTGGCCTTCACGTCCGACGGCGCACGGCTCGTCGCCGGGAGCCAGGACCGGTCCACGCGGCTCTGGGACGTACCCGCCCCCGGCTCCGCCCCCGCCCCGCCCGCGGTGATCGGAGGGGCCCCGGCCGCCCCCGACGGCCCGGCCAGCTACGTCAACGCCGTCGCCTGCAGTCCTGACGGGCAGTGGCTGGCGACCGGCAGCGCGGACAACCAAGTGCGCCTGTACGACGCCCGGACACGCGTCCTCGCCGGCGTGTTCCCGCACCCGGGTCCGGTCACCTCGCTCTCGTTCCATCCCGGCGGCCGGCAGATGGTGACGGCCGCCGCCGACGGGACCGTGCGCCTGTGGCAGCTGCCTCCCCGCCCGCTGCGCGGCTTCCAGGGCACGGTCAACGCGATCGGCTACGCGCCGGACGGGAAGCTGCTCGCCGTCGCGGGGCGCGACGTACAGCTGTGGGACGTCTCCGACCCCTGGATCCCGCGCCCGGTCGGACCACCCCTGACCAACCCCACGGGGTACTCCGCGACGGTCTCCTTCACCCCGGACGGCCGCACCCTCGCGGTGGGCGGCCGGGAGGGCAAGCTGTGGCTGTGGGACCTCTCCCGCCCCGACCGCGCCGCGCCCTACGGAGAACCCCTGACCGGCGGCACCGGAACCATCCAGTCCGCCGCCTTCGACCGGACGGGCCGGACCCTGGCCGTGGGCAGCGAGGGGCGGACCGTACGCGTGTGGAACACGGCGGACCCGGCGCACCCGCAGCTCTCGGCGGAACTGTCCGAGCCGACGAACTACGTCTATTCGGTGGCGTTCAGCCCGGACGGCCGGCGGCTCGCCGCCGGCACCGTCGACAAGCAGGTGCTGCTGTGGCGGCTCCCGCAGGACGGCGGCCGACCGGTGCCGGAGGCGACCCTGCGCGGGCCGGGCAGCTACGTCATGTCCGTCGCGTTCAGCCCCGACAGCCGGATCCTGGCGGCCGGTACCGCCGACCGCGACGTGTGGCTGTGGGACGTGAGCGGGGACCGCCCGCGCACCGCCGGGCCGACGCTGACGGGGCCGAGCAGCTACGTGTACGCCCTGTCGTTCGCCCCGGAGGGCGGCACGCTCGCCGCCGCCAGTACGGACGGCACGGTGTGGCTGTGGGACACCGGCGATCCGTCGCGGACGCGGCCCCGCACCGTGCTGAGCGGCCTCGGCGGGAAGGGGTACGCCGTCGCGTTCAGCCCGGACGGCCGCTCCCTCGCGGCCGGCGGCGCCGGCCCGGCCGCCCTGCTGTGGTCCCGCGACGAGGAGGAGATCGCCCGGAAGCTGTGCGAGCGCGCGGGGACGGCCATCACCGCCCAGGAGTGGGCCCAGCTCGTCCCCGGACTGCCGTACGCGCCGCCGTGCCGGTGAGGGCCGCCGGGCTGTACGGAGTTGTACGGACCGCCGTACGGGCCTGGTCGACCTGCGGTTGGTTCCTTCCCCCGGCCGCCGTCGGGATGGCTCTCTGGTGGAGCGCCGCCGGATCGGCCGGGGCGCCGCACACCACCGCGAGTCTCACGAGGAGAACGACGATGCGCATGACGACCACCACCCTGCGGTCCCGGGCCGGACTGGCCGCCGCCGCGGCCGCCGTCGCCCTGACCGGTCTGCTCGCCGGCGCCGGCGGCGCCGACGCCGCCGGCAGTTACATCTCGTCCAACAGCGGCGGGGCGAACGAGCGGACCTGCGCCAACACCGGGTGCGGTTCGCTCGGCTACCTGTCCAACGGGACCGGCGTCACGATGCTGTGCTGGACCGACAGCCAGTGGGTCTACCCGCCGAGTTCGAACTACGCCTCGAACCGCTGGTTCCGCGTCTCCAGCTACGTGGGAACCGGCTACGTCCACTCGTCGCTGGTGGCCGGCCAGACCAGCGTCGGCCACTGCTGACCTCCCACCGGCTCGGCTCCCGGCCCCCGGTCCCCAGTTGGCGCCGGGGGCCGGGGGCCGGGGCGTGCCGCTACCGGTCCGTTGACGGGGCCTCCGCGGTCTGGAGGGCCTGGGCGGCGATGGTGATCGCCTCCTGGTCGTGACCCGCCGTCTTCGCCGCCCTGGCCTGGTCGAGGGAGACGCGGAGCAGTTCGATGGTGTGTTCCGGCAGGGAGCGGGACGCCACGACGTCTTCCAGTTTCCGGATGGTGTCCGCGGCCAGGTCGTCGGGCATGGGGGGCCTCCTCTGTCGTTGGGGCTGGGGCTGGGGCTGGGGCTTTCCGACGGTGCCACGCGGCACCGCACCGGACAAGGCGACGGGCCGGTCGGGCGGCGCCCGTCCGTGGGCGGAGGCCCCCGGAGCGAGCCCGCCCGGTCGGGGACGAGTGACGCGGCGGTGGGGTGGAGCTCTTTGGGATCATGCCCGCATGGATTTCGACCTCACTCCACCGACCGGCGTTGGCCCGTTGCGGATCGGTATGACGCGCCACGCGGCCAACACGGCGCTGGACTCGCTCCGCGATCTCTCTGCGATCTCGGAGTCTGACCGCCCGGGGCAGCACGTGTTCCGTCCCAGCGGACTGATGATCAGCATCCACTGCGTGCGCGACATGCTTGAAGCCATCGAGCTGGGAAGGCCGTCGTCCCAGGCGGACCACGTGCTGTTCCAGGGTGTGGACGTGTTCGCGCTTTCGGCCCGCGAGGTTGTCCGGCGCGTCGGTGAGTTCACCTCGATCGAGGAAGATCCTGACGACGATGCTTCATTCGTCGCCCCGGATTTGCTGCTGAGCTTCTGGCGTCCGTTTGCAGCGGACGACCAGCCGGATGAAGAGCAGGGCTATTTCTTCAGCTCGGTCCTGCTGGCACGGCCTGGCTACTACGACACCCCTGCTCAGGCTGCGGAGCGCCTCCGGCAGAGCTCGTGACGGGCCGGTCAGGAGGCCGGCAGGACTCGCTGGGGCCATGGCCGAAGCCGTGCCCTCGAAGACGCCGGGGCTCCATGGCAGTGCCGGGCCAGCGGGCCGGGTGGACGGGTGCTGTCGCAGACTCGTCGCGGGTACCTGATCCAGGACCGTTCCTGCACCTGGCCTACGCCGACCGCCCTGCCCTCCTGGAGCGACTGTTCACCGAACACGTCCCGACCGCCCCTGGACGCCGTGCCCGATGGCCTCCGACCTGGCCAAGGCCGGGGAATGGCTGGAGACCCGGGCGGACGTTTCCGGGGTGGAGAGCATCTTGCAGCCTGGGGGGTGACGTCCGACCGGTGCGGTGACTGCTGCGTCAGTGCGGTCACTCGTCCCTACGCCCCACGCGCTCCTTCTTCACCACCACGCGCCGTGTTACGGTGAGTCACGCATGCGTACTGTCGGCGATGACAGCTGCTGGAGCAGTCGGAAGGTGGACAGGCGATGCGAGTGACACGGCGTGCGGCGAAGGTATGGGGGGCGTGCGCGGCGGCCGCGATCTTGGCGCTGGCAGCCCCCGGTACGGCCCAGGCGGCCCAGGGAGTCCTGTTCGTCGACCGCGCGCCGCACCATGACCCGAGAGGCTGCTTCCCGCTGGGGGACTTCGCCCCGTCAGAGGTCGCCAACTTTACTGACGAAGCGGCCTTTGTGTGGTCGGGCCCGAACTGCGACGGTCGGGTGGTACAGGCGATCCTCCCCGGCCAGATCGCGATCGGGCACGGTCTGAGCCTCTCTATCGAATGAGTAGCCACCCGGCCTTCGGTGGAGGGGGCTACGCCGCCGCCTGCCGCATCCTCAACCCGACCGCCACAGCGGAAGCCGCCCAGGTCCCCGGCCACACACCACGGCTCGGCAAGGAACAGGAAGGCACCGAAGGCATGACGAACGCCTGGCTCCCGCCCGAGGAGTACGTCGAGACCATCGCCCGCGCGACCTCGTACGCCTGCCTGTACTTCACCGACGGCCGAGGCAGGCCCGTCCAGCTCAAGGCCGCCTACAACACCGAGACCTGGCAATGGCCAGGCGGGAACATGGACCACGGGGAGACGCCGTGGGAGTGCGCGGTGCGGGAGTGCCTGGAGGAGACCGGCATCGCCTTCGAGGGCGAGAAGAAGCTCCTCGGCGTCCAGTTCGTCAGCCAGCGCGGACACGACTGGCCCACGAACCACGTCGGCTTCATCTTCGACGGCGGCACCCTCACCGACGAGCAGATCGCCGGCATCGTTCTGGACCCCGCAGAGCACACCGAATTCCGGGTGCAGACGGTACGGGAGTGGGAGGAGATCATGACGCCGGTCAACTTCGCCCGCCTCGGCGCCGTGGACGAGGCCCGGCGTACCAGGACCGTCGCCTACCTGGAACGTTGACCGTGGACGCTCTGCTGATCGTCCTGCGGGGCAACTGGAGGACCGGAAGGTCCCGCGCTTGCCGTTTGAACGTCGGCGTCCGGTGGAGCAGGTTTGGCTCCGGCGGCGAGGGTGACTTGAGCGGTCCATGACCAGGGCTCCTGAGGGGGATCCCAGCTCACCTCGACGTCGGTGTCGTGGAAGTCGCGCGCGAGTTCCGTCACCATCCGGGCGGCCGCGGCTCGCGCGTCTTGAGGGTCGGTGTTGACCGGCACGTCGAGACGCCCGCAGAGCATGCCGCCTTCCATGGTGATGACGCTGTGGCGCCATCCCTCTGGCGTCGCCAACAGCACGATGCCCTTCGGGACGCCCCAGTCGGGCCGCTTCTTCTTCTCCTTCTCGCGTCTCACCATGCGGCTATCCAACATCGTCGGAGTCGTGGCGATGAGGTTGGGTGGCAGCTCAGCTCGCCGGTTGCCCAGTTCTCCGGGGTTTTGGTGCCGATCTGGAGGCGTGCCGGTCGGGTGTAGATGCAGCTCTACTGCGGTTTCGCGGTCCTGCGCACGCTCGGCGGCTCCCCGCCCGCGCGACATCACTTCATGGATCATGCGCCCCCGGAGCCACTCAACACCTGAGACGTAACCCAGCTCGATGCTGTGCGGAGTGCCTGCCCGGAGATCGCCCAGGTCTTCGACCTCGCACGGGAGTTCAGTAGACACCTAGATCGTTTCGTTCGGATCTTGCGAGGGTTGCCATACTTCCCGAATGGAGATGCAAGCCGTGGAGGCGGCGCGGCGTTGGCTGGCCGATCAGGGCGTCAGCCAGGTGCGCGACGGGTGGGTGAGCGACGAGAAGCCGGACGTGTTGCTCACATCCAACGAGGTGGCGCATTCCTGGGCCGGCGATGTGTTCGCCGAAGATCTTGATGCAGCCGACCAGGTCCGGTTGGCCTTCGGGCTACTGGACCTCCTCGACGAGTACTGGGTCACGTGCGAGATCCGCTTCGCGAACGAGGGTGCGGAGGGCCCCCTGCCGGCTGACGTGCTGTGGGACGGCTACCGTCGGCGACTGGAGGCGGACCGGGACATCGAGGCCGTCACCTACTCGCTGTGGGTGGACTGGTTCGAGGATCACACCACCTCCGCGAGGGCCTTCGCCGAGGTCCTCGGTAACGACGTCGACCGAGTGGTGGCCGAGCGGTCGGAAGTCCTGCTCCGCCGAGCCCGTCGCGTTCTGGAGTGTTCGGGCCCGGTGCGCTGGACGGTGAAGGAGCCGACGTACCGCACCGCCATGCGGCTCCCCGCCTTGCACCCAGCCGTCTTCCGCGGCCTTCGGGCGAGCTTCCACGACGTCTACGGCGACCTGGAACCGGTTGCCGCACTGGCCCTCCTCGACCGGCTGGATCTCCCCACAAACACCCAGCATCTTGCCGAACTGCGCCACGTACTCGCCGCGGGGCACAAGAACCACTACCGCAGCCCCGGTGCCTGGGACGACGCGGTTCGCTCCTGCTCCTGAGTCGTCGGCCTGGCAGACCGAAGAAAGATGCTGGCGACATAGAGTCCGGCCAGGTAGCTGGTCGCCGCCTTTTCGTAGCGCGTGGCGGTGCCACGCCACTGCTTCAAGCGGTTGATGCACCGCCCGACGGTGTTGCGGTGCGTTCCTCCGATAGCCCGAGCATGGGTGCGGGGTCGCGGATCTCCAGGACGTCGATCTCGGATCCGGCGAGGAAGCACCGCTCGGTAGCCTCCGGCAGGTCGAGCTGGGCCAGCCATGCGCCGTAGGTGCAAGTCCGGTTCGTTGCGGATGTGCGTGCCGTGCTGCCGGCGCTGACGTCTCCGGCGGACGGTCACAGGCTGCGTGGGTCGTGAGTGACCTGGCGGAGCTGATCGGTGTGGCGGGTGAGGGCGTCAATGCGTACGGCGACGTCGGCGTCATCGGGCCGGCAGGTGAGGGCGGGTGCCGGTCAGGGGGCTGGCCGAGGCCGGCGGCGTCGTTGTAGGCGAGGGCCGTGTTCAGCTCCTCGACGGCCGCCTGTGCGTCGGCGGGCACCCCGGTGAGGGAAGTGATCTGGCCGGCGAGGCGGCGCAGGGCGGCCGGAGCGGGATGCGGTCACGGTCCTGCGTCCGGCGCCGGTGTGGCCTCGGTCGGAGTTCTGCAGGCCGCTGTGCGTTCTTGAGGGCGATGTCGATGGTTTCCATCGTTGTCGCGGCGGCCAGAGGTGGCCAGCACGGTGACCGCCGGGCTCGGCTCGGGGGTCTCGTGCCCGACGTTTCGGTGACTCCGTCATCCTTTCGATGACTCCTTACTTGTCATCCTTTCGATGACATGTTACAACGGGAGCACGTTGAAGCGCATTGGCAGTCCCTGCCTGAACCAACTGGAGGTGTTTCGCGATGTTGATGCGCACTGACCCCTTCCGCGAGATGGACCGCATCGTCCAGCAGCTCTCCGGCGCATCCGGCACCTGGTCGAAGCCGTCCGTGATGCCGATGGACGCCTACCGCCAGGGCGAGGAGTACGTGATCGCCTTCGACCTCCCCGGTGTCAGCACCGAGGCGATCGACATCGACGTCGAGCGGAACATGCTGACCGTGAAGGCCGAGCGCCGGCCCGCGGGGAAGTCCGACGGCGTGCAGATGGAGCTCTCGGAGCGGCCCCTGGGTGTCTTCTCCCGCCAGGTCATGCTGGCCGACACCCTCGACACCGAGCACATCGAGGCGGACTACGACGCGGGTGTCCTGACCCTGCGCATTCCGATCGCCGAGCGTGCCAAGCCGCGGAAGATCAGCATCGGCAGCGCCGACGACCGCAAGCAGATCGCCGGCTGACCCCGCCGCCACCCGGACGCGGAGGACGGGATCCTTCCCCCCCCGGCAGCCCGTCCTCCGCACACACCCTCCCTGGAGGTGGAGTGATGCCGATGCGCCAGGAGGCGTTCCTGGATCACGTCCAAGAACGCGGCGAGTACCGGACCCGGGAAGAGGCCGAACGCGTCGCCCGCGTCGTTCTGGCTCTGCTGGGTGCGCACCTGGTGGGCACCGTGCGGGCTGCGCTCGCGGCCCGCTTGCCCGAGACGTATGCCCTGATCCTCCTCAACCCGCTGCAGGCCGCGGAGCCGCTCTCTCCCGAGCGGTTCGTCCGCGCGACCGCGGCCTGGATCGAAGGTGCCAACGAGACCACGGCCCTGTGGGATGTCGGCGCGGTCCTCTCCACTGTCGCCGCAGCGGCGGAAGACACCCTTCTGCACGAGGTCCTGCTCCAGCTCCCGCCGGGCTACGACCTCCTCTTCGGTCACCCCCTGCCCACCTGACCGCCCGCGTCAGCGAAGAGAAAGGCAACCGCAACCCCATGTACGACCAGCCTCGACCGAACCCGGCCCGACCCGCCATGACGTTCGACCAGATGCTGGAACGCGTGCGCTACGAAGGCGCCTACCCCACCCGCGAACGCGCAGAAGAAGCCGTGCGCACCGTCCTGGCCGCCCTCGGCCGGCAAGTCACCGGAGACGGACGGGTCGACCTAGCCCAGGCCCTGCCCGTCGAAGCCGCCCTCGCCCTGACCGCCCAGGTCCCCGACACCGAACAACTCACCGGCTGGGGCTTCGTCAAAGACATGGCCGCCCGCACCGGTACCACCCCGGCCATCGCCCGCTGGGACACCGGCGCCGTACTCGCCACCATCGCCGTCCTCGCCGGCCCCGACCTCCTCGCGCGCATCCTCCACCAGCTCCCCGGCGGGTACGCCCTCCTCTTCGGTCAGGCAGAACTACGACAGCCCCAGCACGCCGTCTGACCCGGCCCAGCCGCCCTCGCACACAGCAGGCCCCGGCCAGCGGGCCGGAGCCTGCTCCCTTCTGGAGGATTCGCCCGGGGTTCAGCGGCCGCCGGGTCGACGCCGGAGCGCCGAGCGCCGCCGGCACCTGCCCGACCATCCGCGGGCCGGGACGGCGGCGACGAAGGCGGCCGCCGAGGTGGGTGGCCCCAGCGCGAGGGCCTGCCTCCGGTCGAGGTCGTGTATGTCGTGCCGACGGCGGAGTGCGGCTGGAGGCCGGGCCTTGCCCGCGCTACGCGCCGCGCTGCTCGGACGCGGCCGAAGGTGCGCCGGCAGCGGGCTCGTCAGGGGTTGACCAGGCTGGTGTGTCGCCGGCTGGTTGGTCTCTGGGCCGGCGGCTCGCCGTGGTGGCTCGAGGCGTGGTGTCGTTCCGGTCGGGTTCCCCGTACGGTGCGGTGTAAGACGGTTTGTGTCGACGGAGAGCGGGACCGGAGGGTTGTATGGAGTCGCCGAAGGTGACGGTTCGTGCCGAGGCGGACACGGCGTGTGTGGTGGCCTGCTCGGGAGAGTTCGATCAGGACACGGTCGGTCTGCTGCAGGCCGCGTGTGAGGGTGAGACGAACGGCGCGAGCCCGTTGGTGCTCGATGTGAAGAACGTGACCTTCGCCGACTCGTCGTTCCTCAATGCTCTGATCCGCTTGCGCAATACTCGCCCGCTGGCTTTGGAGGGACCCCTGCCGGACCAGCTGCACCGCCTGCTCGATCTGACCGGGACTCGTGCCCTGTTCGACATACACGAGGACGGCGAGGAGACCGGCTGAACGCCGACGGGATCAGGATTGGCCGCTCGGGGTGGCGGTGAGCGTGGCTGTGATGGTCTTGCCGTCGCGGTGGATGTGGACGTCGGTGGTGGCGAGCTGATTGACCAGCCGCCAGCCGAAGCCGCCGGGTTCATCCGGGGCCCAGGGCTTGATCCGAGGTGGGGAGGTTGAGCGGTCGCGGACCTCGACGGTGACGGTATCGTCCCCGGCGGTGACCCGGAAAGCGGTGGCGCCGCCGGCGTGGCGGCTGGCGTTGGAGATCATTTCGGAGACCACGGTCAGCACGTTGTCCAGCGCGGCGGGGGGCAGATTCAGACCGGCCAGGATGTCGCGGGCGGAATCCCGGGCCTCCGCGCAGCTGAGGCCCGCTCCCAGAGACTCCGGCAGTAGCTGGTCAGGCAGCGTCCACTGTTCCATCTCACGCACTTTCCCCCGCTTTCATCCGGTAAGCGGCGGGCGGATGCCTCCCCGCTGTCCGCCCCCGCGGCCCGCTGAGGCCAACTCGTTGCCCGCCAGTGGCGCAAAAACTTCGGCACTTGAAGACTCAGTGGCAAGGCTAACCCCGCCGGGGCCGGCGTCGGTAGGGCCCTTCCCCGATGTCCGAGGGCCACCGGCCGGGGCCGCTGACGGACTCGCGATCGAGGCGCCGCCAGGCCGAGCCGCCTCGACCTGAAGCGTCTTGAGCCCGCTTTCGATGGGGAGGTGAGGCTGGACCCCTGCGGGGATGCCGTCTCATCACACCATCGATCTCGTCTACCCACAGTTCGTCGTGGTGAACGATGGTCCGGGTTGTGCCTTTAATCCACGGTTGTCTTCGAGAAGCCGCGTCGGGGTTCGGCTATCACGTGGTGGATTTTCGTGTGGGAGGGGTGACGCGGAGGCGGGCGGATCGTTTCAGCTGATGTGAATGATCGATTCCGCTTCCTCTGGTCCCGCCGTCCCGACCGCGTCAGCCCGCGCGGACGAGGCCTGCCGCCCGCAATCTGCGCCCGCGTGCCGAGCCGCCACAGGGGACCAGCGTTGTGAGGGGCCGGGCGTTCTACTGGTGCCGGTCCTGCCGCCAGCCGCTCTACACCACCAGTTCCCCCGCGCTCCCGGCCGGCAGGGACTGGGAAATCGACCATCAGCAGCTCGACGACTGCGCCAACGAGCACCTGATGCCCCTGACCGGAACCGCCACCCTGCCCGAAGACCTGCCCAACGCGCCGCGCGTGCTGCGCGCCTTCGGAGCCTGAGCTCCGCCCGGAACCCTGAGGCCCTGACCGACGCCGCGCCCTCGGCGCAGCCCTGTTCCACCGCGGCTGACCGGCCGAGTGGACGAGACCCACGGCCACCCCGCTGAGGGACTGTCTGCGGGAGCCCGAGCGCTGACGCCGGCGTCCGCCGCCTGGGTGCTGAACAGCTGCGCCGGGGGAGCGGTACTCGCTGTTCGGCTGTGTGCGTCGGGTGTAAAGGGCGGGCGGCCAGGGGATCGTCACGGCCGCGTGGGCTTCCTGCCTGCGGACCTGCGCCCGGCGGTGATGGATCGGCCGGTATCGGTGAAGTCTCTCCACATGCCTGAGGACCCCATGGAGTTCGTCGACGCGATTGCTCTCGCCGTGCGGGCGGGCGATGACCGCCGTATCGGCCTTCTTCTCGACCGGTTCAAGGAAGTGGCGGGCCTTTCCCACTTGATACAGCTACGTGAGCGGCTGTGCGGTACGGGCGGGCAGCGGAGGTGACGCCCCGTGGTCGGCCCCGGCACCGTGCGGATCCCGACCAAGATCCGGTGCGGGCGGGCTGGCGGGCGGGGGAGCTGACCGTGACCGGGTGTCCCAGCGAGCGGTTCGGCTCGGAGCAACAGGGACGCAGGCGCGCGCCGGAGGAAGGTCGACGGGCGACGGGCCGGCATGCGCCCGGCCCGTCCCCGCGTCAGCCAACCAGGGCGCGGCGTCCAAGGCCGGCGCCGTCGGCCTCCACCCCGGCCGTCCCAACGCAGGCACTCCACCAAGAGCTGTCCGGCCGACCACGTCCGAAGCCGGCTACGGGTGTCCTGGCCGAGCGTCAGGGAGCGAAGGGATGAGGGTGCTCATGCCGGCGGGTCCGGCAGGTCCATCTGCGCGAGCTTGTCCGGGTCGACCACGGCCGTGATGGCGGTGATCCGGCCGTCGGTGACGGTGAACGCGAGGACGGAGAGCGGGGCGCCGTCCTCGCGCCAGGAGATGATTCCGGGAAGGCCGCCCACGAACGCTGCCCGGCCCAGGGTGGCCGCACTGGCCGCCAGCTGCGCGCCGGCGGCTACCTTGGTGGCGCCGAGGGTGACGACCATGCCGCCGGGGGTGTCAACGGTGAGCCGCACCTCGGGGTCGAGCACGCGCAGCAGACCCTCGAAGTCGCCACCGCGAGCTGCCGCCAGGAAGGCAGAGACCACTTGGCGCTGTTCCCGGCCTGCGCCGGTCGGCCGTTCGGCTGCCCGGACCTTTCTGCGGGCGCGGCTGGCGAGCATCTTGGCGGCGTCGGTGGACTTGCCGAGGATGCGGCCGATCTCGTCGAAGGGCACCGCGAAGAGGTCGTGCAGCACGAACGCCAGCCGTTCGCCGGGCCGGAGCGAGTCGAGGACGACGAGGAGCGCGAGCCCGACCGAGTCGGCGAGCACCGCGTCGTCGTCCGGCGCGGGAGCGTCGTCGAGCGTCACCACGAGTTCGGGCAGACGGTCATCCAGGGACGCCTCGGGGCGGGCCTGGCGCGACCGCAAGACGTCGAGGCTGATCCGGCCGACCACGGTGGTGAGCCAGCCGGCGAGGTTCTCGATGGCCGTCGCGTCCTGGCGGGAGAGCCGCAGCCAGGCTTCCTGGACCACGTCCTCGGCGTCGGCGTGCGAGCCGAGCACGCGGTGGGCGACCGCCCGCAGCCGGTCGCGCTGGGACTCGAATGCCTGGACCACCGGGTCCGTCGAGCCAGTCTCGAACATGTTGTCACCTTCCCCGAATCCGCTCCGTCATGAGTGATGACGGGCCCGGACGGGCCCAGGTAACCGCTCAAGGCGCAGGAGGACAACACCATGCTGACCAACATCATGTACGTGACGCTTTATGTCACTGATCAGGAGCGCGCGCTGGGGTTCTACACGGAACAGCTCGGCTTGGAGAAGCGCGTGGACCACCCGGGTCCGGACGGGCGCTTCCTCACGGTAGGTGTCCCCGGCAGCCCGCTCGAAATCATCCTCTGGCCGCACGCTGCGGCCGCGGGGATGCCGGCCGAGCTGCAGCCGGGCCCCACTCCCGGTCCGGTCTTCCTCGAATCGGACGACCTGCGCGCAGACTTCAAGGTGCTGCGTGAGCGCGGTGTGACATTCGACCAGCCTGAACCAGAGGACTACGGGTACGGAGTCCGCATCGAGGCCCTCGATCCGGACGGCAACCGGATCTCGCTGCGCCAGCGCGCAGCATGGCAGAGCTCTGGCCAGCGCTGACCGTTCGCAGACTCGGCGTTGGCGGAGCCGGACGGCGCCAGCCACGCCAGCTCGCAGGTCACCGAGCGGTGCTGCGACACCCTCACGGGGGGCCCTCGAATACCCACCGGCGCATGTCCGGCAGGCTGCCGACCCCCTCCGCCGAACCACCACCCACCCCCTCGTCCCCGCCCCGAGAGACAGGAACCGTGATGTCACGCGAGCGATTCATCCAGCTGCTGCCCGGCGAGCGCAGGCCCGGCCGCGTCCCTCTGCCCCCGACTTTCCAGGTCAAGGCCCGCACCGAGGACACCGAAGGCCGCCTGTCCCTCGTGGAAGTCACCCTGGTCCGTGACATCCCGAGGCACACCCACCACCTCGACGACGAGATGATCTACGTCCTTGAGGGTGAACTCGGCGTGCACTTCGACGGCGAGGACCAAACCGTGCCCGCAGGCTCCTTCGTCCTGCTCCCCAAGGGAGTTCCGCACGCACTGAGCCGCGCCACCGACGCACCGCCCCGCGTCCTGCAGGTCTCCTCACCCGGCGGCTGGGAGTGCTACCTGGAAGACCTCACCGAAGCCGGCCCGGCCACGGACCCCGGCGGCTCCTTCACCCCTGCCACGCTCAACCCCATCGCCGCCCCCCACGGCATTCACTACGAGGAGTAACGCAGCGACGTCGCCAACCCGGCCTGTACCAGGGAACGCCAGAGAGCCCCGCGGGGCCCGGCCGGGGCTTCTCGGGGCGCACGGCCGGGCTCCGCGCGCGTGGGGTGGCAGCAGCGTGACGGTGACGGCCCATTTCCCCCACGGACCGACGGCAACCTGGCCGGTCCGCCCTTCGGCCCGTTGACACGCATCTGCCAAAATATTGCTACGAGGCGCTGCTCAGCCGGACCTGCGCCGCGCCGCATCCCGCTCGGGCACCGGATCGACGGCCTCCTGACCGGGGACGGCGCCCTCGAACCCAAATGAGGACCCATGACTCAGCGCGCCGTGGCCATCGTCGGCGGCGGGATCGGCGGTCTCGCGGCGGCCGTCGCCCTGCACCGCCGGGGCTGGCGCGTCGAGGTGCTGGAACGGGCCGGGGAGTTCACTGAGATCGGCGCCGGCATCTCCCTGTGGCCCAACGCGCTGCGCGCGCTTGAGGCGCTGGGCCTGGCCGGCGCCGTCCGGGCACTCGGCGCCGTCGAGGCCACAGGCGGCGTACGCGACCTTCGGGGCCGCTGGCTGTCCCGTACGGACAACGCGGAGCTGGCGCGCCGCTTCGGCCATCCTTTGGTGGTCCTGCACCGCGCGGACCTGTTGCGGGTGCTCAGCGACGCGCTGCCCGCTGACAGTCTGCGCTCGGGCAGCGAGGTGTCCGCGGTCCGCGAAGACGGCCACCGTGTGGTCATCGTTCACCGCAAGGGCGAGTCCCGGCACGATCTCGTGGTCGGCGCCGACGGGCTGCACAGTGCGGTCCGTCGCGCCCTGTGGCCCACCGCGGCCGGCCCACGGTACGCCGGATACACCGCCTGGCGCATGGTCACCGAGCCCCTCGCCGAGCCGCCCCGCGAGGGCGCGGCGACCTGGGGCCGCGGGGCGAGATTCGGCTACACGGCGCTGCCGGGCGGGCGGACGTACTGCTTCGCGACCGCGTCCCTCCCGGCGGGAGCAGCCTCCGGCTCATCCGAGTACGCCGAACTGCTGGGCCGGTTCGCATCCTGGCCGGATCCCATTCCCGCCCTGCTGGCCGCCGTCCCCGCCGGCGCGGTACTCCGGCACGACCTGTACGACCTGCCGCCGCTGCCTTCCTTCGTCCGCGGCCGGGTCGCGCTGGTGGGCGACGCGGCCCACGCCATGACCCCCAATCTGGGCCAGGGCGCGTGCCAGGCGCTGGAGGACGCGGTCACGCTCGCCCACTGCCTCGACACCACCCCGGACGTTGCCGCCGCGCTGCGCTCGTATGATGGCCTGCGCCGCCCGCGGACCCAGGCCATCACACGCCGCTCCGCCCGGCTCGGCGCAGTCGGCCAGCTGTCGTGGCCGCCGGCGGTGCTGCTGCGCGACACGGCCGCCCGGCTGACGCCGACGCGGGCGACGCTGCGTTCCATGACGCCGGTGCTCGACTGGACCGTGCCCGGCGCCCCGGTGACCGAGACGGAGCACGAGAGCCACTGATGCCGGACTGGACGTACCACCCGCTGCGCGGCCTGGCGGCTGCCGTCCTCGGCCGGCGCCGTTCGCAGCGCACCGCGCTGCGGCTGCTGGCCTCGATCGGTTCCCGCCCCGCCGGCGCCCGGCTGATCGCCAGCGGGTTCGGCCACCGCCATCCGCCCGAGCAGCTCGCCGGCGAGATCGCCGGCGTGCCCGTGACCGTCCGCCTCGGCATATCCGTCCCGCCCTCGCTCGCCCGCGAAGCGGTACGCGCCATGCCCCCGCTCGGGGCCGGTGTCGTCGAGGTGGCGCCCGTCTCGGCGGCCGACGCGGAGACCATACGCGAGGCCGCTGCCGACCGCGCGATCCCGCTGCTCGTCCGCGCCTGCGACCCGGACGCCGAGACCGCCCTCAGACCCCATGTCGACGGGTTCACCAGCAGCGATGACCCGCACGTAGTCCACGTGTCCGACCCGTCGGTCACCGCCGCGGCCGCCGCGCTCAAGGCGCCGGGCGCCATCGTGCTCGCCCGGCCCGGGGTGCTCGTCGAGGCCGGACCCGGCTGGTTCGCACGGGTCACCGAGGCCGCCACGCCCACCACGCCCGCCCCAGCGCTAGGCGACGTCGGCCGCAACCCCCGCCGCTGGCCCGCCTGGTGCTGGGCGCTGCTCGTCGGGCTCGGGATGACGGGCGCCGGACTCGGCGCCGCGGCGATCACACTCGGGCCGGTGCTGCTCTGGTACGACCGCGACTACCTCGGCATGACGCTTCCCGAACTGCATGCCGCCAACCACCACCTCGTGCACTTCCTCCAGCACGACCGGATCACCATGGCCGGCACGATGGTGGCGATCGGCGCCCTCTACACCGGCCTCGCCGTGGGCGGGATCAGACGCGGGTGGCTCTGGGCCCGTGAGGTGTACCTGCTCTCGGGGGCGATCGCCTTCCCCACCTTTTTCTACTTCCTGGCCACCGGCTTCGTGGAACCCCTGCACACGGCCACCACCATCGTGCTGTTCCCGATGTTCGTGGCCGCGGTCCGCCGGACCCCGCACGCACCGCAGTGGCGCCTGGCCCCCGAGGGGCCGGAGCCGGAGCGCCGACGGGCGCTGGTCGGCCAGTTGCTGCTGATCGTCACGGGAGCGGGGCTGCTCGTCGGGGGAGCGGTGATCTCGCTGGTCGGTCTGACCGGTGTCTTCGTACCGACCGACCTGGCCTTCCTGGGCACCAGCCCGCAGGTGCTGGAAACCGTCAATCCCCGGCTTGTGCCGTTCGTCGCCCACGACCGCGCCGGGTTCGGCGGCGCCCTGATGGCCGCCGCGGTGGTCATCATTCTGCTCAGTGCGTGGGGCTGGCGGCGCGGTGAGGCCTGGGTGTTCTGGACCCTGGCCGTGGCGGCGGCCGCCGGTTTCCTGCCGACTGTCGTGGTGCACGGCGCGATCCACTACACGGACTTCATCCACCTCTCGCCGGTCTACTTCGGCATCGCCACGACCGCCACCGGCCTGCTGCTCGCGCATCCGTACCTGTGCGCCAAGGCGTCCGCGAGGCCGAAGGACTGACGGGCCGCCCCTGCGAAAGTTCCACCCCCGACGGCCAGGGCACGTCCGAGGTGTAGATCCCGCTGAACATCCCGGCGGCGCTGTCCGGCGAGCGCCTCACCGCAGACGTGCAGGGCCCCTGCGCTCCGGAGTCGACGCGGGCATGGTCGCCCCCGACGCCGTCGACACGAAGGTCACCGCTGATTCGGATTAGGACCGCGCCCCCGTGCTTACAGATGGCAGCTAGGGGGGAATACCTTCCGTACGTGCGTCCGTACGTGTCTCCGCCTTGGATTGAAAGGATCCCCCATGTCCGCAGTCGGAAGTCGTCCCGAGCCCCCGTCCGCTGCGGTCGCTCACGCCGGCGGGCCTCTGACCGGCACTCCGACGACTGTTCGGGTGGTGGGGATGCTGATGGCCGCGACGCCCTGCACGGCCCGCGACGCGCGGCGGATCTTGGAGGCTGCTGCCGACCTCGCGAGCACGACCCCCGAGGCGCTGGCCGCCGCCGTGGTCGCGGGCACCCTGGGCACACCTGTTCCCGCGTACATCGCTCGGGCCCTGCGCCGCGCGGTGCATGCGGGTCGCACCACCGTGGTGAGCGGCGGGCGAAGCCGGGGGAACGTGCTGACCCCGGCCCTGGCCAGGACCGAGGAGGTCCTGACGCGGCTGCGCGGCTGCCGAGCCAGCCTGGCGGCCACGCCCGAGGACCCCGCGGCCGTACGAGCCATGGACGATGCCGGCTACACCCTGTGTGTCCTCATGGGCCAAGCCACCGTCCACGATGCCGTCCTGGCAGCGGAGGCGCTTCTGTCCTCGTCGGCTCCACGTGACTGAACCGGGCCGCTGGCCCGGGCGCCCCCGGGGTGCCATCAGGAGGCTGCGGCCGGGCCTTCCGGCCCGCGCGGTCAACGCGCCCGCTGGGAGGGGTGCCATACCTCGGGGGAGCGGGCTTCGGTGATGCCGTCGCTGTACAGCAGGACTCGGTCGCCGGGTTGGAGCCGGACGTGTTCCTGCGCCGGAGGGTCGGCGGTGTGGAAGCCGTAGCCGAGGGGGAGGTGGGCCGGGCGTTCGAGGGCGTTCTGCAGCACGTGGCCGTCGCGGATGAGGTGCGGCGGTGGATGGCCGCAGTTGATCCAGGTGAAGTCCCCTTGGTCGGAGTCGAGTTCGGCGATGACGGCGGTCAGGAGCCGGTCCGGGATCCACTGGGTGAGGGTGCGGTCGATGGTGGCGACGATGTCGCGGAGGTCGCCCCCCGAGCGGCGGGTGGCGCGGCATGCTGCCAGGGCGGCGCCGCTGGCGCCGCCGGAGGCGAGGTCGTGACCCATCGCGTCGACGAGCGTCAGGTGCAGGATCGCGTCGATGCTGGTGATCGGCGAGCTGGTGACCAATGCCGTCCGCCACACGTCCGGAGGCTGCGTGCTGGAACTCCGCGGGGCACCCGACGGCGGCCTGGACGTCGATGTCAGCGACACCAGCAGGCGGAACCCGGCCCCGACAGCCCGACGGCAGTGTGAGGGGGGTGGGGGACGCCACCTCGGGAGCGGATGGCAAGGGCATCCGCGTCCACCTGTGCCGCTGGACGTTCTCGCAGATCAGCGGGGATCGTCTCGCGATTCCAGGCCGCGCCCCCGGTGCGTGCCAGTACCAAGACGGGGTAGGCGGAAAGGTCCGGAATACGGACCTGAAAGCGAGGAGGCGTGATGAAAGCCGTGACCTGGCAGGGCCGCCGCAAGATCGAGGTGGCAACCGTTCCGGACCCGCAGATCGCCGATCCCACGGATGCCGTGATCAAGGTGACGACGACGGGCCTGTGCGGCTCGGACCTGCATCTCTACGAGGTGCTCGGCCCCTTCATGGACGCGGGGGACATCCTGGGCCACGAGCCGATGGGGGTGGTCGCCGAGGTGGGGCCCGAGGTCCGGGAACTGAAGGTCGGCGAGCGGGTCGTCGTGCCGTTCAACGTGTCCTGCGGTACCTGCTTCATGTGCGAGCGGGGACTGCACTCGCAGTGCGAGACGACCCAGGTCCACGAGCACGGCAGCGGCGCGAGCCTGTTCGGGTACACCAAGCTCTACGGGCAGGTGCCCGGCGGGCAGGCCGAGTACCTGCGCGTCCCCTTCGCCGACACGCTCCCGATCCGTGTTCCCGAAGGGCCACCGGACGAGCGCTTCGTGTACCTGTCGGACGTCCTGCCGACCGCCTGGCAGGCCGTCGTCTACGCCGACATCCCGCCCGCCGGCAGCGTCGCCGTCCTGGGCCTCGGGCCCATCGGCGACATGTGCACCCGCATCGCCGCCCACCGAGGGGCCGGCAAGGTGATCGGCATCGACCTGGTCCCCGAAAGGCTCGCCCGCGCCGCAGGCCACGGCGTACAGGTCTACGACCTGTCCCACTACGGAGACCAGCTCGTCGACGCGGTCCGCGGCGCCACCGGCGGCCGGGGCCCGGACGCCGTGATCGACGCCGTCGGGATGGAGGCCCACGGCAGTGTCGGCACCAAGGCCGCGCAGACCGCGACCGGCCTGCTCCCGGACGCCCTGGCTTCCGCACTGATGAAGAAGGCGGGGGTTGACCGCCTGGGCGCCCTGAAGCTGGCCATAGAGCTCGTCCGCCGCGGCGGCACGATTTCGCTCTCCGGCGTCTACGGGGGAGCCGCCGACCCGCTCCCGCTGCTCACGATGTTCGACAAGCAGATCCAGCTGCGCATGGGGCAGGCCAACGTCCGCCGGTGGGTCGACGACCTGATGCCCTTGCTGACAGACGGCGACCCTCTCGGAGTCGAGGGTTTCGCCACCCATCACCTGCCACTGGACGAGGCCCCGCGGGCGTACGCGGACTTCCAGGCGAAGCGCGACAACATGGTGAAGGTCCTCTTCCGTCCCTGACCCCCGAGGACTGTCGCACCCCGCACGGCAACGCCGCCCGTTCGCCCGGAAGGTCCTCACCTGCGGACGTGTCCCGATGATCGGCAAGCCTGCCTACCTCACGGCGGCGTTCTCTCCGTCCAGCAGGTCGAGCAGCAGTGCCCGGTGGAGGGCGGCGACCGGCTCCAGCAGGTCGGGATGGCGCAGCAAGGGCGCGGCGTCGTGTTCGTGGTCGCCGGGGCGGGTGAGACGGGCGACGTCACCGGCACCTGCCTGGCCGCGATCGACGACGTGGTGGGCGTCGAGGGCGAGGGCGGGGGCGGCGAGGAGGCAGGCTGCCCAGCTGACGACGGTTTCGTCCACCCACGTGCGCCAGCCGGCTTCGGCGTCGCCGCCCTGATCGCCGCTGGTCAGCCATTCCAGCTGGGCGCTTCCACCCGGGCCGAGGAGATGCAGGAGCTGTGCGTCGAGCGGCGTCGGGTACCGCAGAGCGGCGGCGAGGGTGACGGCCTGGCGGGCCTGGGCCTCGGCCAGGGCCTGGTTGAACGCGCCCGGGGAGGGCGGGAAGGCGGTGAGCAGCCAGCGTGTGCTGGCGGCTATGACGGGCGTGAGATCGGCGGACACGGCGGCTTCCTCGGGGGGCGTGCTCGCCGGGGCCCGGCCGGGTCCGCGAGCTGCGGGGCGAAGCTGCGCCGCTCCGCTCGTGGCCGACCAGCGTAGCGGCAAGCACCGGACCTGCGGCATGACGCACGTCACCGTCCGACGGGGGCGGCGGGCCCGGACGCGTACCTGCGGCCCGCCGTCCCGGACCGGAGGTCAGGACTTGCCGCGGCCGGTCACGAAGTCGCGTGCCCGGTCCACCAGGCCGGCGCCCGGTGCGAGGAGCTTGCTTGCCGTGGGGCTGCTCGGAGCGGCGGGGTGCGGGCGGGTGGGTGCCATGGACTTGGCGCGGCGGATCTTGTCACCGAGATCGTCCAGTTGCTGCGGGGTGCAGGCTCTCCTCAGCATCGGGAAGAGGTTGCTCTCCTCGTCCTGGACGTGGGCGGCGACCTCGTCCATGAGCTGCTGCAGGAGCGGGCTCATGTGCGCGTCATCGGTGCTCATCTTCTCCAGCCGCTTGAGCATCTTCTCGACGCGGGCGTGGTCCTCGATCTCCTTGTCCGCCATCGGCCCGCCGCCCTCGACGTGCTCGCGTACGGCCGGGTAGAGGTACTGCTCCTCGGCGACCGAGTGCCGCACCAGCTCGATGGTGATCTCGTCGATGAGATCGCGGAGCTCCTGCCCGGTGCCGGTCATGGCCTGGATCCGGGCGAACATACCCTCCACCTCGCGGTGGTCGGCCATCAGCTCGTCGATCACGTTCCCGCCGTGTCCCATGTCGCCTCCATGTGTTCGGGTCGGGCCTGTCCGGCCCGATCCGATCGGTTCCCCGCCGGACGTGCGGGTGTCCGGCCGCAGCGGATGTCTCACCCGCTCGGGTGAGGCGGCCACCCGCGGAAGGCGGAGGGTTCACCGCCTGCCGCTTCTGCTCGTCAGCAGTCGGCCGAGCGGCCAAGTCGTGATCAGCCGGTCCGCGCCCAGGCCGATCCGGGCCGCCCGTGCGTAGCCGGTGCTCTGCCAGCGCAGCTGTTCGGGGGCGTGGGCGTCGGTGTCCACGGCGAAGAGGCAGCCCGCGGCGGCGGCCTGGACGAGCAGGTCGTCCGGGGGGTCGCGCCGTTCGGGCCGGCAGTTGATCTCCACGGCGGTACCGGCCTCCGCGCACGCGGCGAACACGGCCTCGGCGTCGAAGCGGGACTGCGGGCGGCCCCGGCCGGTGATGATCCGCCCGGTGCAGTGCCCCAGGACGTCGACGCGCGGGTTGCGCACTGCGGCCAGCAGGCGGGCGGTCATGGGTTCGGGTTCCGAGCGGAGTTTGGAGTGGACGGATGCCACGACGATGTCGAGTCGGCCGAGGAGGTCTTCGTCCTGGTCGAGCGAGCCGTCGTCGAGGATGTCGCACTCGATTCCGGTGAGCAGCCGGAATCCGGGGCCCGTCCTGGCATTCAGGTCCGCCACGGCCTCCAGCTGGCTTTTGAGGCGGTTCTGGCTGAGCCCGTGGGCGATCGTCAGCCGCGGCGAGTGGTCGGTCAGGACGGCCCACTGGTGGCCCAGGGCGCGGGCCGCTTCGGCCATGTCCTCGATCGGGCTGCCGCCGTCCGACCAGTCGGAGTGCAGGTGACAGTCCCCGGTGCTCGCGGCCGCCAGGTCCCAGCCGGCTCGGGCGGCCGGGTCGGCTTCGGCCTGCAGGCGGGCGAGGTAGGCCGGTATCGCTCCGGTCGATGCCTGGGCGATCACCTCGGCGGTGACGGGGCCCACCCCGCGCAGCCGTCTGGCCTGGGCGGCGTCCACAGGGCCCGGCGGGAGGTCGCGTACGGCGTCGGCGGCCGTGTGGAAGGCCCGCACCCGGTACGGGGACGCGCCGCGCCATTCGAGCAGGAAGGCGATCCGACGGAGAGCTTCGTCCGGATCCATGCTTCCAGTGTCAGCCCGCCATCGGGTCGGCCATGGCCGGAGGACCCGGGCAGTCGCTCGCATCAGAGTTGTGGCCACCCCATGTGTCCCCGAGGACGGAACCGTGCCCCCGGGGCCGGGGCCGGGGCCGGGGCCTGCGCCGAAAGTGCTTGAATCGGACGTCATCCGGTGGGGGAGGGGTCGGCTGCTTACGCCGGCGCCCGCACGCCCGGCGCGAGCGGGGTGTCCGTGCCGCCAGTGCCCGAGGGGGCGCTGATGGGGGCGGCCGTGCAGCGTGCGCTCTGGTCAGGGGAGGGAGGTTCCGGGGAGTGAAGGGCCCTTCGGCGCTTCCCAGGCAGACGGTCCGCCCGCGACGGCATGACTGCACGGGAGGGAGTGGGGTAGGCGCGGCCCATGAACCGAGCCGCGTTGTTCGACGCCGGCGGGACGCTCGCGGGCACCGATCATCTGCATGTGGCGTGCCGGGCGATCGGCCTGCCGGGCGGGGATCCGCTCGCCCACATGCACATGCACATGCACATGCACATGCACGTGCTGGGCAGCGGCCGCGACGTCGGCGAGGCCCCTACCGACTCAGACGAGGTGCACGGCGGCAAGCCGGCGACCCGCCTTCATCCACTACGCCCTGACCTCACCGAGTGCCTGCGGACGGCGCGGTTCTGGTCGGCGACGCCGTCCGGGACATGAAGGCCGCGGCACGGGGCGGCGGCCGGGGCCTACTGTGGGGCGGCAGCCCGCGCCCGCGACCGCGAAGACGCGGCAGCGATACGCAGGCACCCGTCAAGCTGACCTCCTCGAAATAACCGGACCGCGACCCTTCGCCCACGCGCCCCATGGCCCGGAAGGGTGGGGCCGCTCGGAAGGGAGTTCCGATGACACTCACTCCACCTCTCCGGATCGTCGTCGTCGGTGCCACCGGCAACGTCGGGACCAGCGTGGTGCAGGCGCTGGCGGCCGATCCCCGTGTAGGGGCCATAGTGGGCCTGGCCCGCAGGGTCCCCGACTGGCAGCCCGAGAAGACCACCTGGCACACCGTGGACCTCGAAGCCGACGGGGACGAGCTCGGACCGCTCTTCGACGGCGCCGACGTCGTGATCCACCTGGCGTGGAAGTTCCAGCCCACGCACGATCCCGCCGAGACCTGGCGGACCAACGTTCTCGGGAGCATTCGCGTCTTCGACGCCGTCGTCGCCTCGGGCGTACCCGCTCTCGTACAGGCCTCCTCGGTCGGCGCCTACTCACCCGGGCCGAAGGACCGCGCGGTCGACGAATCCTGGCCCACACACGGCTGGCCCGGGGCGGCGTACTGCCGGGAGAAGGCGTACTGCGAACGGCTGCTCGATGTCTTCGAACGTGACCACCCGGGCATCCGCGTGGTGCGGATGCGCCCCGGATTCCTGTTCAAGCGGGCGGCGGCCTCCGAGCAGCGCCGTATCTTCGCGGGCCGGCTGCTTCCAGGCAGGCTCGTCCGGCCCGGTCTGATCCCCGCCGTGCCCGACCTGCCGGGCCTGCGCTTCCAGGCCATGCACACCGACGATGCCGCGGCTGCGTACCTGGCCGCCGCGGTCCGCCCTGTCCAGGGGGCCTTCAACCTTGCCGCCGACCCGCCCCTGGACGCCCAGGTCCTGGCGGGCATGCTCGACGCGCGGCCTCTGCGCATGACGACGGCGCCGGTGCGGACCGCGCTCGCCGCCGCGTGGCGCCTGCACCTCGTCGGGGCCTCCCCCGACCTCTTCGACGCGGTCCTGCGCCTGCCGCTGCTGGACTCCTCCCGGGCGCGCGAGCTACTTGACTGGGAGCCCCGGTACACCGCCGTAGAAGCCATCGAGGAGTTCCTCGCCGGGCTACGCGAAGGCGCGGCAATGGCGACGGCCCCCTTGGCGGCCTGAGCCGTCCGGGGTACCCCCGCCGATGAGCCGCGGGTTCGCGCTCCTGTGGAAGCCGTCCTTGCCCGCAGGCCTGTTCCGGCTCTGGGCAGATACCCCCGCAATTGATACCTCCCGCAGAATCGACCTCAGGGGCGACGCAGGGGAGGCATGACACCGCCGATCAGGGGGAGTCGCCAAATATGACCAGAGACATTCCGGCAAGCAACCCGGATCCCGATCCTCGTGTGACGCCAGGACTCGAAGCCGGCGGCGCTGTTCCGCCCGGGGAGACGCCGCCGGGGGAGGCAAGTACCGGCACCGGCGCCGGACCGTACCGGCCCCCGAAGCGGGGTTGGGCCCGCGGCCCGCTTGCGATCATCATCGCTGTGGCGGTGATATGCGCCTTGTTCTTCCTGGTGTTCGCCATAGTGCTGGCTCTTTGACGACCTATTGGCACGGCGCGGTACGCCGACGAGGTCGGCCGGCCTCGCGGGGCGGCGACCCGTCTTCTCACGGTCGCGGCGCGCGGGCCCCGACAGCGTCGCATTTCGCACCCACCGGGGCGCGCCTGCCCGCCCGTAGCCGCTCCACCGCTCCGCCTGCCATCAGGCGGGGGGCGGCGTGGGCTATTCCACGACCTTGAGGATGAGGGGGCAGCCGTCCCCGGCAACCGGATCCCTGTCGGTCACGGCGCCGTCCTCCTCGTTCCAGACACGCACGTACTGCGAGCGGGCTGCCCAGTCACCGAGATCGCCCGTATCGGCGTCGTACTGCTGCCACGTCGTCCCTCGCCCCTCCGGGTCGAGGCGCCCGGTCTGCGGCCTGGACGCCCACACCGTGACGTGGGCGAACCATGCGAGGTATTGATGGAGGGGGTGCTCGGGGTCGTCCGGCTCCGGAGGGAGCCGCAGAGAGCCCAGGCGAACGAGCCCCAGACGGGCGAGCGAGTAGACGACCGCCCCGCCGTCTTCCTTCCACCTGTCGGGCGATATCGAGACGGCGGCGCCCTGGAAATCGGGCGCGTCGTACAGGGTGGCATGCATCAGGGTGCCGGCCTGCGTTGCCATGCTCATCCTCCGGCCCGCAGTTCGGTGGGGACGACGCGACGAGGATCATCACGTAAGAGAGCCTTTGCCATTCCAGTGTCGGCGGAGGCTGGCGCGGGGCGCTTGCGGAAGTTCGCGCCATTGCAGGGCAGCCGATCACTGCCGCGGTGCGGAGACCGTGAGCTCGTGATGGGCATCCGGCCCGGCGCGGGCAGGACGTGGGTCATTCACGTGGTGGGAGGAGGGGCCCGAGGGGGCCCAAATCGAGATTGAGGTCCTCAAGGGCGTAACCGTGTTCGGTGCACAGATCGGACAGGGTGTCGTGGAGGGCGAGGAGGGTGGCTCCGAGTTCCTCTTCCTGGGCGTCAGTGAGGTCGCCGGCGTCGACGCGGCGCAGGGCTTGGCGTTCGATGAGCTGGCGCAGGAGTTCGACGAGGGTGAGAACGAGCTTGAGAAGGTCTTCGCCGACGGTTTCAGGGTTGGTGTTCAGATGCCGGGCGGGCGGGGAGGCCCGGTCTTGGGGCACCGGCGGCGCCTGGATGAGGCGGAAGGCGTGGGAGAGGCGGTCACCGACGTCTTGGAGCTGGCCGGGACGGGGGCGGGGAGGCGGGGATGGTTCAGGGTTCATCGTGACCTCCACCGGGCGCTGGGGCGGGAGGGGTCTCGGAGGTGACGGAGACGATGAGGGCTCGCAGTGAGATGCGCACGAGGTCGATGTCGGCGATGGACAGGACGATGTCACCGGTCAGGACGACGCCGCCGCTCAGGAGGCGGTCGAGAAGGTCGACGAGCGCGACTTGCCGCTCGGGCAAGGGCTCGTCGTAGCGGGCGGGTGTCATGGTGGCGGCTGTCGGGCGCCTGCCGGGGCGTCGGAGCCATCGCGAGTGCCCTGGGGGTCGACGGGTGTGGCGAAGGAGTAGGGGGCCCAGGGCCCGGTGACCTCGATGCGGACCTCGGGGAAGAGGAGGGCTGCGTCGGCGAGGGCGCTGCGGAACTCCTCGGCCTGGTCGTCCGGGACGAGGTAGGCGTCGTTGAGGACGTTCTCCTGGGCGGTGGCCAGCGCTCCGCGCTGTGGAGCGTGGCGCGCGCGCTCGGCGGTGTGGCGGGCAGCGATGGCTTCGATGGCCTGGGCGGCAAGTTGGGCCTGCCGGTAATTCACGTCGCGGGCGTTGTGCTGGGCCTTGCGGGCGCTCAAGTAGGCCTTGCCAGGGCCGATCGGTTGGGCGGGGTCGGCGGCGACCGACTGGTTGGCATCAGGTGGGGTGGAGGCCGCGAGGTAGATCTTGACGCCGTATTCCGTGTGGGCGCGGAGCTGGTCCAAGCGCTGGCCGAAGGCGCGGTGCTGAGCTGTGAGGGCCCGGCTGGCGCGCTGGTCGTCCTGATAGACGATGGCCAGGCGCAGAGGAAGCAGGGGCGCGTACGCGCCGACGCCTTGGACGACGTCGTGGTGGGTGCGGGCGACGTACTCCAGCCAGTCGAGGTTTTCGAAGTGTTCCTTGAGGGCGGTCTCGTTGAAGTCTCGTTCGGGCACGTCGCCGGCGACGAAGGCGAGCGGCGCGATCTCGCCGGAGGTGGCGGTGAGGTCCTCCGCGGGCGGCAGAAGCCGCAGGGGGGTATCGCCGATGCCGCGTAGGCGGGGGAGTGCCTGCGTCAGGGGGCCTGTCGGCTCGGTGACGGCGTACACGTAGGTGAGGGCGGCGGGGGTGTTCACGGCTCGCTCCTACGGCGGCGCGGGCCGGTCGGCGGACGGACCGACTCGTCGTTCGGGTCGTCTCCCTCGGCAGGATCGGCGGGGCCGAGCTCGCTGCGGAGGGCTTCGAGTTCGGCGCGCAGGCGGCGGTTCTCCTGTTCCAGGGGGCTGCCGGTATGCCGGCTGGACAGGGACGGGTCGTGTTCCCACCAGTCGATGCCCATCTCCTTCGCCTTGTCGACCGAGGCGATCAGAATGCGGAGTTTGATGGTCAGCAGTTCGATGTCGAGTAGGTTGATGCGGATGTCGCCGGCGATGACGATGCCCTTGTCGAGGACTCGCTCAAGGATGTCCGCGAGGCTGGAGGTGGAGGTGGGCCCGTACGGCATCGGCGCGCGGGATGCGAAGGATCCGGGACGGCCGGGCAGGGAATCGGTCACGGTGGCGCTCCCTCCGCGCAGTCAGGGCCGCTGGCGGTACTCGTTGATCTCCGCCAGCCGAGCGAGGAGCTCGTCCTCCTCACGGTCGAACGCCTCCTCGTCGATCTCGCCGCTCAGCAGTTGCTTTTCCAGTTCGGCGAGCCGGTGCCAGACGGGTGCGGGGTCGTAGTACTCCTCTTCGGCCTGGTCGACGACGCGCTGCGCGACCCAGGTGACGGCACGTACCGGCGCTGCGGGGAGCGTCAGCAGATAAGTCAGCAGTCCCATCGGTCGGTCCTCCCTTCTCCCCAGGGGACGCTGTCGGCTATTGGACGAAGCTGTAGGGGGGCAGGGGCCCGGAGAAGCGCAGGTCGATCCCCTCGCCGATCTCGCGGGCGATGTTGGCTTCCGCCGTGCGCAAGCCCTCCTTGTGCTCGTCGGGTACCAGGAGGGAGAGGTTGAGGAAGTCGCTTCCCGAAGGCGGGCGGACCAGGTGCTCGCGGGAGAACGGGATGAGGGCCTCAGTCAAGCCGACGGAGAGGGTCTCCTGTCGTGCCTGTACCTCGTGGGCGACCATCTCGCCCAAGGCGAGCGGCAGCCCCGGGTCGCGGTCGCCGCCGCGGATCCGTTCGTTCAGGTCCCGGGCCTCGGGCAGGTCCTCAAGGATCTGCTCCAGCAAGGGCGTGTCGTCGGTCTGCGAGGCCCGCACGTGGTACTCGGCGCAGCCCTCCAAGCGCGACAGCGTGGAGAGATAGCCGTCCGTGTTGGATGCGAGGGCCTCGGAAACGGCGAGGTCGTCGGGGGCGGTGTAGCCGAATTGCAGCGGCAGGACGACCCCGTCGGTCATCAGCCGCTCCTGCACCTCTTGGTGGGCGATGAGGTCGCGGCGTTTCGGCTGGATCTCCTCGTCGACGTCGCTGACCACCGCGCACAGTGGTCCAGCGGTGACGGTGCGCACTGGCGACGGCTTCGCGCCCACGCCGCGGAGCCCGTCCAAGCGGCAAGGGTGACCCTTTGTGATGATCGAGTACACGTAGAGCGGCATCGCTCACTCCCTCTCCCGCCGTGCGGTGCGCCTGGCGGCGGGACGCCGCCGCCGCGGGGCTTCCTCCGCCTCCTCTTCGTCTTCGTCCGGCTCACGGGACGATGATGCGCCGGTCAGGGATTCCGTTACGGCTTCGACGGCTCCGCCGAGAGCTCCCTTGCTCTTTCCGCGGGCGCCGCCCTCCATCACCCTGCCCATGACGTCGGGAAGCTGGGCGGGGGCCTTGCGGCCGGCTTCGAGGTCGAGGCGGTTACACGCTTCGGCGAAGCGCAGGTAGGTGTCGACGCTGGCCACCACGATACGGGCGTCGATCTTGATGAGTTCGATGCCCACCAGGGAGATGCGGACGAAGACGTCGATGACCAGTCCGCGGTCGAGGATGAGTTCCAGGACGTCGTAGAGGCTGGACGAGCCGCCCCCCTGCCCTCGCGCGACGGGGCCGGCGCCCTGCGGCACCATGGTCATGGCGCCTCCTTCCGTCGGCCGGACCGTTCTCAGGTCAGCCGGTCGATCATGCCGCGGCTGTAGCGGCGTGTGCGTTCGTAGGAGATCAATTCGCCGTCCTCGTCCAGAGCGACCCGGTAGCTGGCCATCACGCTGGTGGTGTCCGGGATGCGTTCCAGCTCCACCACCTCCACCTGTGCCACCCAGCCGTCTTCGGTCGGCTTGAGCGAGGACACCGAATCGGGGAAGTTGCCCAGGAGTTCGGCGAGTTGCTCGGCTGCCGCACGCATGGCCGCCGCAGCCCCCGGTGTGCCGGAGCGGCGCCGGGACTTGGCGCGACGGCGCGCGTTCGTGTCCTGCTCTGCTCCCTCGCCGACCGGCCGAGACGAGGCCCGCCGGGGGCGTGCAGGTTCCGCTGCGGCCATATACCCCTCCCTTGGGGAGACAGCCTCACAGAAACTAGAATGTCACCAAATACAGGCATTAGTCCCGTGGTGAGGGTAGGAGCTTTTCGAGCGGCCCCGCCGGGACCTCTTTCCCCTGGCGGGCTACCCGATCGTCGCGATCGGCTGCCCGCGGGCGACTTCACCAAGTCCGCACGCGCCCGCCCTGCGAAGGGATGATCATGGAGGACACCACCAAGGTCGCGCTGGCCGCTGCGGTGGCCGGAGGCTACATACTCGGCCGGACCAAGAAGGGCCGCCTGGCGTTCAGCCTCGCGACCTATCTCGCCGGTCGACGCTTCGGACTCGAACCCGGACAACTTCTCAAGGAAGGTGCCTCCCGGCTCAAAGAGATGCCCCAGTTCGCCGACTTGGCCGATCAACTGCGAGGCGAGGCCCTCGACGCAGGCCGCCAGGCGTTGGCCACCGCGGCCAACCGCAAGCTCGCAGACCTCGCCGGCACCCTGCACGAGCGCACCCTTGAGCTCTCCCGCGGCAACACCGACCGAGGCCGGGAGGAGGACGAAGCAGAGGGCGAGGAGCAAGAGCCCTACGAGGACGAGGACGAGGGCGACGAAGCCGAGGGCTACGCGGACGAGGAAGGTTACGGACCCGAGGACGACGAAGGAGAGTACGAAGAGGAGGAAGCCGAGGAAGGGCCGGAGGCGGAAGCTGAAGAGGAGGAGCCTGAAGAGGAGGAGCCTGAAGAGGAGGAAGCTGAAGAGGAGGAGCCTGAAGAGGAGGCGGAGGAGGAAGAGCCCGCCCCGCCGCCGCGCCGAACGCGTACCTCGGCTCACGCGCGAGCCGACCGGAGCGCGGGCCGTCGCCGCAAGGAGCCCGCAGAGGAGCCGGAAGAGGAAGAGGGACCGGAAGAGGATGGGGAGGAGCCGCCTCCCCCGCCCCGGCGCACCCGCCCCTCGGCCCAAGCACGCAGGACCCGCAGCGCGGCCCCCGCCCCGAAGGCCGCTTCGCGTCCCGCTGCGGCGAAGAAGGCCGCCACTGCGGGGCACAAGGCTGCGCCCGCCAAGAGGACTCAGGCGACCAAGGCGGCTCCCGCGAAGAAGTCACCGGCAAAGAAGGCCGCGACGCCTTCCAAGAAGTCCGCCCCACCGGCGAAGAAGTCCGCCCCACCGGCGAAGAAGTCCGCGCCACCGGCGAAGAAGGCCGCCCGGCCGACAAGGAAGACGGCCGCCTCGGCGAAGAAGGCCGCGCCCGCCAAGAAGACAGCGGCGAAAGAGACGGCCGGCAGCAGGCCGGCTTCCAAGACCGCGCCCGCCAGGAAGAGTTCCGCCGCGAGCAAGGCGCCGTCCAAGGCGGCCGCGAAGAAGGCCAGCAGTAGCCCGCCACGCAAGAAGGCCACCGGTCAGAGCCCGGCACGCAAGAGCGCTGCCACGAGGGCAACCGCAAAGAAGACCGCCGGCCGCAGCCCGGCCCGCAAGACAGCCGCCAAGAAGACCGCGGCCCGCAAGCCGTCCACGCGGAGGTAGGTCATGGCAACCTCAGACCGCAGCAAGTCGTCGGAGTCCTCTTCCGGGATGGACCAGCTGCTGAAGGAACTGACCGGATTCCTCGCGGCCCAGGCCGACCAGCTCGCCGACAAGGCCACTGACAAACTCTCCGGCCTGACCGACCAGCTCTACGATGTCGCCGATAACGGCGGCAGCCTCTCGGACATCGCCGGCATCGGCGGCCGTATGGTCAAGGGCGATTCGCCTCTCAAGGCCATCGCCGGGCAGAAGCTCGGAGACCTGAAGGACAAGGTCACCGAGGCTTTTGGCGGCGGCAAGGGGAAGGGTCGCAAGAGCGGCGGCGGCAAGCTGATGAACATCGTCGAGGTGCTCGACGTAGGCTTGCCGCTGCGTACGGTCTACGACCACTGGACGCAGTACGAGGACTTCAGCGGATTCGCCAAGGGCGTCCGCGACGTCTCCCGCGGGGACGACACGACCACCGACTGGAAGGTCAAGGTCGGCCCCTCCACGCGCAGCTGGAAGGCCACGGTCCAGGAGCAGGTCCCCGACGACCGCATCGTGTGGACGTCCGAGGGCGCCAAGGGCACCACCCGTGGCTGCGTCACGTTCCACGAGCTCGCCCCCTCGCTGACCCGCATCGTCATCGTCGTCGAGTACTACCCCTCCGGACTGTTCGAGAAGACCGGCAACCTGTGGCGGGCCCAAGGGCGTCGTCTGCGCCTGGACCTCAAGAACTTCCTGCGCCACGTCATGCTCACCACCGATGAACCGGAAGGCTGGCGTGGCGAGATCCGCGACGGCGAAGTCGTGCAGACCCATGAAGAAGCCCTTGAACAGGAACAGGCCGACGAGGAACAGGGCGAAGAGGAACAGGGCGAAGAGGGAGACGAAGAGGGCTACGAGGACGAGAACGGCGGCGACGAGGAGTACGAGGACGAGGAACAGGCCGAAGGGGGAGACGACGAGGACGAGGACGCCCAGTACTACGACGAAGAGCCTGAGGAAGGCGAGGAAGAGGCGGGGGAGGAGGACGCGGACGGGCTCGACGAAGAGGAGGAGCCGGCGCCGCCCCGCCGACGCCGGCGCCGACAGCCTGCGTAGAGCACGCCACGGCGTGGTACGGACCGTACGTGAGGGCCGGCGGACTCCGCCGGCCCTCACCCCCGGGTCACCTCACGAATGACAGCCTTCACCTCAAAGGCGTCAGTGCTTGAGGGCGTCCTTGGCCTTCTGAGTGGCCTGCTTCGCGTCGCCCAGCGCCTGCTCACCGCGTCCCTTGGCTTCCAAGCTCTCGTTGCCGACAGCCTTGCCCGTGCTTTCCTTCACCTTGCCCTTGGTCGTCTTCGCAACGTTCTTGACCTTCTTGCCTGCACCCATTCCTCTCACCTCCACGCCACTCGCGCGTGGCCTAAGGGCCTGGTCATCCCCTACCCCGCCGCCTCGGCGCTACGCATAATGGGCAAATGATATTAAATCCCCATGTGTGCGCGGATCGGCCGGGGACGGAAGCGCCTCCCCGCAGGGGACCGCCGCACGCATCGACGGCGTGACACGGCCATCGGAGCGCCCGCGGGGCGGCGCTGTACATGCCCGTAGAGCACGGGGATCGCTCGGCCGGTGTCGTGCTGGTTGCCGCCTGACACCAGCCCTAGGCTGGCCCCAGGGATGCCGAGAGGAGACAGAGCGTGCGCGGCGAAGGCGGCGACGGCAGCGAGGACATCGACGTCGAGGTCCACGGCGGTGCGACGGTGGTGCGGCCGCACGGTGAGATGGACATCGGCCGCGCCGAGGAGTTCCGCCGGGTACTCCTGACGGCCCTGTCCGGTGAAGGGACCCCTCACGATGTCGTGGTCGATCTGCAGCACCTGTCCTTCTGCGACTCATCGGGGCTCAACGCCCTCCTGGTCGCGCGTGCCGTCGCCGCCGAAAGCAGGCAGAACCTCTACCTCGCCGCGCCCCGGGAGCAGTTCATGCGTCTGTTGGAGATCACCGGAGCCGGGGACTTGTTCACCATCGAGCCGGTTCCGCCGTTCTGACCGCCCGGGCCGCGCGACCTCGTCGGGTTCAGGCCGGACGACCCTGTTCCGGCCGGGAAGGGGCCGCCCGGTGCCGTACGCGAATCGGCAAGCGGCGGCACTTCTCATTCGGCACGGTGGGGTTTGTGCGGGGTCACACTCAGCTTCGCCCTTGCCGGAAGGGGCCGTCCCGTCGACTGGCGGGCGCGTTCCAGTGGCCCGTCGCACAGTGCCTGCAAGACGCGGCCGGGCTCGGTATCGGAGGTGAGGGTGATGTCCAGGCGGGCTTCGGGATGGCTGGTCGGGCCGTCCATCCGTGCGCGAGCCTGGTGAACACCGGGCAGGTGCCCGGCGTCGGCTGCCATGGCGTCGCTGAGAGCGCCCTCGCGCAGTTCCACCCCGTCCACGGCCGTGGGCCCTCCCACGGACACGGCGCCCGGGTGAGTACGGCGGAGTTGGGCCAGCAGCCACCATAGGGCGAGCAGGGTGACGAGGGCCAAGACGGCGATGGCTGCGGGCCACCACCATCCTTCGCCCGTCCAGCGGGTGCGGGTGGCGTCGTCGAGCAGGATGTCGTGGGGGGCGGTGAGCGGCCAGCCGTCGGGTGGTGGTGGTAGCCAGCGCCGGTACAGGTCGAAACCGCCCGCAAGGATCAGGAGACCCGTACAGAGCAGGACAACCCCTGTCAGGGCCAGGAGGACTCGGTTGATGGCGGATTTCCTCTTCATCGGATCCCCTTCTGCCAGTGCTCGGTGGTGGGCAGCGCCGGGTGTGGCTACTTGCGGCGTGGCCGCACCCGGACATCGAGCGACGGACGGCGGGCGAGGGCCAGCCGGTCGAGTTCCTCGAGCAGACTGAGCCGGAGGTCGGCCTTGACGTCGTCGGGGGCGCGGAATCGCACGTCCGCGCGCGCTTTGACGCGGCTCCGGTGGAACCGGACCTTGGCGGCACTCACTCCGGGCACGCGCATCGCCGCATCACGCAAATGGAGTTCCGCGGCCTCCCGGTCCAGCACTGCGCGTAGTTGCGCGTCGGGAGTCCTGAGGGGCAGTTGGTGGCGCAGGCCGGGGCTGAGGGCCAAGACGATCAGCCAGAGCCCGAGGACGGCGATGACGGCAGCGCCGATCTGCATGAGGGTGTCGTCCAGGGGGCGGGTGGCCAGTTCGTCGGCGAGGCGCCTGCGCCACGCTGCGGCGGGCTGGCCGGCTCGGACCCTGACGACGTCGAACAGGAGGGTGCCGGCCGCGGCCGCGATGACCAGGGCGGTGAGCGCGGCGGGTATCCGGCGCGCTGACCACGGGCGCCGAGCACGCGGGGGTGGTCCAGCCGGAGGCTGCCCGGTCAGCTGCCCCAGCGTGCGGGAGGTGACCTCGTCGGCTCCCGCGGGCCGCTCCATCTCGGCCGGCGGGTCTTGGGCGCGTTCCATGCCGGCCCTCCTTCCCGGTAGGGGAATGCACTGTGGTTCATTGCACGCGGCGGTGTTCCATGCCGACGGCGGGAACCAAGTGCTCGATGGCGAGGGTGACTTCCGTGATGCGCATCCCGGTCAGATGGGCCACCCGCTCGCTGACGTAGCGCTGGACCTGGCGGGATGCGTCGGCGAGGTCTGTCGGATAGGGCAGGTCCAGCGTCAGCCCCAGCCGTGCCGTACCGCTGTCCACGGCGGCCGACGCGCGCGGAGCGGCCAGTTCCGCCAGTGCGGCCGAGGTGTCCGAGTGCGAGGCCACTGCCTCCTTTGCGGCGCGGGCCGCGATCCGGGCGACCACCTTCTCCGGGATCACCGTGGCCCCGCGTTCGGCCGCCGCCAGGTCTGGCCGGGGAGGACCTCCTGCTCCCGGGTGCGGGGCAGTCGCAGGGTGCGAGGTCATTGCCGGTTCCGGGAACGCGTGAAGTCGGACAGCTCCAGATCACCCTGCACCATGCGGCCGATGATCAGGCCCACCAGGCCCAGGAACGCCACGAGCAGGAAGGCCCAGAAACCGCCGAAGAATGCGGCGTAGCCCAAGGCCATGCCCGCGAGCAGGCCCACGGTTGCTGCGCTCATTTCACTCACCTGAATTTCCGTCGGTTGCGTTGCGAGGGGTCACTGCACGCGTCCCTCGCCTTCCTCGTCGTCCTCCTCGTCAGGAAGGTGGACGTCGTCGACGGTGATGTTCACTTCGACGACCTCAAGGCCGGTCATGCGTTCCACGGCCGTGATGACGCTGGTGCGCACGTCGCCGGCCACGTCGACGATGGCGAAGCCGTACTCCACGACCACGTCAAGATCTACGGCGGCCTGACGTTCGCCGACCTCCACCTTCACTCCGCGGGCCACGCCGGGACGGCCACCGGAGACCTTGTCGGTCACCGCGCCGAGTGTGCGGGCCATGCCGGAGCCGAGGCTGTGGACGCCCGGCACTTCGCGGGTGGTCATTCCCGCGATCTTTTCGACCACGCTGTCTGCGATGGTCGTACGGCCCCGGGTCTCGGGTGCCGTCCCGGGGCCGGCCTGGCCCGTGAGGGCCTTGCCCACAGGGCGTGACTCGCTTCCACCTGAGGTGGGGCTGATGGTGTCCGACATGAGGACCTCCCCAGGGTGTCCATCCGGGCGCCGGTGCGGCGCCCTCATATCTTGGACACCTGACAGGGGCATTCCTCACGCGGCGCCGCGTACCCCGCCTGCAGCAGCCACCCCGCCTACCATCGAGGAGTACGTACGGAGGCGGCGGCGAGCGCCTTCGGCAGGAAGCGAGCGGCGGATGCGCAACCGGATCGACCCGTCGGCCCAGCACGGCGTGGACGGCCCCCTGCAGCGGGCCTCGCCTCCGAGCGCCGGCATCACCCTGGAGCGCGAGGACGCCGGTGCTCTGGACGACAGCGTGCTGACCGTACGAGCCTCGGAGGGGGATGAAGACGCGTTCGCCGTCCTGGTCCGCCGGCACAGCAGCCGCCTGCTCGCCCTCTCCCAGCACCTGCTCGGCAGCCGCACGGACGCCGAGGACGCGGTGCAGGAGGCCTTCCTCAGCGCTTGGAGGCGACTGCCGGAGTTTCGGCACAGGGCTTCGTTCGGTACCTGGATGTATCGCATCGTGACGAACCGGTGCCTCAACACCCTGCGACACCGGCCCTACCCGCTGCCCTTGGACACCGTGCCCGAACCCGCTGCCGCGGATGCGGACAGCTCACCGCCCCGCGTGGCTGAGATCGACGCAGCGACGGCCGCCCTGACGGCAGCGCTGCTGGAACTGAGCCCCGAGCTCCGGGTGTGTTGGGTGCTGCGGGAATTGCACGGCCTGCACTACGAGGAGATCGCCCACGTGGTGGGCAGCAGTGAACAAACAGTGCGCGGCAGGCTCTTTCGCGCACGACGCGCTCTGACGGAGGCGATGCGCCCATGGAGCTAGATGACCCGCGCCCGACGCCCGGTGACGAGGCGGCAGGTGTGAGCGCCGCACGGGCCGAAACTTCTCCGGGTACCGAAGCCGAGCTGCTGGCGGGTATGGAGCTCCTGCCTTGCGGACGCCCCCTCGGCCAAGCCTGGCAGCAGGCCCGCGATGCGGTCGGCGCTCCGGACCCGCACCGCAGCCGATGTCCCCACTGCCGCGAGGCCATGGAAGGTCTGGCTGCCCTGGATCAGGCAACCCGAGCTCTACGCGCCGAGGAACAACCCGACAGCCACGGTCTCGCCGCCCGGGTCATCGCCGCGGTCCGCAGCGAGGTACGACTGGGGGCGATGTTGCTTCTCGACGACCCTGATCATGACCTGCGCATCGCCGAGAGCGCCGCTGCGAAAGTGCTGCGCCGGGCCGCCGACACCGTACCCGGTGTCCGCGCCGCCAGCTGCCGCATGGCCGCCGCGAGGGGCGGCAGCGCCGTCCACGTCGTCGCCATCACGGTGGCCGCCACGCTCGACCAGCCGCTGCGAGGGCGAGCCGAGGCCGTGCGCCGAGCCGTCCTCCACGCCGCTGAGCACGTTCTCGGCCTGGTGGTCACGACCGTCGACGTCGAAGTCAGCGGTGTGCTGGAACCGTTCCGCGTGCCGCTTCACGAGCGGTCCGGATCGGGGGAACGATGACCGCATCCAAGCGCGAGAACGTTCACAGGGCGGCAGCCCGGGCCGCCCTCGACATTCCGGGCGTGGTGGCACTCCAGCCCGCGCTTGCCGACCGGCTGGCCCGCGCTGCCTCGCGCGTGTACGAGGTGGTGGCCGCAGGTGCCACCGGGCACCGCGACGAGGTGTCCGGGGTTCGCTGCGAACTCACCCCGGACGGCGATTGGCACCTTGAGGTGCGATGCGTCCTGGACGGTCAACACCGCGTAGTCGACGTCGCGCGACGGGTTCGCGAAGCCGTGCGGACGACCGTCGCCACCTACCTGGACCAGCACGGTACGGCGGCGGACGTCACCGTGATGGTCACCGTCACCCGCACCGTATAGCCCGGTCGCGTTCCCCTGCCGCGCGACGGTTGGTTCCACGGCTTCGACAACCGGCAGCGTGTCGACATTTAAAACGGGTAGGGGGCACACATGGATCAGGGAGCGCGTTTCTCCGTTGATCCGGAAATGGCCTTGCCGGCGAAATGAGAACGTCGGCCCGCAGCCCCCGGGAGGCAACCGTGAAGTTCGACCTCCGGAGGCGCGGACACAAATGGAGACGGCGTCGCGCGGTTGTTCGCTGGACGCGGCCACCTGTCGGGCGGGTCCTCTTCAGACTGTCGGTGTGGGGTGTGCGGCTGACGGTGTGGGCCGCTCGACGGGGGTTGCGCCGAAAGGTGACGCGCGTCCTGCATCGGTTACGGACTGTCCGAGGAAACGGCTTCGCGGTTTCCGTTCCCTGCTACCGCGTTGCGCGACTGAACAGTCGGAAAACCCCGAGGAGGATGATGGAGCCGACGATGGCGGCGATCCATGTCGAGATCTCGAAGAAGCCGTCGATGGAGTCGACTCCGAAAATCACCTTACCGAGCCACCCGCCGAGCAGGCCGCCCGCGATGCCGATCAATGTGGTGACGATGATGCCACCGGGGTCCTTTCCGGGCATCAGCAATTTGGCGATGATGCCCGCGAACAGACCGATCAGAATCCAGGCAAGTATTCCCATGATTCCTTCCTGTCTCGCCTGAGCGAGGGCGGGTGCTCGATCGTCGGCCGTCCAACTCCAACGATGCCGGCGAACTCATCTGAAGGTGTCCTTGCCCTTCTCCTTGACGCGCCGGGCGTTGCCCCGCGCCTGCAGAGCGGCGCCCTTGGCGGCGAGGGTCTCCTTGCCCATGGCATGGGCTGCCTTCTTCACCGCCCGTCCCACAACTCGTTCGACCTCAGCCTTCGCTTTCTCGCCGGCGCCCATATCGGCCCCCTTGATGTCTTGTTCTATTCATATTTCCCTGTTGGTCGCTCCCAAACGATTTATGTGATAACCGCCGTGGTCTCAATGCCGTGGGGACGGCACGAGGCGCAGCAGTGCGTGCAGCACGGCGTCGATGCTGTCCTCTGAGGGGTCGTTGGTGACGTTGGTGAGCAGGCGGGCCAAGGCGCGCAGCAGCGTAGGCGAGGCCATGACGCGGGGGTGGAGGAGCGGCCGAAATCCGTGACGGGCGAAGACGAGGCCGCTGGCGAGGTTGCCCAAGCGGTAGTACCGCCCCCACCGTCGGCGGATCTCGACCGGATACTGCTGCAGCGCGTCCTCCCGCCGCGGTCCCGCCGGGCGGGCCAAGGCCAAGGCGATGGTCTCTGCGGCGACCTCCGCGGCCTCCATCGCCTGAGCAATGCCTTCGCCGCTCCACGGACTGACCATTCCTGCGCTGTCTCCGACGAGGAGCAGGCCCCGACGGTACTGGGGATGTCTGTTCAACCCCATCGGCAGCGGTGCGCTGCGCAGGGGCGAGTCGGCGTTCTCTTCCCGGATTCCCCACTCTGGTGGCAGTCGCGGCAGCCAGTGCTCCAGCGCCGTCCGCAGGTCCACCGCCCGGTGCCGCCGCCGGGGCAGGGCGCCGAGGCCGACGTTGACACGCCCGTCCCCGAGCGGGAAGACCCAGCCATACCCGGGTAGGTCGAGCCCGGTGCGCGGACATCGAAGATCGGCCCACAGCTCCAGGTACGGATCATTGGTGCGTGCCTCGCTGCGGTAGTAGCGCCGCGCCGCCGCCGCGACCGGCCGGCTTGCATCCCGTGCGAGTTCGAGGGCCGTTGCGGTCCGCGCGGAGGCGCCGTCGGCCGCAACGACCAGCGGTGCCCGGTAGCGAACCCGTTGCCCGTCCGGCCCGCGCGTAGCAGTCACCCCCGTGATGTATCCCGCGCGGGTGACCAGGGGGCCCGTCACCTTCACATGCGTGCGTAGACGCGCCCCGGCGGTGCTGGCGTGCGCGGCGAGTAGATCATCGAAGTCGTGCCGGGTTCGAGTGAGCCCGAAGTCAGGAAGGCTGCCCAGCCGTGGCCAGTCGAGTTCTGCCTGGTTGCCCTGGCACACCCACCGCATTCCGCGGTTGCGCATCCAGCCCGGTGCGTCGATGTCGACACCGAGCCGCACCAATTGAGCCACTCCTCGCGGTGTCAGCCCGTCCCCGCACACCTTCTCCCGGGGGAAGCCGCTCTTCTCCAGGAGCAGAACGTCCACCCCTGCCCGCGCCAGATGCGCGGCGGCGGCGGATCCGGCGGGCCCCGCCCCCACCACGATGACTTGGGCTTCTTCTTCCCCCGAGCCCTCGCCGACCGCAGTGGGGCTGGGGGAGGTGCCATCGCCGCGTACTTCATCACCCTCAGTGGCCATCCCCTCACTATGCCCGGTCGGGTGCCTGCGGGGCCCAAAGCGGGGTCGGAACCGCCGATACGGCGGTCAGCCCGCTTTCCCCGCTGCGGCGCGGGCGGAGCCGTCGAAGGGCAGGCGGGCTCCGCGCCGCTTCCCCATGCCCTGGGCTTCTCCCCGCTTCGCCGCGCTACCGCGGCTGTGAAAGGGCGCCGGAGGGCGGCTAGATGCCGGGAATCCCGCGTCATCGCGCGTCCCAGAACTCGGCACCGCGCGCCGAGTGCAGCCGATACCGGTGTCGATGCCTGCGGGCCGGCCGCTGCCCACCCAACACGGAACCCAGTGGCCCATCGGCCCGGTCGGCAGTGGCTCGGGGTGCGGCACCCCGCACAGGACCGTCACAACGCCGCGCGGCGACACTGCGAAGAGCAGGTCCGGTCCACACGCCTCGTGGTCCCTATGGTCTCGGGCGTCGTCCCCGCCTGAACGGCGCGGCTCGGGACAGCGGCGCGGACAAGCCCCGGCCCCGCCGCGTCCTCGTTCCTTCCTCGCCACGCCCTCGCAGCCCACCGGCCGCCGCAGCCGGCTGGCCCGAGCTTCGCCCGGACCTGAATCCAAGCCTGGGTCGGCAACGCTGCTGGCGCGTCTCTGCGCCGACCTGGGGGTGCCACGACAAAATGGTGGGCCGCCTGTGAGGTGGCGGTGACGGGAGGAGACCGTAATGATCACCCTGGACGTCCAACACTGCGGCACCTCGGTCCTCGTCAGTGTCAGTGGACAGCTCGACGGCGCCTCCGGGACCGTCCTGCAGCGGACACTGGACCACGTTGCCGCAGGCGAGCGGATTCTCATGGTCGACGTGCACGCCGTATCCACCATGGACCCGGACGGCGTCCTCCACGTCCTGGACCTCCACCGACGCGCCGAATGCCTGGGCCTGCGGGTGCTGATCGTGGGCTGGCAAGCACAGCCCCGGCAACTCATGGCCGACATGGCCCGCATCCCCGGCCCCGCGGCACGCGCGGACGAACGCTACGCCCTGGCCGGTTTCCGCCGCCTGATCACTGAACGCGCGCGGCGCGCGCAGGGCCTCTCGGCGCTCGCCACGGCTGGGGGTCGCACCCCCAGCGGCGCAGCAGAGGTCTCAGGTTTCTGAGGGTCCACAGGCGCGGGGCCTGTCGGAGAGGCGGCGGTGGCCCAGGTTCCACCCACGGCAAATCAGACGGTAGGGCGCCCTCGCCGAGGCTGCCGTGTCCGGGCCGCGCCGTACTCGGCCAGCCCCGCGTTCGCATCTGCGATGACGATCTGGGGGGCGTCGGCCGGCAGTTCGTTTGTACTGACCTGGCCGGTACCTGCACACCTGTCGGGAACGACGGGGGCCATGGCCCGAGCCGTGGGGACGCAGACCCCTCTGAGGAGAGAGCTGTTTCCGGAGAATTCCAGCGGGCATGCGCGTCAGAGCAGTACGAGACGGAGGAGACGTCGTGGACCGGCAGGCCAGAGGCTGGGGTTTTCTCACCAACCACGCGCGCGTGCTGCTGGCCATCGCCCGCGACGCTGACCTTCGCTTTCGCGACATCGCTGCGGCCTGTCACATCACCGAGCGCACGGCTCAGAGCATCGTCACCGACCTCGAAGAAGCCGGCTACCTCAGCCGCGAGCGCGACGGACGACGAACACGCTACAGACTGCACGTCGACGGCACAGTCCCCCATCCGGCAGAGGCACACCTGCCCGTGCGTGAACTGCTGGACCTGCTCAGCGATCACTGATCCCGCTGCCTCGGCCGACTACACGGAGTGCCATGGAGCCATGGCCGCAGCAGAATGCAGGTCGCCATCCCGCCGCCGGAGAACCACTGTCTGGGCGGACCAGGCGCAGGTAGCGGCGTTCGACGACACGCTCACCCCTGCGGTCCTGGCGCTGTGCAGGCCGGGGACGGCCCATGCGGCCCAGGGACTTCCGCACGTCTCCGGCGTCGTCCACGAGCCCGGGGTCTGAACCGATTCAGGCCGGCCACCCATCGGCTCTTCAGCGATTCCGCGCGCCTGGATGTCCTGCCCGGTGCCAGCTCGGGCCGGTGGCTCGGGAGCTGTCGCGACCGGGACCCCGCCCCACGGAGCACGGCGCCCGAAGCGGGACCGGCGGCTTGATGCAGTCCTGCCGGCTCCGTACCAGCCTCGCCCGGCGAGTGCGTGCCCACCGGCCGCACTGCAGAGCGCCGGGCAGGGTGGCTGGGGTGTCCGTGGCGGGACCCGGCCGGGGTGGCTTCGACCGGCCGGGGCCCGCGCATGTGGACCTCTCATCGCCGTGCCACCCTGACATGCCGTGCCCCGCGCTGCGCGCCGGGCACGGGCAGGGGTGCGCCAGGCGGGTGACAAGCACACACTTGCGGCTGCGCGGGGACGCGCCCGGGATCGGCCCGCCTGAGGATGGGGATTCCCGTTGTGCCTCATCGAATGGAGCCACTCATGCTGGAGCGCAGGTCGCGCAAGGACGGTACCGAGGTCACGTTCGTCCTCCCGCGGGAGGATCCGCCGGGGCCGGTGAGCGTGGTGGGGGACTTCAACGACTGGCGGCCCGGCGTCCACACGCTCCAGCCGCGTAAGGACGGCAAGCGGGCGGTCACGGTTGCGCTGCCGGGCGACACGACGCAGTCGTTCCGCTACCTGGCGGCCGGCGACTACTGGTTCAACGACGAGAGCGCCGACCACGACGGCGCCAACAACCGCCTCCACACCTGACCTGACCCCGGTCCGGCCGAGAGCCAAGTCCCGTCCGTGACCTGGGGTATCGGCAGGGCCGGCACGTACGCGCTTCCCCCGGTACTCCACGCATGGCGAGCTCCCGGCCCGCAGCCGGACCCGTCTGCCGGACCTGTTCCACGGGTGAGGCCGTCCAGGCGGTGGCGGAGGAGTATGTGTCCCCGGCCCTCACCCGAGCATGTGGCCGCCGATCGCAAACGCCCCTACGCAGCGCCGCAACGGAACCCTGCCCGCGATCGTCGGTGTTGACCATCTGGGTGGGGAGACGCGCGGGGCTCCGGCAGCAGCGTGGGGGAGGCCATGACTGGGATGCAGGGGCGGTTGGCGGCTACGGGGTGAGGGCACGTGAGGGCCGTATCCGTAAATACGGCTCACTCGGGCGGGGGCTGTGCGCGGGGTGGCGGCGGGTCTGCGCGTGCCAGGCCCGCCGCTCGGCCCCGGAACGGCGAGCGCGTTCAGCGCTTCGTATTCCGGGGCCGGCGCGGTGTCGGGGTCCGGTCAGAGACGGCCGCCCGTCAGCCGTGAGAGGGGGCCGCGCCGGCGAAGGCCCGCCCGTCGGCCGACCGCGTACGACGCGGCCACGAGAGTGGCCGTCCCCGTTGCGGCGCCGGCGGTGACGGCCTTGCGTGCACGTACGGCGCTCCACAGCTGACCGGCGCGGTCGACGGTGCCCCGCAGGGCCTGGGCCACGACACGGGTCTTCTCCGCGAGAGGGGCGGGTAGCACCGTCAGCGTGCCCGTCGCCCCGCCCTTGGTGTCGGTGGTGGTCTTCGCGCCGGCCTCCGCGGTCTGGGTGGCGCGCTGCCTTGTCGTGGTCCCGTCCGAGCGGGAACCGCTGGACGATGCCGTGGAGTTGGTGGAATTCTCGGATGCGGTCATGTCCCGCGTCTGGCCGCATTCACTGTCGCTAAACCTCTCCGGAAGCCTGCCGAGCGGCCCGAGATCGAGGAACCGCACCAAGCCCTCGGGATCGTCACCAAGTCCACGATCCTCAGCAGCGCGCGCAACAGACGGCCGCGTTGGGCGTCCATCCGGGCGAGAACATCGGGCGGACCTTCGGATAGCGGGCGAACAGGATGGCGTAGAAGTAGACCGTCATGTCCGCTGCCAGGTGCTCCACCACGGGAGCGGGTGGCGGGTTCCTTCGGGGCAGGGCCGGGAGCGCACGGACTGCTGGTTCGGCCCATCCGGAACCTCAAGGGCTCAGCGCTCCCCGGTCGCCGGTCTGGATGGATTCCACCGGCGGGTGCGGGTCAACGGGCGCGCCGCTCGGCCTCTTCGCTCCACTCGCGGGTGTCCCGCGGCTCCACGTACGGCTCGTCCTGCGCGGGCAGTCCGCCGGCGATGGCGCGTTCGCGGCTCATCTCGGCGTCGAATTCCAAGCCTAGGAGAATGGCGAGGTTGGTGATCCACAGCCAGATCAGGAAGACGATGACGCCCGCCAGGGTGCCGTACGTCTTGTTGTACGAGCCGAAGTTCGCCACGTAGAGGGCGAAGCCGGCGGAGGCGACCAGCCAGATCACCAGCGCGAGGAAACTGCCCGGTGTGACCCATCGGAAGCCGCGCCCCTTGGCGTTCGGGGCCGCCCAGTACAGCACGGCGATCATGATGGTTACGAGGACCACCAGTACGGGCCATTTCGCGATCGACCACACCGTGACCGCCGTCTCGCCAAGCCCGAGGGCGTCCCCCGCGCGGCGGGCGAGACTGCCCGTGAACACCACGATCAGGGCGCTCGCCGTCGCCATGACCATCAGCCCCACCGTGAGGGCCAGCCGCAGGGGCAGAACCTTCCACACGGGCCGCCCTTCCGGGATGTCGTAGACGGCGTTGGAGCAGCGGATGAACGCGGCGACGTACCCGGAGGCGGACCACACCGCGGCGATCAGGCCGACCACCGCCAGGACGGACCCGGTCCCCGGACCGCCCTGGAGCTGGCGGACCGCGCCGGAGACGATGTCCCGCGCCGCGCCCGGGGTCAGCCGCTGGAGATTGTCCAGGACGGATTGGGTGGCGGACGCTCCGGCGACTCCGAGCAGGGACACCAGTACGAGGAGGGCGGGGAAGAGGGACAGCACGCTGTAGTACGTCAGCGCGGCGGCCCTGTCGGCCAGCTCGTCGTCCTTGAACTCCTTCAGCGTTCTCTTCAGCACCGCCGACCAGGACTTCTTGGAGAGTTCGGTGGGCCCCTCAGGCTCGTTGCGCTCCACCTCGGGGCCGGGGCCGGGGGCCGGATCGGGGCCCGCCTCGGCGCCCGGTGGACGGCTCTCATTGCGCGTGTCCCTGTTGGCGGGTGCCGATGTGTGCTCCATACCAAGCCCCTGTCCTGTCCGGCCGCCTGCAAACATCCCTGGTCAAGGGGAATGCATGGCCAGGATGGACGCTCGACGGTCGACACTCGACGGTCACGGCGCCGGGAGCCCGGCGCGGTCTTCGGTGGAACCGGTGGCCGCTTCTGGCCCGCTCCGGCGCGCCGCCGGCGCACACTGCTGCGCAGCCGGACGAACCGGTCCGGCGGCCGGGACGGGCAGTCAGCGGGTGTGGCGGTGCCGGCCGTGCTTGTGCGGTTCGCTGGTCGTCAGCAGCACGAGGGCCAGCCCGAGAGGCAGCAGGAACAGCAGTAGGAAAGTCATGCACCCGCGTGTACCCGCCAGGGAGCCGTCCACACGGGGCGGACCGGCATTCTCAGGGGGCCCGGTTGGGCCGGGGCGGAGCGCCCTCGGGGCGAGCGCCCGGCAGAGGCGGGTCAGCGCGAAGTGGAGGCGGGGTTGCGGCGGGCCACCTCCTGCGCAACCTCCACCCTGGGGTGAGTGACTGGTGAGGCTGGGGTATAAGCGGGGTGTGAGCGAGCACGGGCGCGGCCTGGACCCGGGAGAAGCGCTGCTGGCCGGATTGAGCGTGGATGCGAGTCGGCCGGAGCAGCCGGTGCTGCTCGACGGGGCCGGCGAGCCGATACAGACCTGGCGGGAGAACTACCCCTACGACCGTAAGATCCGGCGAGCCGAGTACGAGCGTGCCAAGCGCATCCTGCAGATCGAGCTGCTCAAGCTGCAGCGCTGGGTCAAGGACACCGGAGCGCGCGTGGTGGTGATATGCGAAGGCCGCGATGCAGCGGGCAAGGGCGGCACGATCCAGCGTTTCACCGAGCGTCTCAACCCTCGCGGAGCCCGCATAGTGGCGCTCGACAAACCGGACCAGCGCGAAGCGGGCCAGTGGTACTTCCAGCGCTACATCGCGCACCTCCCCAACCGCGGTGAGATCGTCTTCTTCGACCGCTCCTGGTACAACCGCGCCGGCGTGGAGAAGGTCATGGGCTTTTGCACCGAAGAGGAGTGCCGCCGGTTCCTGCGCCAGTGCCCCACCTTCGAGGCCATGCTCGTCGAGGACGGCCTGCTGCTGATCAAGTTCTGGTTCTCGGTGTCCCGCGCCGAGCAGCGCACCCGCTTCGCGATCCGCCAGGTCGACCCTGTGCGGCAGTGGAAACTCTCACCCACCGACCTGGCGTCGCTGGACCTGTGGGACGCCTACACCACCGCCAAGGTCGACATGTTCCGCGCCACCGACACCGCCCAGGCGCCCTGGACCGTCGTCAAGAGCAACGACAAGCGCCGCGCGCGGCTGGAGGCGCTCCGCAGCCTGCTGTGGCAGATCGACTACACCAGCAAGGACGAAAACGCGGTCGCCCGCCCCGATCCCCTGATCGTGGGAGCCGCGGACACCCTCCTGGAGGCCGGAGAGGATCCGGCCGGTCTCTCACCCACCCCGTTGGGCGGCCCGCCGACGGGCCCCGGCCACCACCCTCCGGCAGCCCACGGCACAAGGCCCTGAAGCAGCGCCACCGCCGGCCGGCGCGGGGCTGCTGCCCGGTGGCCCGTCAGGAGGCGTCCTTCGCGCCCTGCGCCGTGGCCCCGGCCCGCCCCGCAGCCGGACTTGAAGGCTCTCGATCCTTCGGCGTCGGCGGGATCTGGGGGCGACGCTCGGCTGGAGCGCCGGGGCACCCGGCGTGACCACGTACGTGGGACCCGGCGGCGACTTGGTCGGCCGCCCCCGGTCGCCCTCGGCATCGACGTCGTCACCGTCCGGAACCCAAGGACGGAGAACGTGCAGCCGGGCCAGTCCGACACGCCGGAGCCCAGGCCCGCGAAGCCGGGGGCCTGCCCCTCAACCCGTGGCTCAATCCGTGGGCTCTTGAGGCGCGGGCTCCCGGGCAGGGTGATCATTCGCGGTCTGTGCTTCGTTCTCCTCACCCTCCGAGTCCATGGCTACCCGCAGGTCGGGCGCCGGAGGGCCCAGCGGCGGGAGATCAGGCGTACGGGCGTCTTCGCTCTCGGGAACCTTGGGGGGCAGCTCCGGTTCGGGTGTCACGGGCGCGTGGGCTTCGCGTTCATCAGTCATGTGGCCCGCCTGCCCCTCATTTAGGTCCGAACACCTCCCCGGCGGTGCCTCCCCCCCCGTGCGCGCATGTCACTGCCTACTTGACGTCCGCACGTCACCGCAGCGTCCGCGACCCGGCCGTCCGCCTCGCCGTCCGGTCCCGCCGTGCCGCGCCGACGGGCTAGCGTGAACCAGCCGGCTGGTGGTCGACCCAAGGCCGCCCTTCGCCCGCCCTGTGGCCGCGCGCGCGGTCAGGCCGCCTCCGGCCCCGGATCCTCCCGTGCGCTGCGCAGGACCACCATGCTGTGCGACTCCAGCCGCAGATCGCTGCCCGCCTTCAACTCCCGTTCGTCCGGGGCGTCCGTGCTCGCGGTGTCGACCAGCAGCGTCCATTGCGCGGCGAACCGGTCCACGGGGAGGCGGAAATCGACTGCCGTGTCCGAGTTGTTGAACATCAGCAGGAAGGAGTCGTCCGTGACCCGGTTGCCGTAGCTGTCCGGCTCGGTGATCGCCCCGCCGTTGAGGAACATGGCCAGTGCGCCGGCCTGCGGCCACGTCCAGTCGTCGTCTTCCATCGGCGTGGCGTCGGGGCGCAGCCACTCGACGTCCGCGGGCACCCGGCCCGAGTGACCTGCGGGACGCCCCGAGAAGAAGCGCCGGCGCCGCAGCACGGGATGGTCGCGCCGGAGCCGGATGAGACCGGAGGTGAAGCCGAGGAGCCGCCGGGCACTCTCGTCGAGGTCCCAGCCGATCCAAGTGGTCGGGTTGTCCTGGCAGTACGCGTTGTTGTTGCCGCCCTGTGTACGGCCCAGCTCGTCCCCATGGCTGATCATCGGGATGCCCTGGGAAAGGATCAGCGTGGCCATCAGGTTGCGCTGCTGCCGTTCCCGCAAGGCCGAGATGCCGGGGTCGTCCGTCTCGCCCTCCGCTCCGCAGTTCCAGGACCGGTTGTGGTCCTCGCCGTCCCGGCCGTCCTCTCCGTTCTCCTCGTTGTGCTTCCTGTCGTACGAGACCAGGTCGCGCAGGGTGAACCCGTCGTGGGCGGTGACGAAGTTGACGCTGGCGAGCGGACGGCGGCGATCGTGTTCGTACAAGTCGGCTGAGCCGGTGATGCGGGAGGCGAACTCCCCGAGCGTGCCGTCGGCGCCGCGCCAGTAGTCCCGGACGGCGTCGCGGTAGCGGCCGTTCCACTCCGACCACAGGGGCGGAAAGTTACCCACCTGGTAGCCGCCCTCGCCGAGGTCCCAGGGTTCGGCAATGAGTTTGACCCGGCTGATCACCGGGTCCTGCTGGATGACGTCGAAGAAGGCAGAGAGCCGGTCGACCTCATGGAACTGGCGTGCGAGGGTGGCGGCGAGGTCGAACCGGAAGCCGTCGACGTGCATCTCCAGGACCCAGTACCGCAGGGAGTCCATGATCAGTTGCAGCACGTTGGGATGGCGCATCAGCAGGCTGTTGCCGGTGCCCGTGGTGTCGTAGTACTGGGAGCGGTCCTCCTCGACCAGCCTGTAGTAGGCGGCGTTGTCGATCCCCTTGAACGCCAGGACGGGCCCCTTCCCGTTGCCCTCGGCGGTGTGGTTGTACACGACGTCGAGGATGACCTCGATGCCCGCGGCGTGCAGCGCTTTCACCATCTGCTTGAACTCGGTGACCTGCGCACCGCGGCTGCCCGTGGCCGCGTAGCCGTTGTGCGGGGCGAAGAAGCCGATGGTGTTGTAGCCCCAGTAGTTGGACAGCCCCTTCTCGGCAAGGTGGCCGTCGTGGATGAACTGCTGCACCGGCATCAGTTCGAGCGCGGTCACCCCCAGGCCGGTGAGGTGGTCGAGGATGGCCGGATGGGCGATGCCGGCGTACGTGCCGCGCAGTTCCTCGGGGAGGTCGGGATGGGTGCGCGTGAGGCCGCGTACGTGGCCCTCGTAGATGACGCTCTCGGCGTACGCGTAGCCGGGCGGCCGGTCGTCGCCCCAGTCGAAGCTCCGGTCGGTGACCACCGACACCATGGTGTGGCCCGCGCTGTCCAGGGTGTTGGGCTCCGCACCGTCCGCGAAGTGGTGGCCGTAGAGCGATTCGTGGTGGTCGAGCTGCCCGTCGATGGCGGTCGCGTACGGGTCCAGCAGGAGCTTGGCCGCATTGCAGCGGTGTCCGGCAGCCGGGTCGAACGGGCCGCTGACCCGGTACCCGTACCGCTGGCCGGGGCCCACGTCCGGGAGGTAGACGTGCCATGCCGACCGGTCGATCTCGGTCATCGGGACGCGCGTCTCGCGCCCGGCATCGTCGAGCAGAACGAGGTCCACGCCCTCGGCGACCTCGGAAAACAGTGCGAAATTGGTGCCGGAGCCGTCGTACGTCGCTCCCAGCGGATACGGTTTGCCCGTCCATGTACGCATGGAGTCACGCTACTGTCGGCGGGGCTCCGGGGCCCGCCGAACAATTGGCCCTTGGCCCGGAGTGTCGCGCCCGACCGCCGAACCGCCCTCGCCGCCCGGTGTGGAAGCGGCGGGTCCGGGCAGAAGCCCGGCATGCGGATCTTCAGCGAAGCGCACCCGGTGGGCGTCGGTCGGCGGTCCTACGCCGTCTCCGCCCTCGCGGTGGCCGCGGCCGCCGCGGCCGGCTCCGTCGCCGTCGACCCGGACAGTTCCTGGTACCGCCAGCTGCGCAAACCGACCTGGCAGCCGCCGGGCTGGGCCTTCGGTGCGGTCTGGACCCCGCTGTACGCAGGGATCGCCTGGGCGGTCGGCCGCGCCTGGAACGCGGCGCCGTCCGACCGTCGCGCCGCCCTGGCAGGCAGCGTGGCCGCCAACCTGGCCCTGAACGCCGGCTGGAACTGGTTGTTCTTCAAAGCCCGCAACCCCGCCGCGGGCCTGGCCGGCACCCTCGCACTGGACCTCAGCAACGCCGAGCTGCTCCGGCGCGCCGCCCGCGTGGACCGGGCGGCCGCAGCGGCACTGGTGCCGTACGCGGCCTGGTGCGGCTTTGCCACGGCCCTGAACGCCTCCCTTGTGCGCCGCAACCGCGCCTGATGACGATCGCTCCGGCAGCGGGGCCGCTGGCCGGAGACGCTGACCGCGGACCGACGCGCGGCCGCACGGCGGTCCACCCGCAGTCCACAGCGATCCACCCGCGGTCGGCGCCCCAGGCGACATACTCCGCGTCACTCCCCGTCGAGCGCCCAGCCCTCCGGGGCCGACGCGAAGGCGATGCACTCCACGTCGATGCTGTCGGCGAGCTCGTCCAGCACGCCTGCCAGACCGTCGACGGTCTGACGGTCCACCGCCGGGTCGCCGGCGTCCGCCGCCTGCATCCAGTCGACGGCGATGGTACGCAGCAGGGCGGTGACCTGGTCGGCGGGAATCAGCGGAACGCCGTCCTTTCCCGGGATCAGCGGAATCGTGACGTGGATCATGAGACCGCCTCCAGCGGGAGTGTGTCGGTGAGTGATTGCGCCCTGACTGCGGGAAACGGCGAAGGCGTCGCAAAAAACAATTCGCCGAGGAGCGCGTACCCGGAGTGCCCGGGGTCAATCCCCGAGGCCCGGGCACCGTGGTGATGACGGGAAATCCGGTAACGGTCGAGCAGCTGACATCGCCGGCGGAGACCCCATGGTGGATGCGGGAAGTCGGCAGGAAGGCAATGGCGGTCGACCAGGGACGGCATCGGCCTCCCCACGGGCAGGGACGTGGTCGTCCGCGCGTCGGCTGAGTACCCCGGACCCGGCCGAAACGACTGCGTGGGCCGGGCCGCCGACCCCATGCGCCGCCTTGAGCACCGCTGTTGCCCACCGAACCGAGGAGGTCGTCGGACGCACGAGCAAGAGCAGCGTCTCGGCCCGGGCCGCCCTTGTCCGGCACTCGGCTAACAATGGCACGGCTCGCCGTCCGCCTACCGCCGGGTGGGCCCAGCGGCTGCCAGGGTTGGTGAGCGGCTGACGACGGGCGGCCGACGCGCGTCCTGCGAGGAGGCCCATGGTGTCGGTCGAGGAGAATGCAGCGCCTCCGGAAGCAGCGAAGGCAGCGGAGGCAGTGGAGGCGGCCGAGGCGCACCGCAGAGCCGCCGTCGGGGCCCGCGTGCAGCAGCTGCTGTCGACCACCGACCACAAGGTGATCGGATACATGTACCTGATCACGGCTTTCGGCTTCTTCCTGTTCGCGGGAGTGCTGGCGCTGCTGATGCGAGCGGAGCTGGCGCGTCCCGGCCTCCAGATCGTCTCGTCCGAGCAGTACAACCAGTTGTTCACGGTGCACGGCACCGTCATGATGTTGCTGTTCGCCACCCCCACGTTCACCGGATTCGCCAACGCCGTGATGCCCCTCCAGATCGGCGCGCCCGACGTCGCGTTCCCGCGGCTGAACGCGTTCACGTACTGGGTGTACCTGTTCGGCGGGCTCATGGTGGTGAGCGGGTTCCTGACGGCGAACGGATCTGCGGCGTTCGGATGGTTCGCGTACGCGCCCCTCAACGGAGCCGCCTACTCCCCGGGCATCGGCGCGGATCTGTGGATCATGGGCCTTGCCGTCTCGGGCCTCAGCACCATCCTGGGGTCGGTCAACTTCATCACCACGATCGTGTGCCTGCGCGCACCCGGCATGACCCTCTTCCGGATGCCGATCTTCACCTGGAACGTGCTGTTCACCTCCATCCTGGCGCTGCTGGCCTTTCCCGTGCTCGCCGCGGCCCTCCTCGCCCTGGAGGCGGACCGGAAGCTCGGTGCGCACGTCTTCGACGCGGCGTACGGCGGGGCGCTGCTGTGGCAGAACCTCTTCTGGTTCTTCGGCCACCCCGAGGTCTACATCGTCGCGCTGCCGTTCTTCGGCGTGGTCAGCGAGATCCTGCCGGTGTTCAGCAGGAAGCCGATCTTCGGGTACGTCGCGCTGGTGGGCGCCACGATGGCGATCACGGGCCTGTCGGCGACGGTGTGGGCACACCACATGTTCGCCACCGGTGCGGTGCTGCTGCCGTTCTTCTCCCTCCTCTCGTTCCTGATCGCCGTGCCGACCGGCGTGAAGTTCTTCAACTGGATCGGGACCATGTGGAACGGTTCGCTGTCGTTCGAGACGCCGATACTGTGGTGCTTGGGATTCCTCGTCACATTTCTGCTGGGCGGACTGACCGGGGTGCTCGTCGCGTCCCCGCCGATGGACTTCCACCTGACCGACAGCTACTTCGTGGTGGCCCACCTCCACTACGTACTGTTCGGCACGATCGTTTTCGCCACGTTCGCCGGGTTCTACTTCTGGTGGCCCAAGTTCACCGGCCGGATGCTCGACGAACGACTGGGCAAGATTCATTTTTGGACCCTTTTCGTGGGCTTCCAGCTCACCTTCCTGGTCCAGCACTGGCTGGGCGAGCAGGGCATGCCCCGGCGCTACGCCGACTACCTGGCCGCGGACGGATTCACCGCCCTGAACACGCTTTCCACGCTCGGGGCGTTCCTGCTGGGCCTTTCGACGCTTCCGTTCCTCTACAACGTCTGGCACACCGGCCGTCACGGCGTACGGGTCACATCGGACGACCCGTGGGGATGGGGCCGGTCCCTGGAATGGGCCACCGGCTGCCCGCCGCCACGGCACAACTTCCACGCGCTGCCCAGAATCCGCTCCGACTCGCCGGCTTTCGATCTGCACCACCCGGAGGTGAGACCGCGGTGAGGGCGGAAGCCTGGCTCTTCACCGGCGTCGCGGTGTTCTTCGCGCTGACCGGGGGCGTCTACGCGGCGCTGTCCGACGACCCGGCGGGCATCGCCGCACTCATGGTCTCGCTGCTGATGTCCGGCCTCGTCGCAGCCTTCCTGTGGAGGCAGTTCGGTCGGGACGGCGAACGGCCCGAGGACGACGAGAACGCGGAAGTGGCCGAACGCGGCGACCGCCGTTTCCTCTTCCCCGCGCGCAGCTACGCCCCCGTGGTCGCGGCGGCGGGAACGGCGCTGATCGGCCTCGGAATCGTACAAGGACTGTGGCTGACACTGATCGGCTTCGGCCTCCTCGCACCCGGGGTGTTCGGATTCGTCTTCCGCGGGGGTGCGCCCGACTCCTGAGCCGGCTGCTCAGCTCCGGTCCGCAGGTTCCCCAGCCGCCCGATCGGGTCCGGCGATGACGTCCTCCACCCGCCTGCGGTCCTCCGCGGTCAACGGCGACGGCAGCCGGCCGCCGTGGTACCAGCGGCTGAGCGCCCGGCGCAGCCGCCCCGCCCGCCTCTGCCAGGCCGGCAGCGAGCCGACTGCCTCCTCGGGCAGGGGAGCGGGCACCTCGTACACGGCGCTGACGTAGCGCTGCGCCGCGGGCAGCGGCACGTGCAGGGGCTCGAAGTCGCCTTCCACGCTCATACGCACCTCGCCGCTCTCCACCCCGTGCACCAGCACTTCGGCATCCCGGGCCTGAAGCGCGAGGCACAGGCGCCGGGTGAGCCAGAACGCGACCGGCGGGAGGACCACGACCGCGCAGCGCAGGGTCCACGTGATGGCCTGCACCGGGATCTCCGTGATGAAGGCGAGGATGTCCTGGGCGCCCGCCAGCAGCAGCACCGCGTACAGGGTGACGGCGGCGACGGCGAGGGCCGTGCGGGCGGGGCGGTTCCTGGGCCGGTCGCACAGATGCCGTTCACCGCGCTGACCGGTGATCCAACGCTCGAAGAACGGGTACCCGTACACGGCCGTGAACAGCAGTCCGGGCAGCAGGACACCGGGAACCAGCGGGTTCCACATGAGCGTGTGGCCCCCCAGTCGGGTCTCGACCCCGGGCATCAGGCGCAGCGCACCCTCAAGGAAGCCGACGTACCAGTCCGGCTGGGAACCGGAGGACACCAGGTCCGTACGGTAAGGGCCGTACACCCACACCGGGTTGATCTGCGCGAGCGCGCCGAGGCCCGCGAGGACGGCCCCGGTCAGGAAGAACAGACCGGCGGACTTGGCGGTGTAGTGCGGGAAGAGCGGCTTGCCCACCACGTTGCGCCCGGTACGACCGGGTCCGGCCCATTGGGTGTGCTTCAGATGGACCACGAGCAGCAGATGCAGCGAGACCAGCCCGACCAGCAGTCCGGGCACCAGAAGGATGTGCACCGGGTACAGGCGGGAGACGATGTCCTGCCCCGGATACTCGCCCCCGAAGGCGAAGAAGGACAGGTACGTGCCGACGACCGGCACGGAAAGCATGATCCCCTGGGCGGTCCGCAGCCCGGTACCGGAAAGCAGGTCGTCCGGGAGGGAATAGCCCGCGAAGCCCTCCACCAGCGCCAGCAGCAGCATCGTCACCCCCACCACCCAGTTCGCCTCGCGCGGCCGGCGGAACGCGCCGGTCAGGAAGACGCGCAGCAAGTGGGCGCCGATCGCGAAGACGAACACCAGCGCCGCCCAGTGGTGCATCTGACGGATCAGCAGCCCGCCGCGCACCTCGAAACTGATGCGCAGGGTGGAGGCGTACGCCTGGGAGACCTGGAGCCCGCGCAGCGGGGCGTACGGGCCGGCGTAGACGGTGTCCCGCATCGACGGCTGGAAGAAGAACGTGAGCCAGGTCCCGGTCAGGAGCAGGATGATCAGGCTGTAGAGGGCGATCTCCCCGAGGAGGAAGGACCAGTGGTCCGGGAAGGCCTTGCGCACGGCTCCCCTCGTCACGTCGGCGAGCGGCAGCCGTTCGTCCAGCCGGAGGAACGAACGGCGCGCCGCCCGGCCGGCACGACGCGCCACGCGGGTCCGTGTCCTGTTCCGCGCCACTGCGCCCTCCGCCCGTCGGGTCTCCTGCGCGGAGCATGCCGCCCCGGGGCGTGCTCCCGGGGGAGCCACGCGACCGGGACCGGGTAAACCACGTGTTCGGCTGGCACGGTCGGACGTCGAAGTGACCGCTGCCCACTCGTTCCGGTGCCGCTCTCGGAGACGACTCCGGCCCTTGCGGTCACGGCAGCGGGGTTCCACCGGTGGCGTTGACGATCTCGCCCGTGATGTAGGAGGCCCCGTCGCAGGCGAGGAAGACGTATGCGGGTGCCATTTCGGCCGGTTGTGCGGGCCGGCCCAGCGGTGACTGCTCGCCGAACTTCGTCGGGTCGGGCATGGTCGCCGGGATCAGGGGCGTCCAGACCGGCCCGGGGGCGACGGCGTTCACCCGGATTCCCCGCTCGGCGAGCATCTGGGCCAGGTTGTGGGTGAAGGAGATGATCGCGGACTTGGTCATGGCGTAGTCGAGGAGGTGCGGGCTGGGCTGGTATCCCTGCACGGAGGCGGTGTTGATCACCGAGGCGCCGCGCGGCATGTGGGCTAGAGCGGCCTTGGTGAGCCAGAACATCCCGTACAGGTTGGTCTTCATCACCCGGTCGAACTGCTCGGTGGTGATCGCCTCGATGCCGTCCGGCTGGGCCATCTGATAGGCGGCGTTGTTGACGAGCAGGTCGATGCCGCCCAGCTCGCGCACTGCCCTGTCGACGAGGGCGGTGCACTCGTCTTCGTGCCGGATGTCGCAGGCCACGGCGACCGGTGTACGGCCGGCCTGGCGGATCAGGCGGGCGGTCTCGTCGGCCTCCTTTGCCTCCTCGGACAGATGGGTGAAGGCGACGTCGGCGCCTTCCCGTGCGAAGGCAAGGCAGACGGCCCGGCCGATGCCGGAGACCTCCGGTGATCAGCGCCCTGCGGCCTTGCAGCAGGCCGTGGCCCTGGTAGGTGTCCTCGCCGTGGTCCGGGCGGGGATCCATCGCCTCCGTCGACCCGGGATGGCTCTGGTCCTGCTCGGGAAACGGGGGGCGGGGGTGCAGCGACACCGGATCGGTGAGGCGGGGCTGGTCGTGTGAGGACATCGCGGTCTCCTTCCGACGTGGTCGGTGCGGGTGTCATGCAGAGGCCGGGTAGGGGGCGGCCTTGAGGCGGCGCGCGAGGTGCGCGGTGTTCGCGGCCAGGGTCCTGGTGGTGGCGGCCGTCTTCTCGGGCGTCTTGTCGAGGTCCTGGTAGTCGGTGCCCTGCATGGCTTCGCCGACCCAGTAGGTGACGGCGTTCGGAGCGAGGGAGAAGCCGACGTCGTTCAGGCCCTGGAAGAGTTCGGCACTGACGTGGTGGGCGCCGTCCTCGTTGCCGACCACACACACGGCTGCGGCCTTGCCGTACGTGAGCATGCGGCCCTCGTCGTCGCTCTCGCCGAGTTCGGCGTTGAGCCGCTCCAGTACGCGCTGCGCGATGCTGGAGGGGTGGCCGAGCCAGATCGGCGTCGACAGGACCAGGATGTCGCAGCCCAGGATCGTGTCGCGGATCTCCGGCCAGGCGTCACCTTCCCCCATGTCGACTGCGACGCCCGGCTTGACGTCGTGATCGGCGATACGGATCACCTTCCCGGTGACGCCGTGGTCGGCCAGCGCGGCCATGGTCTGTTCGGCCAGCAACTGGGAGCTGGACGGCTTGGGCGAGGGCGAGAGCGTGCAGACCAGCGCGACGGCGCGCAGCGGTGTGGTTTCGGTAGTGGTGTCCATGTGGTCCGGCTACCCGGATCGTCACCGCGTATCCCGCCCTCTGTCTGGCGAGACGGCCGGGCCGGGGCTGGTGGTGCGTTCCGGCCGCGCCTACCGGTCGGCAGAGCTGGGCTGGGCCACCCGGGGTGTCCTTCCGCTTCGAGGGGGTCGGGCAGGACCCTGTTGGCCTTGCCGTGCGCCCTGGTCTCCAGCGATCCGGCGACGACCTTGTCCTTGCCCGCAAAGAGGCGTCGAGGCCCTGCTCGGTCCCGCCCGCCGCGGCCATCGACGGCGGCAGACGCTTGGCCTCCCCGTAGCTGCGCAGGTCCGCCCGAACCGGGTGTGCACCTGCCCCGGTCCGCCGCCTGATCTCCTCAGCCGCGGAACGGAGGCGCTCCTCGGCGGCGGAGTTCACGATCAGATCGAACTTCCGTTCGGCCAACTGTCGGGCGGGCTCGAATCCGATTCCGCTGGAGGCGCCTGTCACCACCGCAAGTTGACCCGCGCCACGGCCGTGAGTGGCGGTGGCGCTTCCCGTAGCCGTCCGTCGGGGCATGGGGGCGGGCGGCCCGCCGGTCACGGCGTTGGGTGGCCGGCCACCGGCCGGCGTCCCCGCCGTGCCGGGCACTGCCGGCACGATCGCGGCCGGCGGCGACTCCTCCAGGGGCTGGGCGAGGTAGGTAGGCGCAGTGGCGTTGCCCTTACGTTGCGGGCTTCGGGGCGATCTCTGCGATCAGCGCCTCGATGAGCTCCTTGATTTCGTCGCGGATGGGGCGGACGGCCTCGACGCCTTGGCCTGCCGGGTCTTCGAGCTTCCAGTCGAGGTAGCGCTTGCCGGGGAAGACGGGGCAGGCGTCGCCGCAGCCCATGGTGATGCAGACGTCGGACGCCTGGACGGCCTCGACGGTCAGGATCTTCGGGGTTTGGGCGGACATGTCGATTCCGACTTCGCGCATCGCTTCGACGGCGGCCGGGTTGACCGAGTCGGCGGGGGCCGAGCCGGCGGAGCGGACCTCGACGCGGTCGCCGGCGAGGTGGGTGAGCCAGGCGGCGGCCATCTGGGAGCGGCCGGCGTTGTGGACGCAGACGAACAGCACGGACGGCTTGGCGGCGGTCATGGGAGACCCTTTCCGGCAGGCGGGGGAGTGTGAGGCGACAATTGCATCAGCATGAGCTGGTGTCAGTGTCCGCTGATGTGAAAATATCAGTCCATGATGACGTCAGTCGACACTGATCTGATCCGGGTTCTTGCCGACCCGCTCAGGCTCCAGATCGTGACCCTCCTTGCCAGGGAGACGCTCTGCACCACCCACCTCGTGGAGGAGACCGGTGCCAAGCAGACGAACCTTTCCAACCACCTGACGGTGCTGCGGAAGGCCGGGGTCGTGGAGACGGAGCCGTGTGGCCGTTTCACCTACTACCGGCTGCGTCCGGAAGTCATCGACGCGCTGGCCGGCCAGTTCGCCGACCTCGCTGCGGCCGCGCGCGCCACGGCCGCGGCGAACCTCAAGCGGTCCTGCCCGTAGTCCTTCGCGCCTTTGCCGTACCCGCCCCGAGGAGAACCTGCCTTGACCGCCACCGAGCCCGCCGCGAGCGAGGCCATAGCCGCCGCCCCGGCGTCGCCGCAGCCCGCACCCGGCGCCACTCCGCCGCGCACGCCGCTGATCGCCCGCGCCGTCGCCGAGCTCGTCGGCACCGCCGCCCTGGTGGCGGTCGTGGTCGGGTCCGGCATTCAGGCCACCGAGCTCACCGACGACGTCGCCTTGCAGTTGCTGGCCAACTCCACCGCCACCGTCTTCGGCCTCGGCGTCCTGATCGTCCTCCTCGGCCCTGTGTCCGGCGCCCACTTCAACCCCGTCGTCACGCTCGCGGAATGGTGGACGGCCCGCCGCGGAGGCGCCGGCGTCAACGCCCGGGAGCTCGCCGTGTACGTGGCCTCGCAGATCGCCGGCGCCATCGCGGGCGCCGTTCTCGCGGACGCGATGTTCGGCAGGCCACTGGTGAAGTGGTCGCAGCACGACCGCTCGGCGGGCAACCTGCTCCTCGGCGAGGTCGTGGCGACCGCGGGCCTGATCCTGCTGATCTTCGGTCTTGCTCGCGCCGGCCGCCTGCGCTTCGCCCCCGTTGCCGTGGCCGCGTACATCGGTGCCGCGTACTGGTTCACCTCCTCCACCTCCTTCGCCAACCCGGCTGTCACCATCGGCCGCGCTTTCACCGACACCTTCGCCGGCATCGCCCCGGGCTCCGTCGCCGGGTTCATCGCCATGCAGCTGATCGGGGCGGTGGCGGGCCTGGCGCTCGTGGCGGTCATCTTCATGCGCGGCGAGGACGAACAGGACCAGCCGGCCGCGTGAGGCGGCGGAACAGGCGGGCGCACACGGCTGCGCCCGCCGCACCCCGCGTCATGGGGGCCGCCTGGCAGCAAGCGGCGGAGTCTTGTGCGCCGGGAGGGTCAGCTGATCTGCGGGCTGCGGCGCTCCAGCAGGACGACGTCCCGCCACCTGCCGTGGTGGCGGCCGATGCGTTCGCGGGTGCCGATGATCCGGAATCCGGCGCGCTGGTGGAGGGCCAGGCTGGCGGTGTTCTCAGGGAAGATCCCGGACTGGATCGTCCAGATCCCCGCCGCTTCCGTGGAGGCGATCAGCGCGTCCAGGAGGGCTCGGGCCGCGCCGCGGCCCCGGGCCCCGGGGTGGACGTAGACGGAGTGCTCCACGACTCCGGCGTACGCGCAGCGGTCGGACACTCTGGTGGCGGCCACCCAGCCCAGCAGCTTGCCGCCGGCGTCGAGGGCGGCGAAGCGGTGCTCGGACAGTTTCGCCGCATCGAACTCGGCCCAGTCGGGGGCAGTGGTCTCGAAGGTGGCATTGCCCTCGTCGATGCCCGCCTGGTAGATCGCCAGAACCTGGTCCGCGTGCTCGCCGGTCAGCGGAGTGACGGTGATGGTCACGCCGCGGCCGCGCGGGTCAGGAGCTGGCCCATGGCCGCGAGAACGGCGGGCTCGACCCGGTAGTACACCCAGGTGCCGCGCCGTTCGGAGGAGAGCAAACCGGCTTCGCGCAGCTTCTTCAAGTGGTGGGACACGGTCGGCTGGGAGACCCCGACATCGGAAATGTCGCACACGCATGCCTCCCCGCCCTCATGGGAGGCCACAAGCGAGAACAGCCGCAGCCGTACCGGATCACCGAGCGCCTTGAACATGACCGCGGTCCGCTCGGCCTCCTCGGCCGTCAGCGGGCGCTCGGTCAGGGGCGGGCAGCACGGGGCCACGGCCTCCGGCTCCAGCAGCGGCAACACCTTCACAGGGGACATGCCCCCATCATCGTTCGAACTTCGACAGATGTCTATGTTGACGAACGTCGAAGCCGGGTCCACTCTTGAGGCGTCAGGACATCGACAAGTGTCGAATCAACTGGGGAGCCCGCCGTGAACGCATCCACTCAAGCCCTGCCCGTAGCCGTGATCGGAGCGGGCCCCGTCGGCCTGGCAGCCGCAGCCCACCTCACCGAGCGCGGCATCACTCCCTTGGTCCTGGAAGCCGGAACGTCCGCCGCCACCGCCGTACGCCAATGGGGCCACGTGCGGCTGTTCTCCACCTGGTCCGAGCTCGTGGACCCGGCCGCCGAGAAGCTCCTGGCCCCCACCGGCTGGACGGCACCCGACGGCACGACCTACCCCTCCGGCGCGGACTGGGCCGCCCTCTACCTCCAGCCCCTCGCCGACATCCTCGGGGAGAAGGTCCGCTACGGCGCCACCGTCACCGGCGTATCGCGCCTCGGCCGCGACCGGATCGTGGACGCCGACCGCGAACAGCAGCCCTTCACCGTGCGCATCGCGAACGCGGACGGCACCGAGGAACGCATCCTGGCCTCCGCCGTCATCGACGCCTCCGGCACCTGGTCCACGCCCGGCCCCCTCGGCGGCGACGGCCTGCCCGCCCTCGGCGAGAAGGCCAACGCCGACCGGATCTCCTACCGGATTCCCGACCTCAAGGACCCGGCCGTCCGCGCCCGGTACACCGGCAAGCGCACTGCCGTCATCGGCTCCGGCGCCTCCGCCTTCACCGCGCTGGCCTACCTCGCCGACCTCGCCCGCGCCGACGACGCAGCCGCCACCCGTGCCACCTGGATCCTGCGCCGCGGCATCTCCAGCACCACCTTCGGCGGCGGCACAGCCGACCAGCTCCCCGCCCGCGGCGCCCTCGGCCTGGCCGCCAAGGCCGCCGTCGAGGACGGCTACGCCGACGCCGTCACGGGCTTTCGCACCGACGCCATCCAGCGCGACAGCGACGGCCGCCTGGTCCTCGTCGCCGAGGACGGCCGCCGCCTGGACCCCGTCGACGAGGTCATCGTCCTCACCGGCCTGCGCCCCGACCTCACCTTCCTCGAAGAGCTGCGCCTTGCCCTCGACGAGCGCCTCCAGGCGCCCGTCGACCTCGCGCCGCTGATCGACCCGAACCAGCACTCCTGCGGCACCGTCTACCCGCACGGCGTAAAGGAACTGTCCCACCCCGAACAGGGCGTCTACCTCGTCGGCATGAAGTCCTACGGCCGCGCGCCGACCTTCCTGGCCATGACCGGCTACGAGCAGGTCCGCTCCATCGCCGCCCACCTCGCCGGCGACCAGGAAGCCGCCGAACGCGTGGAGCTGACCCTCCCGGAGACCGGAGTGTGCGGCGGCGCCGGCCTCTTCGACCAGCCCCAGGCCGCCGAAGCGACCAGCGGCGGCTGCTGCGCGGCCCCCGCGACCCTGACCATCGGCGCCCCCGCCTCCTCTTCCGGCGGCTGCTGACCCACATGCCGCACACCAAGGGCGGCCTGGCCGCGACCGGGACGGGTGTCCGGCCGCGGCCACGTCGCCCTGCCCGCCCTGTGCGCTTCGGGCGGCGGCGGTGCGTGCGGACTTTGATCAGCGAACGCCTGTGACGTCCGCGGGACGGGGAACGGTGAACCTCAGTTCCGGCCGCACCCACGTCACCTTCGGCGGCGAGGCCGGGACCGTTCCCACCCGCTCGGCCCCCATACGCCGATAGAACTGCTCAGCGGGCGGGTTCGATACCACACGAACCTGAGTCAACCCCGCCTGGTCGGCTTGATCGAGCATGTGCTCCATGAGGACGCGGCCTACACCCATCCCCTGAGCCGCGTCCGACACGAAAGCCAGGTCCAGCTCGGCAAGGTCGAGCACCAGCGAATAGAAGCCCAGCAGTTCGCCCCTTGAATCCACGGCACAGAAGACCAGGTTCCGCCCGATGTAGTCCGGCGTGACCCGATAACCGGATATCACCGTGGCGTACGTGCCCTGGTAGGCACTGGACTCCTGGATCAGCGCAGTGAGGGCGGCAGCGTCATGCTCGGCGGCACGTCGGATCTTCAGGGGTTGCATGCGCCAAAGTATAGGAGCGCATGGCAAAGAGCCTATTACCCTCGACTGCCCCAAATCGGTGGAGGCGGCGTCCTCCGCCGGCCTTGCGGTGGGTCGGATTCACGGTGGGTCAGGTGTGCAGTTCACTGCCTTGAATGCCGTGGCGGATGCCCGTTGCGGCAGGCACGCATCGCCGGCACGTCCACCAGGAAGCCGAGGCAGTCGAACCATTCGAACCCGGCGGCCTTCCTTCCGCGCTGTCCTGCCAGACCTTCTTGACCGGCTTGGGAGCGGAAGTCGATCGGCGCGTAGTGGACCTGCGGCCGTGCCTACGCGTGTGCGGCTGCCCGGGGGCTGGCCCGGTGTGGGGCGGAGCGCCCGCTGAGGGCTCAGGAGGCGGAGTAGTCCTCCCCGTGCCGGGCTCTTTGCCGGTGCGCTTGGTGTGCAGCTGCAGGGGGCGGCGGGGCGCGGCAGCGAAGCGGGGAGCTGGTGGTGTCCGGATGGCGGGCGCAGCCTGAAGGTGCCCCGGGGCGGTGTGGGCGGCCGTGCAGCACCGACCCGGGGCCGGTCGTTGCCTCCAGCTCTCAGCCGCGATGCAGGGCAGCGCGGGGTCGACGAGTCCGTCAGCGGCGGAGCCCTGCGCGGGCGCCCGGGCCCGGCCACCGGAGTCAGGAAGCAGCCGCCCCTTGGTTGTACGTCAGCACCACGCAGCCGTCATTGCCCGCGCCGCCCTTTGTGGAGAACGCCTGATGGGGGTGCGGATTCGGATCGTTTCCCTGGCCCGCGCCGCCCGTTCCGCCCCTGCCTGCCCACGTGCACTGGCGCGGACTCTGCGCGGGGGCGCCGCCCCAACTGACGCCGCCCCGCAGGTGCTTGTGCCCGTCCTTGCCGCGCTCGCCCCACTGACCGGAGGTGAGGACAAGGTCGGTTCCCTTGCACCAGCTGGCCTCCGCCTTGCCGGGCTTGCCTGCTTCTCCTCCGGTGCCGCTCTCCCGCCACCAGGAGGCACCGCCGCCCCCGCCGCCCTCGCCCGGCATGGCTCCCACCAGCGACTCGTTGCCCGCACGGACGGTCGAGCCGGTTCCGTCTCCTCCGTATCCGCCGGCATTGCCCTTGCCGCGGCCGGCACTTCCCCCGGTGCCACCCCTGCCGATGTTGACGGTGAGCGTCGAGCCGCCCTCCACCGCCAGCACGCAGGACACCGTGGCACCTGCTCCGCCGCCTGCGCCGCCCGCGCCGGTGAGCGGCCCGTCGTTGTTGCCGCCGCCTCCGCCGCCCCCGGCGCCGGCGCCCAGGGCCATGACCCGGATCTCTGTGACGCCCCGGGGAACGGTGAAGGAGTTCTCGCCGGAGGTGGTGAACGCCTGGGTGCTGGGGCCCGGCGCCGCCGACACGGGCCCCGGTACCGACAGCAAGGACGCGGCCGCTACTGCGGAAACCAGAGCCGCCTGCCGCGTCCGAAGAGAAGCGCTCAGTTTCACGAGGAACCTCCGGGACGCCTGAATTGGATCACTCCAGCATCCACTTGTCGCCGGGCCGTGACGCACGGGCAGCCGCAAGATCGCCCTATCGGGGGGCGGCTCGGATACGTGTCTTGTCCGACCGCCGGCGCGTGAGCGTATTCCTGGTGTGGAGGCTGAGGCGGCCGCCTTGTATCCGCTCGCACCGGATCCGGACGGGCTGCAGCAGCGGATGGCTGGTCATGTGGCCGGCGGTGGCGGTCGGCGATCGCCGCTCAGGTCGTCGGTGTCCTGGTGGGGACGTTGCCCGCTTCTCACCGGTTTTTGGCGGCGTTGGAGAGCGCGAATACGGCTCGCTGGCAGTGGACGACGTCGAGGACGGGGCCGCAGTGCGACGCGGGCGGCCCGCGGCTCGCACCGTGCACGGCTGCCATCGGAGTTGAACGCACGGTGGCCGACGTTGCGCACCGGCTCCGCGTCAGGGCCGGAAGAGCGTGCCCTTCGACGTAAGCGAACTACAGCAACTCCCACAAGAACGACGCCCTCGTGCTCCTGGCGGCCGCTGTCTGAGTGTGCGGTACGCCCGGCGTGACCCGCACACCCGAAGGCGTTGCTGGTTCTGCGGGAGCTCGCGACGTCTGCATCCAGGCGTCGGTGTCCCGTCGCCCTGAACCGTGACCGATCTCAAGGAACTTGGATGGTTCG
>NZ_JBITFF010000022.1:0-138341 GCF_044455885.1 Streptomyces sp. NPDC051109
ACGGGACAGACCCGGGCGTCCTGGAATGAGACAGGCGCAAGCAGGCCTCTGCCCCACCCGTCACACCACTGGCCTCACCAGGCAGAGTCGCCACTGCAGCCCCCACCGGCAACACAGCGACGGAGAGGACAAACAGTTCCAAACAATGATACTCAAGATGAAAACGACCTCTAAGAGGTTCTCTCAGAACTGTTTGGCAGGCTTTGCCCCATGAGCAGCACGAGCAGCGCGGGCGGCACGGGCGCGCAACGGATCCTGGTCGTGGACGACGAGCCCGAGGTACGCGCCGCCGTCCAGGACGGGCTGGCCGTCGAAGGGTACGAGGTACGGGGAGCCGGCGACGGCCTGGCCGCACTGTCGGAGGTGGCGGCCTGGCAGCCCGACGCGGTGGTCCTCGACGTGATGATGCCCGTGCTCGACGGGCTCGGGGTCTGCCGGCGGCTGCGGGCCCTTGGCGACCGTACGCCCGTGCTCGTCCTGACCGCGCTGGACTCGGTGAGCGAGCGGGTCGACGGCCTGGAGGCCGGCGCCGACGACTACCTGGTCAAGCCGTTCGCGCTGGACGAGCTGGTGGCCCGGGTCCGGGCCCTGCTGCGGCGGGCCGCGCCCGATCCGGCCGGTACGGCCGTACTCGGCTTCGCGGACCTCGTACTGGACCCCGAGACGCGCACCGGACGGCGCGGCGGGCGGCCGCTGGAGTTCAGCCGGACCGAGGCGGCGCTGCTCGAGCTGCTGCTGCGCCACCCCGGCCAGGTGCTGCCGCGGGAGCTGATCCTGGAGCTGGTGTGGGGGCGGGACTTCGGCCCGGACTCCAATTCCCTCGCCGTGTACGTCGGCTACCTGCGGCGGAAGCTGGAGGCGGCCGGCGAGCCGCGGCTGGTGCACACCGTCCACGGGGTCGGCTACCGGCTGGGCCCGGCGTGAGCGCCGCCCGGCGGGGGCGGCGCCGGCTCGGGGCGCCCTGGCGCAGACGCCGCCCGCTGCGGACCCGGCTGGCGCTGGCGGCCACCGCGGCGGTGGCGCTGGTCGCGGTCGGGGTGTGCACGGCGGCGTTCTTCGTCGTACGGAGCGCCCTGTACGAGCAGCTGAACCTGAGCCTGACCCAGTCCGCGCGGCTCGCGGCGCAGCGCAACCCGGACTCCGGGCCGGACACCCTGGCCGGGGAGTGCCGGTTCCTGGCGGCGCCCGCCTGCGCGGAGGTGGTGCCGGCCGACCCGTCGAACGACCCGGCCGCGCCCTACCTGCTGCCGGTGGACGCCGCGACGCGGGCGGTGGCGGCCGGGCGGCGCGCGCCCTTCTACACGGACATCGTGCACGCGGGGCACCCGACGCGGATGCTCACCACCGACTACGCGAAGGGGCGGGCGCTCCAGGTGGCGCTGCGGGCCGACACCGTCGAGGACGGGATCGAGGAGGCGGCGTGGTGGCTGGCACTGATCGGCGCGGCCGGCGTGCTGGTCGCCGCCGGGCTGGGGTACTGGGTGTCGCGGACCGGCCTGGCCCCGGTGACCCGGCTCACGGCCACCGCCGAGCGGATCGCGGCGACGCGGGATCCGCGGCACCGGATCGAACTGCCGCCGCCGGGGAGGGAGGACGAGATCACGCGGCTGGCCGGGAGCTTCAACACCATGCTGGGCGAGCTGGAGCAGTCGGTGACGGCGCAGCGGCGGCTGGTCGCCGATGCCTCGCACGAGCTGCGGACCCCGCTGACGGCCCTGCGGACCAACGCGGAGCTGCTGGCGCGGGGGGAGCGGCTGACGGCGGAGCAGCGCGAGCGGGCTTCGCTCGCGCTGGGGCGGCAGCTGAGGGAGGTGACGGGGCTGGTGAACGACCTGATCGAGCTGGCCCGGGACGAGGAGCCGCAGCCGCTGGTGGAACAGGTGCGGCTGGCTCCGCTGGTGGAGCACTGCGCTGAGGCGGCCCGGGCGCACTGGCCGTCGGTGCCGGTACGCGTCCGCGTGGACGAGGTGGTGGTGCCGGGGGTGCCGGCGCGGCTGACCCGACTGGTGTCGAACCTGCTGGACAACGCGGCGAAGTTCAGCCCCGCCGGGGCTCCGGTCGAGGTGGAGCTGGCGGTCCTGGGCGGCGGCGCCGGCCGGGCCGAGCTGACGGTACGGGACCACGGACCCGGCATCGCGGCCGAGGACCTGCCGTACGTCTTCGACCGCTTCTACCGGGCCGGGGCGGCGCGCGCCCTGCCGGGCTCGGGGCTGGGCCTGGCGATGGCCCGCCAGATCGCCCGGGCGCACGCCGCGGAGCTCGTGGCCGAGCCGGCCCCGGGCGGCGGAGCCCTGTTCCGGCTGACGTTCTGACCCGGGATCCGGCCGTCAGGACGCGACGGGGCGCGACGGGGCGCGCCGGGACGCGCCGGGACGCGTCAGGTCGCGTCCGGGCGGGGGTCCGCCGGGGAGGTGGCGATGCGGGGCAGGGCGTACGGGTGGTGGGCCAGGAGCCAGGCGATCAGGCGTTCGCGGACCTGGCAGCGGACCGTCCAGATGTCCGTCGCGTCCTTCGCCGTGACCACCGCCCGGACCTGGATGGTGTGCGGGGTCGTGTCCGTGACCGCGAGGCTGCCGGTGCGGCCGTCCCATTCCGGGACCGCCTTCAGGATCTCCTGGAGCTGCTCCCGCATCAGGTCCAGCGGTGCGCTGTGGTCCAGGTGCCAGAACACGGTCCCGGTCATCTGCGCGCCGCCGCGCGACCAGTTCTCGTACGGCTTCCCTGTGAAATACGACACAGGCATCGTGATCCGGCGCTCGTCCCAGGTGCGGACCACCAGGAAGGTCAGGGTGATCTCCTCGACCGTCCCCCACTCCTCGTCCACGACCACCGTGTCCCCGATCCGCACCGTGTCGCCGAAGGCGATCTGCAGTCCGGCGAACAGGTTGCCGAGCGAGGACTGGGCCGCGATGCCCGCCACGATGCCGAGCAAGCCCGCCGACGCCAGCATCGAGGCGCCCACCGCCCGCATCGGCGGGAAGGTGAGCAGCATCGCCGCCACCGCGACCACCACGACCACCGCCGTGACCACCCGGTGGATCAGCGTCACCTGGGTGCGGACCCGCCGCACCCGCGCGTCGTCCGGGTTCTGGGCCGCGTAGCGGGCGTACGAGGAGTCCACGACCGCCGTCGCGATGCGCACCAGCAGCCATGCCGCGGAGCCGATCAGAACGAGGGTCAGGGCGCGGCCCACGGCGAAGAGGTACTCCGGCGCGATGCCCGCCCGCCGCTGGGACCCGTACAGCAGCGTCGTGCACAGCACGAGCTGGAACGGCAGGCGGCAGTGGCGCAGCAGCCCCCACAGCGGGGTCTCGCTGTGCCGGGCGTCGGCGCGGCGCAGCAGCAGGTCCAGCAGCCATCCGGCCAGCAGGGTGACGACCAGGGCGCCGCCGACGACGGCGATCGGGCGCAGAACGGTGTCCGTGTCCATGCACGTCAACGTAACCGGAACGAGCCCTCGGGCCCTCCCGTTCGACGAATGGCACGATGGGTGCATGAACATCGTGCTCTTCCATTCGACGTACGGGCTGCGGCCCGCGGTGCACGCGGCGGCCGACCGGCTGCGCGCGGCCGGTCACCGGGTCCAGGTGCCGGATCTCTTCGAGGGGCGCACCTTCGAGACCGTCGAGGAGGGCATGGCACACCGGGACGAGATCGGCCGCGACGAGCTGCTCAAGCGTGCGGTGCTGGCCTCCGCCCCCTACTCCGACCAGGGTCTGGTCTACGCGGGCTTCTCCTTCGGCGGCTCCGTCGCCCAGCACCTGGCCCTGGCCGACGAGAAGGCGCGCGGGCTGCTGCTCCTGCACGGGACGGCGGACCTGGAGGAGGACACTGCCGTCGACGAACTGCCGGTGCAGCTGCACATCGCCGATCCGGACCCGTTCGAGCCGCACGACTGGCTGACGGCCTGGTACCTGCGGATGCAGCGCGCGGGTGCGGACGTGGAGGTGCACCGCTACCCGGGCGCCGGGCACCTGTTCACGGACCCGGACCTCGACGACTACGACGCACAGGCCGCGGAGCAGACCTGGAGGGCCGCGCTCGCCTTCCTCGACTCCCTGTAGCCGCAGGCGCGGACGCCGGAGGGAACGGTGAGGGGCGGGGCACCAACCGCGTGCCCCGCCCCTCGACGCTCCGCGCGGTGACTAGCCGCGGTAGGCGCTCCACATGCTCTTCATGCGGGACACCTGACCAGCGGTGAACTGGTACATGCAGGAGTCGTACGTGTAGTCCATGAAGTTGTGGATCGGGTCGACGCCCGTCTTGTTGGTGCAGCTGTCACGGCCGGTCGGGCACTCGAACGCGGCGCTCTTCTCGGCCGGGGTGTCGGAGACGGAGTCGCCGCTGCCCGAGCAGCCGCCCTGGAAGGTGTGGTAGAGGCCCATCCAGTGGCCGACCTCGTGGGTGGCGGTGTCGCCCTCGTTGTAGTTGGCGGCGGAACCGCCCGGCAGCGAGGTGTTGAGGATGACCACGCCGTCCATCTTGGGCTGCGAGGCGTAGGAGCTCGGGAAGGTCGCCCAGCCGAGCAGGCCGCCGCCGAGGTTGGCGGTGTAGAGGTTGAGCGCGTTCGCGCCGCCCTTGCGCAGGGCGTTCTTCATGTCCTTCTCGGCCTGGGTGCCGTCCGAGACGTTGTACCAGGCGGCGTTGTCGGTGTAGTCGGTGGAGACCAGCGAGAACTGGTAGCCCGAGTCGACGTTGCCGGTGCCGTTGCCGCTGTACGCGGCGTTGAGGACCGCGATCTGGTTGTTGACGTCCGTGGCGGTCAGCTTGCCGGCGGTGCCGGAGGTGATGACGTGGACGTAGACCGGGATGGTCGTCGCCGCGGTGGCCTCTGCGGCGCGCATCTGGCGCTGCGGACCGAGCTCGGCGCTCTTCTTGGCCAGGTCGGCGTCCATGGCCTTGACCTGGGCGTCCGTCACCTCGTTGGGGTCGGCCGCGTGCTGGTCCTTCGGACGGGCGACACGGGCGTTGGCGGAGGCGGCGGTGGCCTCGGCACAGGCCTCGGAGCCGGTCTTGGGCGCCGCGGCCACGGTGGTGGGGGCCGTGAGCGGGGCGAACGCCAGGGTTCCGGCCAGAACGGCCGTACCCATGAGGCGGCGGCGGAGCATGGGGGATATGCGGGCGGAAGCGCGCACGTTGACTCCTCGCGAAGCGTGGTGGGGGGTGAGGGTTTTCCTCACGCTGGCGCGAAGCTTATGTGTCCATGTCATGCACTGAGCAAGCCCTTTGCGTAAAAGATTTGTTGCTTCTGATGCCGGAGGGGTGCCTGGTCTGCACCAGGCACCCCTCCGCGCGAAAGATTTGACATACAGTCAGGAGATCGTCAGCCCACCGGCTGGTACGCCCGCTCCACCTTCTGCGTGCCGTTCGGCGTGCGGTACGAACGGGCCCACGCGGTGGTGGCGGCCGGATTCCGCTTGTCGGACACCACGTAGTAGTCCATCTGTGACCGCTCGGCCGTCACGTCCAGCACCCCGTAGCCGTGTGCGTCCATGTCCAGCCACTTCACGTGCCAGTTGGCGGCCTTGACCGCCGCTTCCGCTACGAGCGACGCGGTGTCGGCCGGCACGTGCAGGAGGTCGTCGATGTTGTCCGAGGTCACCGACGTCACGACGAACTCAGTGGCCGCCGTACCCGAGCCCGGATACGTCGCCATGTTCATCGGGACCTCGTTCGCCCACGCCATGTGGATGTCGCCCGTGAGGAAGACCGTGTTCTTGATCTTCTGGTCCTTGAGGTGGGCCAGCAGCTCCTTGCGGTCGTCCGTGTAGCCGTCCCACTGGTCCACGTTGACCGCGAGGCCGCCCTCGGGCAGGCCCAGCAGCTTCGTCAGCGGCGCCAGCAGATGGGCGGGCAGCGAGCCGAAGGCCACCGGCGAGATCATCACCGAGGTCCCGACCAGCTTCCAGGTCGCGTTCGAGTTCGCGAGGCCCGACTTGAGCCAGTCCAGCTGGGCCCGCCCGGTGATGGTGCGCTCCGGGTCGTCGACCGAGCCGCTGCCTATCTTGACCTGCTGGGAGCGGAAGGTGCGCAGGTCCAGCAGGTGCAGGTCGGCCAGGTTGCCGAAGCGCAGGCGCCGGTAGACGGTGCCGGCCGTGGAGGTGCGGACCGGCATCCACTCGAAGTACGCCTGCTTGGCGGCGGCCGCGCGGGCCGCCCAGTCGCCCTCGGCGCCCGGGGTGTGGTTCTCGGCGCCGCCCGACCAGGCGTCGTTGGCGAACTCGTGGTCGTCCCATATCGCGACGATCGCGTGCGCGGCGTGCAGCGCCTGGAGGTCGGCGTCGGTCTTGTACGTGCCGTGCCGGGTCCGGTAGTCGGCGAGGGTGAGGATCTCGTGCCGCGGCTCGTGCGCGCGCACGACGTACTTCGCCTCGGGGTAGGCCCCGTTCGCGTACTCGTAGATGTAGTCGCCGAGGTGCAGGATCGCGTGCAGGTCGCTGCGGGCGGCCAGGTGGCGGTACGCCGAGAAGTAGCCGGCTTCCCAGTTGGCGCAGGAGACCACGCCGAAGCGGACCCCGGGGGTCGTCGCGTCGTGGCCCGGGGCGGTCAGGGTGCGCCCGACCGGGGAGACGGCGCCGCCGGCGGTGAACCGGTAGAAGTACGCGGTCTGCGGCCGCAGTCCGCGGACGTCCGCCTTGACCGTGTGGTCGGAGGCGGCGGTCGCCGTGACGGAGCCGCTCAGCACGATCCGGGAGAAGGCCTTGTCCTCGGCCACCTCCCAGGTCACCGGGGTGGCCGGGCCGACGCCGGAGCCGGGCACGGCCTCGGGGGCCGGGGTGACGCGGGTCCACAGCAGGATCCCGTCGGGCAGCGGGTCGCCGGAGGCGACACCGTGCAGGAAGGCGGGCCCGTTCGAGGCCGCCGACGCGGGGGAGATGCCCAGGGCGGCCGTCGCGAAGGGCGCGAGGGCGGCGGTGGCCGCAGCGGCCTTGACGACCGTACGGCGGCGCGGAGTTGCCGCAGCGGAGGGGGAGGGGAGATGACTGGTCACGGACCGGCATATTACTGACCGGTATAACCGCCGGTACACCCCTGGGAAGGCAACGGGCAGGCGAACTCTCGGAGTTCGCCTGTCCGTGTGCGGGTCCGGTGTGCCGGGTCAGCCCGCGATGGCCTTGTCGACCTCGGCCGTGAACTCCCCCGGGGTCATCTTGACCTCGATCTTCTTGCCGCCCATCTTCAGCGACGGGGTGCCCGTCATCCCGCTCTTGTCGAAGACCTTCGACATCTCGATCGCCCAGCGGTTGTACGTGCCGTCCTCGACGGCCTTCTTGAACTCGGCGTTGCCCTTGAGCGCCGGCACCTGGTCCGCGATCTTCAGCAGGTAGTCGTCCTTGCCGAACTTGTCGTCGCGCTCCTCCGGGTGGTTCTCCTTGGAGTACAGGGCGGTCTTGTACTCCAGGAACGCCTCGGGGCTGACGTTCAGCGCCGCGCCCAGCGCGCTCAGCGCGTTCTTCGCGCCGGTGCCGCCGAAGCCCTTGTCGAGGAAGGTGGCGCCGATGTACTGGATCTTGTACTTGCCGGCGTCGACGTCCTTCTTGATCTGCGGGCCCACGGCCTGCTCGAACTGGGAGCAGACCGGGCAGCGCGAGTCCTCGTAGACCTCCAGGGTCTTCTTGGCCTCCGCCTTGCCTATGACGACCGTGGTGCCGTTGTCGCCCGTGGTGTTCTTCGGGGCGACCAGCGTCGCGTCGGCCGCCTTCTCCCACTCGCTCGGCTGGTTGGCCTGTACGACCAGGTAGCCGACGCCGCCGGCCAGGGCGAGGACGGCGACGACCGCGCCGGCCACCAGCACCTGGCGGCGCGCCTTGGCCTTCTTCGCCTGCTTCTCGCGCTCGGCGCGCAGCCGCTCGCGGGCCGCCGCCTTGTTGGCCTGGCTGTTGCGTGAACTCATGGTGATCTCCGTGGGGTGCGACTCAAGGGAAAGGGGACTGCGTACGCGGGGTCAGGCGCAGACGAGTGCGCCGCGTACGGGAGGCCCCCGGCGTCCCACGGAGTGGGCGGGGAAGCGGGTACGGGCCCCCGCGCCCGCAAGGGCCGGGCGCGGCATCCGCCGCACCGGACCGCAGGCCGCGGCCACCGAGGCCGCGGCCAGCAGAAGCGGCCGGAAGGCGGAGGCGGCCACCGCGCGCAGCAGCTGGCCCAGCGCCCGCTCCCCGTACCGCAGCCAGGCCGCGGCAAGCAGCCCGACCGAGACGTGGGCGCCGAGCAGCAGCCACGGGGTCCAGGGGCCGGGCGAGGCCAGCAGGGCCACCGGGTCGGGGACGGCCCCGGGCACCTCGGCCAGCGGCCCGCCCAGCGGCGGGCCGCCGCACAGGGCGTCGAGGCCCAGCGCCCGCAGCGGCCCGGCGACGGGCCCGCCGGCCGGTCCGTAGCAGACGTGCTGCCCGGTGGTGAAGACCGTGTCGGCCGCCAGCTCCAGCGGGACCAGCAGTCCGGCGATGGGGCCGAAGCCCCGCTCGCGGCCGGCCAGCGCGTACGTGAGCAGGAACACGCCGGCGAAGGCCCCGGCCACGGTGGCGGGGGGCAGCGGGACGCGGGACATCAGGACGTGCGAGCCGGCCGAGAGCAGCACGACGAGTGCGCTGAACAGCGCGGCTCGCAGCCCTCTCAGTCCTGCCCTCGATATGTCCATCGGCGCGAGTCTGCCACGAGACCCTGTGAAGAGGGGTCCCCGGTCCCGGAACGGCCGGTTCCTGCGGCCCCGCCCGTACCGGCCGGTGGTCCGGTCAGCGCATGATGCGGCCGTTGCGGAACAGGTCCACGAAGATCTGGTGGTCGGCGCGCGCCCGGGCCCCGTACGCGTGCGCGAAGTCGACCAGCAGCTCGGCGAAGCCCTCCTCGTCGGCGGCGATGGCCGCGTCGATGGCCCGCTCGGTGGAGAACGGCACCAGGGATTGCCCGCTCTCGGCCTCGTCGGCAGAGGCGTGCATGGTCGCCGTCGCCCGGCCGAGGTCCCCGACGACGGCCGCGATCTCCTCCGGGTCGTCCAGGTCCGACCAGTCCAGGTCCACCGCGTACGGGGAGACCTCGGCCACCAGCTGCCCGGACCCGTCCAGCTCGGTCCAGCCCAGCCACGGGTCGGCGTGGGCCTGGAGGGCGCGCTGGGAGATCACCGTGCGGTGCCCCTCGTGCCGGAAGTAGTCCCGGACGGCCCGGTCGGTGATGTGCCGGGAGACGGCCGGCGTCTGCGCCTGCTTGAGGTAGATCACGACGTCGTTCTCCAGGGCGTCGCTGTGCCCCTCCAGCAGGATGTTGTACGAGGGCAGGCCGGCCGAGCCGATGCCGACGCCGCGGCGGCCCACCACGTCCTTGACCCGGTAGGAGTCGGGCCGCACCAGGGACTCGTCCGGCAGGGTCTCCAGGTACCCGTCGAAGGCGGCGAGCACCTTGTAGCGGGTGGCCGCGTCCAGCTCGATCGAACCCCCGCCGGGGGCGAAGCGGCGCTCGTGGTCGCGGATCTCGGTCATCGAGTCCAGCAGGGAGAAGCGGGTGCGGGAGCGGGCCGAGCGCAGGGCGCCCAGCAGCGGGCCCTCGGCCGTGTCCAGGGTGAAGGAGGGGACCTCCTCGTTCTTGGCGCCGGTGGCCAGGCGGTGGATCCGCTCCCGGTAGGCGCCCGCGTAGGTCCGCACCAGCTCGCTGATCTGCTCGTCGCTGAGGGCCTTGGTGTAGCCGATCAGGGCGACGGAGGCCGCGAACCGCTTGAGGTCCCAGGTGAAGGGGCCGACGTACGCCTCGTCGAAGTCGTTGACGTTGAAGATCAGGCGGCCGTTGGCGTCCATGTACGTGCCGAAGTTCTCGGCGTGCAGATCGCCGTGGATCCAGACCCGGCCGGTCCGCTCGTCCAGGTAGGGCCCGCCGTGGCGGTCGCGCTCCAGGTCGGCGTAGAAGAGGCAGGCCGTACCGCGGTAGAAGGCGAAGGCCGAGGCCGCCATCTTGCGGAATTTGACCTGGAAGGCCGCGGGGTCGGCGGCGAGCAGCTCACCGAATGCGGTGTCGAACACGTCGAGTATCTGCTCGGCGCGCTGCTCGTTCGTCGTCTCGGGGACCGCCATGGCGGGTGCCTCCTGGTGCACGGGGTGGTACAGGTTCTGACCGACTGGACGTCGGGCGGGTCGTCCTGGTTCTGCAACGCCCGACCGTACCCGTCCGTGCCCGCCCACCCGTCACCCGACCGCCACCCCCCATCGAGCGCTTCGCGCGCCCCCGCTGTCTGTCACTCCCGGGACGTAGGATTCATAGCTGCCGCCGCCCCCACCGTCAGGAGCCACCCGCCGTGACCAAGCCGCCGTTCACGCACCTGCACGTTCACACCCAGTACTCGCTGCTGGACGGTGCCGCGCGGCTGAAGGACATGTTCAACGCGTGCAACGAGATGGGCATGACGCACATCGCCATGTCCGACCACGGCAACCTGCACGGTGCGTACGACTTCTTCCATTCCGCCCAGAAGGCCGGGGTCACCCCGATCATCGGGATCGAGGCGTATGTCGCCCCCGAGTCCCGGCGCAACAAGCGGCGCATCCAGTGGGGCCAGCCCCACCAGAAGCGCGACGACGTGTCCGGTTCCGGTGGTTACACGCACAAGACGATCTGGGCGGCGAACGCCACCGGCCTGCACAACCTCTTCCGGCTGTCCTCCGACGCGTACGCCGAGGGCTGGCTGACCAAGTGGCCGCGCATGGACAAGGAGACGATCAGCAAGTGGTCGGAGGGCCTGATCGCCTCCACCGGCTGCCCCTCCGGCGAGCTCCAGACCCGCCTTCGCCTCGGCCAGTTCGACGAGGCCCTGAAGTCGGCCTCCGAGTACCAGGACATCTTCGGCAAGGACCGGTACTTCCTGGAGCTGATGGACCACGGCATCGAGATCGAGCGCCGGGTCCGCGACGGGCTGCTGGAGATCGGCAAGAAGCTCGGCATCCCGCCGCTGGTCACGAACGACTCGCACTACACCTACGCCAGCGAGGCCGGCGCCCACGACGCCCTGCTCTGCATCCAGACCGGCAAGAACCTCTCGGACCCCGACCGCTTCCGCTTCGACGGCACCGGCTACTACCTGAAGTCGACCGACGAGATGTACGCGATCGACTCCTCGGACGCCTGGCAGGAGGGCTGCGCCAACACGAAGCTGGTCGCGGACCAGATCGACACCGAGGGCATGTTCAAGTTCCGCAACCTGATGCCGAAGTTCGACATCCCGGAGGGTCACACCGAGGTCAGCTGGTTCCGCGAGGAGACCATGCGCGGCATGCACCGCCGCTACCCCGGGGGCATCCCGGACGACCGGATGAAGCAGGCCGAGTACGAGATGGACACGATCATCTCGATGGGCTTCCCGGGCTACTTCCTCGTGGTCGCCGACTTCATCATGTGGGCCAAGAACCAGGGCATCGCGGTGGGCCCCGGCCGAGGCTCCGCGGCCGGCTCGATCGTCGCGTACGCCATGGGCATCACCGACCTCGACCCGCTCACCCACGGCCTGATCTTCGAGCGGTTCCTGAACCCCGAGCGCGTCTCGATGCCCGACGTCGACATCGACTTCGACGAGCGTCGGCGCGTCGAGGTGATCAGGTACGTGACCGAGAAGTACGGCGCCGACAAGGTCGCCATGATCGGCACGTACGGCACCATCAAGGCCAAGAACGCGATCAAGGACTCGGCGCGCGTCCTCGGCTACCCGTACGCCATGGGCGACCGGCTCACCAAGGCCATGCCCGCCGACGTCCTCGGCAAGGGCATCCCGCTCTCCGGCATCCTCGACCCCTCGCACCCCCGCTACGGCGAGGCCGGCGAGATCCGCGGGATGTACGAGAACGAGCCGGACGTGAAGAAGGTCATCGACACCGCCCGCGGTGTGGAGGGCCTGGTCCGCCAGATGGGCGTGCACGCGGCCGGCGTGATCATGTCCAGCGAGACGATCACCGACCACGTACCCGTCTGGGTGCGGCACACCGACGGTGTCACCATCACCCAGTGGGACTACCCGAGCTGCGAATCGCTCGGCCTGCTGAAGATGGACTTCCTCGGCCTGCGCAACCTCACGATCATGGACGACGCCGTCAAGATGGTGAAGGCCAACAAGGGGATCGACATCGACCTCCTGGCCCTCCCGCTCGACGACCCCAAGACCTTCGAACTGCTCGGCCGCGGCGACACCCTCGGCGTCTTCCAGTTCGACGGCGGGCCCATGCGCTCCCTGCTGCGCCTGATGAAGCCCGACAACTTCGAGGACATCTCCGCCGTCTCGGCCCTGTACCGGCCGGGTCCGATGGGCATGAACTCGCACACGAACTACGCCCTGCGCAAGAACAAGCAGCAGGAGATCACCCCGATCCACCCGGAGCTGGAAGAGCCGCTGCGGGAGGTCCTGGACGTCACCTACGGCCTCATCGTCTACCAGGAGCAGGTCCAGAAGGCAGCCCAGATCATCGCCGGCTACTCGCTCGGCGAGGCCGACATCCTGCGCCGCGTGATGGGCAAGAAGAAGCCCGAGGAGCTGGCGAAGAACTTCGTCATCTTCGAGGAGGGCGCCAAGAAGAAGGGCTTCAGCGACCAGGCGATCAAGGCCCTCTGGGACGTCCTGGTCCCCTTCGCCGGGTACGCCTTCAACAAGGCGCACTCCGCCGCGTACGGCCTCGTCTCGTACTGGACCGCCTACCTCAAGGCGAACTACCCGGCCGAGTACATGGCGGGCCTGCTCACCTCGGTCAAGGACGACAAGGACAAGTCCGCGATCTACCTGAACGAGTGCCGGCGCATGGGCATCAAGGTGCTCCCGCCGAACGTCAACGAGTCCGAGCCGAACTTCGCGGCCCAGGGCGACGACGTGATCCTCTTCGGGCTGACCGCGGTGCGCAACGTCGGCCAGAACGTCGTCGAGTCGATCATCAAGACCAGGAAGGCGAAGGGGAAGTACTCCACGTTCCCCGACTTCCTGGACAAGGTCGAGGCCGTCGTCTGCAACAAGCGAACCGTCGAGTCGCTCATCAAGGCCGGCGCCTTCGACGAGATGGGCCACACCCGAAAGGGCCTGGTCGCCCACCACGAGTCGATGATCGACAACGTGGTCGCGGTCAAGCGCAAGGAGGCCGAGGGCCAGTTCGACCTCTTCGGCGGAATGGGTGACGAGGGCGCGAGCGACGAGCCGGGCTTCGGCCTCGACGTCGAGTTCTCCGACGTGGAGTGGGAGAAGTCCTACCTGCTCGCCCAAGAGCGCGAGATGCTCGGCCTGTACGTCTCCGACCACCCGCTCTTCGGCCTGGAGCACGTCCTCTCCGACAAGACGGACGCCGGCATCTCCCAGCTGACCGGCGGCGAGCACTCCGACGGCGCCGTCGTCACCATCGGCGGCATCATCTCGGGCCTCCAGCGCAAGATGACCAAACAGGGCAACGCCTGGGCCATCGCCACCGTCGAGGACCTCGCCGGATCCATCGAGTGCATGTTCTTCCCCGCGACCTACCAGCTCGTCTCCACCCAGCTGGTCGAGGACACCGTCGTCTTCGTCAAGGGCCGCCTCGACAAGCGCGAGGACGTCCCCCGGCTCGTCGCCATGGAGATGATGGTTCCCGACCTCTCCTCGGCCGGGACGAACGCACCCGTCGTCCTCACCATCCCGACGGTCAAGGTCACTCCTCCGATGGTCACCCGGTTGGGGGAGATCCTGCGGCACCACAAGGGCAACACCGAGGTCCGGATCAAGCTCCAGGGGCCGCGGTCCACCACCGTGCTGCGCCTCGACAAGCACCGGGTCCAGCCCGACCCGGCGCTCTTCGGCGACCTCAAGGTGCTCCTCGGGCCGTCCTGCCTGGCCGGATGACGCCGGTCGCGGGGGCCCTCGGACCGGCCCCCGCCCGCGGCCGAGCGTGAAGAAGGGCGCGCCCAGAGCTCTGGGCGCGCCCTCGTGCGCGGTGCTCGCGGAGGCGTCAGTTGTGGCCGAACTTCTTCTGCTTGCCCTTGCGAGCCATGTCCATCGGACTCGGGGAGCCGCCCGAGGGCTCGGACACCGATTCCGTCGAGCTCTTCGACGGATCCTGCGAGGACGAGCGGGCCTGCTGCTTCTGTTCGTGCTGGCGGTTCTTGTTCTTGGCCATGGTGGAGCCTCCGTGAGGGTCTAGGGGCCAGGACCGCCTTCACCCTCACACGGCGCCGCAAACCGCGCATTTTGGATCTTTACTGCGCGTAGCCGGCCGCCCGTCCCGTCGGTGCGGGTGAAACATCCGCCACGCCGATGATCGAGTTCCGGCCGTCAACACCCTTGCGGTCGGGCAGACTCGGGGAACCCGCGACACACACAGAGGATCCCCAGGGAAGAGGGTGGTACGCGTGGACCGCTGCGTCGTCCTGGTGGACGCCGGCTATCTGCTGGGCGCCGCCGCCAGTCTTCTCGCCGGGGAGCCCTCCCGCTCCCGCATCACCGTCGACCATGCGGCCCTCATCCAGGGCCTGCGCGAGCGCGCCGAGGCCGACACCGAGCAGCCCCTGCTGCGCATCTACTGGTTCGACGGTGCACCCGACCGGGTGCCCCAGCCCGAGCACCGGCGGCTGCGCGTGATGCCCCGCGTCACCGTCCGCCTCGGCGCGCTGACCCGCAGCGACGGCCGCTGGGCGCAGAAGGGCGTGGACGCCGCCATGCACGCCGAGCTCACCGAGCTGGCCCGCAACCGCGCCTGTTCGGACGTCGTGCTCGTCACGGGCGACGGGGACCTCCTGCCCGGCCTGATGTCCGCCAAGGAGCACGGCGTCGCCGTCCACCTGTGGGCCGTCCAGGCCGCCGACGGCGACTACAACCAGTCCGAGGACCTCGTCGCCGAGGCCGACGAGCGCCGCGTCCTGGACCGGGCCTGGATCACCCGGGCCGTCCGCGCCAAGGACCTCGCCGGACTGTGCGCCCCGCCGCCCGCCCCGCGCCCCGAGATCGCCGCCATCCTCTCCGCCCCGCTCCCCGAGGCGGCCCTCGCCGAGGCCGCCCGCAGCGCCGGTGCCAACGGAGCCGCGGCCGCCGCCCCCGCCGAGCCCGAGGGCGGCGGCGCCCCCGTGCCCGCCCCCACCCTCGGCGGCAAGACCGTACCCACGCCCAAGGACCTCGCCGGCTCGCTGCGCGCACCCGGCCAGCAGCCCGGCTCCGCGGGCGGCCACGGCCACGCCGGCGCCCAGCCCCCGGCCGGCAGCGCCCTGCGCTGGTCCTCCGACAAGGGCTGGATCGACCGGGCCGGACCGCTGGGCGAGCCCGCCGAGACCGCCTCGCTGCCCACCCTCGCCCAGCTCACCAGCGCGGAGCAGCGCTGGGCGGACCGCGAGGAGGACATCACCACCGTCGGCGGCGACCCCTTCGAGGTGGGCCAGGTGTTCGCCCGGCGCTGGATGGAACGCCTCCCGGAAACCGTCCACCTGCAGAAACTCGCCACGATGTACCCGCGGATCCCGCACCGCATCGACGGGGAGCTGCTGCGCTACGCCGCCCGGTTCGGGCTGCTCGCGCACAAGGACGACCAGATTGACGAGCACGACCGCTACGCCATCCGCGCCGGGTTCTGGCGGGAGATCGACGTCCGCGCGGCCGCCGAACACGTCGCCGGCACCCCCGCCGCCGTGCCCGCGGGACCGACGGGACCGGCGGCCGAGTAGGACGCGGGCCGGGCAGCCGGCAGGGCGGCCGGCGGGGCGCGGGGAGGCGCGGGCGGGGCGCGCGCATCCGTGCCACCGGGGCGTCGGCGGCACCTCCCGGCGGTGGCCGGACGAAAGCCGCGTAGGCTGCTCCCTCGTGAGTACGGGCACAGCATCAGCACAACCGAACACGGCAGTGGCCGCGGACGCGGCCTCGGACGTGGTCTGCGCGGTGCGTGACCTGGTCAAGACGTATCCCGCGGTACGGGGTCGGCGCGGGGCTCCCGCCCTGCCCGAGACCCGGGCCACCGACGGGGTCTGCCTGGACGTCCGGCGCGGCGAGATCTTCGGCCTGCTCGGCCCCAACGGCGCCGGCAAGTCCACCCTGGTCCGCCAGCTCACCGGCCTGATGCGGCCCGACTCCGGCTCCGTGACCCTGCTCGGCCACGACCTCGTACGCCACCCCGAGCGGGCCTCCCGGCTGCTCGCCTACCTGGGGCAGGAGTCCACCGCCCTCGACGAGCTCACGGTGGCCCTGGCCGCCGAGACCACGGGGCGGCTGCGGGGGCTCGACGTACGGGCGGCGCGCGCCGAGCGGGACGCCGTACTGGAGGAGCTCGGGCTGACCACGATCGCCGGGCGGCCCCTGAAGAAGCTCTCCGGCGGACAGCGGCGCCTCGCCTGCTTCGCCGCCGCGCTCGTCGGGGAGCGGCCGGTGCTGGTCCTCGACGAGCCCACCACCGGCATGGACCCCGTGGCCAGGCGGGCCGTGTGGGCGGCCGTGGACCGGCGGCGCGCCCGGAACGGGGCCACCGTCCTGCTCGTCACGCACAACGTCATCGAGGCCGAGACCGTCCTGGACCGGGTCGCCGTCATCGACCAGGGCCGGGTCATCGCCTGCGACTCCCCGGCCGGACTGAAGGCCCGGGTCTCCGGCGAGGTCCGGCTGGAGCTGGTGTGGCGCACCGCCCCGCCGCTGGAGGTGGCGGAGGTCGCGGCGCTCGCGCCGGCGGCGGCCGGGGCCGGGCGCCGGTGGGTGCTGCGGCTGGCGCCCGACGAGGCGCGCGCGGCGGTGGCAGCGGTGACCGGCGGCCCGGCCTTCGCCGCCCTCGACGACTTCACGCTGGCGACCCCGAGCCTGGAGGACGTCTACCTCGCGCTGGGCGGGCGTGCCTCGAAAGGTCTGGTGAAGTCGTGAGCACGACTGCCGTCGGCACCGCTGCCGGCACCCCTGCCGCAGGGGTGCTCGCACCTCAGGCGCGGCTGTTCCCCGCGCTGGCCGCCGTCTACCGGGCGCAGCTGTCCCGGGCGCGGGTGTCCCGTATCCCGCTGCTGTTCGTGGCCACCTTCCAGTCCGTCGGGATCATGATCCTGATGCGGGGCGTGGTGGACGGGGGCTCGGAGGCCCGGGCCGTCGTCGCGGGTTCGTCCGTCCTGGTCGTCGCCTTCGTCGCGCTGAACCTGCTCGCCCAGTACTTCGGGCAGCTGCGGGCCAGCGGGGGGCTCGACCACTACGCCACGCTGCCCGTGCCGCCCGCCTCGGTGGTGCTGGGCGCGGCCGCCGCGTACGCCTCCTTCACCCTGCCGGGCACGCTGGTCACGGCGGTGTTCGGATGCCTGCTGTTCGGGCTGCCGATGGGCGGGCTGTGGATCCTGGCCGCGGTGGTGCCGCTGGCCGGCGCCGCGCTGGCCGGGCTGGGGGCGGCCCTCGGGCTGCTGGCCCCGCGGCAGGAGCTGGCCACACTGGCCGGGCAGCTCGGCATGTCGGCGGCGCTGCTGCTGGGTGTGCTGCCGCCGGAGCGGATGCCCGAGGTGATCGTGTGGGCACGGGACCTGCTGCCGTCCACGTACGGGGTGGAGGCGTTCGCGCGGACCTTCGCCCCGCGTCCGGACTGGGCGGCGGTCGGGCTGGACCTGGGGGTGTGCGCGGCGGTGGGCGTGCTCTCGCTGGCCGTGGCGACGTGGGCGTACCGGCGCGCGGCCGTTCGCTGAGGCGGTGCTCGTCCGCCGGAGCGGCGGCCGCCGCAGGCGCGGTCGGCCCAAGCGGCGGTCCGCTGACGCCGGCGCCGTCGGCACCTGGCACGATGTGGGGGTGACCGAAGCCGTGACCACGCCCTCCCCGCACGAACCTCCGCCGCCGCCCGAGAAGCGGAGCGGCTCCGTCGGGGGCATCACCCTGGCGGACATCCGCGACGGGGCCGCCACGGCCCTGGTGATCGGGGTGGCCGGCGTGCTGCTCGGAGTGCTGTGGGCGTGGCTGGCGCCGAAGGCGCAGTACGTCTCGAACGGCGAGGCCGTCTTCCTGCGGAACTCCGAGAGCGAGGCCCGGATCGGGTCCGACGGGACGTTCTTCCTGCTGTCGGTGGGATTCGGCGTGCTGAGCGCGGTGCTCTTGTTCCTGTGGCGGCGCCGGGGCGGTGTCCCGCTGGTCGTCGGGCTGGTGCTCGGATCCTGCTTCGCCGCGCTGGCGGGATGGCGGACGGGGCTGTGGCTGGGGCCGTCCTCGGACGTGGCCGCCGCCGCGGTGAAGGCGGGCAAGGGGGTGCCGTTCGATGCGCCGCTGCAGTTGCTGGCGCAGGGGGTGCTGCTGGTCTGGCCGATGGTCGCCGTGGCCGTCCACCTCGGCCTGACGGCCCTGTGGACCCCGCACGACCCGGACCCGTCCGCGGAGGCGGACTGGGCGTCCTACCCCCCGCCCCACGTCCACGCGACCCCCTCGGCCCCGTCGGCCCCGTCGGACCCCTCCGCGCCGGAGCCTCCGCGAGCCTGAGCGCGGGGCCGGGCCCGCCCCGGCGGGAGCGGTGAGCAGGACCCGGGCTCGGGTCGCGTCGTCGGCGTCCCGTCCGGCCGGCGGGGTCGGCACTCCTAGGAGCGGCCGATGGGGGCCAGGGTGGCGTCCGTCAAGGCCGTCAGGGTGGCGGGCGGGAGTTCCACCTCCAGGCCGCGGCGGCCGGCCGAGACGCAGATCGTGGTGTGCGCCGCCGCCGACTCGTCCACCACAGTGCGGAGCCGCTTGCGCTGGCCCAGCGGGGAGATGCCGCCCCGTACGTAGCCCGTCGTGCGCTCCGCGAGCGCCGGGTCGGCCATCGCCGCCCGCTTCCCGGCGACCGCGGTCGCCAGCGCCTTCAGGTCCAGGCTTCCCGACACCGGGACCACCGCCACCGTCAGCACCCCGTCCACCTCCGCGACCAGGGTCTTGAAGACCCGGTCCGGGGAGACACCCATGGCCTGCGCCGCCTCCTCGCCGTACGAGGGGTGCGCCGGGTCGTGCTCGTACGCGTGCACCGTGAACTCCGCCCGCGCGGAGGTCAGGGCCGCGATCGCCGGCGTCCCCGCCGGGGCCTTCTTCTTCGCCATCAGTCCTTCGCCGTCAGTTCGGGCTCGTGGGCGCGCGCGTCAGGTCCACCGCCGGCAGCGACGGCAGGTGGCGGATGACCGCCGTCTCCGCGCGCAGCAGCTTCAGTTCCTCCGCGAGCCGCGTCGCGGTGTCCGGCGCCTGGAGCAGCCGCTGCTTCGCCGGGATGTCCAGTACGGCCGCGGCCGCCACCAGGTACGAGACCACCGACGGCTCGTCCGGCAGGTCCGCCCCCGAGGTCAGGGACCGCTCCCGGGCTCCGGCCAGCCGCTTCTGGTAGTTCCGGAAGGCCCGCAGGACCCCCTCCGCCAGCGCGCCCGCCCCGTCGCCCGAGTCCTCCGGGAGCTCCTCCAGCTCCGCGACCAGGTACGGGCCCGAGGCGTCCACCGACAGCAGGCGCACCCGCGCCGTACCGGTGGCCAGGACCTCGAAGCTGCCGTCCTCCCGTTCCCGGATCGTCGCCGCGTCCGCGATGCAGCCCACCCGGTGGAAGGCCTGGACGGGGTCCGGGCCGAAGCCCGCCGTCGGGCCCCGCTCGGGCAGCGCCGTCTGGTCCGGCAGGCCCGGCGCGGTCGGCGCGACCTCCCGGCCGTCTCGGATCGCGACGACCGCGAAGCGGCGCGGCTCGTCATCGCCCGTCTTCAGCAGCTCGCGCATCATGGCGCGATAACGCTCCTCGAAGACGTTCAGCGGGAGGACGAGTCCCGGGAACAGCACCGAGTTCAGCGGGAAGAGGGGCAGGCGAACGGTGGTCACGAGGCACAGGGTAGTGGCCGGGGCCCAGGGCCTGTCACCTCCGTTGTTCGCGCTCCTCCCGGTCACCCCCGCCGCAGCAGCCGCGAGGCTCCCGCCGCCACCGTCGTCGCCAGGGTCCAGCCCAGCAGGACCAGCGCCGCCGAACCCCACTGCCAGCCGCCCTCCACGTCCCACTGGCCGTCCTGTCCGAGATCGATCACGGGGAGCAGCAGGTCCAGGGCGTAGAGCGCCGGGTCCCAGTGCGGGTGCTCGTCCGCTTTGATCGGGGGCGGCTGGTGCCCGAAGAAGAGCAGGGCGCCCGCCGCCCACAGCACCGCCATCCACAGCGCGGCCCGCCCGGGGCGGTACCCGTACGCCACCGTCCAGTCCTGGAGGTACCCCCAGGCCTTGAGCGCAGGCGGCAGCGTGGCCCGGCGCCGGCGCTGCTTGGCCAGCAGCACCTCGCGGGCGTCCGCGTCCTCGCCGCTGGCGCGCAGTACGGAGGCCAGCCGCTCGTACGGCTCCGGCGAGTACTCGGGCGTGGCCGCCGCCACCCAGTCCAGCCGGCGCGCCAGCGGGAAGTGGCCGCGGGGCGCGAGGTTCTCGTACACGAACCCCTCCATCGACACCCCGCCGGGGCCGGGCCAGCTGGTGGAGGTGTCGACCAGCTTGACCACCTTCGCCCCCGACAGCACCACCCGCCCCCGCTCCGGCCGCTCCCCGACGAACCGCAGCTCCGGGGTCTGGATCCGGCGCAGCGAGACCTCCTGCTCCTCGGTGAGGACGAACCGGGCGCCGTAGAAGTCGACCGCGTCGCCGAAGCGGCCGTCGTCCAGGCGCAGCCCGCCCCGGCACTCGAAGCGCTGGGCCCGCTGCCCGCGCGTGGGCGTCTGACCGAGCCCGTACGGGGGAGTGGAGGAGCCCGAGTCGCCGGGGACGTAGTCGAGGGCGATCGAGGTCAGGTACAGGGTCCGCTCGACGGTCAGCTGCGGGGCGTTCAGCGCGCGCCGCCCGTGCGGATTGCGCAGCCGGGCCCCGCGCAGGTTCATCGACACGCCGACCTTCGCGCCGCGCAGGCTCACCTCGCCGTCCGTCTCCAGCAGCTCGCCCTGGAAGTCCTGGGCGACCGACATCCCGTCCGCGGCGATGGCCCGCCCCTTGCTGTCCCGCCGCACCACGGCCTGGCTGATCAGCAGGTCGGTGCCGATCTGGGCGTCGGTCAGCCGGATCCCGCGGGCGACGCGGCAGCGCGGCAGGTGCAGATCGCCCTCGGTGTGCAGCCGGGAGGCGTCCAGCCGCGGTATCGCGCAGTTGACCAGGCGCAGGGTGATGAACCGGGTCTCGGACAGCTGGATCTCACTGTCGAAGCGACAGGACTGGAGTTCGACGTACGGCTGTACGGTCCCGCCGGACAGGTCAAGCCGCCCCGTGATCCGCACGCCGCGCAGCTTCAGCGAGGCCACCCGGCCCGGCACCGGCGGCGGCCCGTGGAGCAGCAGCAGCGCCACCACCTGGGCGCGGACGCTGCGCCCGGAGCCCCAGATCCGCCCGCTGTCGTGCGGATCGTCCTCGTTGGCGGCGCGGGCGCTCAGATCGCACAGGCTGCCCGTCCGGTACGCCTGCCACATGCGGCGTTCGGGATCGGTGAGATCCGCGGGCTCCTCGCCCGCCCGTGGCTCCGCCATGGCGGCCCCCCCTCCGCTGTGGATACGTGTAGGGGAACGCTAGTGGGCGCCGGTGACAGCGCGGCGTGTATCAGCCAGTGATACGGGCGAACGGTGGCGGGAGACGGTCTGAGAGAATTGGGAGGTGATCTCTCGTATCGACCTGCGCGGTGACGCCCTCCCCGAGGGCGGCGCCCTGCGCGATCTGCTGCCCCGTGCCGAGTTCGACGTGGAAGCCGCCCTGGAGAAGGTGCGGCCCATCTGCGAGGACGTCCATCATCGCGGAACGGCGGCGTTGATCGAGTACGCGCAGAAGTTCGACGGCGTCACGCTGGAGCAGGTCAGGGTGCCCGCGGAGGCCCTCAAGACCGCCCTCGCCGAGCTCGACCCGGCCGTCCGCGCCGCGCTGGAGGAGTCGATCCGGCGTGCCCGGATCGTCCACCGCGAGCAGCGCCGCAGCGAGCACACCACCCAGGTGGTCCCCGGCGGAACCGTGACCGAGAAGTGGGTTCCGGTCGAGCGCGTGGGCCTGTACGCCCCGGGCGGCCGCTCCGTGTACCCGTCCTCCGTCGTCATGAACGTCGTACCGGCACAGGAGGCGGGCGTCGAGTCGATCGCGCTCGCGTCCCCGCCGCAGAAGGAGTTCGGCGGGCTGCCGCACCCGACGATCCTCGCCGCCTGCGCGCTCCTCGGCGTGGACGAGGTGTACGCGGCCGGCGGGGCCGTGGCCGTCGCGATGTTCGCGTACGGCACGGAGGACTGCCTGCCGGTCAACATGGTGACCGGCCCCGGCAACATCTGGGTGGCCGCCGCCAAGCGCTACTTCACCGGGAAGATCGGCATCGACACCGAGGCCGGCCCCACCGAGATCGCGGTCCTCGCGGACTCCACGGCGGACCCGGTGCACGTCGCCGCCGACCTGATCAGCCAGGCCGAGCACGACCCGCTGGCCGCCGCCGTGCTCGTCACGGACTCCGCGGAGCTCGCGGACGCCGTCGAGAAGGAGCTGGAGCCGCAGGTCGCGGCCACCAAGCACGTCGAGGACCGGATCAAGCCCGCCCTCGCCGGCAAGCAGTCCGCGATCGTCCTGGTCGACAGCCTGGAGGACGGCCTCAAGGTCGTCGACGCGTACGGCGCCGAGCACCTGGAGATCCAGACCGCCGACGCCGCGGCCTGGGCCGCCCGCGTACGGAACGCCGGCGCGATCTTCGTCGGCCCCTGGGCGCCGGTCTCCCTCGGCGACTACTGCGCCGGGTCGAACCACGTGCTGCCCACCGGCGGCTGCGCCTGCCACTCCTCCGGCCTGTCCGTGCAGTCCTTCCTGCGCGGCATCCACATCGTCGACTACACGCGCGACGCCCTGGCCGAGGTCACCCACCACGTGGTGACGCTGGCCGAGGCCGAGGACCTGCCGGCGCACGGCGCGGCCCTCAAGGCGCGCTTCGGCTGGAAGGTGCCGACCCGGTGAGCTTCGGAATCGACGACCTCCCCATCCGGGACGAACTGCGCGGCAAGACCCCGTACGGCGCCCCGCAGCTCGACGTGCCCGTCCAGCTGAACACCAACGAGAACCCGTACGAGCTCCCCGAGGCGCTGGTCCGGCGCATCGCCGAGCGCGTCGCCGAGGCCGCCCGCACGCTCAACCGCTACCCCGACCGGGACGCGGTCGAGCTGCGGACCGAGCTGGCCGCGTACCTCACCCGCACCGGCAAGCACCCGGTCGCGCGGGAGAACGTGTGGGCCGCGAACGGCTCCAACGAGGTCATCCAGCAGCTGCTGCAGACCTTCGGCGGGCCCGGGCGCACCGCGATCGGTTTCGAGCCCTCGTACTCCATGCACGCGCTGATCGCGCGCGGCACCGGCACGGGCTGGATCTCCGGCCCGCGCCGCGAGGACTTCACCATCGATCTGGAGGCGGCCGAGCAGGCCATCGCCGAGAACGCACCCGACGTCGTCTTCATCACCTCGCCCAACAACCCCACGGGTACCGCGGTCGAGGCGGAGACCGTCCTCGCGCTCTACGAGGCCGCGCAGGCGGCCAAGCCCTCCCTGGTCGTCGTGGACGAGGCGTACGTGGAGTTCAGCCACCGGGACTCGCTCCTGCCGCTGATCGAGGGCCGGCCGAACCTGGTGGTCTCCCGGACCATGTCCAAGGCCTTCGGCGCCGCCGGGCTGCGCCTGGGCTACCTGGCCGCGCACCCGGCCGTGGTCGACGCCGTCCAGCTCGTACGCCTGCCGTACCACCTGTCGGCCGTCACCCAGGCGACCGCGCTGGCCGCCCTGGAGCACACCGACACCCTGCTCGGCTACGTCGAACAGCTCAAGGCCGAGCGGGACCGCCTGGTGACCGAACTGCGGGCCGCCGGCTACGAGGTCACCGAGTCCGACGCGAACTTCATCCAGTTCGGGAAGTTCGAGGACTCGCACACCGCCTGGCAGAAGATCCTCGACCAGGGTGTCCTGGTCAGGGACAACGGCGTACCGGGCTGGCTGCGGGTCACCGCCGGCACCCCGGCCGAGAACGACGCGTTCCTGGAAGCGGTTCGCGCACTGAAGAAGGAGCAGCACGCATGAGCCGCATCGGACGGGTCGAACGGACCACGAAGGAGACCTCGGTCCTCGTCGAGATAAACCTCGACGGCACCGGCAAGGTCGACGTCTCGACGGGCGTGGGCTTCTACGACCACATGCTCGACCAGCTCGGCCGCCACGGCCTCTTCGACCTCACGGTCAAGACGGACGGCGACCTGCACATCGACAGCCACCACACCATCGAGGACACCGCGCTCGCGCTCGGCGCCGCCTTCAAGCAGGCCCTCGGCGACAAGGTCGGCATCTACCGCTTCGGCAACTGCACCGTGCCGCTCGACGAGTCCCTCGCCCAGGTGACCGTCGACCTGTCCGGCCGCCCGTACCTCGTGCACACCGAGCCCGAGAACATGGCGCCGATGATCGGCGCGTACGACACGACGATGACCCGGCACATCTTCGAGTCCTTCGTCGCGCAGGCCCAGATCGCCCTGCACATCCACGTCCCGTACGGCCGCAACGCCCACCACATCGTGGAGTGCCAGTTCAAGGCCCTGGCCCGGGCCCTGCGCTACGCCGCCGAGTTCGACCCGCGCGCCGCCGGAATCCTGCCCTCCACGAAGGGCGCCCTCTAGCCGTGAACGGCCTGAACACCATCCTGATCGTCGTCGGCCTCTTCCTGGCCGGCGGCGTCTACTCCTTCCAGAAGCAGAAGATGCCCGCATCGGTCGTCATCCTGCTCGCCATCGGCTCCGCGATGTGCCTCGCCGCCGGAGTCCTGCGGATCCAGGGGATTTGGGAATGAGCGCAGCCCGTCCGACCAAGACGGTCGTGGTCTTCGACTACGGCTTCGGAAACGTACGTTCCGCCGAGCGCGCGCTGGCGCGGGTCGGGGCGGACGTCGAGATCACCCGCGACTACGACAAGGCCATGGACGCCGACGGGCTGCTCGTGCCCGGCGTCGGGGCCTTCTCGGCCTGCATGCAGGGGCTCAAGGACGTCCGCGGCGACTGGATCATCGGCCGCCGGCTCTCCGGCGGGCGGCCCGTCATGGGCATCTGCGTCGGCATGCAGATCCTCTTCGAACGCGGCATCGAGCACGGCGTGGAGACGGAGGGCCTCGACGAGTGGCCCGGCACCGTCGAGCCGCTGCGCGCCCCGGTCGTGCCCCACATGGGCTGGAACACCGTGGACGCCCCGGCCGACAGCCAGGCATTCAAGGGCCTGGACGACGAGGCCCGGTTCTACTTCGTGCACTCGTACGCGGTGCGCGGCTGGAGCCTGGAGGTCACCAACCCGGTGATCCGCGCCCCGAAGGTCACCTGGGCCACCCACGGCGAGCCCTTCGTCGCGGCGGTGGAGAACGGGGCACTGTGGGCGACCCAGTTCCACCCCGAGAAGTCCGGCGACGCCGGAGCCCAGCTCCTCACCAACTGGATCGAGACCCTCTGATGACCGCCAGCAAGCTCGAACTGCTGCCCGCCGTCGACGTCCGCGACGGCCAGGCCGTCCGCCTCGTGCACGGGGTGTCCGGCAGCGAGACCTCCTACGGGTCCCCGCTCCAGGCCGCCCTCGCCTGGCAGGCCTCCGGCGCCGAGTGGCTCCACCTCGTCGACCTCGACGCCGCCTTCGGCACCGGTGACAACCGTGCGCTCGTCGCCGAGATCACCGGCGCCATGGACATCAAGGTCGAGCTGTCCGGCGGCATCCGCGACGACGCCTCGCTCGCCGCGGCCCTCGCCACCGGCTGCACCCGCGTCAACCTCGGCACCGCCGCCCTGGAGACCCCCGAGTGGGCCGCCAAGGCCATCGCCGAGCACGGCGACAAGATCGCGGTCGGGCTCGACGTACGCGGTACGACGCTCAAGGGCCGCGGCTGGACCAGCGAGGGCGGGGACCTCTACGAGACCCTCGCGCGCCTGGACTCCGAGGGCTGCGCCCGGTACGTCGTCACCGACATCGGCAAGGACGGCACGCTGACCGGCCCCAACCTGGAGCTGTTGAAGAACGTCTGCGCCGCCACCGACCGGCCGGTCGTGGCCTCCGGAGGCATCTCCTCGCTGGACGACCTGCGGGCGCTGGCCGGGCTGGTGCCGCTGGGCGTCGAGGGCGCGATCGTCGGCAAGGCCCTGTACGCGAAGGCCTTCACCCTGGAAGAAGCCCTGAAGGTGGTCTCCGCATGAGCACCGACGTACGCCGCATCTCCTCCGGCGGCGCCTACGAGGACGTCATCGGCTACTCGCGCGCCGTGCAGCTCCCGAACGGCCTCGTGCTGGTCTCCGGCTGCACCGCCGCCGACGCCAACGGCCCGTACGACCAGGCCATGGGCGCCTTCGGCGTCGCCTTCAAGGCCCTCGCCCAGGCCGGTCTCGGCCCCGAGCACGTGGTCCGCACCCGGATGTACCTCACGCACGCCCGGGACGTGGACGACGTGGGCCGCGCCCACAAGCAGCTGTTCGACGCCGTCCGCCCCGCCGCATCGATGATCATCGTTTCCGGCTTCGTCGACCCCAGCATGGTCGTCGAGGTCGAGGTCGAGGCGTACGGCCCGGTGCAGGAGGCATCCGCATGACCCTCGCCGTACGAGTGATCCCCTGCCTCGACGTGGACAACGGCCGCGTCGTCAAGGGCGTCAACTTCCAGAACCTGCGGGACGCCGGCGACCCGGTGGAGATGGCCAAGCTGTACGACGCCGAGGGCGCCGACGAGCTGACCTTCCTCGACATCACCGCGTCGTCCGGGAACCGCGAGACCACGTACGACGTGGTGCGGCGGACCGCCGAGCAGGTGTTCATCCCGCTGACCGTGGGCGGCGGCGTCCGCACCGCGCAGGACGTGGACAGGCTGCTGCGGGCCGGTGCGGACAAGGTCGGCGTGAACACCGCCGCCATCGCGCGGCCCGAGCTGATCCGGGAGATCGCGGAGCGCTTCGGGCGGCAGGTGCTCGTGCTGTCCGTGGACGCCCGGCGCACCGCCGCCGGCTCCTTCGAGGTCACCACGCACGGCGGCCGCCAGGGCACCGGAATGGACGCGATCGAGTGGGCGCACCGGGCGGCCGAGCTGGGCGCCGGGGAGATCCTGCTGAACTCGATGGACGCGGACGGCACGAAGGACGGGTACGACACCGAGATGATCGCGGCCGTGCGCAAGCACGTCACGGTCCCGGTGATCGCCTCGGGCGGCGCCGGGCGGCTGGAGCACTTCGCCCCGGCGATCGCGGCCGGCGCCGACGCGGTGCTCGCCGCCTCGGTGTTCCACTTCGGCGACCTGCGGATCGGCCAGGTCAAGGGAGCCCTGCGCGAGGCGGGCCACCCGGTCCGCTGACGCCCTGGCCGGCGGACGGGGTCCGACGCCGGCCGCCCGGAGCCCGGCCGGCCCGCAAGGGGCCGGCCGGGCTCCGGGCACCGGGGAGGATCAAATGCCGAGCTTGGCCACCGTCAGCTTGGCGACGGCCTCCTTCGGGCCGTCCAGCTCCACCGCGGCCGCGTCCTGGCGGCCGAAGCAGAAGAGGGTCAGCTCGCCGGGCTCGCCGGTGACCGTCACCACCGGGGTGCCCTTGTGCGCCACCGCCGTCTGGCCGTTCGGGCGGCGCAGCACCAGGCCCACCGGTGAGCGGCGGCCCGTCAGCCGGGCCAGCTTCTCCAGGCGCGCCCACAGGGAGTCCGAGAACACCGGGTCCAGCGTGCGCGGCGACCAGTCGGGCTGGGCGCGCCGTACGTCCTCGGAGTGGACGTAGAACTCCACCGCGTTGGCCGCCTCGTCGATCTGCTTCACCGCGTAGAGGGACATCTTCGGCGGGCCGGTGCGGATCAGCTGGATCAGTTCCTCGTACGGCTTGGCCGTGTACTCGGCCATCGCCTTGTCCAGCCGGTCCTTCAGGACGTTGAGCAGCAGGCCGCCCGCCGCGTCCGGGCGGCGCTCCCGGACCACCACGTGCGCCGCCAGTTCCCGGGCCCGCCAGCCGTCGCACAGCGTGGGCGCCTCCGGCCCCGCCGCTTCCAACAGGTCCGCCAGCAGCAGGCGTTCGCGCTTCGCATGGGTAGACATGGGGGCCACCATACGACCGGAAGCCGTGCTTTGCCCGCTCATCAGGCGGACGGTGATCTCCCGCGGCCGTCCGGGCGCGGCACAATGGCCCCCATGAGTACGTCCTCCCTCGATCCCGCCATCGCCGCCCGGCTCAAGCGCTCCGCCGACGGCCTGGTCCCGGCCATCGCCCAGCAGTACGACACCGGTGAGGTGCTCATGCTCGGCTGGATGGACGACGAGGCCCTGCACCGCACCCTGACCACCGGCCGCTGCACGTACTGGTCCCGCAGCCGCCAGGAGTACTGGGTGAAGGGGGACACGTCCGGCCACTTCCAGCACGTGAAGTCCGTGGCCCTCGACTGCGACGCCGACACCCTCCTCGTCAAGGTCGACCAGGTGGGCGCCGCCTGCCACACGGGCGCGCGTACGTGCTTCGACGCCGATGTCCTTCCGCTGGCCGAATAGGTAGATAGGGTCCCACCCCATGGATCTTGAGACGTTCCGCAAGCTCGCGGCGGACCGCCGCGTCATCCCCGTGAGCCGCAAGCTGCTGGCCGACGGCGACACCCCCGTCGGGCTCTACCGCAAGCTGGCCGCCGAACGCCCGGGCACCTTCCTCCTGGAGTCCGCCGAGAACGGCCGCTCCTGGTCCCGCTACTCCTTCGTCGGCGTCCGCAGCGCCTCCACGCTGACCGTCCGCGACGGCCGCGCGCACTGGATCGGGACCCCGCCCGTCGGCGTCCCGACCGACGGCGACCCGCTCGAAGCCCTGCGCGCCACCGTCCAGGCCCTGCACACCCCCCGCGACCTCGCCGCCGGGATGCCGCCCTTCACCGGCGGCATGGTCGGCTACCTCGGCTACGACATCGTGCGCCGCCTGGAGCGCATCGGCGAGCACACCGCCGACGACCTGCGGCTGCCCGAGCTGACCATGCTGCTCACCTCCGACCTGGCGGTCATGGACCACTGGGACGGCACGGTCCAGCTCATCGCCAACGCCATCAACCACAACGACCTCGACACGGGGGTGGACGAGGCGTACGCGGACGCGGTGGCCCGGCTCGACGCGATGGAGGCAGACCTCGCGCGGCCCGCCCCGTACACGCCCACCCCGCTGCCCGCCTCCGAACTGCCGGAGTTCTCGGCGCTGTGGGGCGGGGAGAAGTACCAGGAGGCCGTCGAGGACATCAAGGAGCGCATCCGGGCCGGCGAGGCCTTCCAGGTGGTGCCCTCGCAGCGGTTCGAGACCCCCTGCGCCGCCTCCGCGCTGGACGTCTACCGGGTGCTGCGGGCCACCAACCCGTCCCCGTACATGTACCTGTTCCGCTTCGAGAACGGCTTCGACGTCGTCGGGTCCAGCCCCGAGGCCCTGGTCAAGGTCGAGGACGGGCGGGCCATGGTCCACCCGATCGCCGGCACCCGCCACCGCGGGGCCACCCCGCAGGAGGACCACGAGCTCGCCGAGGAGCTGCTGGCCGACCCCAAGGAGCGCGCCGAGCACCTGATGCTCGTGGACCTGGGCCGCAACGACCTGGGCCGGGTCTGCGAGCCGGGATCGGTCGAGGTCGTCGACTTCATGTCGATCGAGCGGTACTCGCACGTCATGCACATCGTCTCCACCGTCACCGGCCGGGTCGCCGAGGGCCGGACCGCCTTCGACGTGCTGACCGCCTGCTTCCCGGCGGGCACCCTCTCGGGCGCGCCCAAGCCGCGCGCCATGCAGATCATCGAGGAGCTGGAGCCCTCCCGGCGCGGCCTGTACGGCGGCTGCGTGGGCTACCTCGACTTCGCCGGGGACTCCGACACGGCCATCGCCATCCGCACGGCGCTGCTGCGCGACGGCACGGCCTACGTCCAGGCGGGCGCCGGAGTCGTCGCGGATTCCGTGCCCGAGCTGGAGGACCGGGAGTGCCGCAACAAGGCCGCCGCCGTGCTGCGCGCGGTGGGAGCGGCGAACCGGCTGAACGGCGCGTGAGCGCGTAGGGGATAGTGGGTACGTGAGTGCCGTACCCCCACCCCGAACCGACGCCGCCGCCCCCGAGGCCCCGGACGGTCGCGGCGGCCGCCGCAGCGTGGCCGTCGCCCTGCTGCTCGGCGCGCTCGGCGCCACCGTCGTCCTGCTCGCCTCCGGCCGCGTCTGGGCCCGGGGCACCGCCGCCGTGGGGGGCGGCTCGCTGCCGCTGACCGTGGACGGGCGGGCCGTCACCGGCCTGCCGGCGGCCCTGGCCATCGTGGGCCTCGCGGCCCTGGTGGCCGTGTTCGCCGTACGCGGCAGGAGCCGGCTGCTGGTCTCCGGGCTGCTCGCGCTGAGCGGCCTGGGCGCGGCCCTGGCCGCCGTACTGGCCGCCGACGACCGGCAGGCGCTGGACGCGCAGGCCGCCCGTACGACGGCGGACACCGCGGCGCACGTGGCGGCGCTGACCCATACGGCCTGGCCGTACGTCACGGCCGCCGGCGCGGCCCTGATCCTCGTCGCCGGACTGCTGGCGCTGCGGTTCGGCAGCGGCTGGCCCGCGATGGGCGGGCGCTACGAGCGGGACGGCAGCCCCCGCAGCCGCAAACCGGCGGCGGTGGACCCCGACCGGCCCGAGGACCTGTGGAAGGCCCTGGACCGCGGTGAGGACCCGACCCGCTGACCATGCACCGCGCCCCGTGCGGGACAATGAGCACCGAGCATTTCTGATCAGCACCGCGACAGAGCAAACGAGGAGCAACTCATGGCGGGCACTAACCACGGACACACCCCGGCCGCCTGGACCGGTGTCATCATCGCCTTCATCGGTTTCTGCATCTCCGGCGCCTTCATGGTGATCGCCAACCCGATCGGGTTCTGGGCGGGTCTCGTCGTCGTCGCGCTCGGCGGTGTGGTCGGCCTGGCGATGAAGGCCGCGGGCATGGGTGCGCCGAAGGCCGCCCACCAGGACCTGGCCGTGGTCATCGCCGCCAACAAGGCCGCCGCCAAGGTCTGACCGGTCGGTGCCGGTGAACGGTTTCGAAAGGCGCGGCCCCGTTGGGCTGCGCCTTTTGTCATGAGCGGAGAGAATCAGCGCGTGGACGCCCCTCGCAGCCCCTACGCCGTGCCCGCGCAGCCGCCCGGGCAGCCCGCGCCCGGGCAGCCCGCGCCCGCCCAGAGCCGGGCCCGGCGGCTGGCCGCGCCGGGGCTCACGCTGGCCGCGGCGGCCCTGGCGTTTGCGTACGTGGGCACCGTGGATCCCAATGAACCCGGCCACTATCCGGTCTGCCCGCTATTTCGCCTGACCGGAATCCTGTGCCCCGGATGCGGTGGTCTGCGCAGCGCGCACGCGTTCGCCCAGGGCGACCTGATCGCCGCTTTGGGGGCAAATGCCCTGGCCGTCGTCGGCTACTTCGTCTTCGCCGGCTTCATGATTCTTTGGCTTGTTCGCGCGTGTCGCGGCGGTCCGACCCCGCGCTTTGCCCTGCGGCGGCCGCACTGGTGGGTCATCGGGGTACTGGCCCTGGTCTTCGCGGTGGTCCGAAACCTGCCGTTCGGAGCCGCACTGGCCCCGTGAGGACCGGGGGATTCCCTTATGAATCCCGGATTCCGAATGTCCATTCCATGGGACGCCGTCAACCGCGTGCGGAGGGCAAGGCCTCCTGCGGATACCATTTGATTGCTGACCTTGCAGTTGTACGTGTCTGCAAGGCGGCCGACCGTCATCGACCCGGAAGGGGGCCGCTCGCGTGAGTGTGCTCGACGAGATCATCGAAGGGGTCCGCGAAGACCTTGCCGAACGGCAGGCCCGCGTGAGCCTCGACGAGCTCAAGGAGCGTGCCGCCAAGGCGCCCCAGGCCAAGGACGGCGTCGCGGCCCTGCGCGGCGACGGCGTCAAGGTGATCTGCGAGGTCAAGCGCTCCAGCCCCTCCAAGGGCGCGCTGGCCGCGATCGCGGATCCGGCAGGACTCGCCGCCGACTACGAGGCGGGCGGTGCGGCGGTCATCTCCGTCCTCACCGAGCAGCGCCGTTTCGGCGGTTCGCTGGCCGACCTGGAGGCCGTCCGCGCACGCGTGGACATCCCGATCCTGCGCAAGGACTTCATCGTCACGGCGTACCAGCTGTGGGAGGCCCGCGCCTACGGCGCCGACCTCGTGCTGCTGATCGTCGCGGCCCTGGAGCAGGAGGCCCTCGTCTCCCTGATCGAGCGGGCCGAGTCCATCGGCCTCACCCCGCTCGTCGAGGTCCACGACGAGGACGAGGTCGAGCGCGCGGTTGCGGCCGGCGCCAAGATCATCGGCGTCAACGCCCGCAACCTCAAGGACCTCAAGGTCGACCGCTCCACCTTCGAGCGCGTCGTCGGCGAGATCCCGGCCCACATCGTCAAGGTTGCCGAGTCCGGCATCCGCGGGCCGCACGACCTGATCGCCTACGCCAACGAGGGCGCCGACGCCGTCCTCGTCGGGGAGTCCCTGGTCACCGGACGCGACCCGAAGGCGGCCGTGGCCGACCTCGTCGCCGCCGGCGCCCACCCCGCCCTGCGCCACGGGCGGAGCTGACCCGTCCCATGGCCACCGACCGCCCCTCCGTCCGCACGCAGCACGTGCCGCAGGCAGCTCGCCGCGGTCCGCTCGGCGTGCCGACGGCGTACGCGCCCCTGGCGCGCGGCTGCCGCCCCCGCGGCTGCCGCGCCCCGGCCCGGCGGGTGCACGGGCGGCGGGTCAGGTACGTGATCGGCTCCGAGCCCGGTCAGGTCAACGGCATGCGATGGCGCACCGCAGGCGCGCTGTGACGAGGGCCGCCCGGGCCCGGTACGCCTGACGCCACCGTCCCGACGGCGGCGGCGTACCGCCCCCGGCGGTGTTCGCTCACGGTCCGCAGCCCCGGGCCGCCGGCTCCGGGCGCGGGCCGCTGCGCCCGTACGCACCCCCACCCCCGCAGCGGGGTGCGCGTGCGGCGGGCCCGCGGCGCAATACGGTGCACCCATCCCATCGCACCCGTAGGAGTACTGGGCATGTCCAGCAGCTCGTTCTTCATTCCGGACCCGGAGGGTCACGTCCCCAACGCCGAGGGTTACTTCGGCGACTTCGGCGGCAAGTTCATCCCGGAGGCGCTCGTCGCCGCCGTGGACGAGGTCGCCGTCGAGTACGAGAAGGCCAAGGGCGACCCGGCCTTCGCGGCCGAGCTCAACGACCTGATGGTCAACTACACCGGCCGGCCCAGCGCCCTCACCGAGGTGCCGCGGTTCGCCGAGCACGCCGGCGGCGCCCGGATCTTCCTCAAGCGCGAGGACCTCAACCACACCGGCTCGCACAAGATCAACAACGTGCTGGGACAGGCGCTGCTCACCAAGCGCATGGGCAAGACCCGCGTCATCGCCGAGACCGGAGCCGGCCAGCACGGCGTGGCCACCGCCACCGCCTGCGCCCTGTTCGGCCTTGAGTGCACCGTCTACATGGGCGAGATCGACACCCAGCGCCAGGCCCTGAACGTGGCCCGGATGCGGATGCTGGGCGCCGAGGTCATCGCCGTGAAGTCCGGCTCCCGGACCCTCAAGGACGCCATCAACGAGGCGTTCCGCGACTGGGTCGCCAACGTGGACCGCACCCACTACCTGTTCGGCACCGTCGCGGGCCCGCACCCTTTCCCGGCCATGGTCCGCGACTTCCACCGGGTCATCGGCGTCGAGGCCCGCCGCCAGATCCTGGAGCGCGCCGGCCGGCTGCCCGACGCCGTCGCGGCCTGCGTCGGCGGCGGCTCCAACGCCATCGGCCTCTTCCACGCCTTCATCCCGGACACCGGGGTCCGCCTCGTCGGCTTCGAGCCCGCCGGGCACGGGGTCGAGACCGGCGAGCACGCGGCCACGCTGACCGCCGGCGAGCCGGGGATCCTGCACGGCTCCCGCTCCTACGTCCTCCAGGACGAGGAGGGCCAGATCACCGAGCCGTACTCGATCTCGGCCGGCCTGGACTACCCGGGCATCGGCCCGGAGCACTCCTACCTCAAGGACAGCGGGCGCGGCGAGTACCGCGCCGTCACCGACGACGCCGCGATGCAGGCCCTGCGCCTGCTCTCCCGCACCGAGGGCATCATCCCGGCGATCGAGTCGGCGCACGCGCTGGCGGGCGCCCTCGACCTCGGCAAGGAGCTGGGCAAGGACGGGCTGATCGTGGTCAACCTGTCCGGCCGCGGCGACAAGGACATGGACACGGCGGCCCGCTACTTCGGGCTGTACGACGGCGAGGGGGAGACCAAGTGAGCACGGGGAACATCCAGCTGCTGAGCGACACCCTCGCCAAGGCGAAGTCCGAGGACCGGGCGGCCCTCGTCGCCTACCTGCCGGCCGGCTTCCCGACCGTCGACGGCGGCATCGAGGCCGTCAAGGCCGTCATCGCGGGCGGCGCGGACGTGGTCGAGGTCGGCCTCCCGCACAGCGACCCGGTCCTGGACGGCGCGGTCATCCAGACCGCCGACGACATCGCCCTGCGCGGCGGCGTCAAGATCGCCGACGTGCTGCGCACCGTGCGCGAGGCCCACGCGGCGACCGGGGCGCCGGTCCTGGTGATGACGTACTGGAACCCCATCGACCGCTACGGCGTGGAGCGGTTCGCCACCGAACTCGCCGCGGCGGGCGGCGCGGGCTGCATCCTGCCCGACCTGCCGGTCCAGGAGTCCGCGCCGTGGCGCGAGCAGGCCGACAAGCACGGTCTGGCGACCGTCTTCGTCGTCGCTCCGAGCAGCAAGGACGAGCGCCTGGCGACCATCACGGCCGCCGGTTCCGGCTTCGTGTACGCCGCCTCGCTGATGGGCGTCACCGGCACCCGCGAATCGGTCGGCAACGAGGCCCAGGAGCTGGTCCGCCGTACGCGTGCCACCACCGAGATCCCGGTCTGCGTGGGCCTCGGCGTCTCCAACGCCGTGCAGGCCAAGGAGGTCGCGGGCTTCGCCGACGGGGTGATCGTCGGCTCGGCCTTCGTGAAGCTGCTGCTGGACGCGCCGGACCTGCCGGCCGGGCTGGCCGCCGTACGGGCGCTGGCGGGCGAGCTCGCGGAAGGCGTCCGCAGGAGCTGACGAGCCGGCGGACCCGTGCGTTCGATCGGCGGAGCGAACCCCTGAACGGGTTCTGTAGCCCGATCGGGTGGAAGTGGGAGCGGGGAGGCACGCGAGTGCCTCCCCGCTTCGTTTGGCCGAACGTGAGCGAGAAGAACGACGGTGCGAACCGCGATGCGAAACGATCGGCCCGCGAGCGGCTCCAGGTGGAGCGCGAGCGCGAGAAGAAGAGGGAGAAGCGGCGGCGGACCATCGTCGTGGCGTCGGCGGTGGTCGGCGTCCTCGGCCTGGCGGCCGTCGTCGGCCTGATCGCGGCCAACACCGGCAAGGGCGACAAGTCCGCGGCCGGAGGCCCGGTGACGGCCCCCTCCGGGGCCACCGGCAAGGACGCGCTCGCCATCCAGGCCGGCAAGCCCGAGGCCAAGTCCACGCTGACGGTGTGGGAGGACTTCCGCTGCCCGGCGTGCAAGTCCTTCGAGACCAACTACCGGGACACGATCCACGAGCTGGAGGCCAAGGGCCTGCTGAAGGTCGACTACCACCTGGTCACCCTGATCGACGGGAACATGGGCGGCAGCGGCTCGCTGAAGGGCGCCAACGCGGCCGCCTGCGCGCAGGACGCCGGGAAGTTCCCCGCCTACCACGACGTCCTGTTCGAGAACCAGCCGCAGGAGACGGACGACGCATACGGGAACAACGCCAAGCTGCTGGAGCTGGCCGGCAAGGTGGACGGTCTGGTCACCCCGGAGTTCCGCAAGTGCGTCGAGGACGGGACGCACAACAGCTGGGTGGGCAAGTCCTACGAGGCCTTCCGCGCCGGGAAGTTCCGGGGCACCCCGAGCGTGCTGCTGAACGGCAAGGACATCTTCGCCGACCAGGCCAACCCGGTGACCCCGCAGAAGCTCAAGGAGCAGGTCGAGGCCGCCGCGAAGGGCACGGGCGGCGGTAGCGCCTCGTCCTCGCCGTCCGCCTCTGCCTCCCCGTCGCACTCCGCCTCGCCGAGCGCCTCCGCGAAGGGGGCGAAGACGACGGGATCCGGAGCGCCGTCGGCCTCTTCCTCGGCCGTGGCGAAGTCCTCCTCCACCGGGACGGGATCGCGGGCCGGCTCGGCCGGGGTCGCCAAGGGGGCCGGCGAGGATTAGGCGGTGCCGGGCGGGTCAGGGCCGGGCGGGCCGGGCCCGGCCCTGGTCGGCGGACGCGCCCGGGGCCCGTCTCGATTTGGCGCCAGGTTGCCGGGCGGGTTGCGGTCCGTACCGCCCGGCAGGGTAGCGTCGGCTCTGCCATGAACCTTGCCTATATCCCCAGCCCGTCGACCGGCGTGATCCATCTCGGACCGATCCCGCTGCGCGGCTACGCGTTCTGCATCATCATCGGCGTCTTCGTCGCCGTCTGGCTCGGCAACAAGCGGTGGATCGCGCGCGGCGGAAAGCCGGGCACGGTCGCGGACATCGCCGTGTGGGCCGTGCCGTTCGGCCTGGTCGGCGGTCGCCTCTACCACGTGATCACCGACTACCAGCTGTACTTCGGCGAGGGCCGCAACTGGGTCGACGCCTTCAAGATCTGGGAGGGCGGCCTCGGCATCTGGGGCGCCATCGCGCTGGGCGCGGTGGGCGCCTGGATCGGCTGCCGCCTGCGCGGCATCCCGCTGCCGGCCTGGGCCGACGCCCTGGCCCCCGGCATCGCGCTGGCCCAGGCCTGCGGCCGCTGGGGCAACTGGTTCAACCAGGAGCTGTACGGGCGGGCCACCGACCTGCCCTGGGCCGTCGAGATCAGCGACGGCCCCAACCGGGTCGCCGGCACCTACCACCCGACCTTCCTGTACGAGTCGCTGTGGTGCCTCGGCGTCGCGGCGCTCGTGATCTGGGCGGACCGCCGCTTCAAGCTCGGCCACGGCCGGGCGTTCGCCCTCTACGTCGCCGCGTACTGCGTGGGCCGCGGCTGGATCGAGTACATGCGGGTCGACGAGGCCCACCACATCCTCGGCGTCCGGCTGAACGTGTGGACCTCGATCGTGGTCTTCATCCTGGCCGTGGTCTACCTCGTGCTGTCCGCGAAGCTGCGGCCGGGCCGCGAGGAGGTCGTGGAACCGGACCGCGGGCCCGCGGCGTCCGACCCCGCGACCAAGGACGAGGCCAAGGACGCGGACAACGACGACGCGAAGGACGCGGCCAAGGACGAGGCGAAGGACGGCGCCGCCGAGGCGAAGGACCCCGAGGACGGGGAATCCGAGCCGAAGGCGGACGCCGGGGCCGGGGCCGTGACCGACGTCGAGACCGTCAAGGCCGAGGCCGCTTCCGCCGAAGCGGCCGAGGACGCCGGGGCGGCGGACGCCGAGGCTCCGAAGACCGCCAAGAAGCTCTGACCGGGTCTCCCGGACCGGGGGAGGGGCGCCGCGCACACCGCGCGGCGCCCCTCCCCTCTTGCGTCCGGGGGTCAGGAAAGGACGGGCGATTCCCGGCGCGCGAGGGCGACGACCCGTTCCGCCCCCGCCAGCACCGCAGGGTCCACGAAGCGGCCGTCCGGCAGGGCCACCGCCCCCGGTGTGCGGCGGGCGGCCGCGACGATCTCCTGCGCGGCGGTGACCTCCGCCGGGCCGGGCAGGTAGGCCCGCTCGATCACCGGCAGCTGGCGCGGGTGGATCGCCGCCCGGCCCAGGAGGCCCAGCGCCCGGCCGCGCGCACACGAGACGGCCAGCGCCTCCAGGTCCCGGATGTCGGGGAAGACCGACTGCGCGGGCGGGGCCAGTCCCGCCGCCCGGGCCGCGACCACCACCCGCGAGCGCGGCCAGTCCAGCCCCGCCTCCGCGCTGATGCCCAGGTCGGCCCCGAGGTCGGCCTCGCCGAGGGAGAGCCCGCGCAGGGCGGGGTGCGCGCGGGCGATCTCGTACGCGCGCTCCACGCCCAGGGCGGACTCCAGCATGGCGTGGAGCGCCACCCCGCCGGTGCGGTCGGCGACCGCGGCGATCTGCTCCGGGGCCGTGATCTTCGGCAGCCGCAGCCCCGCCAGGCCGCGCAGCCCGGTCAGGGCGGTCAGGTCGGCGCCGGCCCAGGGGGAGTCGAGGGCGTTGACGCGGACGAACACCGGGAGCGGGGGCCGCTCGGCCAGCCGTTCCGCGGTGGCGGCGCGGGCGTACTCCTTGCGGGAGGCCGACACCGCGTCCTCCAGGTCGACGATGACGGCGTCGGCCCCGGAGTGCAGGGCCTTGGCGACCACCTCCGGGCGGTCGCCGGGTACGTAGAGCCAGGTCAGGATCACAGGGCCCCCTCCATCCGGAGTGCGCTGATCTCGGCCTCGGACAGGCCGAGTTCGGTGAGTACGGCGTCGGTGTCCGCGCCGTGCGGGCGGCCCGCCCAGCGGATCCCGCCGGGGGTCTCGGAGAGCCGGAACAGGACGTTCTGCATCCGCAGCGGCCCGAGTTCGGGGTCCTCGACCTCGGTGACGCTGTCCAGGGCCGCGAACTGCGGATCGGCCATGACGTCCCGTACGTCGTAGACCAGGGCCACGGCGGCCTCGGCCTCCTCGAAGGCGGCGACCACGTCGTCGGCCTTGTGGCGGCCGATCCAGCCCCCGACCGCCTCGTCGAGGACGGGCGCGTGCGCGGCCCGGCCGGAGCCCGTCGCGAACCACGGCTCGGCGATCAGCTCGGCCCGGCCGACGAGCCGCATGACGCGCTCCGCGATGGACTGCGCGGAGGTGGAGACCGCCAGCCAGCGGCCGTCGGCGCTGCGGTAGGTGTTCCGTGGGGCGTTGTTGGTGGAGCGGTTTCCGGTGCGCGGCTGGACGTAGCCGAGCTGGTCGTACCAGAGCGGGTGCGGGCCCAGCACGGTCAGGATCGGCTCGATGATGGCCAGGTCCACCACCTGCCCCGGTCCGGTGCGCCCGCGCCCGGCGAGCGCGGTCATCACGGCGTACGCGGTGGTCAGCGCGGCGATCGAGTCGGCGAGTCCGAAGGGCGGCAGGGTCGGCGGACCGTCGGGCTCCCCGGTGATCGCGGCGAAGCCGCTCATCGCCTCCGCGAGGGTGCCGAAGCCGGGCCGGTGGGCGTACGGGCCCTGCTGGCCGAAGGCGGTGACGCGGGCCAGGACCAGCCGCGGGTTGGCGGCGGACAGCTCGGGCCAGCCCAGCCCCCACTTCTCCAGGGTGCCCGGGCGGAAGTTCTCGATGACCACGTCGGCGGTGGCGGCCAGCCGCAGCAGGGTCTCGCGCCCGCCGGGGGTGGACAGGTCGAGGGTCATCGTCCGCTTGTTCCGGCCGAGCAGCTTCCACCACAGGCCGATGCCGTCCTTGGCCGGGCCGTGGCCGCGCGAGGGGTCGGGGCGCTCGGGGTGCTCGACCTTGACGACGTCGGCGCCGAAGTCGCCGAGCAGGGTGGCGGCGAGGGGCCCGGCGAAGAGGGTGGCGAGGTCCAGGACGCGCAGCCCGTCGAGGGGGCCGCCGGTGGCGGCGGCGCCGGGGGAGGGCCGCGTCGCGTCGGCAGGGGTCACGAGGCGGCTCCCGCGGCCGGTTCGCCGGCGAGGTCGTTCCCGGTACCGGTACCCGTACCGGTACCGGGCGCGGAGGCGGAGGCGGCGAAGGCGTCGGTCTCCGCGCGGGTCGGCATCGAGTCCTGCGCCCCGGGCCGCTGGACGGAGAGGGCGGCCGCCGCCGAGGCCCAGCGCAGCGCCTCCGGCATCGGGCGGCCCTCCCCGAGGGCCACCGCCAGCGCGCCGACGAAGGTGTCCCCGGCGGCGGTGGTGTCCACGGCCCGGACCGGGAGCGCCGGCACCGCAAGCGGCTTCCGGCCCCGCGCCGCGTACAGCACCCCGGCCGCGCCCAGGGTGAGCACCACCTCCGGTACCTCGCGCAGCAGCGCCTCGGCGGCTCCCAGCGGGTCGGTGAAGCCGGTCAGGGCCGCCGCCTCGTGCTCGTTGGGCACCAGGAGGTCCACCAGCTCCAGCAGTTCGCGCGGCAGCGGCCGGGCCGGGGCCGGGGTGAGGACCGTACGGACCCCCTGGGCGCGGGCGGCCGCGGCGCCCGCGAGGACGGCCTCCATCGGGAGTTCGAGCTGGAGCAGCAGGAGGTCGACGGCGCCGATCCGGGCCGCGTCGCCCGCCTCCAGCCCGGTGACGGAGCCGTTGGCGCCGGGGATGACGATGATGCTGTTGCCGCCCTCGTCGTCGACGGTGATGTGCGCGGTGCCGCTGGCGCCCTCGACGGTGCGCAGGGCCGCCGTTTCGACCCCGGCCGCGGTGAGCGCGGAGCGCAGCCGTACGCCGAACCCGTCGGCGCCGACGGCGCCGATCATCACCACCTCCCCGCCGCTGCGGGCGGCGGCGACGGCCTGGTTGGCGCCCTTGCCGCCGGGGACGGTGCGGAACTCGCGGCCGGTGACGGTCTCCCCGAGGCGGGGGGCCTTGGGGACGTAGGCGACGAGGTCCATGTTGGTACTGCCGAGCACGGCGATGGCCGTCATGGGCGGGCTGCCTCCTGTGCGGTGAGGTGGGCGAGGGTGTCGAAGCCGATGCCGTCGAAGCCGGGGACGGTGGTGGCGAGGCGGTTCTTGAGGGGGGCGGACCAGCGGTGCGGGACGCCGTGCGGGTCGACGAGCGCGGCGAGGGAGCCGGCGGTGGCGCCGTTGGAGTCGGTGTCCCAGCCACCGGACACGGCGCGGCAGACGGAGTGGGTGAAGTCCCCGTCGGCATGGGTGAGGGCGGCGGCGATGAGGGCGGTGTTGGGGACGGCGTGAACCCAGTGGTAGCGGCCGTACCGCTCGTGGAGGTGGTCGACGACGCGGTCGAAATCGGTGTACCGGTGCGCGGTGTCGACGGCGTGGCGGACGGCCTCGGCGAGGCGCGAGCGCGGCGGTACGACGGCCAGCCCGGCCCGGAGCGCGGTGTGGACGTCGGCCCGGCCGCCGGCGGCCTCGGCGATGGCGGCGGCGCTGAAGAGGGCGGCGTAGAGGCCGTTGGCGCTGTGGGTGAGGGCGGCGTCCCGGTACGCCTGGGCCGCGGCGGCGGCCGGGTCGCCGGGGTGGGTCCAGCCGTGGACGTCTGCCCGGATGAGGGCGCCGATCCACTCGCGGAAGGGGTTGTGGTGGGTGGCGGTGGCCGGGGGCTCCAGCCCCTGGAGGAGGTTGCGGTACGCGAGGCGCTCGGCGGTGAAGGTCCGCCCGGCGGGCAGCTCGTCGAGCCAGAGCCGGCCGACGTCGGCGGTGGTGAAGCCCTTGCCGTGGCGCCGGAGCAGCCGGAGCCCGAGGAGGGGGTAGTTGAGGTCGTCGTCCTCGGGCATGCCGTCGATGTTCTCAGCGAGGGAGGTGCCCGCGGAACGCCGGTTCCAGGGGTGTGCGGCCAGGAGCTCCGCGGGGACGCCGCGCGCGGTGAACCAGTCGCCCGGCGGCCAGTTCCCGGCGGCCCGGCCCAGCGCCCGGATCGCGTGCAGCGGCAGCTTCTCGACGGGCTTGCCGAGCAGGCACCCGACGGCCCGCCCCGTCCAGGCGGCCTCCAGCCGGCGGCGCAGCTGCGGATCCGCACCGGTTCCGGCCCCGGGCTCCGGCCGCGCGGGACGGTCCGCCGGGCGGGGGCGCGCGGCGGCCGGCCCGTCGGCGGCCGGGGATGCGGGCCAGGTCGCGGTGATCGCGGGCCAGGAAGCCGGTTCCGCCGCGGCCGAGGGGACCGGGAGGGAGGCGAGTTCGTCCAGGAGGCGCAGGGCCAGGGCGCGCAGTTCCGGTGGGGCCGGGGCGGGGGAGGCGCCGGCCCGGGAGGGAGCCGGGTGGCCGCCCGCCGCCGCCCAGGCCCGCGCCGCCGGCCCGGCGTCCCGGCCGTCCTCCGCCGCCTGTCGCAGCTCGTGGCCGACCAGGTCCTCCGGCTGCGCCCAGGTCAGCCGCAGGGTCCCGGCCGGACCGCCGCCCGGGGCCGGCGCGGGCGACGGCCCCGCGGGCGCGGCGGGCGGGGCGGGGGTCACCGCGGGCCGGCGATCGAGGCGAAGGCCGCTTCGTGGGCCCGGCGGCGGGCCCGGTCCCGCGTGAAGACCTCTCGGGTCACCGCGGCCAGTGCCGTCGCCGGGGCGTGCAGGTCGAGGCGGCTGGCCTCGGCCACCTCCTTGGCCCAGGCCGGCGGGACCGCCGAGACGCCCGACAGGGCTCCGGCGATCGCCCCCGCCATCGTGGCGATGGAGTCGCAGTCACGGCCGTAGTTGACGGCGCCGAGCACCGAGCCCTCGTACACCCCGTCGGAGACGACCAGCATGCCGAGCGCGATCGGCAGTTCCTCGATCGCGTGGAGGCGGGAGGGGCGGCGGGCGCCGAGCGAGGGGGTGCGGTAGTCCGGCCCGACGGAGTCGAAGGGGGCCACCGCCGCGCGGAGCGGGGCCAGGGCCGATTCGAAGTCCCGGTGGCGCGAGGCCGCTTCGCACACCGCCGCGATGGCGGCCCGCGTGCCGTCCTTGGCCAGCGCGAGGGCCGTGTCCACCACCGACGAAGCCGTCGCCCCGGGCACGCAGGCCGCGGCCACCGCCGCCGCGAAGACGCCCGCCGCCTCCCGCCCGTACGAGGACTGGTGCGCCCCGGCGACGTCCAGGGCCTCCGCGTACGCGCCCGCCGGATTCCCCGCGTTGACGATGCCGACCGGCGCCATGTACATCGCCGCCCCGCAGTTGACGATGTTGCCGCTGCCCGCCTCGCGGGGGTCGACGTGCCCGTAGTGCAGGCGGCTGACGATCCACTTCTCGGCGAGGAAGATCCGCTGCAGGGGCAGGGCCTCCGCCTCCAGTTCGGGGATCCAGCGCGGGTTCGTCATCAGGTCGGGGACCAGGTGATCGGCGATCGCGTACGCGTCCAGGTGGTCCCGTACGGCCGCGTAGACCCGTACCAGGGCGTGCGTCATGAGGGTGTCGTCGGTGACGTGGCCGTCGCCCTTGTGGTACGGGGCGATGGGGCGGGCCGTGCGCCAGTCCTCGTGCCACGGGCCGACGATGCCGTGGACGCGGCCGCCGTGCCGTTCCACGATCTGGTCCGGGGACCAGCCCTCGACCGGGCCGCCGAGCGCGTCGCCGACGGCGGCTCCGACGAGGCAGCCGGCCGCCCGGTCTTCGAGAGTGAGCGTCATGTCCGAATCATCCCTTGGGTGAGGTGAGTTCCGTACGAGCGAGCAGCGCGGCGAGTTCGACGAGATCGGTGCCGGCGAGGCGGGGGAGGGCGCAGCCGGAGAGGGTGCGGCAGGCCTCGCGCCAGGCGGTCGGGATGGAGTCGCCGCCGCCGAGGGCGCCGGTGAGCGCGCCGGCGAGGGCGGGGGCGGAGTCCGCGACGCGGGACAGGCAGGCCGCGGCGGGTACGGCCTCGGCGGCCCGGCCGCGGGCGGCGGTGGCCAGGGCGAGGGCGACGGGGACGGTCTCGGCGGCGGCGATGCCGTAGCTGTAGACGTGGTCCACGATCTCGTGTTCGAGGGTGGGGACGATGGCGAAGGCGCCGCCCTCGGTGTGGACGCGGGCGAGCTTGACGGCGTGGCGGGCGTTGCGGCCGATCTCGGTGGCCTCGGGGAGCAGGTCGAGGGCGGCGTCGACGGCGGTGTCGGTGTCGGCGCCGGCAAGGGCGGCCGCGATGGCGGCGGCCATGGCTCGGGCACCGTGGACCCCGTCGCCGTCCTGGGTGTAGCGGGCGTCGAACTCGGCGAGGTCCGCGGCCGCGGCCGGGTCGCCGGGGTGGACGACGGCGAGGACGCAGGCGCGGATGCAGGCGGCGTCGTCGAAGTAGTGCGGGTTGTCGTGGCCGGTGGCGGGCGGGCGCAGGCCGGCGGCCAGGTTGCCGAGGCCGGCCCGGACGGAGATCCGGGCGCGCAGGGGCAGGACGGCGGACTCCACCTCGGGGGCGCGCTCCGCCGCCGCGGCGATCTCGCTGGCCAGGGCGTTCCAGGCGAGGTCGATGGCGGCCCGCATGCGGCGGGACCGGCTGAGGTCGCTGAGCAGCACGCCGGCCGCGGTGAGCACGGACTCGGCGGCGAAGGCGGCCCATTCGGCGTCGTCGGAGGGGCCGAGGCGCAGGGGTTCCGGGGGCTGGTTGAGGGCGATGGGGACGGGGAGGGTGGTGGTCTGGTTGTGCTCGGCGAAGGTGTCGAGCTCGCGGGTGAGGCGGCGGGTCCACTCGGGCATGCGGCTGGCGCGGTGCCGGGCGGCGGGCCACCCGGCGGCGTCTCCCGCGGCGAGCCCGAGCAGCAGCCCCTCGATCCGCCGGACCCCGGCGGGGGGCTGGGGAACGCGGTCCTCCCCGGCCCCCGCGAGGGGCTGGGGGCGGGCCCACGCGGCCTCCGCGGGGGCGGTGCACACCTGCGCGCCCGGCGCGGCGTCGACCGCCGCAGGGGTCGGGGGGACGGCGGGGGGCGTCACCGGGGGGTCTCGGATTCCGGGGTGAGGAGGTCCGCGATGTCCAGTACGTGGTAGCCGCGCATGGAGGGGAGGCAGGAGCCGCGGACCGGGCCGATGGCCTTGGCCCACTCCTCCGGGATCGCGGTGACGCCCGAGAGGGCGCCGGAGAGGGCGCCCGCCACCGCCGCCGTGGTGTCCGCGTCCCGGCCCATGTTCACCGCCGTCAGGACCGAGGAGGTGAACTCGCCGCCGCAGGTGGCGAAGGCGCCGAAGGCCAGGCCCACCGCCTCCGGGGCCAGGTCCGTCCAGGGGTAGCCGCCGATCACCACGGCGGAGCGCACGGCCCGCTCGCCCCGCGGGGCCGCCGTCACCGCCCGGCGCAGGGAGCGGGCCGTCCACGAGTCGGACGGGATCACGGACAGGGCCGCGGAGATGACGGAGGCGGGCGGGCCGCCCGCCATCGCCGCCGCGACACCGGCGGCGACCGCCTGGCCGCCGTAGATGCCCTCCCCCTCGTGGCTGACCGAGCCGTCGATGGCGACGAGCCGGGCCGCTTCCGCCGGGCGCCCGGCCGCGAAGACTCCGAAGGGGGCCGCCCGCATGGCCAGGCCGTCCGACCAGGCGTGGCGGTGCTGGGCGGAGATGGGGGCGGCGAGGCCCCGGCGGAGGTTCTCCAGCGTGCCGCGCTCGCTGAAGCCCGCGCCGCGGAACGGCCCCTCGTCGAGGTCGGCGATCCAGTGGTGCCAGGCCCGCTCGACGTGCGAGACGGTCAGCGCCGACCCGTGGCGGGCCAGCAGCAGGCCCGAGAAGATCGCGTACTCGGTGTCGTCGGTGCCCGCCGGATCGTCCGACACGAAGCCCTCGATGCGGCCCCATTTCGCCCGGATCTCCGAGGGCTTCATGTTCTCGGCGGGGGCGCCGAGCGCGTCCCCCGCCGCGAGGCCGAGAAGAGCGCCCCTGGCCCGTTCGAGGAGGACCTGCGGATTGCATGCAATCAGCTTCATCGGCTCCATGGCGCGCCTCTCCCACTGTGGATGGGGCTCATCATGAGCCCTTGGGGGATTTGTGCCATGGCATATGGTTTGTCGCTTGCCGCGAAACACCCCGCCCAGGCCCCCGTCACCCGGTCGCCGACCCGCGAAACCCCAGGTAAGTACGGCCTTCCTTGCTGGCGGACGGCAGAAATCGTGCGTAGTTTCGAGGTGTTCCAGGGGAGTGGGTGCCTGCGCGTCGCGCATGGCGTGGTTCCGCGTACCCGCTCGTACAAAAGGGGAGGAATCCGTCATGTCCATCATCGACATCGAAGCGCCGCTGCACACCGCCCACCGCGACAACCACACCCATCGCGATGTCAACGGCGGATGGCTGCGACCGGCCGTCTTCGGCGCCATGGACGGGCTGGTATCCAACCTCGCGCTGATGACCGGCGTGGCCGGCGGCGCCGTCGCCCCGCAGACCATCGTGATCACCGGGCTGGCGGGCCTCGCGGCCGGAGCCTTCTCGATGGCGGCCGGCGAGTACACCTCCGTCGCCTCCCAGCGCGAGCTGGTCCTCGCCGAACTCGACATAGAACGACAGCAGTTGCGCAAGCACCCCGTCGACGAGATGGAGGAGCTGGCCGAGCTGTACGTATCGCGCGGCGTCGAGCCGTCGCTCGCCCGCGAGGTCGCCGTGCAGCTGTCCCGGGACCCCGAGCAGGCGCTGGAGATCCACGCGCGCGAGGAGCTCGGGATCGACCCCGACGACCTGCCCTCGCCGGCGGTCGCCGCCGTCTCGTCCTTCGGCTCCTTCGCGCTGGGCGCTCTGCTCCCCGTACTGCCGTACCTGCTGGGTGCCACGTCCCTGTGGCCGGCGGTGCTGCTCGCGCTGGCCGGGCTCTTCGCCTGCGGCGCGATCGTCTCCCGGGTCACCGCGCGGACCTGGTGGTACAGCGGCCTGCGGCAGCTGCTGCTGGGCGGTGCGGCCGCGGGTGTGACGTACGTCCTGGGAACCTGGATCGGCGGAGCCGTAGGCTGACCGCGCAAGCAGTGAGACACTATGCAGCCCGCGACATAAGTAGTCCGTTACCCGGCGGTTTCGATCCCATGTCCGCCGGGCATCAGACCAGGGCGCCGCGCACCGGGCAAAGATGCGCGCCCCGCTGCGAATGTCTGCACTTTCTGCTGCGTGCAGTGTCCGCATGGTGAAACGCCGTATCCGCTTCTCGGGATTGCCGTCATCATGTAACCTGCACGAAATTTCGCAGAGGGCCAACGTCGTCCCTCGGCTATGACACATATGCCGCTACGACGACGGGAGAGCCGATGCGTTCCGCATCCACGCACTCCGCGACCGGCCTCAGCAACACCGCCTGGTCGCCCATGGACGGTCGCCCCGCCCAGCAGGGCATGTACGACCCGCGCAACGAGCACGACGCCTGCGGCGTCGGCTTTGTGGCCAACCTCAGCGGCGAGGCCAGCCACACGCTGGTCGAGCAGGCGCTGACCGTATTGCGGAACCTCGAACACCGAGGCGCCACCGGATCCGAGCCCGACTCGGGCGACGGCGCCGGAATCCTCTCCCAGGTCCCCGACGCGTTCCTGCGCGAGGTGGCCGGATTCGAGCTCCCCGAGGCCGGCGCGTACGCCGTCGGCATCGCCTTCCTCCCCGCCGACGGCACCGCACAGGCCGTCGCCGTGGAGCAGATCGAGGCCATCGCCGCCGAAGAGAACCTGACGGTTCTCGGCTGGCGCGAGGTCCCGGTCACCCCCGACCTGCTCGGCAACGGCGCCCGCGCCACCATGCCGGCCTTCTCCCAGCTGTTCGTGTCCAACGGCACGACGGGCATCGAGCTGGACCGCAAGGCGTTCGTGCTGCGCAAGCGCGCCGAGCGCGAGGCCGGCGTGTACTTCCCGTCGCTCTCCGCCCGCACCATCGTCTACAAGGGCATGCTGACCACCGGCCAGCTGGAGCCCTTCTTCCCGGACCTCTCCGACCGCCGCTTCGCCTCGACGCTGGCCCTGGTCCACTCGCGGTTCTCGACCAACACCTTCCCGTCCTGGCCGCTGGCCCACCCGTACCGCTTCGTCGCGCACAACGGCGAGATCAACACGGTCAAGGGCAACCGCAACTGGATGAAGGCCCGCGAGTCCCAGCTGGCCTCCGACGTCTTCGGCGACGGCGCCCTGGAGCGGATCTTCCCGATCTGCACCCCCGACGCCTCCGACTCGGCCTCCTTCGACGAGGTCCTGGAGCTCCTGCACCTCGGCGGCCGCTCGCTGCCCCACGCGGTGCTGATGATGATCCCGGAGGCGTGGGAGAACCACACCTCCATGGACCCGGCCCGCCGCGCGTTCTACCAGTACCACTCCACGCTGATGGAGCCCTGGGACGGCCCGGCCTGCGTCACCTTCACCGACGGCACCCAGGTCGGCGCGGTCCTCGACCGCAACGGTCTGCGCCCCGGCCGCTACTGGGTCACCGACGACGGCCTCGTCGTCCTCTCCTCCGAGGTCGGCGTCCTCGACATCGACCCGGCCAAGGTCGTCCGCAAGGGCCGCCTCCAGCCCGGCAAGATGTTCCTCGTCGACACCGCCCAGAAGCGGATCGTCGAGGACGACGAGATCAAGGCCGGCCTGGCCGCCGCCGCGCCGTACGCGGACTGGCTGGAGTCCGGCGAGATCGAGCTGACGGACCTGCCCGAGCGCGAGCACATCGTCCACACCCACGCCTCGGTCACCCGCCGCCAGCAGACCTTCGGCTACACCGAGGAAGAGCTGCGCGTCATCCTCGCGCCGATGGCCCGTACCGGCGGCGAGCCGCTCGGCTCCATGGGCACGGACTCCCCGATCGCGGCCCTGTCCGAGCGCCCCCGGCTGCTCTTCGACTACTTCACGCAGCTCTTCGCGCAGGTCACCAACCCGCCGCTGGACGCCATCCGCGAGGAGCTCGTCACCTCGCTGCTGTCCTCGCTGGGCCCGCAGGGCAACCTGCTGGACCCGACCGCCGCGTCCTGCCGCAGCGTCACCCTGCCCTTCCCGGTGATCGACAACGACGAGCTGGCCAAGCTCATCCACGTCAACGCCGACGGCGACATGCCGGGCATGAAGGCCGCCACCCTCTCGGGCCTCTACCGGGTCTCCGGCGGCGGCGAGGCGCTGGCCGCCCGCCTGGAGGAGATCCGCGGCGAGGTCGACGCGGCCATCGCGGGCGGCGCCCACCTGATCGTCCTCTCGGACCGCCACTCGGACGCCGAGCACGCCCCGATCCCCTCGCTGCTGCTCACCTCCGCCGTGCACCACCACCTCATCGCCACCAAGCAGCGCACCCAGGTGGGCCTGCTGGTCGAGGCAGGCGACGTCCGCGAGGTCCACCACGTCGCGCTGCTCATCGGCTACGGCGCCGCCGCCGTGAACCCGTACCTCGCCATGGAGTCCGTCGAGGACCTGCTGCGCGCCGGTACGTTCCTGTCCGGCCTGGAGCCGGAGCAGGCCATCAAGAACCTGATCTACGCGCTCGGCAAGGGCGTCCTGAAGGTCATGTCCAAGATGGGCATCTCCACCGTCGCCTCCTACCGCGGCGCCCAGGTCTTCGAGGCCGTCGGCCTGAACGAGGAGTTCGTCGCGGCGTACTTCCAGGGCACCGCCACCAAGATCGGCGGCGCGGGCCTGGACGTCATCGCCAAGGAGGTGGCCGCCCGCCACGCCAAGGCGTACCCGGCCTCCGGCATCGCGGCCACGCACCGCGCGCTGGAGATCGGCGGCGAGTACCAGTGGCGCCGCGAGGGCGAGCCGCACCTGTTCGACCCGGAGACGGTCTTCCGCCTCCAGCACGCCACCCGCAACCGCCGGTACGACATCTTCAAGAAGTACACGGACCGGGTGAACGAGCAGTCCGAGCGCCTCATGACGCTCCGCGGGCTCTTCGGCTTCAAGACGGAGGACCGGCCCTCGATCTCCATCGACGAGGTCGAGTCGGTCGCCGACATCGTCAAGCGCTTCTCCACCGGCGCCATGTCGTACGGCTCCATCTCGCGCGAGGCGCACGAGACCCTCGCCATCGCCATGAACCAGCTGGGCGGCAAGTCCAACACGGGTGAGGGCGGCGAGGACCCGGACCGCCTGTACGACCCGGCGCGGCGTTCGTCGATCAAGCAGGTCGCCTCCGGCCGCTTCGGCGTGACGAGCGAGTACCTGGTCAACGCGGACGACATCCAGATCAAGATGGCGCAGGGCGCCAAGCCCGGCGAGGGCGGCCAGCTGCCCGGCCACAAGGTCTACCCGTGGGTCGCCAAGACCCGGCACTCCACCCCGGGCGTCGGCCTGATCTCCCCGCCGCCGCACCACGACATCTACTCCATCGAGGACCTGGCTCAGCTGATCCACGACCTCAAGAACGCCAACCCGGCCGCGCGCATCCACGTGAAGCTGGTGTCGGAGGTCGGTGTCGGCACCGTCGCCGCGGGTGTCTCCAAGGCCCACGCGGACGTCGTCCTGATCTCCGGCCACGACGGCGGCACGGGCGCCTCCCCGCTGACCTCCCTCAAGCACGCGGGCGGCCCCTGGGAGCTCGGCCTCGCCGAGACCCAGCAGACGCTGCTGCTCAACGGGCTGCGCGACCGCATCGTGGTCCAGACCGACGGCCAGCTCAAGACCGGCCGCGACGTGGTCATCGCCGCGCTGCTCGGCGCCGAGGAGTTCGGTTTCGCGACCGCGCCGCTCGTCGTCTCCGGCTGCGTCATGATGCGCGTCTGCCACCTGGACACCTGCCCGGTCGGCATCGCCACGCAGAACCCGGTCCTGCGCGACCGCTTCTCCGGCAAGCCCGAGTTCGTCGTGAACTTCTTCGAGTTCATCGCCGAGGAAGTCCGCGAGATCCTCGCCGAGCTGGGCTTCCGTACGATCGAGGAGGCCGTCGGCCACGCCGAGCTCCTCGACACCAGCAAGGCCGTCACGCACTGGAAGGCACAGGGCCTCGACCTGGAGCCCCTCTTCCACGTGCCGGCGCTGCCCGAGGGCGCGGTCCGCCACGCCCTGATCGAGCAGGACCACGGTCTGGAGAAGGCCCTCGACAACGAGCTGATCAAGCTCGCGGCCGATGCGCTGAACGCCGAGACCGCCGAAGCCGCCCAGCCGGTCCGCGCGCAGGTCGCCATACGGAACATCAACCGGACCGTCGGCACCATGCTCGGCCACGAGGTCACCAAGAAGTTCGGCGGTGCGGGCCTGCCCGACAACACCATCGACCTGACCTTCACGGGGTCCGCGGGCCAGTCCTTCGGCGCCTTCCTGCCGCGCGGCGTGACGCTGCGCCTGGAGGGCGACGCCAACGACTACGTCGGCAAGGGCCTGTCGGGCGGCCGGGTCGTGGTCCGCCCGGACCGCGGCGCCGACCACCTCGCCGAGTACTCGACCATCGCCGGCAACACCATCGGCTACGGCGCCACCGGCGGCGAGATGTTCCTGCGCGGCCGCACCGGCGAGCGCTTCTGCGTCCGCAACTCCGGCGCCCTGGTCGTCTCGGAGGGCGTGGGCGACCACGGCTGCGAGTACATGACCGGCGGCCGGGCCGTCGTCCTCGGCGAGACGGGCCGCAACTTCGCGGCCGGCATGTCGGGCGGCGTCGCGTACGTCGTCGACCTCGACACCGACAACGTCAACGTCGGCAACGCGGGCGCGGTCGAAGCCCTCTCCGACACCGACAAGCAGTGGCTGCACGATGTGGTGCGCCGCCACGAGGAGGAGACCGGCTCGACCGTGGCCGCGAAGCTCCTGGCTCACTGGGACGCCGCGGCGGCCCGCTTCAGCAAGATCATCCCGACCACGTACAAGGCAGTGCTCGCCGCCAAGGACGCCGCTGAGCTGGCCGGACTCTCCGAGTCCGAGACCACGGAGAAGATGATGGAGGCGGCGACCCATGGCTGACCCGAAGGGCTTCCTCACCACCCCGCGCGAGACCGCCTGTTCCCGTCCGGTCGCCGACCGGCTCAAGGACTGGAACGAGGTCTACGTCCCGGGCTCGCTGCTCCCGATCATCAGCAAGCAGGCCGGCCGCTGCATGGACTGCGGCATCCCGTTCTGCCACAACGGCTGCCCGCTCGGGAACCTGATCCCGGAGTGGAACGACTTCGCGTACCGCGAGGACTGGTCGGCGGCGTCGGAGCGGCTGCACGCCACGAACAACTTCCCGGAGTTCACGGGCCGGCTGTGCCCCGCTCCGTGCGAGTCGGCGTGCGTGCTCGGCATCAACCAGCCGGCCGTCACGATCAAGAACGTCGAAGTCTCGATCATCGACAAGGCGTGGGACAACGGCAACGTGACCCCGCAGCCGCCGGAGCGGTTGTCGGGCAAGACGGCGGCCGTCATCGGTTCGGGCCCGGCCGGCCTGGCCGCGGCCCAGCAGCTGACCCGGGCCGGGCACACCGTGGTGGTGTACGAGCGCGCGGACCGCATCGGCGGGCTGCTGCGGTACGGCATCCCCGAGTTCAAGATGGAGAAGGTGCACATCAACCGCCGCATCGAGCAGATGCGCGCGGAGGGCACCAAGTTCCGCACGGGTGTGGAGATCGGCCGCGACCTGGACGCCGTACAGCTGCGCAAGCGGTTCGACGCCGTCGTCATCGCGGCGGGCGCCACGGTCTCCCGCGACCTGCCGGTGCCGGGGCGCGAGCTGCGCGGGATCCACTTCGCGATGGAGTACCTCCCCCTCGCGAACAAGGTCCAGGAGGGCGACTTCGTGGCGCCCCCCATCACGGCCGAGGGCAAGCACGTGGTCGTCATCGGCGGCGGCGACACGGGCGCGGACTGCGTGGGCACGGCCCACCGCCAGGGCGCCCTGTCCGTCACGCAGCTGGAGATCATGCCGCGCCCGTCGGAGGACCGGCCCGCGGGCCAGCCGTGGCCGACCTTCCCGATGCTGTACAAGGTCACCTCGGCGCACGAGGAGGGCGGCGAGCGGATCTACTCCGTCTCCACCACCCACTTCGAGGGCGACGAGGACGGCAACGTCCAGGCGCTGCACCTGGTCGAGGTGGAGTTCAAGGACGGCAAGCTGGAGCAGAAGCCGGGCACCGAGCGGGTCCTCCCGGCCCAGCTGGTCACCCTGGCGATGGGCTTCACCGGCACCGACCAGGCCAACGGCCTGGTGGCCCAGTTCGGCCTGGAGCTGGACGGCCGCGGCAACGTCGCGCGCGACGCCTCGTACGCGACCAACGTCGACGGCGTCTTCGTGGCCGGCGACGCCGGCCGCGGCCAGTCGCTGATCGTCTGGGCGATCGCGGAGGGCCGCTCGGCGGCCCGAGGCGTCGACCGCTACCTGACGGGCGCCAGCGCCCTCCCGTACCCGGTCAAGCCGACGGACCGCTCCCTGATGGTGTAACCGTCAGGCCCCCTCCCTGCGGGGAGGACCCCTCATACGGTCCGTACAACGGTGTGCGGAACTCTGACACAGCGCCCGCCATGTCCCCGACCAGGGATGGCGGGCGCTGTGGCGTCGTGTAGTCGTATCAATGCGTTCCGTTGTTCCGGCGCGGCGCCGAGGACTACGCTCACTCGCGGAGCGAGGGCACTGCGGAAGCGGGGAGTTGGCTCATGGCCAAGCCGAAGGTCGAGGGTGGAGCGCAGACGCCGGAGGAGTTCGCCCGTGAGGAGCTGCGAAGGCACCGAGAGGCGGCCGGGCTGTCTCAGGCGGGGCTCGGTGAGCTGATTTTCACGAGCGGCGCGTACGTCGGACTGATGGAGTGCGGGACACGGCGGCTGCGCCCGGAGCTGGCGATGCTGATCGACAAGGAGCTTGGCACAGGCGACTATTTCTTCCGTCTGTCCAGGGCGTTCAAGTCCAAGTACGAGGAGTACTTCGCCGAAGCTGCCGAGCTGGAACGTCTGGCGACGGCAATCTACGAATACGCCTCCACCTTGGTCCCCGGGTTGTTCCAGACGGCGGACTATGCCCGGGCGGTGATGCGGGGCGGCAACCCCACCGCGCTTGCCGAGTACGTTGATGGCCTGGTCGCGTTTCGTCTGGAGCGCGCACGGCTCCTCGACCATCCGACGACCCCAGAATTGTGGGTCGTCCTGCATGAGGCGGTACTGCGGACGGTGGTCGGGGGGCCTGGTGTGATGGCAGCCCAGTTGCGGCACGTCTCCGCTTACGCTCGCGCCCATCGGATCACGCTGCAGGTGGTGCCGTTCTCGGCGGGGGCTCAAGGCGCCCTGGGCTCCTTGGTGAGCATCATGCAGTTCGCCGACGCGCCCGATGTCGTGTACACCGAGGGGCCCCGCGTGGGGCAGTTGCTCGACTATCCGGCGCTGGTGCACCGTCACTGGAAACTCTACGATCTGGCCAGGGCCGCCGCGCTGTCGCCGGATGCGTCCCTGGCCTTGATCGAGTCGGTGGCGGAGGAATACGCGAAATGCGCACAGACGTGAACGGCTTGTCCTGGCGGAAGTCCTCCTACAGCAACTCTGAGAGCGCCAGCTGCGTAGAGGTGTCCGACGGCCTCCCCGGTGTCGTCCCCGTCCGCGACAGCAAGCTGGCCGGTGCCGGTCCCGTTCTCGTGTTCCCGGCCGCCGTGTGGTCCTCGTTCATCCTGGACGTGAAGGCTCAGGCCTGACCAGTGCCACGGCGCCCGCCGCGGTGTTTTCGGGGCTACTCGGGCTGGGTGACCGTGGCGCCCCAGTGGGTGGTCGGGGTCGAGGCGGTCACCCACGCGGTGAATCCACCGTGCAGGCCGGTGCCGAGGGGGAGCGTGACGACCGTCGGGTCCGTGCCGGGGCAGTCGACGGTGAAGGGGGCCGGGTCGCGGTCCGGGTGCTCCTGGAGCCGGAACGACACCTCGATGCTCCCGCCGTCGGCGCAGCCGAACGTGATGAAGGTGTCCAGGTGCGGGGAGAGGCCGCCCGAGACGAAGCCGCTGGAGCCGGCCTGGTCGGCGATCCAGATCAGGCCGTCGGGGCCCGGGTAGCCGATGATCTCGTCCGTCGGCGCGGCCTGGGCCGGGGTTGCCGCGAGGGTCAGGGCGAGTGCCGGGGCCAGGGCCGCCAGGGCGGTCGCGCGCTTGTTCATGTCGTCCCCCAGGTTGTCGTGTCGTCCGTACGTCGGACAGCCGCGAGGCTACCCAGTGCTACTGACATCCGCCTGAGTCCGCGTACTCACCCGCACGCTCTCCTGCGGGCTCCGGCCGTACGGGTCGATCGCGCGCCTGGCGTACGGCCTGACGGGCCCGGGCCCGTGTCACTCGTGCAGGTGACGCACGCCGACCGGCACGGCGGGGCCGGACTGGGCCGGACGGGCCAACTCCACTCGGAGCGCGCGCAGTTCACGGGTCCGGAGTCTGGTACCCATCTGGATCATGGTCCCCATCCGAACCCTGCTGAGCGGCCTGCTCGGCGCCGCCGCCCTGCTGATTCCCGTTCATCCCACCACGGCCACGGCCCCGGCGACGGCCACCGCCACCGCCGCCGAGGACGGGCGGACCGTCGATTACCACGGGCTGCGCCTCACCGTCCCCGGGCACTGGCGGGTCGTCGACCTCGACCGGAATCCCGGCGCCTGCCTGCGGCTGGACCTGCCCACCCTGTACCTCGGGCCCGCCGGCACCCAAGCGGAATGCACCGGCCGGGCCGTCCGCAGCCGCGCCGACACCCTGCACCTGGAGCCGCTCGAAGGGGCCCCGCAGCGGGCCGACATCCCGACCGTGCGCGTCGAGGTCCCCGGCGCGATCCCGGAGCCGCAGAGCGACAGCAACGAGGTCCGGTACGCGCTGCGCCGGCCCGGGGTGATGGCCACCCTCTCGTACGGGACCACCCCCGACGCCGTACGCGGCCTCCTGGCGGGGGCCCGGACCGGGGACTCCGCCGCCCCCGGGGCCCCCGGCGCACCCGCTGACCCAGCGTCGGCCGTCACCGGCCCGAAGCCCGTCCGGGCCCAAGAGCCCTTCACCGGCGCTGGTTTCGACGCCTGCACCGCCCCGACCCAGCGCGCCATGGACGGCTGGCGGGCCGCCTCCCCCTTCGGCGCCGTCGGCATCTACATCGGCGGCCGCGCCCGGGCCTGCGCCCAGCCGCGGCTCACCGCCGGCTGGGTCCGGCGGCAGGCCGAGGCGGGCTGGCACCTCATGCCGCTCTGGGTCGGCCCGCAGCCCTGGAACAACCCGGCCACCGGCCTGTCCGCCGATCCCTCCCGGGCGAACCAGGAGGGCATGGAGGCCGCCGAAGGCGCCGTCACGGTGGCCCGCTCCCTGGGCCTGACGGAGGGCACGGTGCTCTACAACGACCTGGAGAGCTACACCGACCGCACCACCTGGGACCCGCCGGTCGTCGCGTACCTCACCGCCTGGACGGTCCGGCTGCACGAGCTCGGCTACCGCGCCGGCGCCTACGTCGCGGCGAGCTCCGGGGCCAAGGCGCTCGGCGCCCACCACGACCAGGCGCCGGAGGCCATGCCAGACGTGCTGTGGGTCGCCGTCTGGAACGGCAGGGCGTCGGTCTCCGACGCCGACACGGGCCTGCCCGCCGGTACGCACCAGTGGGCCGGCCGCCGCCGCGCCCACCAGTACCTCGGCAACCACGACGACACCCACGACGGGGTCACCCTCAACATCGACAGCAGCTGGATCGACATCGACCCGGCCGCGTCGAGTGGCCCCGCCCCACGCCGGCCCCTCTTCAGCTAGCCGGGTCCTCGCGCGGGGGCTCGTCGTCGTTGCCCCGGCGGAGGGTGCGCAGGCCGTGCGCCGGGGTCCAGGTGCGGACCACCAGGTCGTCGCCGTCGACGCCGATGTGGACCACCTCCGTCAGGTCCGCGTGGAAGAGGTGGAAGGGGTGCGGGGTCTCCGTCTCCTCCGCGTACCGGTGCAGCTCGGGCGGGTCCAGCAGCTCGATCGCCCGCCCGGAGATCCGTACGTCCCCGTCCGGCATCGTCTCGCCCTCGCCGGGGTTCGTGTGCAGGGCGAAGCGGGGGTCGCGCTGGAGGTCCTTGGCCTTCATCGAGCCCGGCATCATCCCGAGCCACAGCTCGCCGCCGCGGATGTCGACGTTCAGTCCGGCCAGCCGCGGGGAGCCGTCCTTGCGGAGGGTGCCGAGGACGTGGTGCGGGTACTGCGCGAAGCGGGCCCGGACGGTAGCCGCGAGTTCCGGTTCCTGTTTCTCGAACGCTGCCCAGTTGTTCGTGGTCGTCATACGTCCATCAAAGCGTGTGGCACCGGCGGCCGCCGCTCAGGCGCGCACGATGCCGGCCGCGCGCGCCGACGCCAGCCAGGACGGGAACTCCATGACCAGGCGGTCGAAGAGCACCGGGTCCGGGACCTCCCGCGGGTCCGGACCCGCGTGGAAGTAGCCCGCGTTGTCCACCACCCGCCGGGTCGGTACGGGCAGTTCGTCCAGCCTCCGCAGGAAGTCGAACTGCCGGCTGCGCGTCTGCCCGAAGCCGACGAACTGCCAGAACAGCGGGAGCCGGGCCGCCTTGCACAGGTACCGCTCCGCCGCCGGCTTGTTGATCGGGCCGCCGTCCGTCTGGAAGACGACGAGTGCCGGATCGGCCGACCCCGAGTCCAGGTAGTGGTCGATCACCGCGTCCATCGCCGCGTCGTACGCCGTCTTGCCCATGTGGCCCAGGCGGGAGGTGATCGCGGCGATCCGCCCCTGGTGCCCGGCGAGCGGGATCTCCTCCATCGCGTCGACCTCGGTCGAGAAGAACACCGCCGGTACGCGGCCGTCGTCGTCGAGGTGCGCCGAGAGGCCCAGCACCCGGTCGGCGAAGGCCTGCACCGTGCCGTCCCGGTAGTACGGGCGCATCGACCCCGAGTGGTCCAGGACCAGGTACACCGCGGCACGCACGCCTTCCAGGCCGTGCTTGCGGAGCGAGATCCCGGCGCTCTTGTAGAGGTTCACGAGCGCGGGGGCGGTCGCTTCCATCGTGCGGAGGTCGATCGCGCTGCCCGTCATGGCCCGAGGGTACGTCAGCCGCCGCTCTCCAGGGCGGCGATGTCGTCGAGCATCGCGGCCGCGAGGGCTCCCTCGGAGGCGTAGTGGCGCTCCGCCCACTTGAGGGTGAGCGCGGGGTAGGCCCAGGCGGGCTCGTCCAGGGCGGCCTCCGCGTCGGCCACCGCGCGCAGGCGCATCTCCTCCGCGAACTCCTGGTGCCGGAGCAGGACTTCACGCAACTGCCCGGGTTCCAGAAGGTGGCCCAGCCACAGTCGCAGCATCGGCCCGTGCTTGAGGACGGGCGGGTCGGCCGGGGTCTCCCGGGCCCATTGCCGTGCGGCCGCCATGCCCTCGTCGGTGATCCGGTACACCCGCTTGTCGCGGGTGCCGGTCTCCTGGGCGACCAGTCGGGAGGAGGCGTAACCGGCCTGCTCCAGGCGCTTGAGCTCGCTGTAGATCTGGCTGAAGGACGGGCTCCAGTAGAAGAAGCGCAGGGACCGGTCCGACCACTTCTTCAGGTCGTAGCCGGAGAGCTCCTCCCCGAAGGAGAGCAGCCCGAGCACCGCCCAACCGGTCGCCGGGAGGGTGCGCTCGCTCTTCTCGTCTGCCACGCAGCGCAGTCTACGACCGGTGTCCGTGCCATCCCTTCCTCCGTCCAGGTGTGACTGCTAGAAGTATTTCTATTAGGTCTATCTGGAGGAGTGGGCGGATGGTCTCGCTGGACGGAAAGGTCGTCGTCATCACGGGCGCCGGCCGCGGGCAGGGCGCGGCCGGCGCCCGGTTGTGCGCGCAGGCCGGTGCCCGGGTGGTCGTCACGGACGTACGGGAGGAGGAGGGCCGGGCGGTCGCGTCCTCGCTGGGGGACCAGGGGCTGTTCGTACGGCACGACGTGGCCGAGGCGGAGGGCTGGGCGGCGGTCGTGCGGGAGGCCGTACGGGCCTTCGGCACGATATCGGCGCTGGTCAACAACGCGGCGGTGTGGCGCACGGCCCATGTGGAGCAGCAGCGGCCCGAGGAGTTCGAGGAGCTGCTGCGGGTGAACCTGCTGGGGCCGTTCCTCGGCATCCGGGCGGTGGCGCCGGTGCTGCGGGCGGCCGGGGGCGGCTCGATCGTGAACGTCTCCTCCGCGGCCGGACTGGTCGGCGTCCCCGGCCACGCGGCGTACGGGTCCACCAAGTTCGGGCTGCGCGGGCTGACCCGCTCGGCGGCGCTGGACCTGGCGGGGGACCGGATCCGGGTCAACTCGGTGCATCCGGGGGCGATCGACACGCCGATGGTGTCGGCGGTCGCCGGGCAGGACTGGTCGCACGTGCCGCTGGGACGGATGGGGCGGCCGGAGGAGGTCGGGGAGCTGGTGCTGTTCCTCTGCTCGGACGCGTCCTCGTACGTGACGGGAACGGAGTTCGCGGTGGACGGGGGGATGACGGCGCGATGAGCGGGGGTGCGGTGGGCGAGGGCGTGGTGGGCGGAGGTGCGGTGAGCGGTTCCCTGTCCCCCGCGGCCCGGGCGCTGTGCGATGCGATGGCGGCGTCCTTTCCGGGGCCGGGGGACGTGGCGGCCCTGCGGGCGGCGGCCGCCCACGGCCGGTCGGCGGGGCCGGAGGTGGCCTCGGTCCGGGACGGCGAGGCCTCGGGCGTCCCGGTCCGGGTCTACGATCCCGCGCCGGGCGGGGCGGGCCGGCCGCTGGTGGTGTTCTTCCACGGCGGGGGCTGGGTGATGTGCGGGCTCGGCACGCACGACGCGACGTGCCGGTCGCTGGCCGCCGCGTCGGGCGCGGTGGTGGTCTCCGCCGACTACCGCCTGGCCCCCGAACACCCCTGGCCGGCGGCGCCGGACGACGCGCTGACGGTACTGCTGTGGGCGAGGGCGCAGGCCCCCGCGCTGGGCTGCGATCCGGGCCGGGTGGTGCTGGCGGGGGACTCCAGCGGAGGCAACCTGGCGGCGGTGACCGCGCTGCGGGCGCCGGAGCTGGTGGCGGGGCAACTGCTGGTGTACCCCCCGCTGGACGCGGCGGCGGCGACGGCGACCGGTACGGCGACGGCGACCGCGTCCACGGCCGCGTCCACGGCCGCGTACGGCGAGGGCCACTTCCACACCGCGGCGCACATGGCCTGGTACTGGGAGCAGTACGGCGGCGACCCCGCGCACCCGCATGTCTCGCCGCTGCGCGCCCCCGACCTCTCCGGCCTTCCGCGCACGCTGCTGGTGCTCGCGGACTGCGATCTGCTGCGGGACGAGGGCCTGGCGTACGCGCGCCGGCTGGGCGCGGCCGGGGTGGACTGCGCGGTGCACCTTTACCCGGGGGTCTTCCACGGGTTCCTGGGCCTGCCGCTCCCCGCCGGGCGGGCGGCCCTGACGGCCGCCGCGGCCTGGCTGCGGGCCACGGGGTAGGGAGAAGCCACGGCGTACCCGGGCGGGGGCGGGCCGCGCCCCGCGACGGCCGCCCAGGGGGTGTCTCGCCGATCATGCCGGGCTCGCGGCGGCGGGCGCCCCCTAGCGCGAGGTCTGCGGCGCCGCCCGAACGGCCCGCTTCCGTACGGCCAGTTCTCGTTCGGCGACTGCCCGGAAGCCGCGGGGCGGGCGGCCGGTGAGGCGCTCGACGGTGTCGGTCGTACGGTCCTCCGCCCCCTCGGCGATGGCGCGCTCCATGCCGGCCAGCAGCGCGGCGAACTCCGCCGGGATGACCGCGGCCAGCCGTTCCCGCACGGCGTCGTACGTCAGGTGGTGGTGGACCACCGGGCGGCCGGTGACCTCCGTGAGGATCGCGGCGATGTCGTCGTGGCTGAGCGCCTGCGGCCCGGTGAGCACCAGCTCGGCGTCGGGCGCGCGGTCGTCGGTGAGGGCCCGTACGGCGACGGCGGCGATGTCCTCGGCGTCGACGAAGCCGACCCGGCCCGTCCCCGTCGCGGTCAGGATGGCTCCTTCGGCCCGGATGCTGTCGGCGTGGGCGTGCGCGCCGGTGAAGTTCTGCATGAACCAGGAGGGGCGCAGGACCGCCCACTCGTCGAACAGGCCGGGCAGGGCCTGGTGCACCGTCCCCACCGCCGGGCCGCCCGCGGGGACGGCGGAGGAGCTGAGGAGTACGGCGCGGCGCACGCCGGCGGCGCGGGCCCGTTCCAGGAAGGGCAGCATGACCGCGGCCGGGTCCGGGTCGCCGATGGGCGGGACGAGGTAGACGCCGTCGGCTCCGCCGAGCGCGTCGCCGTACGTGGCGGGGTCGTACCAGTCGAAGCGGACCGGCTCGGCGCCGGGGAGCGGGGTGGCCGCGCGGCCGGCCGCCTTGACGCGCCGGCCGGCGGCGATCAGCTGCGCGGCGGTACGGCTGCCGGTGGTGCCGGTCGCGCCGATGACCAGGGTGGTGCCGGTGGTGGGGGCGGTCGTCACGCGGCGCTCCTCATGTCGTCCGCCGGGAAGTCCAGCCCCGGCCCGCGGGCCGCGAGCGGATTCCAGTAGTCGCGGTACGAGGCGAACCGGCCGTCCCGGACGGTCACGACGGCGATGTACGTCATGTCGAAGGGGCTCCCGGTCGCGACGACGCGGCCCACACCGCGCATCTCGACCACGATCGTCGCCGGGTCGGCCGTCTCGTGGATCCGCAGGTCGGGGAAGTCGTGCAGGTCGATGTGGTCAGGGTAGTCGCGCATGTAGCCGGCGATGGCCGCCCGCCCCTCCAGCCGCCCGGGCCAACCGGGCGGGGCGAACGGGAACTCCATGGAGCCGTGTTCGGACCACAGGCCGACCCAGGAGGCGATGTCCTTGTCGAGGAGCAGGCGCAGGCTGTGGCGGTAGAGATCCGCGGGTGAGGAGGGGGCGGGTGGTGCGGGCGAGGTGCTCGCGGGCATGGCGGTTCTCCGTTCGGGCGCGATTCGGACCGATGGTCCGCTTATCCCGTCCGAAGATACGGACCGTCAGTCCGCATTGCAACCCGAGATGCCGCCGCGGGAGGGAAATGCGGCGGGGCCGGGCGGGGTTCACCGCCGCGCCGCTCGGCCCCGGGGTTCGGCGGGCATGATGTGCCCATGTCGATGTTGCTCCGCTACGTGCTCGTCCTGGCAGTGGAGTTCGGCGCCGCGCTGATGCTGCGCGAGCCGGACGCCCCGTGGATCCCGGTGCTGCTAGCCGTCTTCGTCGTCGGCTCGGGAGTCCTGCACGGCACCGAGGCCGAGTTCGTACCCCGCTTCCTGGTCGCGCTGACCGCGGTGGGCGTCGCCGAACTGGTCGGCCGGGCCTGGGCCTCGCCCGACGCCCTTACGACGGCCGGAACCGGGGCCGCGATCCTGCTGGCGGTCCAGACGCTGATCATGGTCCGCTACTCCCTCCGGCGCCGCCGCCCCCGCCGCCGCCCCGCCTGACCCGAACCCGGTGGCCAGGAGGGCACCCCTGCGCCTAGGGTCGCTCCTCATGTCCCCGACGACCGCGAACGCGAGCACGACCACCACGACGACCACGCTCTGGCGCCCGACGGGTCCGGTGGAGCTCGACCTCGTCCGCGCGCTCGACTGGCGGGCCTGGCCGCCGCGGCTCCCGGAGCAGCCGATCTTCTACCCCGTCCTGAACGAGGACTACGCGATCCGCATCGCCCGCGACTGGAACGTCAAGCACGACGGCGCGGGCTTCGTGACGCGCTTCGAGGTCGACACCGGGTTCCTGGCCCGGTACCCGGTCCGGCAGGCGGGCGGGGAGACGATTTTGGAGCTGTGGGTGCCGGCGGAGGAGCTGGACGAGTTCAACGCCCACCTCGTGGGCCGGATCGAGGTCGTCCGCGAGTTCCGCTGAGCCGGGCGCCGGGCCGGACGCTGAGCCGGGCGCCGGGCCGGGCGCCGGGCCGGACGCTGAGCCGGGCGCCGGGCCGGGCGCCGGGCCGGGCGCTGAGTCGGACGCCGGGAGCCGGGCGCTGAGCCGGAGCCGGAAGGGCCGCCGGGGCCTGGTCCGGGGAGCCGTGATCGAAAACAATGGCGACATGACGTCCACGCCCCGCACCCGTGCCCGGTCCTTCGACGACGCCGCCGCGCTGTACGCGGCGAACCGGCCCGGGTATCCCGGAGAACTGTTCGACGCCCTGGAGGCGCTCGCCGGGCGGGGCCTGCGCGGGGCCAGGGTGGCCGACGCGGGGGCCGGGACCGGGATCGCCACCGGGATGCTGCGCGCCCGCGGGGCGGACGTGCTCGCCGTCGAACCGGGCGCCGGCATGGCCGCCGAATTCCGGCGGGCGAACCCCGGGATCCCGCTCGTGCGCGGCGACGGCGACCATCTGCCGCTGGCCACCGCCGGGTTCGACTTCCTCACGTACGCCCAGGCCTGGCACTGGACCGACCCCGCCCGCTCGGTCCCCGAGGCCCGCCGCGTACTGCGGCCCGGCGGCGCGCTCGCGCTCTGGTGGAACGACATGGACCCCGCCGTCCCGTGGATCGCCGAGCAGGACGAGCGGATCCGGACCCTGTTCGACGCCGGCGGGCTCGGCCACCGCACCCTGCCTCCCGGGTTGGCGTTCACCACGCGGGAGGTCCGCTGGTCACGCCGGATCCCGCTCGACGTCCACCTCGCCAACCACGCCAGTCATTCCGCCTTCCTGATGCTCGGCCCGGCCGGCACCCAGGAGTTCCTCGACGCGGAGCGGGCCCGGCTGGCCGCCCTGTTCCCCGACGGGACGGTCGAGGAGCGCTACGTCGTCACCCTCGGCGTGGCCGTCATGTGAGCCGGCCTCCGCCACCGCGCTCCTGGAGCACCGCCGCCCGGCAGGCGGCCGGCGAGCCCCACGCGTCGCGCAGCGGCCGCGCCTTGCGCAGCCACACGGAGAGGTCGAGCTCCTCCGTGTAGCCCACGGCCCCGTGGAGCTGCAGCGCCGTCATGGCCGCCGCGTACGCCGCCTCGCCCGCCGCCAGCTTCGCCGCCGCGACCTCCCACGGCGCCAGGCCCAGGGCCGCCGCCCACACCAGCGGCCGCGCGAACTCCAGGGCCAGGAGCGTGTCCGCCAGCCGGTGCTTCACGGCCTGGAAGCCGCCGACCGGCGTGCCGAACTGCGTGCGCTGCTTCACGTACCGCACCGTGCTCGCCAGCAGGGCCTCGCCGACCCCCAGGCACTGGGCCGCCGTCAGCAGCCGCGCCCAGAGCAGGGCGGTCCCCGCCGCCGCCAGGACCCGGGGTCCGGCGGCCAGCAGCTCCCCCTCCGCCGCGGGCCGGGACAGCCGGCGCGCCGGGTCCGTGGACCGCAGCGGTTCACCGGCGCCTGCGCCTGCGCCGCGTGCCAGCCGGAGCTCGCCCGCCGCCGACACCGTGAAGCAGTACTCCGCCGCGTCCGCGTCCAAGGCGTACGGACCCCCGCCCGGCAGGATCAGCGTGGCCAGGGCCTCGCCCGCCACCAGCCCCGGCAGGAAGCGTTTCGCCGGCCCGTCCTCCCCGTTCTCCGCGTTCTCCCCGTCCCTTCTCTCCTCCCCCTCCTGCCCGGGCCGCGCCAGCTCCGACAGCAGCACGGCCGCCGCGGCCGTCTCGACCACCGGCCCCGGCACCCCCGCCCGCCCCAGCTCCACGAAGCCGAGCGCCAGCTCCACCGGCAGCGGCCCCAGTCCCCCCAGGTCGCCGTACGCCTCCTCGTCCGCCGCGAGCGCGAACAGGCCCGTCCCCGCGAGCCGCGACCACAGGGCCCGCCCCGGTCCGTGCTCCCCGGCGCCCCAGGCCCGTACGGCCGCCGGGACCTCCGAGGCGCCGAGCAGGGCGTGCAGCGTACGGGCGAAGTCCGACTGTTCGCCGGTCGGCAGGAAGCGCATCAGCGGCGGCCCTTCGGGAGACCGAGCAGCCGCTCGGCGATGATGTCGCGCTGGATCTCGTTCGTGCCCGCGTAGATCGGCCCGGCCAGCGAGAAGATCCAGGGCTCCGCCCACGCCCCCTCCGCCAGCTCCGCGTCCGGGCCCAGCAGGTCCAGCGCCGTCTCGTGCAGGGCGATGTCGTACTCCGACCAGAACACCTTGTTCAGGCTGGACTCGGCGCCGATCCGCCCACCCGCCGCGAACCGCGAGGCGGCCGCCCAGGTGAACAGCTCGTACGCGCGCGCCCCGACCACCGCGTCCGCCACCCGGCCGCCCAGCGCGGTGTCCGCCGGATCCCCCTGCGCCCGCCACAGCGCGGCCAGCCGGTCCGCCGCCGCCAGGAACCGCCCCGGCGAGCGCAGCGTCAGCCCGCGCTCGTTGCCCGTCGTGGACATGGCGATCCGCCAGCCCTGCCCCGGCTCACCGATCACGTCCGCGTCCGGCACGAAGACCTCGTCCAGGAAGAGCTCCGCGAAGGCGGGCTTCCCGTCCAGCCGGCCGATGGGCCGCACGCTCACCCCCGGCGCGCGCAGGTCGAACATCAGGTACGTCAGCCCCTGGTGCGGCTTCCCGGCCGCCGGATCCGTACGGAAGATGCCGAAGGCCCGGTCCGCGAAGGCCGCCCGCGAGGACCAGGTCTTCTGTCCCGACAGCAGCCAGCCGCCCTCGGTGCGCACCGCCCGCGATGTCAGCGAGGCCAGGTCCGAGCCCGACTCCGGCTCCGACCAGGCCTGCGCCCAGATCACCTCGCCGCTCGCCATCGGCGGCAGCACCCGCGCGCGCTGCTCGGCGCTCCCGTGGTCGAAGAGGGTCGGTGCGAGGAGGCTGATGCCGTTCTGCGAGACCCGGCCGGGCGCGCCCGCAGCCCAGTACTCCTCCTCGAAGACCAGCCACCGCTCGATGTCCACGCCCCGGCCCCCGTACTCGGCGGGCCAGGACACCGCCGACCAGCGGTCCGCGTGCAGCCGGGCCTCCCACGCGCGGTGCTCGGCGAAGCCCTCCGCCGTCTCCAGGGAGGGGAGGGGGGAGTCCGGGACGTGCTCGGCGAGCCAGGCGCGGGCCTCGGCCCGGAAGGCCGTCACCTCCGGTGCGTGGGTCAGGTCCATCAGCTGTCCGCCTCCGTCGCAGGGGCTTCGCGGGAGTTTCCCCGACACGTCGAGTCCGCTCGACAAGTGTTCCCTAACAAGTGTTTGGTAGGTTAACGTACCGCCATGAGCGTGAACACCCCCGACTACGTGCCGGGTCACGGGTTGCTCCGAGGCCGCACGGCCGTCATCACCGCCGCCGCCGGAGCCGGGATCGGCGGGGCCACCGCCCGCCGCTTCCTGGAGGAGGGCGCCCGCATCGTCATCGGCGACGCGCACGCCCGCCGACTGAAGGAGACCGAACAGGCCCTCGGCGCCGAGTTCGGCGCCGGCCGCGTCACCTCCCTGCCCTGCGACGTCACCGACGAGGACCAGGTCGGGGCCCTGTTCGCGCTCGCCGAGCAGACCCACGGCGGCCTCGACGTCGTCGTCAACAACGCCGGCCTCGGAGGCACCGCCGCCCTCGTCGACATGACCGACGAACAGTGGGGCAACGTCCTCGACGTCACCCTGAACGGCACCTTCCGCTGCACCCGCGCCGCCCTGCGCTCGCTGAAGGCCTCCGGCCGGGGCGGGGTCGTCGTCAACAACGCCTCCGTCGTCGGCTGGCGCGCCCAGACCGGCCAGGCCCACTACGCCGCAGCCAAGGCCGGGGTGATGGCACTGACCCGCTGCGCCGCGCTGGAGGCGGCCGAGTTCGGCGTACGGGTCAACGCGGTCGCCCCGAGCCTCGCCATGCACCCGCACCTGGTGAAGGTCACCAGCGAGGAACTGCTGACCGAGCTGACGGCCCGCGAGGCCTTCGGCCGGTACGCCGAGCCCTGGGAGGTCGCCAACGTCATCGTGTTCCTGGCCAGCGGCTACTCGTCGTACATGACGGGCGAGACCGTCTCCGTCAGCAGCCAGCGCGCCTAGGCCCAGAATGGGCTCGTGCCAACGAACAAGCCGACAGCCAAATCGCCAGCCAGGAAGCCCCAGGTGAGCGCCTCTCCCGAGCGCCGCCGCGAGCTCCTCGACACCGCCGCCGAGGTCTTCGCCGCGCAGGGCTACAACGCCACCACCGTCCGCAAGATCGCCGACGCCGCCGGCATGCTCGCCGGCAGCCTCTACTACCACTTCGATTCCAAGGAGTCGATGCTCGACGAGATCCTCTCGGCCTTCCTGAACGAGCTGTGGCAGGGCTACGACGCCGTCCTCGCCGCCGGCCTCGGCCCCCGGGAGACCATCGAGGCCCTCGTCACCGAGTCCTTCCGCGAGATCGACCGGCACCGCGCCGCCGTCGCGATCTACCAGAAGGAATCCCGGCACCTGTCCGCGCAGCCCCGCTTCCACTACCTCTCCGACTCGCAGCAGAAGTTCGAGAAGGCCTGGCTGGGGACGCTGGAGCGCGGGGTCGCCGCCAAGGTCTTCCGGGCCGATCTCGACGTCCGCCTCACCTACCGCTTCGTCCGCGACACGGTGTGGGTGGCGGCGTCCTGGTACCGGCCGGGAGGACAGCACAGCCCCGAGGAGATCGCCCGCCAGTACCTGTCGATGGTGCTGGACGGGATCGCCGTACGCAGCTGACCCCCGAAGGAGCACCCGCCATGCCCGAGGCCTACATAGTCGAAGCCGTACGCACCCCCGTGGGCCGGCGCGGAGGAGGCCTGTCGGGCGTCCACCCGGCCGACCTGGGCGCGCACGTCCTGAAAGCCCTGGTGGAGCGCTCCGGAGTGGACCCGGCCGCCGTCGAGGACGTGGTCTTCGGCTGCCTGGACACGGTGGGCCCGCAGGCCGGGGACATCGCGCGGACGGCGTGGCTGGCGGCGGGGCTGCCCGAGGAGGTGCCGGGGGTCACGGTGGACCGCCAGTGCGGCTCCTCGCAGCAGGCCGTCCACTTCGCCGCGCAGGGCGTGCTCTCCGGGACCCAGGACCTGGTCGTCGCGGGCGGGACCCAGAACATGTCGATGATCCCGATCGCCTTCGCCTCGCGGCAGGCCGCGGAGCCGCTCGGCCTCACGGAGGGCCCGTACGCGGGCAGCGAGGGCTGGCGGGCCCGGTACGGGGACGCGCCGGTGAACCAGTTCCACGGCGCGCAGCTCATCGCGCAGAAGTGGGGGATCACGCGGCGCGACATGGAGGAGTTCGCGCTCCGCTCGCACCGGCGGGCGATCCGGGCCCTCGACGAGGGCCGTTTCGCGCGCGAGACGGTGGCGTACGGGGACGTACGCGTGGACGAGGGCCCCCGCCGGGACACCACCCTGGAGAAGATGGCGGGCCTAAGGCCGGTGGTCGAGGGCGGCACGATCACGGCGGCCGTCTCCTCGCAGGTCTCCGACGGGGCGGCGGCCATGCTGATCGCCTCCGAGCGGGCGGTGGCGGAGCACGGCCTGCGGCCGCGGGCCCGCATCCACCACCTGTCCGTACGGGGCGAGGACCCGATCCGGATGCTCTCGGCCCCGATCCCGGCCACGGCGCACGCCCTGAAGAAGACCGGCATGTCGCTGGACGACATCGACCTGGTCGAGATCAACGAGGCCTTCGCCCCGGTCGTCCTGGCCTGGCTGAAGGAGACCGGCGCCGACCCCGAACGGGTGAACGTCAACGGCGGAGCCATCGCACTGGGCCATCCGCTGGGCGCCACGGGGGTGAAGCTGATGACCACCCTGCTCCACGAACTGGAGCGCACGGGCGGCCGGTTCGGCCTCCAGACCATGTGCGAGGGCGGCGGCCAGGCCAACGTCACCATCATCGAGCGGCTGTAACCGGAAGCCATCCGGGGGCGGTGCCCCCGGATCTATCCCGCCCCGGGTGCAGGCGGGGCTGGGTGTCGGCGCCGAGGTGTGCTAGCTTGGAGAGCGTTGCAGTTGTGGTACCCATGAACTTTATGTGCGCCTGACGGGAATGTTCCTCAGGCGCTTTTATTGTTTTGCCGGAATCTCCGGATGGGGCCCTTTGCCGCCTATTCAGGAGATTTAAAATGGCACTTGGCACCGTGAAGTGGTTCAACTCGGAAAAGGGCTTCGGCTTCATCGAGCAGGACGGTGGCGGCCCGGACGTCTTCGCCCACTACTCGAACATCGCCACCCAGGGCTTCCGTGAGCTCACCGAGGGTCAGCGCGTCTCGTTCGACGTGACCCAGGGCCAGAAGGGCCCCCAGGCGGAGAACATCCTCCCCGCCAACTAAGTACTTCAGCATGCCGGGGTCCGCACCGCGAGGTGCGGGCCCCGGCTTGTCTGCTGTCTCGATCTTTGTTTTACCTGCCGGTTTCAGGAGGGCTTTCTCGCATGACCAGCTCCAGCTCCGCACGACCCAGCCGCCGCCCCACCCGGGGTCGAGGTCCGGCTCAGGGACGTCCGAAGGCTGGCGCGGGACGGCAGAAGTCCGCCCCCGTCGCCCGGCCCCAAGAATTCACCATGCCCGAACCGCTGACCCCGGCCCTGGAGCCGGTCGCCGCGTTCGAGGACATGGGCATGCCCGAGGCGCTGCTGAAGACCCTCGCCGCCCAGGGCGTCACCGAGCCGTTCCCGATCCAGGCCGCGACGCTGCCGAACTCGCTCGCCGGCCGTGACCTGCTCGGCCGCGGCCGTACCGGCTCCGGCAAGACGCTGGCCTTCGGCCTGGCGCTGCTGGCCCGCACCGCCGGCCGCCGCGCCCAGCCGAAGCAGCCGCTCGCGCTGGTCCTCGTACCGACCCGTGAGCTCGCGCAGCAGGTGACCGACGCGATGGCCCCGTACGCCACGTCCGTCAACCTGCGGATCACGACCGTCGTCGGCGGCATGTCGATCAACCGGCAGTCCGGCGCCCTGCGCCGCGGCGCCGAGGTCCTCGTCGCCACCCCCGGCCGCCTGAAGGACCTCATCGACCGCGGTGACGCCGACCTCTCCCAGGTCGCGATCACGGTCCTCGACGAGGCCGACCAGATGACCGACATGGGCTTCATGCCGCAGGTCACCGCGCTGCTCAAGCAGGTCCAGCCCGAGGGCCAGACCATGCTGTTCTCGGCGACCCTCGACAAGAACATCGACAAGCTCGTCAAGATGTTCCTGCACGACCCGGTCGCCTTCTCCGTCGACCCGTCCGCCGGCGCGGTCAGCACGATGGAGCACCACGTCCTGTACGTCATGGACGAGACCGACAAGAAGGCCGTGGCGACGCGCATAGCCGCTCGCGACGGCCGGGTGATCATGTTCGTGGACACCAAGCGCGGTGTCGACCGCATGGTCAAGAAGCTCCTGGCCGACGGCGTCCGCGCCTCCGGCCTGCACGGCGGCCGCTCGCAGCCGCAGCGCAACCGGACCCTCGACTGGTTCAAGACGGGCGAGGTCACCGCGCTGGTCGCCACCAACGTGGCCGCCCGCGGCATCCACATCGACGACCTCGACCTGGTCGTCAACATCGACCCGCCCACCGACCACAAGGACTACCTGCACCGCGGCGGCCGTACCGCGCGCGCCGGCGAGTCCGGCAGCGTGGTCACCCTGGTGCTCCCCGACCAGAAGCGGGACATGTCCCGCCTGATGTCGGACGCCGGCATCTCCCCGCGCACCGCGCAGATCAAGTCCTCCGACGAGGAGCTGTCCCGGCTGACCGGCGCCAAGGAGCCCTCGGGCATCCCCGTGGTGCTGGAGGTGCCGCAGCAGCCGGCCCCGGCCAAGGCGCGCTCCGGCTCGGGCTCCGGCTCCTCCCGCCGCCGTTCGAGCGGCCCGCGCACCGGCTCCGCCACGGGCGGCGCCCCCGCGGCCGGCGGCCGCGGCCGCCGCTCCGGCGGCGCGGGCTCCGGCCAGGCCCCGGCGGCGGCCTCCGGGTCGGGCCAGTCCCGGCGCGGCCAGGGCGGCTCCGGCGGCTCGGGCAACGGCGGCCAGTCCCGGCGCGGCGCGGGCAGCGCCTCCGCCTCGGCCGGCGGCGCGGCCGCGGCCTCGTCGCGCAGCCGCGTCGGCTCCGCGGGCCAGGGGCGGCGCCGGGCGGTCTGATCCGCCCCCGTACGCGCGATGACGCCGGGCAGCACCTGCGGGTGCTGCCCGGCGTCGTGCTGCCCGGCATCGTGTTGCCCGGCGTCCGTGCCGGTGCCCGCGGGGCGGGTCGGTTCAGCGGACCAGCTTGTCCTGGAGCTTCGCGAGCGTCCGCAGGTCCAGGCCGAGGCCGTCCGTGAGGTAGCCGTAGAAACCGCCGTACTCCGCCTCCATCTGCGCGGTCGCCGCGTCCAGGTAGTCCTGGCGGACCTCTTGGAGCGGGATCAGCAGGTCCGGGTTCTGCATCCGCCCGGACTGCTTCAGACCCGCCCGCACCTGGGCGTCGTACGCGGCGCGGAAGGTGTTCGACGCGAGGTAGTCGCGCGTGGCCGCGTCCTCGGGAACGGCCAGGGCGCGCAGCAGGACGTAACTCATCCAGCCGGTCCGGTCCTTGCCCGAGGTGCAGTGGAACAGGAGCGGGCCCTGGCCGCCGTCCGCGATCTCCCGCAGCGTCGTCGCGAACTGCGCCCGGTTCTCGGGGCTGGTCACGAAAGTGCGGTAGATGTCGCGCATGTAGGCCTCGGCGCGGCCGCCCCCGAGCATCTGCTCCTGCGTGGCGGGATCGCCGCTGGATATCGCGCCGAGCAGGGTCCCGTACAGGCCGAGGTCGCTGACGGGGCGGGAGGTGGCGGTGAGCCCGGCGGGCAGCCGGTCGGCGCCGTCGTACTGGAGCTCCATCGGGATGCGGAAGTCGACGACCTTCCGCAGGCCGAGACCCGAGAGGGCGGTGGTGTCCGCCGGGGTCAGCTTCCCGAGGGCGTCGGAGCGGTAGACCAGCCCCTGGCGGACCTGCCCACCGGTCCAGGTCCGGTAGCCGCCCAGGTCGCGGACGTTGACAGCGCCCTGGAGCGGGATCTGGCGAATCGTTTCCGCCAGCTGGTGGTGGCGGCCGGCGGCGGTGGTCGCGGCGCTGGTGGTGCGGTGCGCCGGCGCGGCGTGCGCGGCGGCGGGCAGGGTCCCGACGGCGAGGGCGGACGCGAGCACCGCGATCGCCAGGCGGATTCGGGCACGGCTCATCTGGCGGCTCCTGCAACGGAGAAGGAGGGTCACCCTGGTGGTGGCAGGGTGTCGAGCGACTGCAGGTGTGCGAGCACACCGTGTGCCTCGGCCATGACGCGGGCGACGAGCTCCGCACAGGACGGCAGATCCTCGATCACCCCCGCGACCTGGCCCGATGCCATGACGCCGAGGTCCGTACGGCCCTCGACCATGGACGCCCTGAGGAGCATGGGGGTGTTCGCGGCGAGCAAGACCTGGCTCCAGGACAGGTCCTTGCCGTGTTTCATCGCGAGGCCGTCGCGCACCATCTGCGGCCAGGACAGGCCCGACAGCCCGCGGAACGCGGCCGCGTGCCGGACCGCCCGGGCCAGCGCCCGCGTACGGCCGGCCCGCTCCAGGGAAGCGACGAGCTCCGTGCGGAGCATCCGGTGCGGCAGCCCGTCCACGGCGGTCGTGACGGTGACGTCCTTGACCCCGGCCGCCAGGTACCGGGCCTTGACCGCGTCCGGGACGGTGGAGTCCGAGGTCAGCAGGAAGCGGGTGCCCATGGCGATGCCCGCGGCCCCGTACGACAGGGCCGCGACCAGGCCGCGGCCGTCGTGGAAGCCGCCCGCCGCGACCACCGGGATGTCCACCGCGTCGACCACCTGCGGCAGCAGCACCGTCGTGGCCACGTCCCCGGTGTGCCCGCCGCCCTCGCCGCCCTGCACGATCACCGCGTCGGCCCCCCAGGCCGCGACCTTCTCGGCGTGCCGGCGGGCCCCGATCGAGGGGATCACCACGACGCCCGCGTCCTTGAGCCGGGCGATGAGCTCCTTCGACGGGGCGAGCGCGAACGAGGCCACCCGTACGCCCTCGTCGATGATCAGCCGGACCCGCTCGGCTGCGTCCCCCGCGTCCGCCCGCAGGTTCACCCCGAACGGGGCGTCCGTACGGGAGCGGACCTCGCGGACCGCCGCCCGCAGCTCCTCCACGGTCATCGTCGCCGAGGCCAGGATGCCCAGGGCTCCGGCCGCAGCCGCGGCCGACACCAGCCGCGGGCCGGCCACCCAGCCCATGCCCGTCTGCACGATCGGGTGCTCGACACCGACCAGTTCGGTGAAAGCCGTCCGTATCGCCATCGCCGCCGCCACCCCCTCAGGCCCGCACTTCCCGGTCGCGCAGCCCCCTCGGGTCGATCACCTCGCGGATCAGCCGCAGCTCCTCGGCGGTCGGCTCCCGCGTGTACGGGACCTCGCCGGTGACCGCCGGCTCGAACCCGGTGGCCGCCCGGACCTGTTCGACGGTGACGCCCGGGTGCACGGAGGCCAGGCGCATCGAGTGGTCCGGGCCCTCGAAATCGAAGACGGCGAGATCGCTGACCACCCGCGGGAGCCGGTGGAAGCGGGTCACCCCGGCCGCCCCGGCCCGGTCGTAGCCCACCCCGCTCACCATGTCGACGCGCTCGACGAACACCCGCGGCGAATGCCTCGGAACCCAGTAGCTCACCGGGTTGTTCAGCGTGTTGACGGGCGCGCCGCGCACTCCGAGGAGCTGGCGGGCGGGCCGCGCCCAGTCGCCGATGCAGGAGATGTTCTGATTGCCGAACCGGTCGATCTGGCTGGCGCCCATCATCACGTGCCGCCGGCCGCCGGTGACCATCGTGAGGTGGCGCCGGTACGGGAGCCAGCCCTCCGTCTCCCCGTCGAGCCCGACGAGCAGGGCTTCGCCATCGGTCAGCAGGAGGTCGGGGGAGAAGGTCCGCTTCGCCAGCCGGGCCCCGAAGGACGGGATCAGGCCCATCGGGCTGGCGAGCACCTCCCCGTCGCCGCGCCAGGCCTCGGCGCAGGCGATCACGCAGTACTCCGCCCGGGAGGCGTCCGTCGCCGTGCCCGCTGCACCCACCGCACCCACTGCGCTCACCGCTGCTCCTCGTGCCAGGCCCGGACGGCCGACTGGTAGGCGTGCTCGCTGCCCCCGGAGAGGAAGCGGGCGGAGAACTCCGGCCAGGGAGTGGCCGCGTACAGCTTCTGGAAGGCCTCGTCCCGCCCGTAGTCGGGGGCGCAGGAGGTGAAGTGCGCGCCGTTCGGGGTCTCGACGACGCCCGTGACGGAGTGCCGGCTGACCAGCAGGGACTGCGGGGGCCCGGCCTTGGAGAGCTCGGCGGTCTCCACGAGCTGCTCGCAGGAGACGTACGCGGCGTCGGCCGCCTCGCAGAACAGGTCGTCGAAGTACGGGTCCGGGCCCAGGTACTGGGCGTTGCCGAGGCGGTCGGCGCGGTTGAGGTGGACGAGGGCGGCGTCCAGGCGCAGGGCGGGGACGGCGACGAACTCCTCGCCGTCGGCGTAGGGGGAGGTGACGGTCCGCAGCTCGGGATTGACCCGCATGACGTCGGAGCCGAGGCCGGCGCGGACGGGGAGGAAGGGCAGCCGGTTGGCGGCGGCGTGCAGGCCCCACATGAACATGGCCTCGTCGTACTCGGTGAGGGCGAAGGCGCCGCTCTCGCGGGCGGCCCGGAAATGCGGCTCCAGCGGGATCGAGTCGAGCGTGGCGAAGGGGGCGACGAGCCGGCGGATCCGGCCGGCGGCCGCGAGCACGCCGACGTCGGGGCCGCCGTACGAGACCACGGTGAGACCGGTGATCTCGGACCGGAGCAGCGCCCGCACCAGGGCCATCGGTTTGCGCCGCGATCCCCAGCCGCCGATGCCGAGGGTCATCCCGCTCCGCAGCTGCCCGACCACCTCTTCGGGGGTCATCGTCTTGTCGGTCATGAGCGCTCCTTCCCCGCGGTCGCTCCCGCTGCGGACTCTCCGAAGGTGTCGCGGACCCGGTCGGCGACCCCGCTGAGGTTGGCCTCGAAGGTGAACCCCTGCTCGAAGCGGTAGCTGCGCCGTACGTCGACGGGGTCGATGCCGTTGATGGCCGCCTTGGCCAGCCGGATCAGGTAGCCGTCCTTCCGCGCGATCTCGGAGGCCAGCTCCAAGGCGGCGTCCCGCAGCTCCGCGCGCGGGACCACCTTCCACACCGAGCCGTGCGCGTGCAGTTCGGCGGCGGTCGCGGTGCGGGAGGTGTAGTAGAGGGCGCGCATCAGGTGCTGCGGGACCAGGCGGGCCAGGTGGGTGGCGGCGCCGAGCGCGCCCCGGTCGAGCTCGGGGAGCCCGAAGGTCGCGTCCTCGCAGGCCACGATCGCGTCGGCGTTGCCGACGAGGCCGATGCCGCCGCCCAGGCAGAACCCGTGCACGGCCGCGACGACGGGCACCTCGCACTCGTACACGGCGGCGAAGGCCTCGTAGCAGCCCCGGTTGGCGCCGATGAGGGCGCCGTGGGCGGTGTCGCGCTGCATCTCCTTGATGTCGACGCCGGCGTTGAAGCCGCGGCCCTCGGCGGCCAGGACGACGCACCGGGTCCCGGGGTCCCGGCCGGCGGCGCGCAGGGCGTCGGCGAGCTCGTACCAGCCCCGTACGGGAAGGGCGTTGACGGGCGGGAAGTCGACCGTGACCAGTGCGACGCCCTCGTCGGGGCTTGAGGTGGAGACACCCATGAGAGGATCAGCTACCTTTCCACCAAACATTTGTTAGGTGAGGAAGGTAGCAGCCTATGGAGCTCGACGGGAGGGTTGCAGTCGTCACCGGCGGAACCCGCGGCGTCGGCGCCGGCATCGCCCGGTCGTTCCTCGAAGCGGGCGCGGAAGTCGTCGTCTGCGCCCGCCGCCCGCCGCGGGAACCGGTGTCCGCGGACGGCCGCACGGCCTCGTTCGCCGCGCTGGACCTGCGCGATCCGGCTGCCGTCGAGGAGTTCTTCGAGGCGGTCGAGCGCCGGTACGGGCGGCTCGACTGCCTGGTCAACAACGCGGGCGGGACCCCGTACCGGCTGCTGGGGGAGGGCGGGGCGGAGCGGCACGCACGGGTCGTCGAGCTGAACCTGCTCGCCCCGCTGACCGCCTCGCTGGCGGCCTACCCGAGGCTGCGCGAGACGCAGGGCTCGGTGGTGATGATCGGCAGCGTCAGCGGAACCCGGCCATCGCCCGGGACGGCGGCGTACGGGGCGGCGAAGGCCGGCCTGGAGAACCTGGCCCGGTCCATGGCCGTGGAGTGGGCGCCCGAGGTACGGGTGAACTCGCTGGTCCTGGGCATGGTGCGGACCGAGCTGGCGCACCTGCACTACGGGGACGAGGCGGGGATCGCGGCCGTCGGGGCGACGGTTCCGCTGGGCAGGCTGGCGGATCCCTCGGACGTCGGGGCGGCGGCGGTGTTTCTGGCCTCCGGTCGGGCGGGGTATGTCAGCGGGGCGAGCCTGCTCGTGCACGGGGGCGGGGAGCGACCGGCTTTTCTGGATGCGGCAACGGTCAACAAGGAGGACTGAGATGGGACTTGCCGAGGGTCGAGTGGTCATCGTGACGGGCGCGGGGCGGGGACTGGGCAGGGCCCACGCGCTGGCCTTCGCGGCCGAGGGGGCCAAGGTCGTGGTCAACGACCTCGGGGTGGGCCTGGACGGGCAGCCGGGGGAGGACAGCCCGGCCGGGCAGGTGGTCGCGGAGATCCGGGCCCTGGGCGGCCAGGCGGTGGCGCACGGCAAGGACATCGCGTCCCCGGAGGGCGCGTCCTCGCTGGTCGGGGCGGCACTGTCGGCGTTCGGCAGGCTGGACACGCTGGTCAACAACGCCGGGTTCCTGCGGGACCGGATGCTGGTGAACCTGGAGGAGGCGGACTGGGACGCGGTGATGCGGGTGCACCTGAAGGGGCACTTCCTGCCGCTGAAGTACGCGGCGGCGTACTGGCGTGCGGAGGCGAAGGCGGGCCGGGCGGTGGCGGCGCGGGTGGTCAACACCTCGTCGGGGGCGGGCCTGCTGGGCTCCGTCGGGCAGGGCAACTACAGCGCGGCGAAGGCCGGCATCCTCGGCATGACGCTGGTCGCGGCGGCGGAGATGGCCCGGTACGGGGTCCAGGTCAACGCGATCGCCCCGGCGGCGCGGACACGGATGACGGAGCAGACGTTCGCCGAGACGATGGCGGAGCCGGGGGAGGGGGGCTTCGACGCGATGGCCCCGGAGAACGTGTCGCCGCTGGTGGTGTGGCTGGGCTCGGACGCCTCGGCGGGGGTCACGGGCCGGGTCTTCGAGGCGGAGGGCGGCCGGATCACGGTGATGGAGGGCTGGCGTCCGGGCCCGACGGCGGACCGCGGGGCCCGCTGGACCCCGACGGAGGCGGGCGAGGCGGCCACGAAACTCCTCGCGGAATCCGAACCCCCGCACCCGGTCTACGGGGCGGAGTAGCGGCGTCGGGCCGGTGCGGGGCGGGGCGGCCGGGGCGGGATGTGCCCGGGTCGGGTCAGGACTCCGTCAGGCGGGCCGCCGCGCGCAGTTGGCGGGCGTTGGAGCCCTGGAGGAAGCGGATCACCGTTTCCAGTTCCGCCGTCGTGAACTCCTCGCACAGCTCGGCCACCTCGCGGGCCCAGTCTTCGAACAGGGGGCGGATCTCATCCAGCCGCTCCGGCAGCGCCTCCACCAGGACCCGCCGCTTGTCCGTCGGGTGCTTGACCCGGCGGACGAAGCCCTTGCGCTCCAGCCGGTCGACCAGGCCCGTCACCGAGGCCGGGGCCAGCCCCGACTGCTGGGACAGCTCCTTCGCGGTGAGCGGCCCGCGTCGCATGAGCAGGTCCAGGGTCTTCGTCTCGGTCGCGCTGAGGCCCCGCTTCGCGGCCGCCGCCTCGTGGAACACCACGGTCGCCGCACTGGTCTCCCGGCCCGTGCGGTTCAGTTCGGCCAGCACCGCCTCCCGGCGGGGGTCCTTCTCGTCGGTCGTGTCGGTCATGCGTCCACCGTACCAAGTATTTAGTTCGGACGAACGAAAGAGTCGCGCTCGCGCACGCCTCCGTGCAAGTCTTTCGTTCGTCCGAACGAAATATATGTGGAGGCCCGTCATGACCGCGCCCGCGCCCGCCCCGCCCCCGCCCCCGCCCTCGGATCCGAACCCGGCCCCGACTCCGACCCCCTATCCGCGCCGCTGGGCCGCCGCCGCCGTGATGATGGTCGCCGCGCTCATGGACCTGCTCGACACGACCGTCGCCAACGTCGCCATCCCCTCCATAGGCCGGGACCTGCACGCCTCGCAGGGCGCCCTCCAGTGGCTCGTCTCCGCCTACCTCCTCGGCTTCGCCTCCACGCTGATCGTCTCCGGGCACCTCGGAGACCGGTACGGCCGCAAGGCCCTCTTCCTCGCCGGAACCGCCGGTTTCGGCCTCGCCAGCCTCGGCTGCGGCCTCGCCCAGAGCCCCGGCCAGCTGATCGCCGCCCGCGCCGTGCAGGGCGTCATGGCCGCGCTGCTGATGCCCCAGGTGCTCGGCTCGTTCCGCACCCTGTTCCACGGCAAGGAGCGCGGCGCCGTCTTCGGGGTGTACGGGGCCGTCGGCGGCTTCGCCGCCGCCGTCGGACTGCTGCTCGGCGGCCTGCTCACCGGCGCCGACCTGTTCGGCTGGGGCTGGCGGTCCGTCTTCCTCGTCAACGTGCCCGTCGCGGCAGCCGCCTGCCTGGCCGCAGCCGTCCTCGTCCCCGCCACCCGAGAGCGCGGTGCCGGCCGGCCCGACCTGGCCGGCAGCCTCGTGCTGGCCGCCGCCCTGAGCGCCATCGTGCTCCCGCTCGTCCAGGGCGAGGCCAACGGCTGGCCGCTGTGGGGCTGGCTGTGCCTGGCCGCCGGAGTCCTCGCCGTCATCGGCCTCGGCTTCCTCGAAGCCCGCCGCCGCGGGACGGCGACCGTGCCGCTGCTGCCCGCCCGAGCCTTCGGCCTGCCCGCCTTCTCCGTCGGCCTCGCCGTCCAACTGCTCTTCGCCGTCGGCATGCAGGGCTTCTTCCTGGTCTTCGCGATCTGGCTCCAGGGCAGCGAGGGCTACACCCCGATGCAGGCCGGCGTGCTCACCGCCGCCTTCTCCGTCGGCGGCTTCCTGACCGCCCCCGCCGCCGACGCCCTCGCCGTCCGCTTCGGCCGCCTCGTCCTCACCGGCGGCGCGCTGCTGATGGCGGGCGGGTTCGCGGGGGTCTGGTACGCCGTCTCCGCGTCCGGTGCCGCGCGCACCGGGGCGTGGCCGCTGGTACCGGGCCTGCTCCTCGCGGGCGCCGGGCTCGGCTTCCTGGTCGTACCGCTGGTGAACGTCGTGCTGTCCGCCGTCCCCGCCGACATCGCGGGCGGCGCCTCCGGGATCTTCTCCACCGCCCAGCAGTTCGGCGGAGCGCTGGGCGCGGCCGTCATCGGCAGCGTCTTCTTCGGCTCCCTCGCGGACGGCGGCCCCACGCGCGCCCTGACCGCCGCGATGCCCTGGGTGTGCGCCGGCTTCCTGCTCAGCGCGGCGCTCTGCCTGGCCCTGCCGCGCACGGCGGTGTCCCCCCAACCGGCTCCGGCCGCCGAGCCGGTGGCGGCGTAAGGGGTCCTCGGGAAGGGGGTGTGACGCAAGAACGGCCCCGGCCCCCTGGCGGGGGGGTCGGGGCCGGATCCTTCACTCGTGCGATGGGATATGACTACCCACGCCGGCCGTGCTTTGAACCGCTCTCAACGCGACAACTTGTCCCTCCTCCGCGCCGCGTTCGCCGAGCCCCGGCCCGACCCGAACCCGGCCCCCGCACGGCCCCGGTCACGTATCGCAGTCCAGCACCGAGCGGCACAGCCCGCACCGGGCGCGCACCGGCCCGCGCACGGGCAGCCGCAGCCGCTGCCCGCACACCGGGCACGGGAAGCCCACCCGCATCCCCGTCCCCGCCGGGTCCGGTTCGAAGCGGTACGAGGCCCCCGGCGCGGCGGCGCCCGCCCGCCGGTGGCGGGCGTAGCGGCGCCGCTCGGCGCGGTCCGCGGCCGCCAGGGGGGCCCGGCGCAGCTCCCGCTCGGCGAGCGCGCGGCCGCGCACGTACGCCTCGTACGCCTGCGGGCTGGTGAACCAGGCGGACGGGTCCTCGCCGAGCAGCAGGGCGCGCCGGGCGAGGACGTACCCGAACTCCTCGGGGGTGAGGTAGCCGAGCTTCTGGTGGGTGAGCTCGTCCTCGCGGTAGGCGTCGAGGAGCAGCCAGCCGGTCCCGAGGTAGGCGGCGGCGGTGTCGGTGAGGATCTCGTTGTCGGCGGTGACCGGGAAGCGCAGGTCCAGCCGGTGCAGCAGGACGTGCGTGACCTCGTGCGCCAGGGCGGCCGCCAGATCGCGGCGGTGGGTGCGGAAGCGGTCGTTGACCTCGATGAAGTACTCGGGCCCCGCGGTCAGTTCGACGGTGGCCGCCTGCTCCATCGCCCGGAAGCAGACCACCATCCGGGCGTCGGGCAGCCGCAGCGCCCCCACGATCGCGGAGGCCACGCGGTGCGCGCCGAGGTGGAGGTCCTCATCGGCGGCGAAGGCGGCGTCGGCGGGGGAGAAGCTCGTGCCGTAGGTCCGGATCCCCTCGTACGACAGCCGCCGGAACAGGGCGGTGAGCGCGGCGCGGACGGTGTCGAGATGCGGAAATCCGTGCTCGACGGGGCTGGTGCGGCGGCCATTGCGCGTCATGGCGCCCCCTGCGCCGCAGATTGTCCGAAAACGCGTTCTTGATGTCCGGTGAGGGGTGGGTGTGACATGTGCATGTCATTCACCCGATGGCGCGCACAGCCCAACCCCCCACGAAAGGCAGTGTGTTGACCGTGCCCACCCTTGCCGCACTCCTCAAGCGCACCCTCGCCGTCGGCGCGGTGGCGCTCGCCGCCGTCAGCCTCCAGCCCGGCGCGGCCAACGCCTCCCAGGCCCCCGTCGTCGGCGGCACCCGCGCCGCCCAGGGCGAGTTCCCCTTCATGGTCCGCCTCTCCATGGGCTGCGGCGGCGCCCTCTACACCCAGCAGATCGTCCTCACCGCCGCCCACTGCGTGAACGGCTCCGGGAACAACACCTCCATCACCGCCACCGCCGGAGTCGTCGACCTCAACAGCTCCAGCGCCATCAAGGTCAAGTCCACCAAGGTCCTCCAGGCCCCCGGCTACAACGGCAAGGGCAAGGACTGGGCCCTCATCAAGCTCGCCAAGCCCATCAACCTGCCCACCCTCAAGATCGCCGACACCAAGGCCTTCGACAACGGAACCTTCACCGTCGCCGGCTGGGGCGCCACCCGCGAGGGCGGCGGCCAGCAGCGGTACCTGATGAAGGCCACCGTGCCCTTCGTCTCCGACGCCAGCTGCCAGAGCTCGTACGGCAGCGACCTCGTCCCCAGCGACGAGATCTGTGCCGGACTGCCCCAGGGCGGCGTCGACACCTGCCAGGGTGACTCCGGCGGTCCGATGTTCCGCCGCGACGACAACAACGCCTGGATCCAGGTCGGCATCGTCAGCTGGGGCGAGGGCTGCGCCCGGCCCAACTTCCCCGGCGTCTACACCGAGGTCTCCACCTTCGCCACCGCCATCAAGAACGCGGCCGCGACCCTCTGAGCCCAGCGCCCCCGGCATCCCCCGCACCCCCTCCACCTCGTCCTTCCGGCCCAATGCACCCGGGCCGGAAGGACGAGGCGCCGGCCACGGTACGTGCGTAAGGCCGGCCGCAGTCGCACACGGCCGGCACCCCGCCGGCCCCGCCCCGCCCGGTTGCGGCCCGACGCGCCCGCCGGTCCCATGGGAGGGCACACGCAGCGGGCGACAGTGGGGCAGGCAGCGCATGGCGATCAGAGTGGTCATCGCCGACGACCAGGAGATGGTCAGGACCGGATTCCGGATGATCCTCGAAAGCCAGCCGGACATCGAGGTCGTCGCCGACGCCCCCGACGGCGAGGCCGCCCTCGCGGCCGTCGCCGCACACCGGCCGGACGTCCTCCTCCTCGACATCCGCATGCCGAAGCTCGACGGCCTCGAAGTCACCCGGCGACTCGCCGACCGGGACGGTCCGCGCATCGTGATCGTCACCACCTTCGACCTCGACGAGTACGTCCACGCCGCGCTCCACGGAGGAGCATCGGGCTTCCTCCTGAAAGACGCCAGCCCCGCGATGCTGGTTGAGGCGGTCCGCGCGGCAGCCGTCGGCGACTCCCTCGTCTCACCCGCCATCACGGTACGGCTGCTGCGCGAAATGGCCCCCCGGGCCGCCGGCGCCCAGACCGCCCGCCGCCCCTGCGAGCCCCTGACGGAACGCGAACAGGACGTCGTACGGTGCGTCGCCCGCGGCCGGACGAACGCCGAGATCGCGGGAGACCTCTTCATCTCCCTGTCCACCGTCAAAACCCACCTGGCCAACGTGCAGACGAAACTCGACGCCCGCAACCGCGTGGAGATCGCCGCCTGGGCCTGGGAATCCGGCCTGACCGCGCCCCCGACGTGAGCCCGCTCGCCTCCTGGGCCCGGCGCCACCCGCACGCCGCCGACGGGGTCCGGCTCACCCTCTCCCTCACGCTGCTCGCCCTCGTCACCTTCGAGGGCGTCGTCCTCGCCCGCCAGCCCAGCCTCCCGCACGCCGCCGTGTGGATCTCCGGCGTCCTCGTCTGCCTCAGCGCGGCGCCCTGGCCCGCCGTACCCCTCCTCACCCGCGCCTGGTTCGCCGCCGCCGTCACCTGGACCGTCACCCTCCTGCTCGTCTTCGGCAACCACCCCCTCATCGTCTGGGGCGGCGGCGAGGCCATCGCCCTCCTGGTCCTCCTCTCCCAGGTCCTGCTCCGCGCCCCCGCCCGCACCGCCGCCGTCCTCGGCCCCCTCCTCGGCCTCGGCTGCATGGCCGTGCCCGTCCGCGACACCAACCCCGGCCGGTTCACGCTCCTGTTCTCCGTACTGGCCGTCGTCGTCGGCGCGTACTCGGTCCTGCTGCGCCTCCAGTCCGTCCAGCGCGTGCGCGAGCTGAGCGCCGTACGCACCGCGGAACGCCTGGAGCTCGCCCGCGAGCTCCACGACCTCGTCGCCCACCACGTCACCGGCATCGTCGTGGAGGCCCGCGCCGCCCGCTTCACCCAGGTCTCCGCCGAACGGGCCGCAGAGATCTTCGGCCGCATCGAGACCGCCGGGGACGAGGCTCTGGGCTCCATGCGCCGCCTCGTCAAGATCCTCCGCGAGAGCGAGGACCAGCCACCCGCCGGCGGACGGCCCGGCACCGCGCCCGTCGCCGGCCTCGCCGACATCCGCACGCTCACGGAGCGGTTCTCCGCCACCGGCCCGCCCGTCGCCCTGTACGTGGAGGAGGGGCTGGCGGACCGGCTCCCCGGCGACGTCGCCGCCACCGCCCACCGCATCGTCCTCGAAGCCCTCACCAACACGGCCAAGCACGCCGCGACCGCCACTGCCGTCCGCGTCGGCCTGCGCACCGTCCCCGCCGGGCTGGAGGTCCGCGTCGCCGACGACGGGGGCCGCCCGGCCCGCCTCTCCGAGACCGCCCGGGGCGGCGGCTACGGCCTCGTCGGCATGGCCGAACGCGCCGAGGCCCTCGGCGGCTCCCTCACCGCCGGACCCGCCCCGGAGGGAGGCTGGCTGGTCACCGCCGTCCTCCCGCTCTGAGGAGGGCCCCGTCTCACGGATCGGCTCGCCGAGGAACCACACGCGCCCGCCACGTATTCTCGGGAACCATGAACAACAGCGCCCCCGACGAAGCCGCCACCGCAGCCACCGCCACCCCCGGCGCCGTCGACGAGACCGTCGCCGCCGAACTGGCCCGCCTGCGCGACAGCATCGACAACATCGACGCGGCCGTGGTCCACATGCTCGCCGAGCGCTTCAAGTGCACCCAGCAGGTCGGCCACCTCAAGGCCAAGCACCAGCTGCCCCCCGCCGACCCGACCCGCGAGGCCGACCAGATCGCCCGGCTCCGCCAGCTCGCCGAGAACGCCAAACTCGACCCCGCGTTCGCCGAGAAACTCCTCAACTTCATCATCGCCGAGGTCATCCGCCACCACGAGACGATCGCCGCGGGCGAAGAGTAGGGCGCGTCGTCACACCACCGTCCCGCTGTCGGGGCCCGGCACGCACGCTCGCCGCGCAGTCGTCGCTCACTGCCGTCCCCCGGCCACCGCCGGGAGGCGCCCCCACCGCGTCGATTCCCTCCTCCGCCTCGCGACCGCACGCACCAGACCCCGACAGCCCCGCCCCTCCGGCGGCCCGACGCCACATCGACGACCCTCCCTCGCCGGGAGCGGACGAACGCGGCCCGCCCTTCGGGCAGCATGGCCCCATGTCCGCACTGACGCGCAACGAAGCGCAGCTCCGAGCCCAGCTCCTCGACGTCCAGCACTACGCCGTCACCCTCGACCTCACCGGCGGCGAAGACACCTTCGAGTCCACGACCGTCATCCGCTTCACCGCCCGCAGCGCCGGGGACACCTTCGTGGAGCTGAAACCGGACGAACTGCACTCCGCCGAACTCGACGGCAGCCCCCTCGACCGCGCCGGCCTCGACGGCAACCGCCTCCCCCTCACCGGCCTCGGCGAAGGCCCCCACGAACTGCGCATCGCCGCCCGCATGCGCTACTCCCGCACCGGCGAGGGCCTGCACCGCTTCACCGACCCCGCGGACGGGGAGGCGTACGTGTACAGCCAGATGTTCATGGACGACATCCAGCGCGTCCTCCCGGCCTTCGACCAGCCCGACCTCAAAGCCGTCTTCGAGTTCACCGTCACCGCCCCCGCCCACTGGACCGTCCTCGCCAACGGCATCACCGAACGCGTCGGCGACCGCGACACGGACGGCGCCGGCATCTGGAAGTCCGCCCCCACCCCCGTCATCTCCACCTACCTCGCCGCCGTCGCCGCAGGCCCCTGGCACAGCATCCGCACCGAGCACGCCGGACTCCCCTTCGGCATCCACTGCCGCCGGTCCCTCGCCCCCCACCTCGACGCCGACGCCGAGGAAATCCTCTCCATCACCACCGACTGCTACGACCGCTACCACGAGAAGTTCTCCGAGCCCTACCCCTTCGACTCCTACGACCAGGCCTTCGTCCCCGAGTTCAACGCCGGCGCCATGGAGAACCCCGGCCTGGTCACCTTCCGCGACGAATTCGTCTTCCGCTCCGCCGTCACCGACACCGAACGCCAGACCCGCGCCATGGTCATCGCCCACGAGATGGCCCACATGTGGTTCGGCGACCTCGTCACCCTGCGCTGGTGGGACGACATCTGGCTGAACGAGTCCTTCGCCGAGTACATGGGCTACCAGACCCTCACCGAAGCCACCCGCTTCACCGGCACCTGGACCGAATTCGGCGTCAACCGCAAGTCCTGGGGCTACGACGCCGACCAGCGGCCCACCACGCACCCCGTCGCCCCCGACCCCGACGCCGTACCCGACACCGCCAGCGCCCTCCTCAACTTCGACGGCATCTCCTACGCCAAGGGCGCCTCCGCCCTGCGCCAACTCGTCGCCTGGCTCGGCGAGAAGGACTTCCTCGCCGGCATCAACACCCACTTCACCCGCCACAAGTTCGCCAACGCCTCACTCGCCGACTTCGTCGAATCCCTCGCCGCGCACACCGACCGCGACGTCCACGCCTGGGCCGACATCTGGCTGCGCACCACCGGCATCGACACCCTCGTCCCGCGCATCGAGGAGAGCCACGGCGGCTGGACCCTCACCGTCGACCACCAGGGCACCCGCCCCCACCACATCGGCGTCGGCCTCTACGACCGCGACCCCGACAACACCCTGGAGCCGCGCGAGCTCCTCACCATCGACGTCCCCTCCGACGAGATCGTCTCCGTCAGCGGCCCCCGCCCGGCCCTCCTCGTCCTCAACGACGGCGACTTCGGCTACGCCAAGGTCCGCCTCGACGAGACCTCCGTCGAGACCGCCCTGCGCGAACTGTCCGCCATCCCCGGCCCCCTCACCCGGGCCGTCGTCTGGAACTCCCTGCGCGACATGGTCCGCGACGGCGAACTCGAACCCGCCGCCTACCTGGCCACCGCCGCCGCCCACCTGCCCGGGGAAGCCGACCTGGCCATCGTCCAGGGTGTCCTCGCCTTCGCCCGCCACCACGTCGCCGACCGCTACCTCGCCCCCGAGGACCGCGCCGAAGCCCTCGCCACCCTCACCCTCATCGCCCGCGGCCTGCTGCGCCGCACCGAGGACGGCTCCGACCCCGGGCTGCGGCTCGCCGCCGTACGCGCCCTCATCGACGCCGCCACCCAGCCCGACACCCTCGCCGCCTGGATCGAGGACGACACCGTGCCCGGCGGCCCCGAACTCGACCCCGAACTGCGCTGGCGCATCCTCGCCCGGCTGTCCGTCCTCGGCGCCGTCGGCGAGCGCGAGATCGACGCGGCCCTGGCCGCCGACCCCAGCGCCACCGGTGAGGAGGGCGCCGCCCGCTGCCGCGCCGCGCTCCCGACCGCCGAGGCCAAGGCCGCCGCCTGGCAGCGCCTCTTCCACGACGACTCCCTCTCCAACTACCTCTTCAGCGCCACCGCCCAGGGCTTCTGGCAGCCCGAACAGGCCGACCTGGTACGGGAGTACGTACCGCGCTTCTACGCCGAAGCCATCGCCCTCGGCGCCCGCCGCGGCCCCGCGATCGCCGAAGCCGCGGGCCGCTACGCCTTCCCCGGCCACGCCGTCGACGAGGACAACCTCCGGGCCGGCCACGCCGGCATCGACGACCCCGCCATCGTCCCCGCCCTGCGCCGCAAGCTCGTCGACCAGCTCGACGACCTGGCCCGAGCCCTCCGCGTCCGCGCCTCCTGACACCGGTCCCACGCCGCGCGCCCCGGCCGCCGCCCCCACCGGCGGGAGCGGCGGCCGGCCGCGTTCCCGGGGTCCACCGGCGGGCGCGTTCGGGGGGACCACCGGCCGCACACGCAGAACAACAAGCCGACAAACCCCGACGGTTACCCCGTTCGGGTCTGATCGTTGTACCCGTCGGGCCCCCAGGCTGTCACCGCAGCAGCGCCCGCCGCCAAGCCCCTCGGCACCCCACGACAGGGCGGGCCCCCTGCCGCAGACCCGTTCCCGTGAGGACACCGCATGACCGCGCCGCCCGGCAGCCCGCCCCCACCGCCCGCACCCCCACCGCCCGCACCCCCACCGCCCGCACCCCCCGCGCACCCGCTCGCCGGCGGCCGCCTCGGCGCCGAAGCCCTGCGGCCGCTCCTCGACACCGTCCTGGAGGCCCTGCACACCGGAGCCGCGGAGCGCGGCGGGCCGATTCCGGCCGGCGGCCCCGACGCCCTCGCGGCCCGCGTCGCCGCCGCGCTGGGCGACGTACTCCCCGAAAAGGGTCACGGCGATCACGAAGCGCTCCGGACCCTCGTGCACACCCTCGCCGCGGGCGCCGCCGACCCCGCCGACCCCCTGTGCGCCGCCCACCTCCACGGCCCGCCCCTCGCCGTCGCGGCCGCCGCCGACCTCGCAGCCTCCGCTCTCAACCCCTCCCTCGACTCCTGGGACCAGGCCCCCGCCGCCTCCGCGGTCGAAGCGCTCCTCACCCGCACCCTCGCCGCCGAGTTCTACGACACCCCCCACCCCGACGCCCTCGTCACCACCGGCGGCACCGAAGCCAACCAACTCGCCCTGCTCCTCGCCCGCGAACGCCACGGACCGGGCCTGGCCGTCCTCCACGGAGCCAACGCCCACCACTCCGTCCCCCGCGCCGCCTGGCTCCTCGGCCTGCCCCCCGCCACCTCCCTGCCCGCCCCCGCCGGCACCCTCGACCCCGCCCGCCTCGCCGAAGCCCTCGCCGCCGCCCCCGGCCCCGTGCTCGTCACCGCCACCGCCGGCACCACCGACGCAGGCCTCATCGACCCCCTCGAACCCATCGCCGACCTGTGCGAGCAGTACGGCGCCGACCTCCACATCGACGCCGCGTACGGCGGCCTCCTCGCCCTCAGCCCCCGCCACCGCCCCCGCCTCGCAGGCCTGGCCCGCGCCCACTCCCTCACCGTCGACCTGCACAAACTCGGCTGGCAGCCCGTAGCCGCAGGCCTCCTCGCCGTCCCCGACACCGCCCTGCTGGCCCCCCTCGCCCACCAGGCCGACTACCTCAACGCCACCGACGACACCGAAGCCGGCCTCCCCGACCTCCTCGGCCGCTCCCTGCGCACCACCCGCCGCCCCGACGCCCTCAAGATCGCCGCCACCCTGCGCTCACTCGGCCGCGACGGCCTCGCCCACCTCATCGACCGCACCTGCGAACTCGCCCACCACCTCGCCCGCCTCCTCGACGCGCACCCCCGCTTCGAACTCCACGCGCCCCCCACCATCAGCACCGTCCTCTTCCGCCCCACCCACACCGACGACACCGATCTCGCCGCCCTGCGCCGCACCCTCCTCCTCGGCGGCCGCGCCGTACTCGGCCGCGCCACCGCCGACGGCCGCCTCTGGCTCAAGGCCACCCTGCTCAACCCCCACACCACCGAACGGGACCTGGACACCCTCGTCACCCTCCTGGAAGGCAGCAGCCACCGATGACCGCCCAGCTCGATGCACCCCACGACCTCGTCGGAATCGGCATCGGCCCCTCCAACCTGTCCCTCGCCGCCCTCGCCCACGGCCTCCCCCGCCAAGGAGCCGGCGAACTCGCCACCGCCTTCTACGACCAGCGCCACGACTTCCGCTGGCACCCCGGGCTGCTCATCGACGGCACCACCCTCCAAGTCCCCTTCCTCGCCGACCTCGTCACCCTCGCCGACCCCTCCAGCCCCTGGACCTTCCTCAACTACCTCAAGCACAAGGAACGGCTCTTCCCCTTCTACTTCGCCGAGCAGTTCCACATCCAGCGCGCCGAGTACGACGCCTACTGCCGCTGGGTCGCCGGACGCCTGCCCGGACTCCACTTCGGCCACCAGGTCGACGCCGTCCGCTGGAACCCCGAACACGACCTCTTCGAAGTCGACTACACCCAGCTCGACACCGACGGCGAGGCCGAAGCCCTCGGCCGCACCTACACCCGCAACCTCGCCCTCGGCATCGGCACCGCCCCCTACGTCCCCGAACCGCTGCGCCCGCTCGCCGAGGCACCGGCCGTCCCCGTCATCCACTCCGCCGAGTACCTCGACAACCGGCAGCGCATCCTCGGCGCCGAACACGTGACGGTGATCGGCTCCGGACAGTCCGGGGCCGAGGTCTTCCTCGACCTGCTCCGCTCCCGCCCCGCCGGCCGCGAACGCCTCGCCTGGCTCGCCCGTACGCCGTCCTTCGCCCCCATGGAGTACTCGAAGCTCGGCCTCGAACACTTCACGCCCGACTACACCCGCTACTTCCACGCCCTGCCCGAGCCCGTACGAGACCAGCTCGTCCCCGCGCAGTGGCAGCTCCACAAGGGCATCGACGCCGGCACCATCGCCGCCATCCACGAGGAGCTCTACCGGCGCACCGTCGGCGGAGGCTGGCCCGACGCGGTCCTGACGCCGGGAGTCAGCGTCCGTACCGCCGGCCGCGTCGCCACCACCAAGGTCGAACTCCACCTCGACCACGCCCAGCAGGGCACCCGCTCGCGCCTCACCACCGACGCGGTCGTCCTCGCCACCGGCTACCGCGAGCGCCCGCTCACCGGCCTCCTCGCCGGCCTCGACCCGTACCTGCGCAAGGACTCCTCGGGCCGGCCGCGGATCGACGAACGCCACCGCATGATCCTCGACCCCGGCGTCACCGGCAGCATCTTCGTCCAGAACGGCGAACGCCACAGCCACGGCGTCGGAGCCCCCGACCTCGGACTCGCCGCCTGGCGCAGCGCCGCCATCCTGAACACCCTCACCGGCAAGGAGCCCTACCCGCAGCCCGCCCGCACGGCCTTCACCACCTTCGGCCTCGAACAGCGGGAGCACACCCGGCCCGCTCCCACGGTCGAGCTGCTCCCGCTGGTCGAACACCCCTGATCGGCCCCGCCGTCCGGCGACCGGACCCCGCGACCGGACCCCGCGACCGGACCCCGCGACCGGACCCCGCCCCCGCACGCCGCGAGGCCAGCACCCGGGGCGGGAAACGTTCCCGGTACAACCATCGGGGCAGACCGAATGTCTCTTCTGCCGAAGAAACGTTTCCAGGGGGTTTTGTCTGTGAAGTTTTCCCGGATCGCCGCAGCGGTGACCACCGCTGCCCTTGCTCCGGCCGTCCTCATGGCCTCACCGGCGTTCGCCGCCGGCTCCGACGCGCCGGCCGCCGGCAAGCAGCCGGCGCCGACCGCGCCCGACCAGGCCGTGCCCGACCACACCGCGCCCGCGCCCGACCAGGGCGAAGAGGACCGCAAGACCATCCTCGCGATCATCGCCGACCCGATGGCCAGCGAGTACATGAAGGAAGCCGGCCGCAAGGCCATCGCCGACGGCCCACAGGCCATGCGGAAGTTCATCGAAGTCGACCAGCACAAGATCCGCATGGACGACTACCGCATCGCGATCCTCCGCCTCCTCCCGAACGCCGGACCCGGCCTGAAGGAGGGCATCAACAAGGTCCTCGACAACGGCGACACCATCGAAAAGCTGCGCCACTTCTACGACGTCACCCAGCACGAGCTGCGCGACGACGACAACAAGGTCGAGATCTCCCGACTGATCGGCGCCGGCGGTCCGGCCGTGAAGGAAGCCGGCAAGAAGGCGCTCAAGGGGACCCCCGCCGACCGCGCGCAGTTCCTGAAGACCGGCCGGTTCCTCGCCCAGGCCTCGGACGACCGGGTCGAACTGGCCCGCATCGACGAAAGCTGGGACGGCCCGATCCTCAGCGAGGCGATCGGCAAGCTCCTGAGCGGATCGCCCACCCCGGCCGAACTGCGCCACTTCCTGGAAGTGACCCAGTACGAGCTGCGCGACCAGGACAACCGCGTCGCCATCGCCAAGATCATCGACGGTGGTGGTCCGGAGCTCGTCAAGGCCGGCCGCGCCGCGCTCGCCGGCACCGCCGCGGACCGGGCCGAATTCCTGAAGACGGGCCAGCACGAGGCCCGCGCCAAGGACCAGGCCGCCAAGGACAAGGAGAAGCCCACCCCCGGCAAGGACGGCAAGGACGGCGACGCCAAGGGCGACGGTTCCGGCACCGGCACCGGCGCCGCCACCACGGGCAACACCGCCACCACCGCCCAGGGCCGCACCGGCGCCCCCCTCGCCACCACGGGCGCGGGCGACCAGACCACCCTGATCGCCGGCGGCGCGGGCACCGCGCTCGTCGCGGGGGCCGGACTGCTGCTCGCCGCCCGGATGCGCCGCGCCGGCGCGAAGGGCTGACTCCACCCGCACCACGAAAGGGCGGCCGGCCGCGGCACACCGCGACCGGCCCCCCGCCGGCCTGGAACCCGCGACCGGCCACCCCGCCGGCCTAGAACACCGCGACCCCGCCGCGGGTCAGCTTCCAGTCCACGGAAGCGAACTGCGCCGGGTCGATCGTGCCCTTCGCCTTCACCCACTGGATGATCGTGTTGCGGATCTCCTCCGAATTCGCCCACAGCTGCTTGGCCTGCGGCACGTGCGGGAAGTTCCCGCCGCCCGCCGCCCGGTAGTTGTTCACCGCCAGCACGAACCGCTGCGCCGGATCCACCGGCTTCCCCTGGAAGGACAGCGCCGAGATCCGCGAACCCGCCGGCTGCGAGACGTCGATGTCGTACGCCAGCCCGTAGACGGCGTCGTAGTTGTAGTCCGGTATGTTCTCGGCGTTCGTGAGCTTCGCCGGGTCCACCGGAGCGCCCGCGGCCGTCTGCACGTAATACCGCGCCGAGAACTCCAGGTAGTCCTTCAGCTGCGCGCCCGTCAGCAGTCGCGCCTCAAGGGTGTTCTCGAACGGGTACAGGCCCGCCGCGTCCTTGATCGTCACCTGACCAGCCGGGATCGCCGCGGTCCGGGAGAAGCACGACGCCTGCGACAGCACCGGCAGCGCCGCCCACTCCGTACCGGCCAGCGCGCCCTTCACCGTCTCCGCCTGCACGTGGCTGATCAGGTCGATGATCGCGACGTCCTTGACCGGGCCGTCCGCCGAGGACATCGCCTGCGTCGACGTACCGATCACCTGGTTCACGTACGCCACGACCTTGCGGTGCTCGTCCGAGAGCAGAGCGGTGATCTTGGGGTCCTCGGCGGCCGTGTTGGAGTTCAGCACCCGCGCCGACACCTTCGCCACCGACCAGCACCCCTTCGACCAGGTCAGCTCGAAGTCGAACAGCGTCAGGCGCTGCCCCCACTTCAGCGGCTCCGACAGGACCACGTCCTTGCCGGTCGCCTTGTTCTTCACCTGGTACTCCGGGATCTCCGTGTGCGCGTGCCCGACCAGGATCGCGTCGATCCCCGGCACCTGCTCGGCCACCAGAGCGGCCGCGTTCTCGATGTACGGCAGCTGGTCGCCGTACGAGGACGTGCCGCTCGAACCGGAGTGCGCGGACACGATCACCACGTCCGCACCCATGGAGCGGAGCTTGGGCACGTACTTCGCCGCCTGCTCCTCCAGACCCGGGAAGGTCATCTTCCCCTGCACGTTGGCCTTGTCCCAGATCGCGATGCCCGGGTTCGTCAGCCCCAGCACCGCCACCTTCACGTCCCGCCCGTGCGGGGTCCGCAGCCGGTGCATGCTGTACGGCGGGAACGCCGGGCGCAGCGTCTTCGCGTCCAGTGCGTTCGCCCCCAGAAGCGGGAAGTCGCACTGCTCCTCGAACTTGCGCAGCACCGGGATGCCGTAGTTGAACTCGTGGTTCCCGAGCGCCGCCGCGTCGTAGCCGATCGCGTTCATCGCCTGCGCCATCGGGTGGACCGGCCCGCGGCGTGCGGTGATCGGGTCCACCTTCGCGTAGTAGTAGGACAACTGCGTGCCCTGGATCGTGTCGCCGGCGTCGATCAGCAGGGTGTTGCAGTGCCCCTTCTGCGCCCGCACCTGGTTCACGAGCGTCGAGATCTTCGCAAGGCCGACGTCGTTGTGCGCCTTGTCGTCGAACTCCTTGTCCGTGAAGTAGTCCCAGTTGAAAACGTTTCCGTGCAGGTCGGTCGTACCCATCACCGTGAACGAGTACGTCCGCGGCCGGGCGGTTGCCTCGGCTGCCCCGGTGGGCTCGGCCGCGGCGGCCGGAGAGCCGGCGGCCCCCGTCAACGCGACGGCCGCACCCGTGGCGGCCGAAGTTCCCAGAAACGTCCTACGGTCGAACGCCATGCCATCTCCCCTGATCAGCGTGAACAACGCGCGTAGATTCTGACTGATGGGGCACGGGCAGCAACACCCCCGCCGGGTGCCGATCTCTTGACGCGGCACCGTCATGAGCCTTCAATCAAGTGTTGAACTAAGGCAGTTGAGGTGAGTCCCCCCACTCTGAATTGATGTGATCGCATGGTCATGCGCACCACCTGGCGCCACCGCACCGCGCTCGGCGCCCTTGCCCTGCTCTGCTGGAGCGGCCTCGCCGCCCCACCCGCCGGCGCCGCGGAAACCCCCACGGCCGCAGCCGCCGCGGCCACCTTCTCCGACGAATTCGACGGGCCGGCCGGAGCCGCCGCCGACCCCGGCACATGGCAGACCGAGACCGGCGACAACGTCGCCAACCACGAACGGCAGTACTACACGGCGGGCAACCGGAACGCCGCCCTCGACGGCCAGGGCCACCTCGTGATCACCGCCCGCCGCGAAAACCCCGGCAACTACGCATGCTGGTACGGGCGGTGCGAGTACACCTCCGCCCGGCTCAACACCGCCGGCCGCTTCACCCAGGCGTACGGACACGTCGAAGCCAGGCTCAAAGTCCCGCGCGGCCAGGGGATGTGGCCCGCCTTCTGGATGCTCGGCAACGACATAGGCCAGGTCGGCTGGCCGAACTCCGGCGAGATCGACGTCATGGAGAACGTCGGATTCGAACCCTCCACCGTCCACGGAACGCTCCACGGCCCCGGATACTCCGGCTCCGGCGGCATCGGCGCCGCCTACACCCTCCCCGGAGGCCAGGCCTTCGCCGACGCCTTCCACACCTTCGCCGTCGACTGGGCCCCCGACTCCATCAGCTGGTCCGTCGACGGCGCCGTCTACCAGCGGCGCACCCCCGCCGACCTCGGCGGCCGCACCTGGGCCTTCAACAAGCCGTTCTTCCTGATCCTCAACCTCGCCGTCGGCGGCTACTGGCCCGGCGACCCCGACGCCGGCACCGCCTTCCCCCAGCAACTCGTCGTCGACCACGTACGGGTCACCACCTCCGACACCGGCACCGGCCGCACCGGCCCGATCACCGGCCTCGCGGGCAAATGCGTCGACGTCGCCGGGGCCAACCCCGCCAACGGAACCCCCGTCCAGCTCTACGACTGCAACGGCACCCCCGCCCAACAGTGGACCGCCGCCGCCGACGGCACCCTGCGCGCCCTCGGCAAATGCCTCGACGTCACCGGCGGCGCCACCGCCGACGGAACCCCCGTCCAGCTCTACGACTGCAACGGCAGCCCCGCACAACGCTGGGCCCTGCCGGCGGCCCGCGACATCGTCAATCCGCAAGCCGACAAGTGCCTCGACGTCACCGGCAACAACGCCGCCAACGGAACCCGCCTCCAGATCTGGACCTGCGGCGGCACCCCCAACCAGAAATGGAACCTCCCGCCGAACTGACGACCGCCGCCGGGCCCGCCCAGGTCGGCGCGGGCCCGGCGGCGCAGGCTACACACCGGCCGCCTGCCCGATCAGGCCGGTGACCTCGTCGGGCCGGCACACGTACACGCAACGGCTCGCCAAAACCTCCACCACCGCCGCCCCGATCCGCATGGCCATCGCCCGCCGCGCCGACGGCGGCCGCACCGGACCCCTCGGCTCAGCCGTCGCCGCCGCGCACCACCACCACCTCCTCAGCGGCGAGCGCTCTCCACCCCCGCCGCCGACCTCCAGGCCCTTCGACCGCGCCCGCATCCCACTCGCCTACCTGGAGCACCTCCGACGGGAACGGCCCGCCGCCGAGGCCCGCACCCGCCTCGCCGACGCACTCGACACCCTCCAACGCCTCGGAGGCCGCCCCCGCGCCGCCCGCACCGCGGCCGGACCCCGGGCGACAGGACACACCGCAGGGCACGCCGACAGCTCCGGAGCCGCCGCGCTCACCCCGCAGCAGCGCGAAATCGCCCATCTCGGCGCCGCAGGCCTCACCAACCGTCGGCGAACGCCTCCACCTCTCCCCGCGGACCGTCTCCGGCCACCCCCACCAGCCCTTCCCCACACTCGGCACCACCTCCCGCGCCGCCCTCCGCGACGCGCTGGCAAAACCCACGCGGCACACCGCCGACGACAATGCGACAGTGAAACCATGACCCAGGACTCCGCACCCCAGCCCTACGGAACCCCCGAAGTCCCACGCGTCGCCGTCCGCGGCGAGGCCCACCTCGAAGTCGACCCCGAAATCGCCCGCATCGGCATCACCGTCACCGCCCGCGGCACCGACCGGCGCACCGCACTCGAAGACCTCACCCGCCGCAACAACACCGTCCTCGACCTCGTCAAGAGCTACGGCAACGCCGTCGAGAAGCTCGAAACCGGCGCCTTCTCCATCAACCCCGAACTCACCCGCCACGGCCGCGCCGAACGCGTCCGCGCCTACCACGGCCGTGTCCACGTCACCGCCGAACTCGGCGACTTCACCGCCCTCGGCGAACTCACCACCCGCCTCGCCGACCTCGAACTCACCAGCATCGACGGCCCCTGGTGGGCCCTGCGCCCCACCTCGCCCGCCCACGGCGAGGCCCGCCGCCAAGCCGTACTCGAAGCCGTCCAGCGCGCCCGCGAATACGCCGCTGCCCTCGGCGCCGACCTCGCCGCCCTCGTCGAACTCGCCGACCTCGGCGCCGAGAACGCCCTCCAGGCCTACCCGCAGGCCGCCCCCGGCGGCGGTATGCGCACCATGGCCTTCAGCGCCTCCGAGGACACCGCCCCGCCCCTCGACCTCGAACCCCAGCGCCAGACCGTCCACGCCCAGGTGAACGCCCGCTTCACCATGACCCGGCCCCAGCTGTGAACGCCCCCGCCCCGAAGGGCGAGTGGACCCTGGAGAGCCTCCGCGCCGACCACGCCCCCGCCCTCCTCGCGTTCGAACGGCGCAACCGGTCCTACTTCGCCCGCTCCGTCCCCGACCGCGGCGACGCCTACTTCGCCTGCTTCGCCGACCGCCACCGAGCCCTCCTCGCCGAGCAGGAGACCGGGCTGTCCCGGTTCCACGTCCTCGTCACCGGGCACGGCGCCCTGGCCGGCCGCGTCAACCTCGTCGACATCGAGGACGGCAGCGCCGAACTCGGCTACCGCATCGGCGAACGCGCCGCCGGCCGGGGCCTGGCCACCGCCGCCGTCGCGGAGATCTGCCGCATGGCGCAGGGCGCGTACGGGCTCTCCCGGCTCACCGCCGTCACCACCCTCGACAACCCGGGCTCCATGACCGTGCTCCAACGCAACGGATTCACCCAGGTCGAGACCATGACCGTCGACGGCCGACCGGGCCTCCGCTACGAGCGCCCGCTGACCCCCGCCGACTGATCCAAAACACGTACCGGCAAGCCCCCGGGGGTGCTCATCAGAGCACCCCCATGCACATTCAACAATTGTCAACAACCTTTTCCCCAACGGTTGTTGAGTGGACACCCGGAACCAATTTCCTACTGTCTGGTAGGGGCATACGCTCGCCCCATGCGCCGAGCAAAAATCGTATGCACCCTGGGCCCCGCCACCGACTCATACGACCAGATCAAAGCCCTGGTCGAAGCCGGAATGGACATCGCCCGCCTCAACCTCAGCCACGGCACCTACGCCGAACACGAGGAGCGCTACCAGCGCGTACGCAAAGCCTCCGACGAAACCGGCCGCAGCGTCGGCGTCCTCGCAGACCTTCAAGGCCCGAAGATCCGCCTCGGCCGATTCGCCGAAGGCCCCGTACTCCTTGAACGCGGCGACGAATTCACCATCACCGTCGAAGACCTCGAAGGCGACCGCCACGCCTGCGGCACCACCTACAAGGGCCTCGCCGCCGACGTCACCACCGGCGAACGCATCCTCGTCGACGACGGCCGCGTCACCCTCGAAGTCACCGGAGTCGACGGCCCCCGCGTCCAGACCCTCGTCATCGAAGGCGGCATGGTCTCCGACCACAAGGGACTCAACCTCCCCGGCGTCGCCGTCTCCGTCCCCGCCCTCTCCGACAAGGACATCGACGACCTCCGCTGGGCCCTGCGCACCGGCGCCGACGTCATCGCCCTCTCCTTCGTCCGCAGCGGCCGCGACATCGAAGACGTCCACCGCATCATGGACGAGGAAGGCCGCCGCCTCCCCGTCATCGCGAAGATCGAAAAGCCCCAGGCCGTCGAGAACATCGACGACATCGTCGCCGCCTTCGACGGCATCATGGTCGCCCGCGGCGACCTCGGCGTCGAAATGCCCCTGGAACAGGTCCCGATCGTCCAGAAGCGCGCCGTCAAACTGGCCAAGCGCAACGCCAAGCCCGTCATCGTCGCGACCCAGATGCTCGACTCGATGATCGACAACTCCCGGCCCACCCGCGCCGAAGCCTCCGACGTCGCCAACGCCATCATCGACGGCACGGACGCGGTCATGCTCAGCGGCGAAACCAGCGTGGGCAAGTACCCCGTCGAAACCGTCAAGACGATGTCCCGCATCGTGGAAGCCGCCGAAGAGGACATCCTCGCCAAGGGCCTGCCCCCGCTCACCGACCGCAGCAAGCCCCGCACCCAAGGCGGAGCCGTCGCCCGTGCGGCCGCCGAGATGGGCGACTTCCTCGGCGCCAAATTCCTCGTCGCCTTCACCCAGAGCGGCGACACCGTCCGCCGCCTCTCCCGCTACCGCTCGCCCATCCCCCTCCTCGCCTTCACCCCCGACCCCGCCACCCGCTCCCAGCTCAACCTCACCTGGGGCGTGGAAACCTTCCTGGGCCCGCACGTCGACTCCACCGACGCCATGGTCGCCCAGGTCGAGGAAGAGCTCCTGCGCATCGGCCGCTGCGTACGCGGCGACATCGTCGTCATCACGGCCGGCTCGCCCCCCGGAGTCACCGGCTCCACCAACCTGGTCCGCGTCCACCACATCGGCGACCCGGTCCGCTGACGCCGCCCGGCAGCACCCCCGCGTCGGGCCAGCCCCGCCCGACGCGGCCACGGCCGGCGGCTAGTACTTGGGCCCGACGTGCGCGTCCATGAGCGCGACGGAGCCCTTGCGGGCGACGGAGACGTTGAAGGGATCGCTGCCGCGGGCCAGGACCGTCCACTCGACGCCGAGCGCGGTCAGCGTGTCGGTGCACAGCTTCCGGATGTCGTCGGACTTGTTGGTGAAGAAGTACCGCGGGTACTCGTACCGCTTGCCGTTGCGCACGGTCCAGTTGGTGATCCGGCACCCGTCGGAATGGATCAGCCCCCGTACGAACTCCCACGGATGGGCATCGACGAACTCCTGCTGCCAACCTTCGAGCACGATCCGCCGCTCGTGCTTCTTGCCCGGCCCGTGCTGCGGGAACATGCACGTCCAGTGGCGTCCGTAGCTGGTGACGGCTACGCAGCCCTGCTTCTGCAGCAGGTAGACCTTGTCGTCGGGCCGGACGGCCTTGATCGCCGCGCGGCACAGTTCGATGAGCCCGGGCCATGCGTCGGCGCAGGCGATCCGGAGGTGGTGCCCTCCGCGGGGGTGCGGGCTGATACAGCCGTCACCGAGATAGAGGCCCAGTAGGTAGGCGTACGAGGCCTTGTCGGTAGGCGCTGCGCACGGGAGGGCGTGGGGGAGCATGCGTGGAAGGGGCTCCAGGCGGGACTTCCACGCCCGGATCGCGGCGCGGGATATCCCGGTTTCCTTGCTGACGGAGTTCATGCTGCGCCCGTCGGCGAGCAAGTCCAGCGCGTGCCTGCGGGTGGCGATGTCGTACACGTGGTCGACGCTGCCGTGCGCAATTCGCTCACGTGGCGCATTTTGGCGAGCTTCGCTGGAACGAGTGAAGGTCACGCGATAATCGCGTGACCTTGGAAAATGAGGAAAAGTGCCCCGGGTCGGACTCGAACCGACACTGAATGGGTTTTGAATCCATCGCCTGCTGCCAATTGGGCTACCGGGGCCCAGCGAATCGAAGGTTGCCTCCGACCCGCTGCGAGTCCACCTTACCGTAGCTAGGTAGGCTCGGGGGAGCTTGTATGCCCCGCAACGAGGAGCCATCCGTGACCGCCGAGCACGAGTCGACGCCCACGCCCGACGCCGACCAGTCGCACGTTCCGCCGCTGACGACGCGCGTCGTCATCGCCGAGGACGAGGCGCTCATCCGTCTTGATCTCAAGGAGATGCTGGAGGAGGAGGGCTACTCCGTCGTCGGCGAGGCCGGGGACGGGCAGACGGCCGTCGAGCTGGCCCGCGAGCACCGGCCCGACCTGGTCATCCTCGATGTGAAGATGCCCGTCCTGGACGGGATCTCCGCGGCCGAGAAGATCGCGGAGGAGTCCATCGCCCCCGTACTGATGCTGACGGCGTTCTCGCAGCGCGACCTCGTCGAGCGGGCGCGGGACGCCGGGGCCATGGCGTACCTGGTGAAGCCGTTCAGCAAGAGCGACGTCGTGCCGGCCATCGAGATGGCGGTGTCGCGGTTCGCGGAGCTGAAGGCGCTGGAGAAGGAGGTCGCGGACCTCTCGCTCCGGTTGGAGACCCGCAAGCTCGTGGACCGCGCGAAGAGCATCCTGCAGACGCAGTACGGGCTGACCGAGCCGGCCGCGTTCCGGTGGATCCAGAAGACGTCGATGGACCGCCGCATGTCCATGCAGCAGGTCGCCGAGGCGGTCATCGAGGACGCCGAGGAGAAGAAGAACGCCGCGAACTAGCCGAGCGGCACCGGGTATGCGTGAGGCCCGCCACCGGGGGAAGGTGGCGGGCCTCAGGCATGAGGTGAGGGGATCAGTCCTCGCCGAGGTAGGCCTTGCGGACGTCCTCGTTGTGCAGGAGCTCCTGGCCGGAGCCGCTGAGCACGATCTTGCCGATCTCCATCACGTGGGCCTGGTCGGCCAGCGAGAGGGCGGCCTGGGCGTTCTGCTCGACGAGCAGGATGGTGGTGCCGGTGGCCTTAAGTTCGGCGATGGTCGCCATGATCTTCTGCATCATCAGCGGGGAGAGGCCCATGGAGGGCTCGTCCAGCATGAGCAGCTTGGGTCGGGACATCAGGGCCCGGCCCATGGCGAGCATCTGCTGCTCACCGCCCGAGAGGGTGCCGGCGGCCTGCTTTCGGCGTTCGCCCAGGATGGGGAACATCTCGTAGGCGCGCTCGACGTCCTTCTCGATGCCCTCCTTGTCGGTGCGCAGGAAGGCGCCGAGCTGGAGGTTTTCGGCGATCGTCAGCCGGGGGAAGATGTGGCGTCCCTCGGGGGAGTGGGCGAGGCCCAGGGAGACGATCTTGTGGGCGGGGACCTGCGCGAGCGGCTTGCCGTCGAAGGTGATGGTGCCGGCGGCGGGCTTGAGGAGGCCGGAGAGGGTGCGCAGGGTGGTGGTCTTGCCGGCGCCGTTGGTGCCGACGAGGCAGACGATCTCGCCCTGGTTGACCTCGAAGGAGATGCCCTTGACGGCTTCGATCTTGCCGTAGGCGACCTTGAGGTCCCGGACCTCTAGCAGTGCGGTCACTTGGCTTCTCCGTCCGTGCTGGTGGTGCTGTCCGAGTCCGCGGCCGTCTCGGTGTCCGCGGCCGTCTCGGTGTCCGGCTCGGCGGCCGGCTCCGCGTCGGCGTCGGCTTCCGCCGGTGCCTCGGCCTCGGCTGCTTCCGCTGCCGGTGCCTCGGCTTCGGCTTCCGCCGGTGCCTCCGCGTCGGCTTCCGCCGGTGCCTCGGCCTCGGCCGCTGCCGCCGCCGCGTGCTCCTCGGCGGCTTCGACCCCGGCGGCCTCGGCCGCGCCCGGGTCGCCTTCGAAGGGCTCTCCGAGGTAGGCGGCGATGACGCGCTCGTCGCCCTGGACTTCGGCCGCGGTGCCCTCGATGAGCTTCTCGCCCTGGACGAGGCAGGCGACGCGGTCGCAGAGGTTGAAGATGAAGCGCATGTCGTGCTCGATGACGAGTACGGCGATGCCCATGTCCCGGATGGCGAAGATGAGCTCTTCGGCCGCGCGGGTCTCCTGCGGGTTCATGCCGGCGGTGGGCTCGTCCAGGAGGATGAGGCCGGGGTCGCTGGCGAGGGCGCGGGCGATCTCCAGCTTGCGCTGCTCGCCGTAGGGGAGGTTCTTGGCGAGGTGCTGGGCCTTCTTCTCCAGGCCGATGAACTCCAGGAGCTCCATCGCCCGTGCCTCGCTGGCGGCTTCGGCCTTCTTGAAGCCGGGGCCGCGCAGGAGGGCGGACCAGAGGCCTTCCTTGGTGCGGGTGTGGCGTCCGACGAGGACGTTCTCCAGCACCGTCATGTTGTGGAAGAGCCGGATGTTCTGGAAGGTGCGGGCGATGCCGGCGCTGGTGACCAGGTGCGGCTTGGGCGGCAGGACCGTGCCCTTGTAGCTGACGGTGCCCTCGGTGGGGACGTAGAGCCCGGTCAGGCAGTTGAAGAAGGTGGTCTTGCCGGCGCCGTTGGGGCCGATGAGACCGACGATCTCGCCCGCGTTGACCTTGAGGTCCACGCCCTTGACGGCGGTGAGGCCGCCGAAGCGCATGGTGACGCCGCTGGCTTCGAGGACCGTGGTCACCGTGGTGGTGTCTGTGGTGGTGGTCATGGTGTTCACGCACCCGCCTTGGCGGTGGCCAGGTCCGCGGGGGCCTGGTCAATCGTCTCTTCGTCGTGGTACTCGAGCTGCGCGCGCTTGTTGGCGATGAGGCCTTCGGGGCGGAAGCGCATGAGCAGGATGAGGGCGATGCCGAACGCGAGGAGCTGGTAGTCCTGGAGGAAGGCCAGCTTCGCGGGGATCAGGAAGAGCAGTGCGGCGCCGAGGATGGGGCCGCGGATGGTGCCCATGCCGCCGAGGATGACGGCGGCGAGGAGGAACGCGGAGTTCGGCGGGACGGGCCCGGCGAAGACGTAGTTCTCGGGGACGACCGTGCTGTTGACGTGTGCCTGCACGGTGCCGGCGAGGCCGGCGAGGGTGGCGCCGAGGGCGAAGGCGATGAGCTTGACCTTGAAGCCGTTGATGCCCATGGCTTCGGCGGCCGTCTCGTCCTCGCGGATGGCGACCCAGGCGCGGCCGATGCGGCTGTTGCCGGCACGGGCGAAGACCAGGACGACCAGGGCCATCACGAGCAGCATCAGGAAGTAGTAGTTGGCGTAGGCGCCGAGGGTGATGCCGCCGACGTCGTGCGACTCCCCGAAGTTCCACCCGAAGAGTTCGAGGTGGGGGATGTTGGGGATGCCGTTGGGGCCGTTGGTGATGTCGGGGCCCGAGGTGCCGTCGAGGTTGCCCATGGCGATGCGGAAGATCTCTCCGAAGCCGAGGGTGACGATGGCGAGGTAGTCGCCGCGCAGGCGGAGGGTGGGTGCTCCGATGACCACGCCGAAGATGAGCGAGGCGAGGGCGCCGACGATGACCGCTGCCCAGAAGGGGAGCTGGAAGCCGAAGGCGGAGGCGGTGCTGCCGGAGACCAGGGCGGCGGCGTAGGCGCCGACGCCGAGGAAGGCGACGTAACCGAGGTCGAGCAGGCCCGCGAGGCCGACGACGACGTTGAGGCCGAGGGCGACGGTCGCGAAGATCAGGATGTTCACCGCGATGAGCGTGTACGTGTCGCCGCTCTGCTGGATGAACGGGAAGGCGATCGCGGCGGCCGCGGTGCCGATCAGGGTGACCTGGCGGTTGTTCGCCGTGATGGTGCTGAACCGGTCGAGGAGGCCGGACTTGAGCAGGGCGAAGGCCGCGAAGCCGACGATGATCAGGTACGTGACGAAGAGCTGGGGCTCCTTGTCGTCGGTGTCGATGCCGAAGGTGACCACGTAGAGGCCGACGGCGAAGGCGACGGTGATGACGAGGATCTCGGCCCAGGAGGGCAGCTTCTTGGCGGCGGCCGCCTTGTGGCTGTCGTCGGGGATCTTGTACGCGGCGAGGACCGGGACGAGCGAGCCGACGAGGGCGACGTACGCGCCGGGCTCCAGGTGGACGAATCCGCCGAGGACCCAGGCGATGGCGATGACGGTGAACCAGGTGCCGGCGAGGGTGCCGAGCGAGAGGATCCACACGGGCTTGCGGGCGCCGGTGGGGGTGAGCCAGCGCAGGCCCTTGACGCCGAGCGCGGAGAGCGCGAAGGCGGCGGTGAGGAGGGCGCCGACGAGGCTCAGGAACTGGATGGGGGCCGGGCTGCCGTAGTAGGTGAGGTCACCGGGGAACTCGGCGGTCCAGGTCCAGGCGAGGAAGGCGCTGACGACGGTCAGCAGGCTTCCGCCGATGACCGTGTAGAGCAGGGCGGTCCGGGAGACGGCACCGGTGGATGCGGTCTCGGCCTCGATCGGGAGGGTTGCTTCGTTGGTCATGGTTCTCACGCCCGATCCGCGACGCGCTCGCCGAGCAGGCCTTGTGGCCGCACGAGGAGGACGACGATGAGGAGTACGAACGCCCAGACGTTGGACCAGGCTCCACCGCCGAGCTGCGACATGCCGGGGATGTCTTCGATGTAGGCGATCGACAGGGCCTCGGCGAGGCCGAGGACGACGCCGCCGACCATGGCTCCGTAGATGTTGCCGATGCCGCCGAGGACGGCCGCGGTGAACGCCTTGAGGCCGAGGATGAAGCCCATCTCGAAGTTGATCTGGCCCTTGTCGAGGCCGTAGGCGACGGCGGCGACGGCGGCGAACGCGGCACCGATGGCGAAGGCCATGACGATGATGCGGTCGGTGTTGATGCCCATCAGCTTCGCGGTGTCCGGGTCCTGCGCGGTGGCCTGCATGGCGCGGCCGCTGCGGCTCTTCTGGACGAAGATGCCGAGGGCGAGCATGCAGAGCGGGGCGAGGATGAGGACGAAGAGGTCCGCGCGCTGGATGGCCAGGCTGTCGGTGATCTTGAAGGCTTCACCCTTGAACTCGGGGAAGCTGACGGCCTTCTTGGCATCCGGGTAGAACTGCCATACGAGCTGCTGGAGCGCGATCGAGAGGCCGATTGCGGTGATGAGGGGGGCGAGCCGGGGAGCGCTGCGCAGGGGACGGTACGCGAAGCGTTCGGCTGCGGTGGCTACGGCGACGGAGGCGAGTGCGCCTCCGACGATCATGACGGGGATCGCGATCAGCAGGGAGGTGCCGGTCGGGAGTGCGGCGTAGGCGGTGAGCGCGCCGAAGCCGCCGATCATGAAGATCTCGCCGTGGGCGAAGTTGATGAGCTGGACGATGCCGTAGACCATGGTGTACCCGATGGCTATGAGGCCATAAAGGGCACCGAGGGCAAGGCCGTTGGCCAGCTGTTGCGGCAGTTCGTGCACCGCAGGGCCTCCGATGAGCGTGTCGGATAAGACTCCGCGCGAGGGCGCTGTTGCGCCCTCGCGCGGTGGGTGTGGTTCAGGTGCGGCTGGTGATGCGGGGGTCCTACGGGATCACTGGTTGAACGTGTCGCTCTTGACGTCGACCCACTTGCCGCCCTCGACCTTGTAGACCGTGAGCTGCTTGTTGGTGGTGTCGCCGTACTGGTCGAAGGCGACCTTGCCGGTCACACCCTCGAAGGACACCTTGCCGAGAGCCTCGACGACCTTGGCGCGGGCGTCGGTGGGGAGCTTGCCGCCGTTGGCGGCGACGACGGCCTTGACGGCCTGGACGACGGACCAGCCGGCGTCGTAGGAGTAGCCGCCGTAAGCCGCGTAGGGGTCCTTGTAGCCGCCGGCCTGGTAGTCGGCGATGAAGGTCTTGGCGGTGGGCAGCTTCTCGACCGGGTAGCCGATGGAGGTGGAGAGGTCGCCCTCGTTGGCCTCGCCGGAGGCGGTGATGAAGGCGGGGTCCTGGATGCCGTCGCCGCCCATGAGCGGGATGTTGGCGCCGGTCTTCTTGACCTGGTCGGCGAGGAGGCCGCCCTCGGGGTACTGGCCGCCGAAGTAGACGGAGTCGGCGCCGGAGGACTTGACCTTGTCGGCGGTGGAGGAGAAGTCGGTCTCCTTCACGGTGACGTGGTCGGTGCCGACGACCTCGCCGCCGAGCTTCTTGAACTCGTCGGAGAAGATCGCGGCGAGACCGGCGCCGTAGGTCTGCTTGTCGTCGACGACGAAGACCTTCTTCTTGCCGGCGTCCTTGAAGAGGTACTGGGCGGCGAACTTGCCCTGGACCACGTCGGTGGCGGCGGTGCGGAAGTAGGTCTTGAAGGGGCGCTTGAACTCGCCCTTGCCCCAGTTGTCGCCCTGGCTGAGCGCGGGGTTGGTGTTGGCGGGCGAGACCTGCGCCAGGTTGGCGGTGGCGAAGACGCCCTGCATCTGCTGCGCGACGCCGGAGTTCAGCGGGCCGACGACGCCGACGACGTCCTTGTTGCCGACGAGCTTGGTGGCGTTGGCCTGGCCGGAGGCGGGGACCGCCTGGTCGTCGAGGGCTTCGACCTTGAACTCGATGCCGGGGACCTCGTTGTTCTTGTTGGCCGTCTTGGCCGCGAGGTCGACCGAGTTCTTGATGCCCTGGCCGAGCGCGGAGAGCGAGCCGGTGAGGGGGGCGTCAACGCCGATGACGACGACGGTCTTGGCGCCGTCGGCCTTGTCCCCGCCGGTCTTGGCCTCATCGCGCGATCCGCAGGCGGTGAGGGTCAGTGCTCCCGTGGTGATCACGGTGGTGAGGACGAGCAAAGAACGGTGTCGCACGATTCTTCCTTTCCCTGGCGCGGCCCCCTCATATGAGGTGCCGTTGGGTCGCCGGGCCGCACTGGGATGTCCACGGCCGTGCTGGGGTGCGCCCTGCGGCGCGGTGACTGGCCGTGACTCTAGGCCGAGGTGGCGAGCGCGGGGAGCAGGGAAAGGATGATGTGACTGTCTTGTTATGCCGAGGCCAAGAATGTGTGGCGGGAGTTCGGACAACTCGGACGTTTAGCCACTTCGGGGAATGTCCGCATGGTGAGAATTCCCCGTTCCCCTAAGGGGCTTGAGGGGTTCATGCTCCTGTCATAGATCAAAAGGGTCCGATTGTCGCTGGCTGTGTCCGAAAGAATCCGAGGGGTGGCATTCCGCAGGGGAATAACGGGATTCTGTAGGGCGTCGGCATTACTGAGGGTAATTTTTCCTCTTGATCCACTTCGGCCGGATCGATCTTGATCCGGGGCGCACAGGGCCTCCGACCTGCGGATCGGGCCCGCGCCCCGGTGCGACCGGAAGTCGGACAGCGTGCGCGGGAATCCGGTCACCCGGGCGGACTCGGGGGCCGCCAGTTCTCGGAGCTCCAAGTTGCCCCGTTCTGTTCGCCGCAGCGCTGCGCCACGAACCGGTCCACGAGCTCAAGTGCCTTGTCCAGACCGGCAGTTCGCTCCTCGGCGCGGCCTGCGGCGACGGCTTCCTCGTGGATCGTGTACTGGTCGTTGGACAGGCCCTTCTGCTCCCAGTCGAGCCCGGCCCACTTGCCGCCCTTGAGGGTCTCCTTCGCCCAGTAGGACACCAGACTTGTGCAGATCTGGGCGGGTGAGGAGGGGCTGGAAACGGGCGTTGGCGTGGTCCGCGGGGCGGGTGGGGCGGATGTGGAGCATCCGGGCAGGGCGAGTGCCGCCAGGAGTGCGGCGGCACCGCAACGGGCCGCGGTGCGTGGCTGGGTCCCCATGAAGGGAAGGTAGGCCGTCACCTTCGGTGACACAACAGTCGTCGCGGGGCCGGGCGCGGACTGGCGTATTCCGGGCGGTTGCCGGGCCTGTACGGGCGGGGGCCGGCCCGTACGCGCCCCCGGACCGGCTCCGTACGCGCCGCAGACCGGCTCCGTACACGCCGCAGGCCCGGACCCGGCCCCCGGGCGGGGGCGGGATCCGGGCCTGCGGGGGCTCGTCGGGGGCGGTCAGGCGCCGGCGGCGGGGTCCGCGTCGCGCAGCAGGCAGGTCAGGCGGGCGGTGCACACCCGGCGGTCCTGCTCGTCGCTGATGACGATCTCGTACGTGGCGGTGGAGCGGCCGCGGTGTACGGGGCTGGCGACGCCGGTGACCAGGCCGGAGCGGACGCCCCGGTGGTGGGTGCAGTTCAGGTCCACGCCGACGGCGACCTTGGTGATGCCGCCGTGCATCATGGCGCCGACCGAGCCGAGGGTCTCGGCCAGGACGGCGGAGGCCCCGCCGTGCAGCAGCCCGTAGGGCTGGGTGTTGCCCTTGACCGGCATGGTGCCGACGACCCGCTCGGCCGAGGCTTCGAGGATGCGGACGTCCATCCGCTCGCCGAGGTCGCCCGCCGAGAACAGCGCGGGCAGGTCGATGCCCAGGGCCGCGTACTCGTCGAGTACCTCCTGCGGGAACTTCACAGCGTGCTGCTCGCCCATGGGAAGGCTCCGTTCGTGTGTCAACGCTCGTTAACCGTCTTGTCCTGAGGTCGTTCTATCAGGCCGGTTCGAAGCGCACGACGACGGACTTGCTCGCGGGGGTGTTGCTGGTGTCCGCGGTGGAGTCGAGCGGGACCAGCACGTTCGTCTCGGGGTAGTACGCGGCCGCGCAGCCGCGGGCGGTCGGGTAGTGCACGACGCGGAAACCGGGCGCGCGCCGCTCGACTCCGTCCCTCCACTCGCTGACCAGGTCCGCGTACGAGCCGTCCGCGAGCCCCAGCTCCGCCGCGTCCTCGGGGTGCACCATGACGACGCGGCGGCCGCCGGTGATCCCGCGGTAGCGGTCGTCAAGGCCGTAGATGGTGGTGTTGTACTGGTCGTGGCTGCGCAGGGTCTGCAGGAGCAGCCGGCCCTCGGGGATCTTCGGGTACTCGACGGGCGCGGCGGTGAAGTTCGCCTTGCCGGTCTTGGTGGGGAAGCGGCGTTCGTCGCGCGGGGCGTGCGGCAGGCGGAAGCCCTCGGGGCGGGCCGCGCGGGCGTTGAAGTCCTCGAAGCCGGGGATCACCCGGGAGATCCGCTCGCGGATCGTGCCGTAGTCCCGCTCGAACTCCTCCCACGGGGTGGCGGAGGCGGCGCCGAGGACGGCGCGGGCCATGCGGGCGACGATGGCGGGCTCGGAGAGCAGGTGCGGGGAGGCCGGGGGGAGGTTGCCGCGGGAGGCGTGGACCATGCCCATCGAGTCCTCGACGGTGACGAACTGCTTGCCGCAGGCCTGGACGTCCTTGTCGGTGCGTCCGAGGGTGGGCAGGATCAGGGCGCGCCGGCCGGTCACCGCGTGGGAGCGGTTGAGCTTCGTGGAGACGTGGACGGTCAGGGAGGCGCGGCGGATCGCGGCCTCGGTGACGGCGGTGTCGGGGGTGGCGCCGACGAAGTTGCCGCCCATGGCGAAGAGGACCTTGGCCTTGCCGTCGCGCAGGGCCTCGATGGAGCGGACGACGTCGTAGCCGTGGCCGCGCGGCGAGGTGATGCCGAATTCCGCGTCGAGGGCGTCGAGGAAGGCCGGCGCGGGGCGTTCGAAGATCCCCATGGTGCGGTCGCCCTGGACGTTGGAGTGGCCGCGGACGGGGCAGACGCCGGCGCCGGGGCGGCCGATGTTGCCGCGCAGCAGGAGCAGGTTGACGACCTCGCGGATGGTGGCGACGGCGTGCTTGTGCTGGGTGAGGCCCATGGCCCAGCAGACGATGGTGCGCTTCGAGGCCAGGACCATGGCCAGGGCCCGCTCGATCTCGGGTCGGGTGAGGCCGGTGGCGGTGAGGGTCTCGGCCCAGTCGGCTTCCCGGGCGGCGGCCGCGAGCTCCTCGTAGCCGTGGGTGTGCTCGCGGATGAAGACCTCGTCGGTGGCGCCGTCGGTCTCTATGACGAGCTTGTTGAGGAGCCGGAAGAGGGCCTGGTCGCCGCCGATGCGGATCTGGAGGAAGAGGTCGTTGAGGGCGGTGCCCCTGAGCATGCCGATCGGGGTCTGGGGGTTCTTGAACCGCTCCAGGCCGGCCTCGGGCAGCGGGTTCACCGAGATGATCTTCGCGCCGGCGGACTTGGCCTTCTCCAGGGCGGAGAGCATGCGCGGGTGGTTGGTGCCCGGGTTCTGCCCGGCGACGATGATCAGGTCGGCCTGGTGGAGGTCTTCGAGGGAGACGCTGCCCTTGCCGATGCCGATGGTCTCGTTCAGCGCGGAGCCCGAGGACTCGTGGCACATGTTGGAGCAGTCGGGCAGGTTGTTGGTGCCGAACTCGCGGGCGAAGAGCTGGAAGAGGAACGCGGCCTCGTTGCTGGTGCGGCCCGAGGTGTAGAAGAGGGCCTCGTCGGGGGAGCCGAGGGCGTGCAGCTCCTCGGCGATGATCTCGAAGGCCCGCTCCCAGGGGACGGCCTGGTACCGGTCGGCGCCTTCGGGCAGGTACATCGGCTCGGTGATGCGGCCCTGCTGGCCCAGCCAGTACCCGGAGCGGTCGGCGAGGTCGGCCAGGGAGTGCTCGGCGAAGAAGTCCGGGGTGACCCGGCGCAGCGTGGCCTCCTCGGCGACGGCCTTGGCACCGTTCTCGCAGAACTCGGCGGTGTGCCGCTTGTCTCCCTCGGGCCAGGCGCAGCCCGGGCAGTCGAAGCCGTCCTTCTGGTTGACCTTGAGCAGGGTGCGTGCGGTACGGGCGACGCCCATCTGCTGCTGCGCGATCCGCAGGGTGTGCCCGATCGCGGGCAGGCCGGCCGCGGCACGCTTGGGGGGCGCCACCTGCGGCGCGTGCTGTTCGGGATCACCTGCGGGCGGCTTGGCGGCCATGTCGCTCCCCTTTGAGCAGTCGGGCATCGCGGCGTCGGCCGCTGTGGGTATTCGCGTGGACGTCCGATCCTGTCACGCCCTGCGGACATCTCCGACGCCGGAATTGTCAGCGGGGCCGCCTAGGATCGGGGGCGTGGCAGAGAACGCATCGAAGAAGACCGACCAGACGACCGCAGCGGACCGCCCCCGCCTGATGCTCATGGACGGGCACTCCCTGGCGTACCGGGCGTTCTTCGCGCTGCCCGCGGAGAACTTCACGACGGCGACCGGGCAGCCGACGAACGCCATCTACGGCTTCGCGTCGATGCTGGCGAACACGCTGCGCGACGAGGCGCCCACGCACTTCGCGGTGGCGTTCGACGTCTCGCGCAAGACGTGGCGCTCGACGGAGTTCCCCGAATACAAGGCGAACCGCTCCAAGACCCCCGACGAGTTCAAGGGGCAGGTCGAGCTGATCGGCGAGCTCCTGGACGCGATGAACGTGCCGCGGTTCGCCGTCGACGGCTTCGAGGCCGACGATGTGATCGCCACGCTGGCGACGCAGGCCGAGGCCCTCGGCTTCGAGGTGCTGATCGTCACGGGCGACCGGGACTCCTTCCAGCTCGTCTCCGAGCACACCACCGTGCTGTACCCGACCAAGGGCGTCTCCGAGCTGACCCGGTTCACCCCGGAGAAGGTCGAGGAGAAGTACGGCCTCACCCCGCAGCAGTACCCGGACTTCGCGGCGCTGCGCGGTGACCCGTCGGACAACCTGCCCGGCATCCCGGGCGTCGGCGAGAAGACCGCCGCGAAGTGGATCACCCAGTTCGGGTCGTTCGCGGAGCTGGTCGAGCGCGCCGAGGAGGTCAAGGGCAAGGCCGGGCAGAACTTCCGGGACCACCTGGAGTCCGTGAAGCTCAACCGGGTCCTGACCGAGATGGTCAAGGACGTCGAGCTGCCCAGGGCCGCGGCCGACCTGGCCCGCCTGCCGTACGACCGCTCCGCCGTCACGGGCGTGCTGGACGTGCTGGAGATCCGCAACGCCTCGCTGCGCGAGCGGCTGCTGGCGGTGGACCCGGGCGCAGCCGAGGAGCCCGCCCCGGCTCCGGCCGCCGGTGTGGAACTGGACGCGAGCGTGCTGGGCGCGGGCGAGCTGGCGCCGTGGCTGGCGGCCCGGGCGGGCGAGCCGCTCGGCATCTCGACCGTGGACAGCTGGGCGCTGGGCCAGGGCAATGTCAGCGAGATCGCGCTGGCCGCGGCCGGCGGGGCCGCCGCCTGGTTCGAGCCGTCCGCGCTGGACGAGGCCGACGAGCAGGCGTTCGCGGCCTGGGCCGCCGATGCCGCTAAGCCCAAGGTGGTGCACAACGCCAAGGGCCTGATGCGGGTCTTCCCCGAGCACGGCTGGAGCCTGGCCGGTGTCACCATGGACACCGCGCTCGCCGCGTACCTGGTCAAGCCGGGCCGCCGCTCCTTCGCGCTGGACGTGCTGTCCAACGAATACCTGCACCGCGAGCTCCAGCCCGCCGCGGCCGACGGCCAGCTCGCCTTCGGCGCCGACGAGACCGCCGAGGCGGAGGCGCTGATGGCGCAGGCTCGCGCCGTCCTGGACCTCGGTGAGGCCTTCACCGGCAAGCTGGAGGAGGTCGGCGCCACGGAACTGCTCCACGACATGGAGCTGCCCACCTCGGAGCTGCTGGCCCGGATGGAGCGGGCGGGCATCGCCGCCGACCGCGACCACCTGGAGGCCATGGAGCAGCAGTTCGCCGGAGCCGTGCAGCAGGCGGTGAAGGAGGCGCACGCGGCGGTCGGGCACGAGTTCAACCTCGGTTCGCCCAAGCAGCTCCAGGAGGTCTTCTTCGGCGAGCTGGACCTGCCGAAGACGAAGAAGACCAAGACCGGCTACACCACGGACGCGGACGCGTTGGCCTGGCTGGCCACGCAGACCGACCACGAACTGCCGGTGATCATGCTGCGGCACCGGGAGCAGGCCAAGCTGCGCGTCACCGTCGAGGGCCTCGTCAAGACGATCGCCGCCGACGGCAGGGTGCACACCAGCTTCAGCCAGACCGTCGCCGCGACCGGACGCCTGTCCTCCACCGACCCCAACCTGCAGAACGTGCCGGTGCGCACCGACGAGGGCCGGGCCATCCGCCGCGGCTTCGTCGTCGGCGAGGGCTTCGAATCCCTCATGACCGCCGACTACAGCCAGATCGAGCTGCGCGTCATGGCGCACCTCTCCGAGGACGAGGGCCTGCTGGAGGCGTTCACCTCCGGCGAGGACCTGCACACCACCGTCGCCTCCCAGGTCTTCTCCGTCGAGCGCGACCAGGTCGACGCCGAGATGCGCCGCAAGATCAAGGCCATGTCCTACGGCCTGGCGTACGGGCTGTCCGCCTTCGGCCTCTCCCAGCAGCTGAACATCGAGCCCGCCGAGGCGCGCGGCCTGATGGAGACGTACTTCGAGCGGTTCGGCGGGGTCCGCGACTACCTGCACCGCGTGGTCGAGGAGGCCCGGGCCACCGGGTACACGGCGACGGTCTTCGGCCGCCGCCGCTACCTGCCCGACCTCAACAGCGACAACCGCATGCGCCGCGAGTCCGCCGAGCGCATGGCGCTGAACGCCCCGATCCAGGGCACCGCGGCCGACATCGTCAAGGTCGCGATGCTGCGCGTGGACAAGGCGATCACCGAGGCCGGGCTGAAGTCGCGGATGCTGCTCCAGGTCCACGACGAAATCGTGCTGGAGATCGCCCCGGGCGAGCGCAAGAAGGTCGAGGAGCTGGTGCGCCGCGAGATGGCCGCCGCCGTCGAACTCCGGGCCCCGCTGGACGTGTCGGTGGGCGTGGGCGCCGACTGGGAGTCGGCGGCGCACTGAGGCAGGATCGCCGGACGCCCGTTCCCGCTATGCGGTGGGGACGGGCGTTCGCGCGTCCTCGTCCGTACGGGACGGCTCCTCGCGCCGGCGCGCGAGGAGCCGTACGAGGACCCCGTACAGCAGCAGGCCCACGGCGAGGCCGCCGCCCGCGCCGAAGCAGACGGTCGGGATGATGTCGAGCGGGGTGCGGATCCGGTCGAAGAACGTGAAGAAGCGCAGCACGCGCACGGTCACCCCGACGGCCACGCACAGCGCGACCAGCGCGACCGCGCCCAGCAGCTCCGCCCGGCCGAGCACCGGTACGGCCGCGGGGGCGGGGCGGTCGGGCAGGCGGCGTACGCCGGTCACCGTGAACCAGAGCAGGGCGCAGGCAGCGAGCGCCGAGGTTCCGTACTGCACGTACGTATAGAGGGGGAGCCCGCCCGCGAACGGCTCGCCGAGCACGGGCAGCGCGTCCGTCCCCCACCGGTGCGGGTGCGTGAAGCTGTCCCAGGCCACGTGCGTGAGCGAGCCGGCGACCGCCGAGAGGTAGAACCAGAGCGCGAGCGAAGGCCGCCCGCGGCCGCCGCCCCGCCAGTCCTCGCCGCGCACGAAGGCGTGTACCCGGCCCTGGCGGCGGCGCGGCAGGAGCGCGATCAGCGGTTCGCGCAGCAGCAGCCAGCAGGCCGCGAGCGCGGCGGTCAGCACGGCGTCCAGGGTGAACACCCCGGGCAGCGAGTGCGCGAACGCACCGTACGGCCAGAGGCCGGAGACGACGGCGTCCGCGAAGTAGAACGTGTCGGGCGCGAACGACCCGAGGACGAGCGCCGACGCGGCCAGCGGTCCGCGGGCGCGGCCCGCCCGGCGGACGGCCGGCAGGACGGCGGCCGCGTGGCTGAGGGTGAACGGCATGACACCACTTCCTTACTTCGGGCCAATGCGCCCCGAACGGTCCGGGTCAGTATGGGCGAGCCGCTCGACAGGTGGGGAAGTGGTGAATTCCGGGCTCCGATCGATGCAGGATGAAGGGAGTTGACGTAAGGTCACGCCGACGTCGAGGGGGAGGGGCCCGGCTCATGTCGGCTCGGATCGGAAGCAGGCTGCGCAGGGGAGGGACCGCGGTCCTGGTCTGCGCGCTCGTCGCCGCAGCGCTCACGGCATCCCAAGCCCCGCCGGGGGAGCGGATATCCGCGGCGGGCACCGAGAACGTCCCGCCCGTGCAGCCGTCCCGGCCGTCCGAGTCCGGCGGGGACTCCGACTACCTCACCGAACTCCCGCCCCTGGCGGCCGAGCTGCCGCAGGAGGACCCGGCCGCGCAGCCGTCCCAGCCGGCCACCGAGGCGGTGGCGCCGCACAACGAACCGGTGGCCATGGGCGGCGGGGAGGGTGCGCAGGGAATCCCGGCGACGGTCCTGGCGGCGTACCGGCTGGCCGAGCAGAAGGTGGGGCGGACCGACCCCGGCTGCGGACTGCGCTGGCAACTCCTCGCGGCGATCGGCAAGGTCGAGTCCGGGCAGGCCCGCGGCGGCCGGCTGGACACCGCCGGCACCACGCTGCGGCCGATCCTGGGCCCCGTGCTCGACGGCAACGGCTTCGCGAACATCCGGGACACGGACGGCGGGGCGTACGACGGGGACGCCGCGTACGACCGGGCGGTCGGCCCCATGCAGTTCATCCCGTCCACCTGGGCGGTCTGGGGCCAGGACGCGGACGGCGACGGCCGCCGCAACCCGAACAACGTGTACGACGCCGCCCTCGCGGCCGGCCGCTACCTCTGCGCGGGCACCCGCGACCTGCGCGTACCCGCCGATCTGGACCGCGCGGTGCTCTCGTACAACCAGTCCGCGGAGTACCTCCGCACCGTGAAGTCCTGGTTCACGTACTACCTCCGGGGCGCGCACGAGGTCCCCGACGGGGGCGCGGACCAACCCCCGGCGCCGCCGAAGCCGACGCCGGCCCCCACGCCGAAGCCGACCCCGAGCCCCACCCCGAAGCCGACCCCGGTGCCGACGCCGAAGCCGACCCCCACCCCGACGCCGGATCCGAAGCCGACGCCGACCCCGACGCCGGATCCGAAGCCGACGCCGACGCCCACGCCGGATCCGACGCCCACGCCTACGCCGACGCCGGATCCGACGCCGACGCCTACGCCGACGCCGGATCCGAAGCCGACGCCTACGCCTACGCCGAGCCCGACGCCGACTCCGGTGCCTACGCCGAGCCCGAAGCCCAAGCCGACGGCCGGCGGGCCGACTCCGTCATCCACCCCGAGCCCCACGGCCACGCGCAAGGCGTCCCCGTCCGCGTCCCCGTCGCCCACCGGGACCAAGGCTCCCTAGCAGGGCGCGATCCCTCCCGTGACCAGGTGACGATCCGGCCGCGCCCCGTCGCCTTCTCGGTACTCATCCGCGTGCTCCTCGACTCCGGGGAACCCCGCCGCGATGCCAGGAGGGGCTTGACCCGCGGGACGGCGGGAGGAGTCACGGTGCGTCACGACATGCCTGACCATGGGCAATTCGGACCGATACCGCCCCGTCGTCCGGGGTCCGGACGGTTCTCATCTCCGCCCCGCGTTGCTACGGTGCGGCTCCGCCCTGACGTTCCATCAGATTCCGGAGGCCCCGGCATGCGCGCACTCCTCGCCGCCGCCATCGGGCTTGCCGCCGCGCTGGCCCTCGTGTTCGCCGTCACGGCGTTCGGGGCGCCCGAAGGCAAGACCTCGCCCAAGCCCCTGCTCACCACCGCGCCCAGCGCGCCCGGACAGTAGAGGAGGCCGGCCTTGAGACGCACCGCCAGCCTCGTCCTGCTCGCCTTCGCCGTGTTCCTCGCCGCCCTCGCACCGCTGCTGCGCTGGTACGCGTACCCCCGGCTCGCCAAGATCCCGCCGAGCCAGTACCAGGAGGTGGTCCTGGAGGCGAAGGACGCGACCCTCCTCGACTACACCGCCGGCATGCAGCCCAAGAAGGTGGACAAGGTCACCATCGTCCAGACCCTGAAGGGCAACGTCGAGGCGTCGAAGGAGATCGAGGCGAGCGCAGGCAAGGACGTCGTCGTCTGGGACACCCTGACGTACATCATGGGTCCGGACGGGAAGATGGTCTCCCAGATCCCCGAGCGCTACATCTTCGACGCCCACAGCCAGGACCCGGTGCACGCCACCGGTGAGATGGTCGACGGCGACCCCGTCAGACGCGAGGGCATCGAGTTCAAGTGGCCGTTCTTCACCGAGCCGCGCGACTACCTCTACTTCGACGCGCAGACCCGCACCGCCTCACCCATCCACTACGTCGGCCCGCGCACGTACCGAGGGATGGACGTGTACTACTACGAGCAGACCCTTCCGTGGACCAAGGTCGCCCTGCCGAAGAAGATGCCGATCGAGGGCATCGACCCGAAGACCTTCGAGCAGAGCACCGGCACCAGCCTCTGGTACCGGGCCAAGGCGATGTTCTGGGTCGACCCCGTGACCGGGGCGCCCGTCAACGCCGAGCAGGTCATCGAGCAGGAGATGCGCGGCGGCATCGCGGCCGGCGCCCCCGACGGCAGGCTCACCGTCTTCGCCGGGCACGTGAAGATGCGCGAGGACTACGCCGCGTACACCGTCGACCTGGTCACGTCGAACCGCACGAAGGTCCTCGCCCTGCACACGTACGCGCCCATCGGCCTGGCGGCCGGCGCCCTCGTCCTGCTCGGGCTGGCGCTGTGGCTGGAGGCCCGCGGCCGGCGCGGCGGGGCGGAGGACGGGGAGGAGCTCACCACGAGGCTCACTGCTGTCGCCTGAGCCGGGCGTTCGTGTGCCGGGTGGGCGCGGCGGTCGCCGGATCCTCCGGCCAGGGGTGCCTGGGGTAGCGGCCGCGGAGCTCGGCGCGCACGGCGCGGTAGCCGCCCTGCCAGAAGGAGGCCAGGTCGGCGGTGACGGCGGCGGGGCGGCCGGCCGGGGACAGCAGGTGCACGAGTACGGGCACCCCGGCCACCTTCGGGGTCTCGGCCAGCCCGAACAGCTCCTGCAGCTTCACGGCGAGGACCGGCTGCCCGTGTCCGTGCTCGGCGGAGTAGTCCACCCGGATCCGGGAGCCGCTGGGCACCTCGATCCGCTCCGGGGCCAGCTCGTCGAGGCGGGCGGCCTCACCGGTGGCCCAGGGAAGCAGCCGGTTCAGCGCCTGCCCGGCGTCGATCCGCCCGAGATCGGCGCGGCGGCGGGCCCGGGACAGCTCGGGCTCCAGCCAGTCGTCGGCGCGCTCCAGCAGGGCTTCGTCCTGTACGTCGGGCCAGCCGCCGCCGAGCGTGCGGTGCAGGAAGCCGAGCCGGTCCCGGAGCGCCCGGGCGTCGGCACTCCAGCGCAGCAGGCCGAGCCCGTCGCCGCGCAGGCCGTCGAGGAGGGCGGCCCGGACGAGGGCCGGATCGGGGTTCTTGAGCGGGCGGACGGCCAGCGCGATCGCCCCGAGCCGCTCGGCTGCGCGGGCGACGAGGTCGCCGTCCTCCCAGCGCACCTCCTCGCCGGAGGCGAGCAGGTGCCGGGCCGCGGCGCGGGCGGTGTCCTCGTCGACGGCGGCGGCCAGCCGGACCCGGGCGGAGGCGGAATGCGGCCCCCGGTCGGCGATGGCGACGGCCACCCACGGCGCACTGCGCAGCCCCGACGCCTCCCCGAGTTCGGCCGCCGTCCCGGAGGCCATGAGGAACGCCCCCTCGCCCTTGGCCTTGGCGACGCGCTCCGGGAACGCCAGAGCCGCGACCAGCCCGGCGGCGGCGTCGTCGGTGAGCGCTTCCGCCCGCGCCCCGCGGTTCCCCGCGGCGGCCGCGCGTTCCAGCCGCTTCGCCTCCGCCCGCCACCGCGCGGCGTACGCGTCGCCGCCCGCGCGGGCCCGGCGCCAGGCGGCGGCGAGGTCGTCCCCGTACTCCCGCGGCGGCTCCTCGCTCAGCAGGGCGACGATCTCCGCAGCCCGGCGGGGTCCCAGCCGGTCGGAGCCGTCCAGCAGGGCGCGGGCCATGCGCGGGTGCAGCCCCAGCCGGGCCATCCGCTGACCGCGCGGGGTGACCGCGCCCGCCGGGTCCACCGCGCCCACCGCGATCAGCACCTCCCGCGCCGCGGCCATCGCCCCGGCCGGCGGCGGGTCCAGCAGCGCCAGCCCGGCCGCGTCCGGATCGCCCCAGCACGCCGCCTGGAGTGCGAACTGTGCCAGGTCCGCGATCCGGATCTCGGGGGAGGGGAACGCCGGGAGGCGGCCGTCCTCCGCCTCCGACCAGCAGCGGTACACCGTGCCCGGCGCCTCGCGCCCCGCCCGGCCCGCCCGCTGGCGCCCGGCCGCGCGGGACGCCCGTACGGTCGCCAGCGCGCCCAGCCCCCGTGCGTGGTCCACCCGGGGTTCGCGGGCCAGCCCGGAGTCGACCACCACCCGTACCCCCGGCACGGTCAGGCTCGACTCCGCCACCGAGGTGGACAGGATCACCCGGCGGTGCGGCCGGGCGGACAGCGCCGCGTCCTGCACCGCCGCCGGGGCGCGCCCGTGGAGCTGGAGCACCTCCGCCTCCACCCCGCCCAGCTGCCCCGCGACCCGGGCGATCTCCCCGACGCCGGGCAGGAAGCACAGCACGTCACCGGAACGCTCCGCCAGCGCCCGCCGCACCACCGAGGCCACGTGGGCCAGCTGCGCCGGATCCACCCGCATGCCGTGCGGGGGCCGCACCGGCCGGGCCGGCGGGGCCCAGACCGTCTCCACCGGGTACGAGACCCCCGCGGCCTCCACCACCGGCGCTCCGCCCGCACGGCCGTGGCCGAGGACCTGGGCCCAGCCCGCGGCATCGGTCGTCGCGGAGGCCGCCACCAGCCGCAGCTCGGGGCGCAGGGTTTCCCGTACGTCCAGCAGGAACGCGGCGACCGTGTCGGCGTCGAGGTGCCGCTCGTGGCACTCGTCCAGGACCACCACGTCGACCCCTTCGAGCTCCTGGTCGCGCTGGAGCCGCTGGAGGAGTACGCCGGTGGTCACGACCTCGACCACCGTGCCCGGCCCGGCCACCCGCTCGCCGCGCACCGTGAAGCCCACCGGGCCGCCGACCTGCTCGCCCAGCAGCCAGGCCATCCGCCGCGCCGCCGCCCGGGCGGCGATCCGCCGGGGCTCGGCGACGATCACCTTGCGGCGCGGTCCACCCCCCACCAGCCCCGCCAGTACCAGCGGCACCAGCGTGGTCTTGCCGGTGCCGGGCGGCGCGCAGAGCACCGCCGTGCCGTGTGAGTCCAGCGCGGAGACCAGCGCGGGCAGGGCCTCCCGTACGGGGAGGGCGTCGAGGTCGGCGGTCCGGATCACCTCAGCCGCGCTCGCAGACGAAGATCGCGGTGCCGGGGATCAGGTTGCCGCGCAGCGGGGACCAGCCGCCCCACTCCTGGGTGTTCCACGCGGGCCACTCCGGCTCCACGAGGTCGACCAGGCGGAACCCGCCCGCCACCACGTCCCGGACGCGGTCGCCGAGGGTGCGGTGGTGCTCCACGTAGACGGCGCGGCCCTGCTCGTCCTGCTCGACGTAGGGGGTCCGGTCGAAGTAGGAGGCGGCGACGGAGAGCCCCTCCGGGCCGGGCTCGTCGGGGAAGGCCCAGCGGATCGGGTGGGTGACGGAGAAGACCCAGCGGCCGCCGGGGCGCAGGACGCGGTGCACCTCGCGCATGACGTTGACGGGGTCGGCGACGAAGGGCACGGCCCCGTACGCGGAGCAGGCCAGGTCGAAGGAGCCGTCGCGGAAGGGCAGCCGGCCGGCGTCGGCCTCGACGAGGGGGATGCCGTCGCCGATGCGCAGGGCGTGCTGCAGCTGGCGGTGGGAGAGGTCGAGGGCGACGGGGCGGGCGCCCCGGGCGGCCAGCCAGCGCGAGCACTGGGCGGCGCCGGCGCCGATCTCCAGGACGTCCTTGTCTTTCAGGGAGTCCGCGGGGCCGAGCAGCGCGGCGTCCGCCTCGTCGAGGCCCTCCGGGCCCCACACGAAGCGGTCGTCGCCGAGGAAGGCCCCGTGCTCGTTCTGGTACTCGTCGGCGTTGCGGTCCCACCAGGACCGGCTGGCCCGGCTGCTCTCCGTGTCGTCGGCCTCACGCCGGGTGGCCTCCGCGTCCTCGCCGGCGTCCTCGCCGGACCCGGGGCCGCGGCCATCGGCTTCGTACGCTTCTTCGGGGGCGTAGTCCTCTTGGTTCATGGGGCCCGTCGTCGTAGTCTGCGGAAAGAGTCGGAAAGAGTCGCAACAAGGCAGGGAAGGGCCATCAGCGCCCGCCCGCCCACGAATTGTGCCGGTTATGCGGTGATCCGCCCGGGGTGTGCGCCTTCGCGCATTGACCCTGTCCGGCTGCCCCCGTATGCTACAAGTTGCGCTGCGAGCCTGTGCTCCTCAGACCTAGCAGGCTGCGCTTGCATCTGTTGATGACCCCTCGGTTTTCGAGGCCCTGACCGCTTCACGGCGGAGCATGGGCTTCCTTGGCTGTCCGGCTTCTTCGGCAGGTGCCGATAAGGGCTCCCGGCGTAGCAGTACCTACGACTTTCTGTCCGTAACCGGAGCCCTTTCCCACATGACGAGCAGCACCGAGACCACCTCTACCACCCCGCAGGTAGCGGTCAACGACATCGGTAACGAGGAAGCCTTCCTCGCCGCGATCGACGAGACGATCAAGTACTTCAACGACGGCGACATCGTCGACGGCGTCATCGTGAAGGTCGACCGGGACGAGGTCCTGCTCGACATCGGTTACAAGACCGAAGGCGTGATCCCGAGCCGTGAGCTCTCGATCAAGCACGACGTCGACCCGAACGAGGTCGTCAAGGTCGGCGACGAGATCGAGGCCCTGGTTCTCCAGAAGGAGGACAAGGAAGGCCGCCTGATCCTGTCCAAGAAGCGCGCCCAGTACGAGCGCGCCTGGGGCACGATCGAGAAGATCAAGGAAGAAGACGGCATCGTCACCGGTACCGTCATCGAGGTCGTCAAGGGTGGTCTCATCCTCGACATCGGCCTCCGTGGCTTCCTGCCGGCCTCCCTCGTCGAGATGCGCCGCGTCCGCGACCTCCAGCCCTACGTGGGCAAGGAGCTCGAGGCGAAGATCATCGAGCTGGACAAGAACCGCAACAACGTGGTCCTGTCCCGCCGCGCCTGGCTGGAGCAGACCCAGTCCGAGGTCCGCCAGACGTTCCTCACCACCCTGCAGAAGGGTCAGGTCCGCTCCGGCGTCGTTTCCTCGATCGTCAACTTCGGTGCCTTCGTGGACCTGGGTGGCGTCGACGGTCTCGTCCACGTCTCCGAGCTGTCCTGGAAGCACATCGACCACCCGTCCGAGGTTGTCGAGGTCGGCCAGGAAGTCACCGTCGAGGTCCTCGACGTGGACATGGACCGCGAGCGTGTCTCCCTGTCGCTGAAGGCGACGCAGGAGGACCCGTGGCAGCAGTTCGCCCGTACGCACCAGATCGGTCAGGTCGTCCCGGGCAAGGTCACCAAGCTGGTTCCGTTCGGTGCGTTCGTCCGCGTGGACGAGGGCATCGAGGGTCTGGTCCACATCTCCGAGCTGGCCGAGCGCCACGTGGAGATCCCGGAGCAGGTCGTCCAGGTCAACGACGAGATCTTCGTCAAGGTCATCGACATCGACCTTGAGCGTCGCCGGATCTCGCTGTCCCTGAAGCAGGCCAACGAGTCCTTCGGTGCCGACCCGGCGTCGGTCGAGTTCGACCCGACCCTGTACGGCATGGCCGCGTCCTACGACGACCAGGGCAACTACATCTACCCCGAGGGCTTCGACCCCGAGACCAACGACTGGCTCGAGGGCTACGAGACCCAGCGCGAGACGTGGGAGCGCCAGTACGCCGAGGCGCAGGTCCGCTTCGAGCAGCACCAGGCCCAGGTCATCAAGAGCCGCGAGGCCGACGAGGCCGCCGCTGCCGAGGGCGCTGCCGCCCCGGCCGCCGGTGGCAACGCCGGTGCGGGCATCTCGGGTGGTTCCTACTCCTCGGAGTCGGACGAGACCTCGGGCGCCCTGGCCTCCGACGAGGCCCTGGCCGCGCTCCGCGAGAAGCTGGCCGGCGGCCAGAGCTGATCGCAGCGCATCGCACCCCGGTGTGAGCTGTAGGCAAGAAGCCGAGCGGAGCTGAGAAGCCGAGCAGAGCCGAACGACAAGGCCCGTCCCCTCAGGGGGGCGGGCCTTGTCGCATTCCTGTGAAAGGGGCCAACTGGGGAATGGAGCAGCCGCCTTGCACGTTGTGGGCAACGTAGGCGGCGAGGAGGAGTGGTGGCGGTGCTTGATCCACAGGGTTTGTACGAATGGGATGCCAAGGGCCTGGCGGTGGCGGATCTGGCGCTCGCCCAGGACTCGGCCGGGCTGGTCATGCTCTACCACTTCGAGGGGTACATCGACGCGGGTGAGGCCGGGGAGCAGATCGTCGAGCGGCTGCTCGACACGCTGCCCCACCAGGTCGTGGCCCGGTTCGACGCGGACCGCCTGGTCGACTACCGCGCCCGGCGCCCGCTGCTGACGTTCCAGCGCGACCACTGGACCGAGTTCGAGGAGCCGCGCCTTGAGGTGCGCCTCGTCCAGGACGCCACGGGCGCCCCGTTCCTGCTGCTCTCCGGCCCCGAGCCGGACGTGGAGTGGGAGCGCTTCGCCGTGGCCGTCCGGCAGATCGTCGAGCGCCTCGGCGTCCGGCTCTCGGTCAACTTCCACGGCATCCCCATGGGCGTCCCGCACACCCGGCCCGTCGGGATCACCCCGCACGGCAACCGGACCGACCTCATGCCGGGCCACCGCAGCCCGTTCGACGAGGCGCAGGTGCCGGGCAGCGCGGAGTCCCTGGTGGAGTTCCGCCTCGGCCAGGCCGGGCACGACGTGCTGGGCGTCGCCGCGCACGTACCGCACTACGTGGCGCGCTCCGCGTACCCGGACGCCGCGCTGACGGCGCTGGAGGCGATCACGGCGGCGACCGGGCTGGTCCTGCCGGCGGTGGCGCACGCGCTGCGCACCGAGGCGCACCGTACGCAGACGGAGATCGACCGGCAGATCCGCGAGGGCGACGAGGAGCTGGTGGCCCTGGTCCAGGGACTGGAGCACCAGTACGACGCGGCGGCCGGCGCCGAGACGCGGGGCAACATGATCGCGGAGCCGCAGGAGATCCCGTCGGCGGACGAGATCGGCCGCGAATTCGAGCGGTTCCTCGCGGAGCGCGAGGGCGAGGGCTGACAGGGGCTGACGCGGCCGAGGGGCCCCCTTGGCGGCCGGGTCGGGAAGCGGGGGGCCGTACGGGAGCCGGGGCGCGGGGTCTAGTCTGCTGGGCATGTTGAAGGTTGGCCTGACAGGCGGAATCGGTGCCGGCAAGAGCGAGGTCTCGCGGCTGCTGGCGGGGTACGGGGCGGTCGTCGTGGACGCCGACCGCATCGCGCGGGAGGTCGTGGAGCCGGGTACGCCGGGGCTCGCGGCCGTCGTGGCGGCTTTCGGGGAGTCCGTGCTGACGGGCGAGGGGACGCTGGACCGGCCGAAGCTCGGCTCGATCGTCTTCGCCGACCCGGCGAAGCTGCAGACCCTCAATGCGATCGTGCACCCGCTGGTCGGGGCCCGGTCGGCCGAACTGGAGGCCGCTGCCGGGCCCGACGCGATCGTGGTGCACGACGTACCGCTGCTCGCGGAGAACGGCCTGGCGCCGCTGTACGACCTGGTGGTCGTGGTGGACGCGGCCCCCGAGACGCAGCTGGCCCGGCTGACCGCGCTGCGCGGGATGGCCGAGGACGAGGCGCGGGCCCGGATGGCCGCGCAGGCCACGCGGGAGCAGCGGCTGGCGGTGGCCACCCTCGTGATCGACAACGACGGGCCGCTGGAGGCGCTGGAGCCGCAGGTGCGCAAGGTGTGGGCGGAGCTCAAGGAGCGGGAGGCGGCGGCGGGCCCTGCCGGTGCCTGACGTACGCGGGGAAGCGCAGGCGGGGCGCGGGGCGTTGAACGCACCCGCAGAGGGAAGGAACAGACCGTGTCCGACACCACGCCGCCGCCCATACCGGCGCAGCCGCCTCCGCCGTCCGGGGCGTCGCCCGAGACGCACGTCATCGACTACCGGGCCGCCGAGCAGCTGCTGGCCGCGCGCGACCCGCGGGGCGCAGTGAAGCTGCTCGACTCCGTCATCGCCGCGCACCCGGAGAACACGGCGGCCCGGCTGCTGCGGGCCCGCGCGTTCTTCGCGGCCGCCCAATTGCGTCCGGCAGCGCTGGAGTTCGAGCTGGTGCTGGAGCGGGAGCCGGACAACGCCTTCGCGCACTTCGCCCTGGCCCGTACCCATGAGCGCTCCGGCCGTCCCGAGCAGGCGCGCAAGCACTTCCGCCTGGCGGCCGCCCTGGACCCCCGGCCCGACTACCTGGCGGCGGCCCGCTTCGAGGAGTAGCGGGTCCGAGGAGCGGCGGGCCGCGTCACCGCTGGTGCGGCGGCTCGTACGGGGGCACGTCCGGGCCCGGCTGGTAGTGGGGGCCCTGGTGGATGTGGTGGAGGACCACGGCCAGGTCGACGAGTGCGAGTACGGCGACCACCCCGCAGGCGGCCGCCCACCCGGGACGGCCGACCAGGGAGAACGCGGCGGTCCCGGCGGCGGCCCAGACGAACCCCCACAGACTCAGCCAGAACCGCAGCCGCAGCGGACTGCGGGCGGTCACGGGCTCGTTTCCGGATCGCATGGCCATCGCCTCAGGACCATGGTATGTCAGCTCATGTCATCGGATGTCGTGGATCGAGGCGGTTCACGGCGGTCGTGGTCGTCCGCTCGAAGGCGGGGACGGGGGCGTCGCTCAGGTCGCCACGGAGGAACCGTCGCGCCCGATGCCGACGAGGTGCACGCCGGGTTCGGGGTGCATGCCGTAGGCGTGGGCGCCCTCCTCGACGGGAGGGCGCCGTAGTCCTACGAGCCGGCCGTCCCGGCCGGGAGCGCCCGCAGCCAGTCGGCGGCGCAGGCGGCGACCTGCCGCTCAAGGTTCCGGGACAGCCGGGCGGCCGCCGAGTCGGAGGAGGCCCGTACCGAGCCCTGCACGGCGCCCGTGTCGAGGTCGGTTCTGAGCCGACGGCGCCGGCTCCCGGCCGCCGGAAGCGCCCCGTCCAGGCGAAACGGCGCCGTTTCGGGCAGCCCCTCGGGGACCTTCCCCGCATGCCTGGGCGAGTGGGGATGCGGCGGCAGGTCGGCGGGGCCGAGGAATCCGGGGGCGGTGAGCGCGACCGCGATGACGGCGGCGAAGCCCTGGAGCACGGCGGTTTCCCCCCGTGTGGCGGGTAGCGCGGTGCTGCGAGCCGTCCCCGGGGCGCCACGACCTGCGGCGCACGGGCTCCGGAGCCGGCATCTGCCCAGCTCAGCCGCGTTGTCAGTGCCCGCACCTAGACTCGACGGCAGACGGGCTCCGTCTGGCCCGACCAGACCGGGGGACCACACCGAGGGACCAGACGGACGGACCAGACGGACGGACCAGACCGAGGGGAGAGGAGACGACACCGTGACGCCGCAGCCGCACCAGCCCGCGCCGGGAGCCGCCCTCCTGCGCCACGCCGCCGTCTTCCTCCCCGCCGCCGTCCCCCGCGAGGCCCGCATCGCCTTCTGGGCCCCCGACGGGGACGCCCTCCCCGAGCTCCCGGCCGCCACGCCGGCCCCGCTCACCGTCGTGCACCCCCACGGCCAGGGGGTCCGCAGCCGTACCGTCCCCTCCCTCGCCCTCTCCGTCACCGACGCCCTGCCCCTCCTCGCCCGCGCCCCCCGCAGCCCCGCCGCGCACCCCGCCACCCGCGCCTGGGGGACCGCCGCCCTCCACGCCCTCGCGCTCGTCGCCCGCGGCCGCCTCCTCCCCGGGGTCACCCCCGACGGGGTCGACGCCTGGCGGGCCGGCCCGCTCGACGCCGAGGACGTGGGCCACCTCCGCGCGGTGGCCGCCGCCCTCCCGTACGAGGGGTACGCCACCCCCCTGACCGGTCGGCGCCCCCTCCAGCTGCCCGAACCGGAGGCGCTGGTCCGGGCGTTCCTCGATGCCGTCGCCGACAGCCTGCCCCGTACCCCGGCCGCGCCGCTGGCCGCCGGGCGGCCCTTCGCCGCGCAGGAGCCCCAGCGGGTGCCCGGGATACGGGACTGGGCCGCGCAGGTCGCGGCCGGCGCCGATGCCGGCGTGGGGATCTCGCTGCGGCTCGACCTGTCCTCGTTCCGCCTCTTCGACGGGCCCGAGGACCCGGAGGGTGCGGAGGAGGCGGACATCCGCCGCGCCGGCGCCGCCGTCGTCCAGGTGCACAGCCTCGCCGACCCCACCCTCGTCACCGATGCCGGACTGCTGTGGGCCGGCGCGGCCGCCGCCGGGTTCGGGCCGCGCGCCCGGATCGACGCCGTACTGGCGCTGCGCCGGGCCGCCCGGGTCTGGCCGCCGCTGCTGCGGCTCTTGGACCAGCCGGTCCCCGACGTCCTCGCCCTCTGCGACCGGGAGCTCGAAGACCTCCTCGGCAGGGCCGCGAGCCGGCTGGCGGCCGCCGGGGTCCTGGTCCACTGGCCGCGCGAGCTGGCTCGTACGCTGTCCGCGACCGCGGTCGTACGGTCCACCGCCCCCGGCTCCGCCACCGACGGCACCGCCTTCTTCGACGCCGACCACCTCTTCGCCTTCTCCTGGGAGCTCGCACTCGGCGGAGACCGGCTCACCCCGGGAGAGATGGACGCGCTGGCGCAGGCGCACCGGCCCGTGGTGCGGCTGCGGGACCAGTGGGTGCGCGTCGATCCCGAGCTGGTGCGCAAGGCGCGCAAGCGGGAGCTGGGCCTGCTGGACCCGGTGGACGCGCTGGCCGCCGTACTGACGGGGACGGCCGAGGTGGACGGGGAGCCGGTGGAGGCGGTCCCGGTGGGCGCGCTGGCCGCGCTGCGGGAGCGGCTGACCGGCGAGCTCGCCCCCCTCCCGCAGCCCGTCGGACTGAAGGCCACCCTGCGCGACTACCAGGCGCGCGGCCTGGCCTGGCTGGACCTCATGACCTCGCTCGGCCTCGGCGGCTGCCTCGCCGACGACATGGGCCTGGGCAAGACGGTCACGCTGATCGCCCTGCACCTGCACCGGGACCGGCCCGAGCCGACGCTCGTCGTCTGCCCCGCGTCACTGCTGGGCAACTGGCAGCGGGAGATCGAGAAGTTCGCGCCCGGGACCGCCGTGCGCCGCTTCCACGGCGGCAGCCGCAGCCTCGACGGGCTGGCGGGCGGCTTCGTCCTCACCACGTACGGGACGATGCGCGCGAGCGCCGCCCGGCTGGCCGAGCAGCCCTGGGGCATGGTCGTCGCCGACGAGGCGCAGCACGTGAAGAACCCGCATTCGGCGACCGCGAAGGCACTGCGGACGATCCCGGCGCCGGCCCGGGTGGCGCTGACCGGCACCCCCGTGGAGAACAACCTCTCCGAGCTGTGGGCGCTGCTCGACTGGACGACGCCCGGACTGCTGGGCCCGCTGACGGCGTTCCGGGCCCGGCACGCCCGCCCGGTGGAGCACCAGCAGGAGGAGGACGGGGGCAACGAGGCGGCGGTGGCCCGGCTCGCCGCGCTCGTACGGCCGTTCCTGCTGCGGCGCAAGAAGTCCGACCCGGGGATCGCCCCCGAGCTGCCGCCGAAGACGGAGACCGACCATCCCGTCTCCCTCACGCGCGAGCAGGCCTCGCTCTACCAGGCCGCGGTGGACGAGGCGATGGCCGTGATCGAGGCGAGCGAGGGCATCGAGCGGCGCGGCATGATCATGAAGCTGCTGGCCTCGCTCAAGCAGATCTGCAACCACCCCGCGCAGTACCTGAAGGAGGAGCAGCCCCGGATCCCGCACCGCTCGGGCAAGCTGGCCCTGCTGGACGAGCTGCTGGACACGATCCTCGCGGAGGACGGCTCCGTGCTGGTCTTCACCCAGTACGTGACGATGGCCCGCATCATCGAACGGCATCTGGCGGCCCGGGGGATCTCCCACCAGCTCCTGCACGGCGGGACGCCGGTGGCGCGCCGCGAAGAGCTCGTGGACCGCTTCCAGTCCGGCGAAGTCCCGGTCTTCCTGCTCTCGTTGAAGGCGGCGGGCACCGGGCTCAACCTCACGCGGGCCGGCCATGTGATCCATTTCGACCGCTGGTGGAACCCGGCGGTGGAGGAGCAGGCCACCGACCGCGCCTACCGCATCGGCCAGACGCAGCCCGTCCAGGTCCACCGGATCATCGCCGAGGGCACCGTGGAAGACCGGATCGCCGAGATGCTGGAGGCCAAGCGGGCCCTGGCCGACGCCGTGCTCGGCTCGGGGGAGTCGGCGCTCACGGAGCTGACCGACCGCGAGCTGGCCGACCTCGTCTCCCTGCGGAGGCCCGCATGACCACAGTGGAGAGGCCCGCATGATCACCGCACGGGACGACCGCCGCCGCACCTTCGAGACCGTGCCCGCCGGGGCGGAGGCCGCCAGCTGGTGGGGCAGGGCCTGGGTGTCGGCGCTCGAAGCGGCCTCCGGCGACCCGGCCCGGCTGGCCCGGGGCCGTGCGTACGCGGTCGAGGGCCACGTCGACGCGGTGACGGTCACCCCGGGCCGGATCGTGGCCTACGTACGGGGCAGCCGGGCCCGTCCGTACCGCACGGAACTGGCCCTGAGCCCCTTCCCGGACGCCGAGTGGAGCGAGCTCCTGGAGACGGTGGCCGCGGACCCCACGGCCCTCGCGAGCCTGTTGGAGCGGGAGGTTCCGCAGTCGCTGGCGGGGACGGTCCTGCCCGGCACTGGTGAGCTCGTCGCCCGCTGTTCCTGCCCGGACACCGCTCGTCCGCCCTGCAAGCACGCCGCGGCCCTCTGCTACCGGGCGGCCCGCCTCCTCGACCAGGACCCGTTCGTCCTGCTGCTCCTGCGCGGCCGGGGCGAGCGGGAGCTCCTCGACGAGCTGACCCGCCGCAACGCGGCCCACGCCGCCCGCGAACAGCCCGACGCCGCACCGGACTTCCCCGGGGTCCAGGCCCGCGCGGCCCTGGCCCGCAACAGCCTGCCGCCGCTGCCGGCCCCGCTGCCCGCGCCCGCGGCGGTGGGGCTCCCGCCCGCGTACCCGGCGGACCCGGCGGCCCCCGACCCGCTGGTCCTCGACCAGCTCGCCACGGACGCCGCGGCCCGCGCCTTCGCCCTGCTCGCCACCGCCGAGGACCCGATCGCCGGGCTCACGCTCTGGCAGGACGCCGTCCGCCTGGCGTCCGCGCACCACACGGCGGGCCTCACCGGCGCGGCCCGCACCCTCTACCGGGACCTGGCCCGCGCCACCGGCCGCACCACCACCGACCTGGCCCGTGCCGCCGCGGCCTGGCGCCAGGGCGGCCGGCCCGCGCTCGCCGCCCTCGAAGAGCCCTGGGACCCCCCGGCCGGCCCCTTCGACCGTGCCCGACCGGCCCTCCTCGCCGCCTCCCCGGGTGCCTTCCGCCCCGAGCGCAACCGCCTCACCGCGCACACCCGCCAGCTCCGCCTGGGCCGCGACGGCCTCTGGTACGCCTACGAGTCCCGCCCGGACAGCGAGGACTGGTGGCCCACGGGCACCCCCTCCCCGGACCCCCTCACCGCCTTGCGCCACTGACCTCCGCCGCCCAGCGCGTCAACGTGGTGAAATCGCGCTCGCGCAGGCCGTGGCGGGCGTGGACGGTGAGGAGGAGGGCCGGGGCGGGATGGTGGGCCGCGATCCAGGCGCGGTCCTGCGGGGTGATCATGTCGTCGACCCAGGCGAAGGGGCGGCCCGCGGCCCAGTCGAGCAGCGGGCGGGTCTTCCAGAAGAGACCGTCGGGGTCGTGGGCGAAGAGTTCCGGCCATTCGATGACGGGAAGATCGCCGGGAAGCCCGATGTGCGGGGCGATCATCGTGTTGGCCTGGTGCATCCAGGCGGTGGCCCAGGTGAGTTCGTACGGCAGGGCCAGCAGACGGGCGCCGTGCGCGGGGTGCAGGCGGACCCGCAGACCGCGCCGGGCGCTGCGGGATCCGGGGTCCCGGTGGGACATCCAGTCCGCCGGATGCATCCGGTGGGTCGTGTACCCGCGGAGCCCGGCGAGGCGGGACCGGAAGGGATTGAGGGGGCCGTCCACGTCGAGGAGCAGGAGCGGGTGTGCGGTCATGAAGTAGGCATTACCCAGTACACGATGGAGTGAAATGCCTACCGGCTCTATAACCCGAATGGGCTTACCGCGTTGTTTCCGGTGCGGGTACAGCGCCCGTGAACTCCTCCGGAAGGCAGGGAAACTGATGCGTCACAGTCGTCGGAATGGCTTGATCGCGGCGGTGGTCGCGGGAGGTGGGCTGGCGGTCGCGGGCGTCAGCGGATTCGCGTACGCCGATGCGGACGCGGGCGGGAAGGCCGAGGGTTCCCCGGGGCTGCTGTCCGGGAATCTGGTGCAACTGCCGGTGCACACACCGGTGAACGTGTGCGGCAACACCGTGAGCGTGGTCGGCCTGCTCAACTCGGCCGCGGGCAACCGCTGTGCCAACACGGGAGGCGGTGGCGACGGGCATCCGGGGTCGGCGCCCTCGCACCCTTCGAAACCCGGGACGGCGGCCGGTACGGGGTCCCACTCGGGCGGGGGAGCGCATGCCGATGGACGAGGAAAGGATTCGCCGGGGCTGCTGTCCGGCAACGGGATCCAGCTTCCGGTCGACGTCCCGCTCAACGTCAGCGGCAACTCGGTGAACGTCGTCGGGCTCGGCAACGGCTCCACCGGCAACACCTCCGTCAACACCGACGTACCCAGCGGCGGCAAGCCGCCGCAGCCGCCGGTCGTCGCGCCCCCCGTCACCCGGCCCGCGCCGCAGCCGCAGCCGCAGCACGGCCCGGCGCTCGCCCACACCGGGGCCGACGGAGTCGGCTACCTGCTGCCCGGCGGCGGGGCACTGCTGCTGGGCGGGGTGCTGCTCTACCGCCGCTTCCGCCTCGGATAGGGCCCGGTCCGGCCGCGGGATCACGCCTCCCGCGCCGAGGCCGGCGATGAGGAAGGCGGCGGGGCCGGCGATGGGGACTGAGGCGGGGCCGGTGATGAGGACGGCGGCGGGGCCGGAGGCGGGGTCGGGGCCGGTTATGACGACCGAGGCGGCGGCGTGCGCCAGGCGTCCAGGATCGCGTCGATCCGGGGTGCCAGCCGGGCCCGGGCCGCGAACCGCGGGACGCCCGCCATCAGCAGGGCGTCGTACTCGGTGTCGATGTGCCGCACCGCCGCCCGGACCGCCACCGACACCGCCTGCTCGTCGAGGGCCCGGCCGGCCGCCGTACGGCCCACCCGGCCGCTGCCGCGCAGCGAGGCATGGGTGGCTATCGCCACCGCCCGATCGGCGGGGCACCCCGGGAACAGCCGCACGATCTCGGCGGCGAAGGCCGCCGTGAACCGGGTGTCCTCGACGGCGCGGCGCAGCCGGTCGCGCTCCCGGCGGCGGGCCCGTGCCTCGGCGTCCGCGAGGCAGGCGCGCTCGGCGCGGGCCAGAGCCGGATCCTCGACCAGGAGCCCCTGGCGCTCGTAGCGGCGGCGCCGCTTGTTGAAGCGGACGACGACGGCCGAGAGCGAACTCGCCTCGCGGGCCCGCCGGGTGAGGGCGGCATCCCCGCGAGGCAGGTAGACCAGGTGCCCGAGGTCGGCGCAGTCCAGGCAGCGGGGCACGCCGGCCTCGCGCACGAGATGCCGGAGCGGCCCCTGGCGGCACTCCGCGCAGTGGATCTGTTTCAGCGACTCGAACACCACGAGGCTCATGACGATGTGATACCGCCGTCCGGTCTGCTTATCACCTTGCCGAAAATGGCGGTTGAGGTTTCGCCAACTTTCCTCGATGTCCGGATGTCCCTCTACCGTGGGCCGTTGGGGCTGCGGTATGGCCGTGATGCCCATGGGGGAGGAGTGCGTACATGGGTGGATGGCAGCCGACGGCGCGGCTCATACGAGCCGTGGAAGGCGGCGCGGAGGACCTCGCGGGCCGGGAGGTCGTCATAGAGCCCGGCGGCTGTACCGGCTGGCACTTCCACCGCGTTCCGCTGATCGCGCTCGTCAAGTCCGGGACGCTGACGCGGATCCTGCACGACAACTCGGTCGTCGTGCACCGCCCCGGCACCAGCTTCGTCGAACCGCCCGGCGCCGACCACCTCCACCTGGGCCGGAACCTGGGCACCGTACCGGTCGTGCTGTACGTGACCTGCACGCTCGCCGAGGACGAGGCCTTCTCCATACCCGCGGACCCCCCGCCCGGCGCCGAGCCGTGCAGCTGCCCGGCCCGCCTTCCGTGACCCGGCCCACCGGGCCCCCTCCCGCTCAGACCAGGCGGTATCTCCCCGCGCACCCGGTAGAACCCGCCCGAGGCCGCGTGCAGCCCGTCGACCACGTACCGGGCACCCGGCTCCCGGATCCCGCGCGGGAACTGCACGTTCCAGGAGGGCTCGAAGCCGCCCGACACCACCTGCACGCGCATCCGGCCGCCCTGCTGCACGCACTCCACCACCACACCGCCCGCCGGGGCCGCCGCCACCGAGACGGTCGCGACCGCCGCAGCGGAGGCCGCCAGGGTGAACACCGGCAGTGCGGCGGCCGACTTCACATCCACGGCCGTCGGGACCGAGCCCCGCTGGGCGGCGAGGATCGCCGCCTCGCTCGCGTCCATGCAGATCAGGGACCCGTCCGTGGTGACCAGATACAGCCGCTCGTCCAGATACTGCATGGACAGGGCCGAACCACCGCCGGTGCCCAGCTTCCACAGCCGCTGCCCGTCCGCGTCGAAGCAGTACACCGAGGAGGCGTAGTCGGCGGCGAACACGTGCCGGCCGTCCGGCGAGGTGGCGCACGCGTACACCGCGGCATCGCACTGGTAGGAGGCCTCCACGGCGCCCGTCGCCTTCGCCAGCCGCTGCACGGTGTGGCGCCCGGTGGCGGCGTAGACCGTGTGGTCCTCCTGCCATCCGAACAGCACCGAGCCGTTGGTCGGCGTGTGCCACAACTGCGCCCCGCCGTCGGCCGCGTACGCCGTCACACCCTTGCTGTGCCCGTGGTAGACCGACCGCTCGTCCGCCCGGACCATCCACGCGTTCGAGCCCGGCGACCGCCGCGACCACTGGAACTCGTCCTCGTGGTCGATGACCGTAAGCCCACCGCTGCGGTCGGACACGCTCAGCACGCCCTCGTGGATGTCGAGCCAGAAGATGTCCACGTCCGCCGCGATGTCGTAGGCACCGAACGGCACCTTCGACGACAGGTCGTACACCGTGCCGTCGTCACAGCCCGCGTATATCCAGAACTCGTCCGCCACCAGGCACTTCACCCCGTCCGGCAGCGAGTACCGGGCCAGCACCTCGCCCTCGTGGCTCAGCGTGTAGACGTCCCCCGCCTGGTTCCCCACCCAGCAGCGGTCCTCGTCCACATGGATCCCGAACGCCGAGGACCCCGTACGGAACCGCCACAGCACCGGGGCCACCGCACGTGCCGTCGACGGCGCCGACGTGACCTGCCGGCGCGACACCGCCCGGGCCGGACGCTGTCCGGCCACCGCCGGCGCGTACCCCTTGCGGACCTTCTCGCCGATCTTCTTGGCGGCGGCCGCCCGGGCCTTCTCGACGGTCGGGAACGAAGAGCTCTGCAACTGGCCGTCCGCGCCGATGCGTCCGTACCGCACCGAGACGGCCGTGCCGTCCACGGTCACCTCGTAGAACTTGTGCGCCCCGCCGCCGTCCTGCGACAGCTCCAGATACGTCGTCTCGCGAGCCATGACAGACCCCTCCCCAAGGCCGGGCCAACGGCTCTTTCCCGCCGGTGATCCCTCGTGAAAAACGCTACGGCCCACCACTGACAATGGGCCCGTGCAGCTGGAAGCGATCACATGGCAGCGGATGGCCGAGCGGCTCGCCGGCCACCTCGAAGAACACAAGCCGCCGGCAGGACAGGGGACCTGGCAGCGGGTGGGCATCGACGGCGCGCCCGCCGCCGGCACCGGCGTACTCGCCGGCCACCTCGCCGACGCGCTGCGCCTGCGCAGCCGCCCGGTCCTGGTGGTCGCGGCCGGAGGGTTCCTGCGCCCGGCCTCCCTCCGCTTCGAGTTCGGCCGCGAGGACGTGGACTCCTACCTCGGCGGCTGGTACGACACCGCCGCCCTGTGGCGCGAGGTGTTCGCCCCGACCGATCCCGGAGGCACCGGCCGGGTACTGCCCGACCTCTGGGACCCGGAGACCGACCGGGCGACCCGCAGCCCGTACACCGAACTCCCGCCGGGCGGCGTCGTGATCATGCACGGACCGCTGCTGCTGGGCCACTGGTTCCCCTTCGACCTCAGCGTGCACATCCGGCTCTCCCCGGCGGCGCTGGCCCGCCGTACCGAAGAGTCCGCCCGCTGGACGCTGCCCGCCTTCGCCCGGTACGAGGAGGAGACCGACCCCGCGGCCCGGGCCGACGCGGTGGTCCGGGCCGACGACCCCCGCCACCCCGCCTGGACCGGTCTCACCGGAGCCACCGGCTGACCTCCGCGCCCCCGTCCCGTCACGGACGTACGGGATCCGCAACAACGCCGTCGCGGGCCGGTGACGAACGAGATCCGGCCATCGCCCCCGCCCCCGGCCGCGCACTACGTTGACGCCACGCTTCGACGGCGCCCACCCGGTGGCGCCTTGGCAGAGGGAGACGGCAATGGGCGCAACCGGTACGGCGGTTCAGGGTCCGAGACGGCTGCGGCGGCAAGCGGCCGTTGCCCTGGCGCTCTGCGGAGCCCTGACCCTGACCCTCACGGCCTGCAACGGCGGCGACGGCGGCGACGCGGGGGCCGCCGGCACGGGCCCCGGCGCGAGCACGGCGAGCCCCTCGGCCACGGCCCCCGCCCCCGTCCCCACCGCGCCCGGCGGAGCGACGCCGCCCGCCTCCCCGGCGTCCCCGAAGAAGCCGAGCCCGAGCGCGACCGCCCCGGACAAGCCGAAGCCGCCCGCACCCGGACCCGCCTGCGCCTCCAAGGACGCCGTCTCGCCGAACGAGATCGCCGTCTACCGCTACACCCCCGAGGGCGGCCAGTACAGCCTGATCATCAAGCGCGGCCACTGGGGCTGCCCCGTCGCCGGAGGCGCCACCCCCTTCGTGACCGTCGGCGAGGAGACCTGGATCCCGATCGCCGATGACGCCGCGATCGGCGTCCACGCCCCCATCCTCTCCGGCTCCGCGAACAAGCCGATCACCACGCACGAGCTCATGTCCTGGCTGGAGACCCACCCGAACAAGGGCCTGGTCTTCCACTACAACGTGAACAAGGCGGGCGTGGTCGTCACCCTCGGCCAGGAGGAGTACACCTCGTAGGCCCGCCAGCCGTAGACACCTCCTGCGGGCGGCCGCCCAGCCGGGTCACCGCCCGGGCGGCCGCGCGGCACCCGGCGCGGGCCGCGTCCGCAGGGGGCGCGCCCGCGAGCCGCGCCGCCAGGAACCCGCCGGTGAACGCGTCCCCGGCGCCCGTCGAGTCCACCGCCTCCACCGCCTCCGCGGACACCTCGGCGATCACTCGGCCCCCTTCCGCCACCAGCGCCCCGGCCGCACCCCGGGTGACCACCACCAGCGGCACCCGCCGGCTCAGTTCCTCCGCCGCCCTGGCCGCCCCGGCCGGCTCCGGCAGTCCGGCCAGCAGCCGGGCCTCGTCCTCGTTGGGCAGCAGTACGCCGATCCCCGCCACGGCATCGAGGAAGCGCTCCGTACCCAGCCCGGCCAGGAACCCCGCCGAGGCCGGGTCCACGCTCACCGGCACCCCCCGGGCCAGGGCCGCCCGCAGCGCGACCAGGGCCAGCTCGCGGCTGCTGTCGGCGAAGAAGAGGTAGCCGGACAGGTGCAGGTGGGCGGCCCCGTCCAACAGGGCCGGAGCCCAGTCCTCCGGGGTGAGCCGCAGCGAGGCGCCGCTGTCGGTGAGGAACGTGCGCTCCGCGTCCTTGTCGACCAGCGCCAGGACCGTCCCGGTCGGCTCGGCCGGATCGATCACCAGCCGCGGCCGCACCCCCGCGTCCCGCAGGGACTGCTCGTGCCACCGGGCCCCTTCGGTGCCGACCCGCGCCAGGAGGCGCACCTCCGCCACCCCCGAGTGGGCGGCCCAGCAGGCCGCGTTGGCCCCGGCCCCGCCCGGCAGGGTCCGGATCCGCGCGGCCGTGTCCGTGGCCGGAGTCAGCGGCTGGGGATGCACCGCCACGACGTCCGTCACCACGTCCCCGACGACCAGCAGCGCCCCGGGCGCCGCGGCGGACCCCGCCGCGCTCCCCGCAGTGGATGCGGGCCCCGTCACGGACGCGCCGCCCAAGCCCCCGCGATCTTGGCCCCGAGCGCCACGTTGCCCCGTACCGCCGCCAGGTTGGCCTCCAGCGAGGCCCCGCCCGTCGCCCGTACCAGGAACCCCAGCAGGAACGGGGTCACCGCCTGCCCCGTGATCCCGCGCGCACGGCACTCCTCCAGGGCCTCGGCCAGCACCCGGTCGTGCAGTTGCGGATCCAACTGCTCGGCCTCCGCCACCGGATTGGCCACCAGCAAGGCCGATTCCGGTCCGCCGAGCGCGTCCTGTGCGGCCATCACCGCCGCCACCTCCTCCGGGCGGTGGACGGTCCAGTCGACGGGCGCGCCGGAACTGGCCAGGTAGAACCCGGGGAAACGTTCCGTCCCGTACCCCACCACCCCCACCCCGAGCGTCTCCAGCCGCTGGAGCGTGGCCGGCACGTCGAGGATCGACTTCACCCCCGCGCACACCACCGTGATCCGGGTCCGCGCCAGCAGTGCCAGGTCCGCCGACTCGTCCTGCGTCTGCGCGTACTCGCGGTGTACGCCGCCCAGCCCGCCCGTGGCGAACACCCGCAGCCCGGCCCGCGCGGCCAGGAACGCCGTCGCGGACACCGTCGTCGCACCGGTCGCGCCCGCGGCGAGCGCGGGCGCCAGATCCCGGTGGCCGAGCTTGCGCACCCCCTCACCGCCGGCGATCCGCTCCAGCTGCGCCTTGTCGAGGCCGGCGTACGCCACGCCGTCGACGACGGCGATCGTGGCCGGAACCGCTCCCTCGGCGCGCACCAGCGCCTCAAGTTCCGCCCCCACGGCGAGATTGCGGGGGCGGGGAAGGCCGTGCGCGATGATCGTCGACTCCAGGGCCACGACGGGACGGCGCCCGTCGAGCGCCTCGCGGACCTCTTCGGACAGGACGGGGATCTCGGATGATGTGTGCATGTCCCATCCATGGCACGGGACCCCCGCCCCCAAACGCCCGCCGCACGGCGACTGCGGTGGACCCGGCCGCACACCGGGCGCCGCCCTGCCGCAGCCGGTGACCGGCTGGACAGATTGCCCCGTCCGGCGGGCGGAGCATGGACGTTGTGGCCACCGCGCCGCGCCGGACCGGCGGATTAGGGTGACTCGGCATGAGCACCAGTGAGCACGGTTCCGCCTCGTTCGCCGTTTCCGTACCGGACGCCGAACTGGAGGTCGAGGACCTCGATCCCGGCCAGATCCTCTCCGGCGAGCCCGTCGTGACGGGCAAGGTGCTGTGGGAGTCCCCCGACGGCACTCAGGTGCGCGGCATCTGGCAGATCACCCCGGGCGTGGTCACCGACACCGAGGCCGACGAGCTGTTCGTCGTGGTCAGCGGCCGCGCCACCATCGAGGTCGAGGGCGGCGGGACGCTGGAGGTGGGCCCCGGCTCCGCCTGCGTGCTCCGGGAGGGCGACAAGACCACCTGGACCGTCCACGAGACGCTGCGCAAGGCGTACCACATCAGCTACTAGAGGCAGGGGCGGCGGTGGGGTGGCGGCGCGCGGTGAACAGGGCCAGCGCCGCCATCGGCAGCAGCAGGGCCGCGCCGATCGCGTTCAGCCAGCCGTAGCCCGCGTGGGACATGACCAGGCCGGCGGCCGCGCCGCCCACGCCCGCGCAGGTGTTCATCGTGAGGTCGCTCAGGCCCTGTACGGCGGCCCGCGCGGCCTGCGGGACCGAGTCGGTGAGCAGGGCCGAGCCGGAGACCATGCCGGCGGACCAGCCCAGACCCAGCAGGAACAGGCCGATCGCGCTCTGCGCGTGGCTCGGCCCGGCGGTCCCGGCGAGCAGGGCGGCCACCGACAGCAGCCCGGCCGCCAGGCCGATCACGGCCAGTCGGCCGACCCGGTCCGCGAGCCAGCCCATGACCGGCGAGAAGGCGAACATGCCGGCGATGTGACCGCTGATCACCAGGCCGACGAGCTCCAGGGTGGCGCCGTGGTGGCCCAGGTCGACCGGGGTCATCACCATGATCGAGACCATGGCGGTGTGTGACACCGCGACGGTGACCAGGGCCAGCCGCGCCCGCGGGGAGGCCTTGACGGCCGCGAACCCGGCGCGCAGCGAGCGGCCGCCCTTGGCCTGCTCCGCGGGCGAGGCCAGTGCCCGGGCCGTCAGCAGCGGGTCCGGGCGCAGGAACAGGGCGATCATCGTGCCGGTGAGGACGAAGACGGCGCCGGCCCAGACGAACGGGCCCGCCGTCTCGGGTATGGAGGTGCCGGCGAAGCTGCGGCCGGCCGGGGCGGAGAGGTTGGGGCCGAGGACCGCGCCGAGGGTCGACGCCCAGACGACGACGGCGACGGCCCGGGCCCGGCGGTCCGGGGCCGCGAGGTCCGCGGCCGCGAAGCGGGCCTGGAGGTTGGCGGAGGAGGCGGCTCCGAAGGCGGCCATGCCGAGCATCAGCAGCGGGAAGTTCTTGATCGCGGCGGCGAGGACCACCAGGCCCGCGCCGACGGCGCCGATCCCGTACCCGAGGACCAGCCCCGGCCGCCGGCCGCGCGCGGTCATCAGGGCGGCGAGCGGGAGCGAGACCGCCGCCGTGCCGACCACGGCGGCGGTGGAGGCGAAGCCGGACAGGGACTCGGTGCCGCTGACCTGCGTCGCGAGGACCGGGGCCAGGGCGATGCTGATCGGCACGCCGACGCCGCCCAGCATCTGGCTCGCGATCAGCACAGCGGAGACGCGGCGCTGGAGCCGGGGCAGGTCGGCCGGGCCCACGGGCGGGGCGGGGCGGTCGGTGCCGGGTATCGCGGTCATGCCGTCCACCCCCGTCGCGACGGCGCAGGGCGGTGTACGGGCGCAGTGCGGCCCGAGGCGGTGGTAGTGGTCACCGCGGCAGTTTCGCACCCCGTACGGCCGGACGGAACGGAGGACGTACCCCTACGCCCGTGCCCGCGACCCCGACGCGCGCCCGGCCCTGCCGCACCCCCCCTCAGAACAGCGGCTGCGGCAGGACGCCCTCCAGGGCCAGCAGGGTGCGCTTGGTCTCCACCCCGCCGCCGAAGCCGCCGATTCCGCCGTCGTTCTCCACGACCCGGTGGCAGGCCACCACCAGCGGCAGCGGGTTCGACCCCATGGCGTTGCCCACGGCCTGGGCCGCGCCCGGCTGGCCGACCCGGGCGGCGAGCTCCCCGTACCCGACGACCGCCCCGTACGGCACCGAGCGGTCCAGCTCCTGGAGCACCTGCCGGTTGAAGCCGGAGCTGAGCCGCCAGTCCAGCGGCAGCTCGAAGCGCTTGAGCGAGCCCGCGAAGTACGCCTTCAGCTGGCGTATCGGCTCGGCCAGGAGGACCTCCTGCCCCGGCGGCGGCCGCCAGGCGTCTGCCCCGAGCCGGGAGACGAGGGAGCCGATCATCTTCTCGACCCGGTCCGGCCCGGCATGGAACTCGACCCGGACCAGCCCCTCCGGGGTCGCGGCCAGGAGCAGGGGCCCGATGTCGCTGGCGACGACGGTCCATTCGAGGCGCGGCCCGCGGGGCCGCTCGGTGCTGTCCACCCCTCCACCGTACGGGGAGGGTCCGACAGCCGGCCGCGACCGCGCGACACGGGGCCTAGTCTTCTGAGTCAGGAATTCTGTTCAGATAGCTGGCGAGGCGTTCGAGGATCTCGTCTGCGGTCTTGGTCCAGACGTAGGGCCTCGGGTCGGTGTTCCATGCGGCGATCCAGGTCCGAATGTCCTTCTCCAGGGCCTGGACCGTCTTGTGGACGCCTCGCCGTATCTGCTTGTTCGTCAGCTCGGCGAACCACCGCTCCACCAGGTTGAGCCA
>NZ_JBITFF010000023.1:0-118306 GCF_044455885.1 Streptomyces sp. NPDC051109
CGTCCGACAACGTCAATTCGGCCTTCGGCCGTCCCGTCCGTACCACAGGGCAAGCTTATACATCTGAACAGAATTCCCGACTCAGAAGACTAGGGCCAATGGATCATCTCCAATTTTATTCTCAGGTACCCCAGAGACACCCGCGGAATACGGCACCGCACGGGCCGACGAGATCCGAAGGAAGGGATCGACGGCCTCTCGGGAAAGGCCAAGGGCCACGCGGAATAGGTGCGGGTGGCCGAGCAGCTCATCGAGGCCACGCAGGCGGACGAGACGGTCGAAAAGGCCTCGCCGACCCCAGACCCACGTCGACCTGATGGACGCCCTACGTGCCGGCGTAGAGCGCGCCCGCAGCCCCGAAATCCGCCGGCGACACAGCCACCGCCTCCGTTGCTCTGCAGAAGGCAGGGCGAAGAAGCGCGTAGGCTCCGCGCCGAAGGAAGACCTCAGCGACCTGTCGGAGGCTGATCTATACAAGAAGGTGGCCGCCGCCAACGTCTGCGGCCGCTCGCAGATGACCCGCTCCTACCGCATGAAGGCCCTGTTCAGACCCCGGCCCTGAACACGAAGGGGCAGGTTCCCCGAGGGGACCCGCATCCGCCCATCGAGCCGATGCTCGGCCCTCATCAGCACGGTCCGGGCGGCGCGCTCGCCCCTCACACAGGTCGGGGCGATCCGCGCGCACGTGGGGCGGAAGGGCATCCGTCGCCTCCATGCACTTCCCTGTCGAAGGCGGTGCCCGCCTCAGACTCTCCGGCCGACCGCATCGTGGCGGATCCTTCTCCGCCGGCATCGGCGGCGCTGGGAGATGGAGCCTGGGGCGGCAGCGGAAGGAGGCAGACGCGGCCGCTCGCCACGGACCTGATGCCGGGCGGTCGCCGACCGATGAGGCCTACGTCCGGCGCCAGGCCGGCGGCTGTCGCCGGGAGGGCGCGCGCCGGGTGAGGCAGCGGTCGTCTTGGTGAAAGGGTTTGTATCGCGGGTGGCTGTCGGGCTGGGTGTGGCGGTGACTGCATTGAACGACCTGATACGCCCTGACCGTTACCCGCGTTCGTCGAGCTATGACCCGGCGTGGCTCGTCGGCCTCGACATGGGACCCCATCCGCTGTCGCTGCTTGAGGACCTGGCGCGGGATCTCGATCTGCGGCCCGGGATGCGGGTTTTGGAGCTGGGCTCGGGCAAGGGGGCCACGTCGGTGTTCCTGGCCCGCGAATACGGGGTCGAGGTCGTCGCCGCGGACTGGAACAGGGGCAGGCCAGGCGGCAAGCCAACCAGCCGGTGATCGACATGCTGCTTCAGGACCGCGGCGAACTCCTCTCGTTCGCCCTGGTGACCGTCCGCAGGCCTGCCTGAGCGATCCGATTCCGGTCACAGCTTCCCTGTCACGGGGCACCGTCCGCCGCTACGCGTCTCCGCGGAACCGGATCTCGGGTGGCGTCGTCTCGTCGAGCACAAGATCGTTTGCGTCTGAACAGCCACCGCGGGGAAGCTGAGGAAGACGGGGGAGGGGCGGGTTCGGGTCTATCGGCACGGGCGGGGCCGGAAGGAGAGGGTGGCTGGGTGGGCGATTCACCCTTGCCACGGCCCCCAGCAGCCCCGCGCCACATCGTCCGACTCTCGCCACCGTGAACACCCCACCTGGCTGAGCACACGCCAGCCCCAGCCACGGGTGACCGGGGCGCGCCCCCAGCACCGCTGCGCCGCCCCCGCTCACGGGAGGTTGCAGGAGGCCGTCGCCGCCCCACCGGCGCGCGTCTCACCCTTGTCCGCGACATCCGGGCCCGAAACCGCTACGCCGCACGGATGAAGGTGCTGGTCGGCACCACGTTTCCCGGGCAGAGGGTCCTTATGGACAGCGATCGAGACATGGACCCGGCGCACCAGGTGCCCGATGGCGTCGACGAGAAGACGGTCCGCGCACTGGGCGCGCTCTCAAAGGCGCTGGAGACTACGGAGCGCGCCCGCGGCCACCTCTACGGCTTCCATCAGCTGACCGGGACGGCCGATTTTGAGCTCGACGACGCCGTCCGGCTCCTGCGCGAGGCCGGGCACGAGGAGCAGGCGGCGCGGGTGGAGCGCGAGATCGTAGGCCGCAACGTCATCCCGGGCCACTGGACCTTCCAGATCATCGAGGCCTACAACGACACCTACTACCGACCCTTCACCGCGACGGAGCGCGACATCGTCGGCGAGCTGGCCGCCGGACGTGACCACCTCTTCGAGGCACGCCTCAAGACGGCCCGCCGCACCCGCTCTCATCCGGACCACGCGTCGACGCCTTCCGACACTTGAAAGGCACTCCTCCGCCCTTTGAGCCACCGCACCGGTTTTGCCCCAGCGCAGCTCGTGGTCGGCACACTGCGTCTCGGCCAGGCTCAGGGCCCGGCGGTCAGTGGCCGAGCGTTCTTGAGGTGCTGCTTGGTCGTGGTCGAGCGGCCTTCGAATGCCGCGCTTGTTTGCCATGGGTGGCGGCCGGTCGGATCCAGGGTAGAGGCGCTGCCGTGATCGCTACTGGAACTCTCGCGGCTGGGGGTCAGGCATCCCTCTTCTTGATCAGTGCCGGAGTCGTGCTGGTTCTGGTCCTGATCGGTGCCTTCTGGTTCGGGAGCAGGCGCAGACGCCGTGCTGTTGCTCCGCCGCGGCCCAGCGAGCAGAATCCGGCGGCCCAGGGCCGTGAGGACTCCTGGCAGACACCGCAGGAGCGTGCGAGGAACGAGGAGAAGCACCGCTACGCCGAGCAGTGAGGGGGCTCCGTGAGCTGAGAACCCGCCCCCGCACTTCGTCGGGAGCGGTGACCCTGTCGAAGGTGCGTCAGTCCTCGAAGTAGTTGGTCAGGACGCAGCCCTTCACGAGGGCGGGGTCCTTACGGTAGCCGGTGGGCGGGTTGAAGTCGGGATGGCAGTTGAGGATGAGGAGCCCGCCGGGCTTGATGGCGTTGCGGATGACGGGCTTCTGATCGGGCAGGACGGCGAAGTCCTGGCCGAGGAGGAACTTGCCGCGGTGGCCCTTGTTCGGGCTTTCCTTGCGGTCCTCGTCGAGTTCCGCCTTGTACCTGGCCTGGAACGTCTTGAGGTCCTTGAACATGAAGATGCGGGTGCCCTTGCCGCAGGCTCCGCGTTCGGTGACGCCCCATTCCTGATCGTAGGTCTCGTCCCCGGGGAAGAAGTCGTCGTCCTTCGGATCGGTGGAGAGGCCGCTGCAGTCGGCGTACGCGCTGACGATCTGGGATGCCTTCGCCATCGAGCCCGCCTTGGGCAGCGCGGGCGCGCCGGCCTTTCCGTCGCCGTCGAACCCGCCTTCGGTGCCGCCGTTCTTCGCGGGTGCCGGATCACCTAGCGCGCCATCGAGGGAAGTGCTGCCGCTGTCGCTGCCGCAAGCGGTCACCGCCGTTAGTGCGAGCAGGGCTGCCGTTGTGACGGTGATGAGCCGCTGGATCCGCATGTGGCTTGAACTCCCCGAGTCAATGATCAGAATGAGCTGACTCTAAGATTTCTGGCGTGAGCATGGCAAATACGGCAGGAGTCACCCTCCACCCGGTCATCTGCACCCTCTCCTACCCGTTCGGTGGCCGTTGCGTTTCGCTTGTCGGCGTCACCGGCAGTCGGAGTCACGGTGCTCGTTGACATGATCGGACCGTTGGTGTGCCGTGAGGTAGCGCCCAGGCCGTAGGGAAGCGGCCTCCGTCCTAGGTGATCCGTTCGAGGGTGACCGGCTGCCCCGCGTTCAGGAGCAGATAGGCCAGCACCTCGCGCCGCTGGGGGCGTTGGACCTCGATCACCCCGTTGACGCCCTGTGCCCCCACCTGTCCCAGAACCGTGAACCGCATGTCCGTCTCCCCCCAAACACAAGTGCCGGGCGATCTTAAAGCCGCGCGCTCCGGCGGCGGAACGCCCTCACGGCCCTGACGCCGTGGCCGACTCCGACATCTGGTATGTCTGGACCGGCGGGCACGGCGCGGACCCGGGCATGACCAAGGGAGCGATCGACTGGTCCGATCCCGTCCGCTCCAAGAACGATCCGTTCCGGACGGGATTCGACTGCTCGGGCCTGGTGCGCTGGGCCCTGGCGCAGGCCTACGACTACGACATCGCCGGCTCCCCCGGCCTGACGAACAACCTCTACGGCCTCTACCCGCTGGGCTCGACCTGCTTCGGCGCGGCCGCGGGCACCGCCCCGCTGCTGCCGCGATCGTGGTGACGACGAAGGCCAGATCGGCCATCGTGAGCTCCTCGCTCTCACCGGCGCCCTGAATCTTTCCCAGCCCGTACCTCTGGAAGAACGGCATGGCCGACCGATCCTCGTTGGCTCTACGACTTCCTGGTCACCCGGCCCGATGTGGCGCAGGTCGGCACGTGGCCGCCGGAGGCGGATCCGCCCACCGTGCACCACGTGGTGCGGACTGCGAAGGAGGCCGAGGCGCGGGATTCCACGGCATGCTCGTGCCCACGTCGTCCGCATCCTCGCCGAACTCGGCCTGCGCGAACGCGTCCAAGCCGTCGTCCTCGCGTACGAGACTGCCTGGTCGCCCCGGCATCGGCGTCGAGGTTCCGCACCGACGGCAGTCGCGCGGGCACGGCAACGCCACGCTCAGCCTGGCAGCGGCACGACCAGCGTCGAACGCCGCACCACCAGCTCCGGCTTGAACACGACTTGTCTGTGCTGGTGAGCCGCGCCGCCCGGGCCGGTCTCCTCGGTGAGCATCTCGGCCGCCGTCCGCCCCATCGCCTCCGCGGGCTGGCGCACCGAGGTCAGCGGCACCGCGGCCGCCGCGGCGAACTCGATGTCGTCGTAGCCGACGATCGCGAGATCCTCGGGTACCCTCAGCCCCGCGGTGAACGCGGCCTGCAGCATCCCGAGGGCCAGCAGGTCGTTCGCGCAGAACACCGCGGTCGGTCTCGGCAGCATCCCCAGCAGGCGGGCGCCGGCGTCGCGGCCCGCCGCCACGTCCAGCCCGTCCACGTCCAGGTCCAGCAGGACGGCGTCGCTGCCGGCCAGCGCCTGCAGCGCGCCGCTGCGACGGTCGGTGACCTGCTGCAGGCGGTGGCGGCCGCCTGCGAACGCGATCCGTCGGTGGCCGCCCGCCAGCAGGTGCCCGGCCGCCAGGGCGCCGCCCCCGACGTCGTCCACCGACACCGAGCAGGCCTCCAGCCCCGGGGCGAGCCGGTCCACCAGTACGAAGGGCACGCCGCCGCGACGGAGCGCCGCCGCTCCCGACCCCTCCGCGTCGGCCGGGGTCAGCAGCACTCCGCGCACCCGCTGCTCCGCGAAGAGGGCGAGGTAGTCCGCCTCGTCGGCGAGCCGCTGAGCGCTGGTGCAGACCATCACGCGCAGGCCCGCCGCGCGCGCCGCATGTTCGGCCCCGCGCGCCACGGAGGCGAAGAACGGGTTGCCCAGGTCGAGCACCAGCAGACCGATGATCCGGCTGCTGCCGGAGCGCAGCTGGCGCGCCGACTCGCTGCGTACGTAGCCGAGCTGGTCGATCGCGGCCCGGACCCTGGCCCTGGTCCCCTCGCCGACCGTCTCCGGCCGGTTGATCACGTTGGAGACCGTGCCGACCGACACACCGGCCGCCCGTGCCACGTCCTTGATGCTCGCCGCGCCGCCCATGTCCCGCCATTGAAAAGTTTCACCGGCTCCGACGGCCGACCCGGAGATCAGGTTACGACATCACACCAAAAGCTTTCCACCGGTGCCTTGACGCTTCCCGCGGGCCCACCTACCGTCTGGCTGAAACGATTCAGATCGTGGGAGGTGCTCCGGTGGCCGACCGATCCGCCGTGAAGGACGCCCTTCGGGCCCAGTGCATCGAGACGCCCTCGTGGGGCTACGGGAACTCGGGAACCCGCTTCAAGGTCTTCGCCCAACCCGGTGTGCCGCGCGACCCGTTCGAGAAGCTCGCCGACGCGGCCCAGGTGCACGCCGCCACCGGCGTCGCCCCGAAGGTCTCGCTGCACATTCCCTGGGACCGGGTCGAGGACTACGGCGCGCTGTCCGCCCACGCCCGCGAGCTCGGGCTGGAGATCGGCGCGATCAACGCGAACGTCTTCCAGGACGACGACTACAAGCTCGGCTCCGTCACCCATCCGGACCCGCGGGTGCGCCGCAAGGCTCTGGACCACCTGCTGGAATGCGTCGACATCATGGACGCCACCGGCTCGCGCGACCTCAAGCTATGGTTCTCCGACGGCACCAACTACCCCGGCCAGGACGACATTTCGACCCGTCAGCAACGCCTCTCCGACGCTCTGGCACAGGTGTACGAGCGGCTCGGCGACGACCAGCGGCTCCTGCTGGAGTACAAGCTGTTCGAGCCCGCGTTCTACACGACGGACGTCCCGGACTGGGGCACCGCGTACGCGCACTGCCTGCGTCTCGGGCCCAGGGCCGCGGTCGTCGTCGACACCGGTCACCACGCCCCCGGCGTCAACATCGAGTTCATCGTCGCGTTCCTGCTGCGCGAGGGGAAGCTCGGCGGCTTCGACTTCAACTCCCGCTTCTACGCGGACGACGACCTGATGGTCGGAGCCGCCGATCCGTTCCAGCTGTTCCGGATCTTGCACGAGGTCACTGGGAACGGCGGCTTCGCCCCCGAGGCCGGCGTCGCGTTCATGCTCGACCAGTGTCACAACATCGAGGCGAAGATCCCTGCGATCATCCGCTCGGTGATGAACGTCCAGGAGGCCACGGCCAAGGCCCTGTTGGTCGACCGTTCTGCCCTGACGGCCGCTCAGACCGCGGGGGATGTACTCGGCGCCAACGAGGTGCTGATGGACGCGTACGCCACCGACGTCCGTCCGCTGCTGGCCGAGGTTCGCGCCGAGGCCGGGCGAGACCCGAACCCGGTCGCGGCCTACCGGGCAGGCGGTTGGGCCGAGAAGATCGTCGCCGAGCGGGTCGGCGGCGCCCAGGCCGGATGGGGGGCTTGACCCGGCCGCCACACGGGCCGGCCCGCACCACCCCGTACCCACGGGCCGGCCCGCACCCTCCTTGCCCGCCCCCCCACGAGAGCGCCACCGCCACCAGACAAGGAAGCTGCTCCCGCCATGGCCCAGCACCCCGTCGTCGCCGCCCTCCTCGCCCGCTCCCACCGGCTCGGGTCGGATCCGCGCAACACCAACTACGCCGGCGGCAACACCTCTGCCAAGGGCGCAGCCACCGACCCCGTCACCGGGCAGCCCGTCGACCTGATGTGGGTGAAGGGCTCCGGCGGCGATCTCGGCACCCTCGCCGAGGCGGGCCTGGCCGTGTTGCGACTGGACCGCCTGCGCGCCCTCGCCGACACCTATCCGGGCGTGGAACAGGAGGACGAGATGGTCGCCGCGTTCGAGTACTGCCTGCACGGCAAGGGCGGCGCGGCTCCGTCCATCGACACCGCCATGCACGGTCTGGTCGACGCCGCGCACGTCGACCACCTGCACCCCGACTCCGGCATCGCGCTCGCCACCGCCGTCGACGGCGAAAGGCTCACCGCCGCCTGCTTCGGCGACGCCGTGGCGTGGCTGCCCTGGCGCCGCCCCGGCTTCCAGCTCGGCCTGGACATCGCCGAGATCAATCGGACCCACCCGCAGGCCGTCGGCTGCGTCCTCGGCGGTCACGGCATCACCGCCTGGGGCGCCACCAGCGAGGAGTGCGAGGCCAACGCCCTGCACATCATCCGCACCGCCGAGGCCTTCCTGGCCCGCCACGGCAAGGCCGAGCCGTTCGGCCCGCAGCTTGACGGCTACCAAGCCCTGCCAGAGACCGAACGCCGCCGGCGCGCAGCCTCGCTCGCCCCGGTCATCCGCGGCATGGCCTCCACCGACCGCCCGCAAGTCGGCCACTTCACCGACGCTGCGCCCGTGCTGGACTTTCTCGCCCGCGCCGAGCATCCCCGCCTGGCCGCCCTCGGCACCTCCTGCCCCGACCACTTCCTGCGGACCAAGGTCGCCCCGCTGGTCCTCGACCTGCCCGCCACCGCGCCCCTGGATGCGACGATCGGCCGCCTGCGGGAGCTGCACACCGAGTATCGGGCCGGCTACCGGGCCTACTATGAGCGGTACGCCACGGCGGACTCGCCCCCCATGCGCGGTGCCGACCCGGTGATCGTCCTGGTCCCGGGCGTCGGCATGTTCTCCTTTGGCAGGGACAAGCAGACCGCCCGCGTGGCCGGCGAGTTCTACCTCAATGCGATCAACGTGATGCGCGGCGCGGAGGCGGTCTCCGGCTACGCTCCGATCGAGGAGCGCGAGAAGTTCGCCATCGAGTACTGGGCGCTGGAAGAGGCGAAGCTGCGGCGGATGCCCGCGCCCAAACCGCTGGACACCCGCGTCGCCCTGGTCACCGGCGCCGGCTCCGGCATCGGCAAGGCCATCGCGCACCGCCTGGCCGCCGAGGGCGCCTGCGTCGTCGTCGCCGACGTCAACGCCGCCACCGCCCGGGCCGTCGCCGATGAACTCGGCGGCCCGGACCGGGCCGTGGCCGTCACCGTCGACGTCACCTCCGAGGAGCAGATCGCCGAGGCGTTCCGCACCGCGGTCCTCGCCTTCGGCGGTGTCGACCTGGTGGTCAACAACGCGGGCATCTCCATCTCCAAGCCGCTGCTGGAGACCACCGCCGATGACTGGGACCGGCAGCACGCCGTCATGGCCCGCGGCTCCTTCCTCGTCTCCCGGGAGGCCGCCCGCACCATGATCCGGCAGGGCCTGGGCGGCGACCTCGTCTACATCGCCTCGAAGAACGCGGTCTTCGCCGGCCCCAATAACATCGCGTACTCCGCCACCAAGGCCGACCAGGCCCACCAAGTGCGTCTGCTGGCCGCCGAGTTGGGCGAACACGGAATCCGAGTCAACGGCGTCAACCCGGACGGCGTGGTCCGCGGCTCGGGCATCTTCGCCAGTGGCTGGGGCGCCCAGCGCGCCGCCACCTACGGCATCGCGGAGGAGCAGCTCGGCACGTTCTACGCCCAGCGCACCCTCCTCAAGCGCGAGGTGCTGCCAGAGCACGTCGCCGCCGCCGTCTTCGCCCTCACCGGCGGCGACCTCACCCACACCACCGGCCTCCACATCCCCGTCGACTCCGGCGTCGCCGCGGCCTTCCTGCGCTGAGCCGGCCGTGACGCCCCGCACCCCGCACACTCCGGCCGCCTTCGCCGCGGCGGACCTCGGCGCCACCAGCGGACGGGTGCTCGTCGGCCGGGTCGGCCGTGACCGCCTCGACCTGACCGAGACCCATCGCTTCGACAACATTCCCGTCCAACTCCCGGACGGGTTGCACTGGAACGCCCTCGGCCTGTACCAAGGCGTCCTGGACGGCTTCCGCGAGGCCGCCGCGCGCTGGGACCTCGCCTCCGTCGGCATCGACAGCTGGGCCGTCGACTACGGGCTCCTCGACGCCGACGGCGCGCTCCTCGGCAACCCCTTCCACTACCGCGACCCGCGCGGCGCCGCCGCCGTCCAGGCCGTCTGGTGCCGCCTCCCGGCCCGTGAGCTGTACCGGATCACAGGGGTCCAGCACCTGCCGTTCAACACGATCTTCCAGCTCGCCGCAGAGAAGCACCTCGACCGCGCCCGCACCCTGCTCCTGCTGCCCGATCTGATCACCCACTGGCTCACCGGCACCGTCGGCGCAGAGGTCACCAATGCCTCCACCACGGGCCTGTACGACGCCCGCACCGGCGCCTGGTCCACCCCGGTCCTCGCCGCGCTCGACTTGGACCCGGCCCTCCTGCCCGCACTGCGCCGCCCCGGCGAGCACGCCGGCACCGTCCTTCCGCACGTCGCCGCCGCCACCGGCCTGCGCCCCGACACCCCCGTAGTAGCGGTCGCCTCCCACGACACCGCCTCCGCGGTCGCCGCCGTCCCCGCCGGCACCGAGGACTTCGCCTACATCTCCTGCGGCACCTGGTCGCTCGCCGGCCTCGAACTCGACGCGCCCGTCCTCACCAGCGCCTCCCGCGCCGCCAACTTCACCAACGAACTCGGTATCGACGGCACCGTCCGCTACCTGCGCAACATCATGGGCCTCTGGCTACTCAGCGAGAGCCAGCGCACCTGGCGCGCCCGTGGCGAGGGCCACCACCTGCCCGAGTTACTCGAACGCGCCGCCGCCGCACGCCCGTTCGCGGCGCTCGTCGACCCAGGTGCCCCCGAGTTCCTCGCCCCCGGCGACCTGCCGGCCCGCCTCGCCGAACACTGCGCCCGCACCGGCCAGCACCTGCCCGCGGACCAGGGCGCCGTCGTCCGCTGCATCCTGGAGAGCCTGGCCTTGGCGCACCGTCACACCCTGTTCCAGGCAGCTCATTTGACCGGCCGAGCGATCCGCGCCGTCCATCTCGTCGGAGGCGGCAGCCGCAACGCCCTGCTGTGCCGTCTCACCGCCGACGCCACCGGCCTGCCCGTCATCGCCGGCCCCGCCGAGGCCACCGCCATCGGCAACATCCTCGTCCAGGCCCGCACCCACGGCCTGGTCGAGGACCGCGGCGCCATGCGCCGGCTGGTAGCCCGCACCCAGCGCCTGCGGCGCTACGAGCCCGCCGGAGACATCCGCGCGTGGGACGCCGCGGCCGCCCGTGTGGGGCTCGCCTGACCTTCGCCGCACGGCATGGACGCGGTGTCACCCTCCGTCGTCCGCGCGGTGACGATCGGTCAAATATTGCTCAAGGGCGCATGGTTGTGGATCGTAAATTCTGGAAATACTCCATTCACCGAAGGACACCGTGCTGGCCGTCAGATGGCCGGGTGCGCGTATTCCCGATGCGATCACGCGACCAGTGGCTGCCCTTCGTGTCATCCCGACCTCGCTGTCATTGCTGTGAGCTGCCCACATGCCGTTACCGGGACTCCGAACGGCGAGGCCCCGCGTCGACTGAAAGCCGCGCCGCGAAGCAATTGCGGGCGGCCTGAACAGGTTTGGAAAAAAGCCTGTTCGGCTCTCGAAGCCATTTCTCAGAGTTCGGAGGGTTTTCATGCGCACGCGTCGCCGCAGATCCCTGCGTCTCCTGCTGTGCCTGGCGCTGTCACTGTCCGCAGTGCCGCTGGCCGTCCTCACCGCGCCTCGGGCCGGCGCTGCCGGCGGGCCGACCGTGTGGATCCTGGACGCCACCGACCGGCCCTTCACGTCGACCACCCCGCCGGGCTGGGCGCCGACCGGGATCGAGCTGTACGCGGCCCGCAACGCCTACGAGGGGGCGCAGATCCTGGTGCGATCCGGTTCGGCGCAGACCGGGGTGTCCGTCACCTCCGGGGCGCTGACCGGCCCCGGCGGCGCGTCCATTCCCGCTGCGAACATCACCACGCGCTACGAGTACAACCACCCGAACATCCAGAAGGTCGGCAACGTCCAGAACCCGCCCGACGGTGGGATCGCCTACTACGACGCGCTGATGAACAACAATCCGCAGTCGGTGGCGGCGAACAGCACGTACGCCGCCTACTACCAGGTCTACGTGCCGGCTGGTCAGGCGCCGGGCGTCTACATCGGCAGCGCCAGGGTGAACAGCAGCCTGGGCGCCGTCACGGTGCCGGTGTCGGTGACCGTGTACAGCGCCACGATCCCGCCGACCTCGCAGTCCACGTTCAAGATGAACAACTGGTTCACCTCGGCGGGCTGGGACTACGCGGGCACTGAGGCGTCGATCCCGAACGTGTACGGCGTGCGGATGTACGACGCCAACTGGTGGGCCGTCGAGGCCAATATCGCGGCGAACATGGCGCGGCACCGGAACAACGTGATCTACGCCGACGCGGTGGCCCTGCTGATCCCGGACACCACCGTCGACGCCGCGGGCCGCTTCACCTTCGGCTGGTCCACCTTCGACCGGTTCGTCGACCTCTTCGTCCGCGCCGGGGCCATGCAGTACCTCTACACCCCGACCCTGCTGGAGCCGCCCGCCTCCGGTCCGAACCTCGACACCCTGGTGCCGGCCAACGGCGTCAGCGGCGCGGTCAAGCACGCGCTCTGCCGGCCCGACTCCGCTCCGGCCAGTGGCTGCCCGGACACCAACAACTGGCTGAACCAGTTCTTCCCGGCGCTGAAGGCGCACCTGGATGCCAAGGGCTGGACGAACAACTTCTACATGAGCGCCCTGGACGAGCCCACCTCCACGCAACAGGCCACGGCTGCCGACTGGCTCTACACCCTCTACGAGCGGTACTTCCCGAACCCGCGTACCAACGAGGCGCAGCTGACCACCTTCACCGGGGACGCGGCTCATCTGTCGACGCAGACCCCGCTCTCGTCGAACTACGACGCGAACGTCGCGCTATATCAGAGCTACCGGATCGGCGGGAAGGACCTGTGGCTGTACAGCTGCATCCTCCCGCAGGGCTCGTACATGAACCGCTTCACCAGCAACCACCTCAGCGGGACCAGGCTCCTCCCCTGGCTGACCTGGAAGATCGGCGGCGACGGCTACCTGCACTGGGGCTGGAACTACTGGCACGACGGCTTCAGCGAGCCCTACCCGGCCGCCGACACCTTCAACACCTCGCAGACCGGCGACCACTGGCTCGTCTATCCGGACAAGGCCGCCTACGGCATCTACGACAGCCTCCGCAGCGAAGCTCAGACCGCGGGCCTGCAGGACTTCGAACTGCTGCAGCAGCTGGCCGCGGTCAAGCCGCAGGCGGCACGCACCCTGGCCGAGACGGTGATCACCAACCCGACGGCGTACGACACCTCCGGGTGGAACGTCGAGGGCCGGCACAAGCAGCTCCTCGACGAACTGGATGCGGCATCCGGTGACCTGGCGCTGCCGTTCACGGACGACTTCAGCGGCGGCGACCACTTCTGGACCCACACCCGGGGGACCTGGTCGACCAGCGGCGCCCAGTACACGCAGTCCGACGCGTCGGCGAACTGGGGGGACGTCTCCTACCTGCGCGGCCGGGGCTACACCGACGTCTCGGTCGGCGTCGACCTGCAGATCACCGGAGTCAGTTCGTCCGGAGGCAGCACCAACTGGGCCGGTCTGATGGTGCGTTCGGCCAACGGCACGGACCTGGACTCCGGCTACCTGATCGCCCAGCGGGACAACGGCCAGGTGTTCGTCTACCGCAGCGGCACAACGATCGGCTCGGCGTCCGTGCCCGGCTACGTGTCGGGGCAGCGCACCCGCCTGCGTGTAGTGGCGCGCGGAAACGCACTGACGGTGTACTCCGGGACCGGGCAGGCGCCGGTGCTGACCGTCGCCGACGCGGCGTTCACCGCAGGCGACGTGGGGCTGGTAACTGGCGGCGCCAGCGCGAACTTCTGGAACGCCCGGATCATGCCGGCCTCTCTCGCCCGGACCGAGAGCGCCGCCGCCACCGCCTCCAGCTCGTACGAGGCCGACGGCTGGGGTATCCGCTCGGCGGTCGACGGACAGCGGCCGTCGGCGCCGAACGCTGCGGGGTGGAGCAGCTCCGGCAGTACCGCCACCGACCACACCGAGTGGGTGCGGCTGGACCTGGGCTCGACCGGGCCGGTGAGCCGGGTGGACCTCTACCCGCGCAGCGACGGGGCCAACGCCGGTCTGGGCTTCCCGGTCGACTTCACCATCCAGACCTCCACCGACGGCACGAACTGGACCACGGTCAGCAGCCGGACCGGGTACGCGAGGCCCGGCGCCACGGCGCAGACCTTCCCGTTCGCGACGGTCAACGCGCGCTACGTGAAGGTGACGGGGACCAACCTGAGCACAGATCAGTTCGGTGCCTTCCGTATGCAGTTCGCGGAGATCGAGGCTGTCGGCGGAGATCTGGCACCGGGCCGCACGGCGACCGCCTCCAGCTCGGTCGAGTACCCCAACGAGGGCTGGTTGACCGCCAACCTCACCAACGGGACCCACCACACCGACCTGTGGAACTCCTCGGGCTGGAGCAGCGCCGGGTCCGGCTCTCCGAACACCACGCAGTGGGCGCGGGTGGACCTCGGCGGCCCGTCACGGATCAGCCAGGTCACGTTGTACCCCCGCGACGACGTCCCGAACACCGGGCGAGGCTTCCCGTCGGCCTTCACCGTCCAGCTCTCGACCGACGGCACGAACTGGACCACCGTGGTGTCGAGGAGCTCGTACCCGCGCCCCGGAGCCGGTGGCCTCTCCTTCGCCTTCGCCGCCACCACCGCCCGATACGTGAAGGTCACCGGCACCACGCTCACCGCCGACCAGTTCGGCGTGTACTACATGCAGCTGGCGGGGATCGGTGTCTCATGACGAAGCACCGGATCTGCTTCCTGCTCCATGTGAAGGCCGAACTCGTCGACGAGTACCGCGAGCGCCACGCCCACGTGTGGCCAGAGATGCTCGATGCCCTCCGGGCCGCCGGCTGGACCAACTACTCCCTGTTCCTGCGCCCGGACGGCCTGCTCGTCGGCTACCTGGAGGCCGAGGACTTCGATCGCGCCCGCGAGGCGATGTCCGCCACCGAGGTGAACGCCCGCTGGCAGGCCGAGATGTCCCGCTACTTCCAGCACCTGGACGGCACGCCGGCCGACCAGGCGATGGCACCGCTGACAGAGGTGTTCCACCTGGACTGACAGTCCTGAGAGGCGGTGTATGACTCTTCGTCCGGCCGGCCGTTTCCTTCGGATCACCTGGCCGGCCAGATGAAGAGGGCGGTGAGGGCCCGGGACGAGCAGGCCATGTCCGCCAGGACCACGTTCGGGATGCTCCTCCGGCGGCCTGTGGCAGGGCCTCGGCCGGGCAATGGAGACCTGTGTCGCTGCCCACCGCGACTGCTTCCGCGACCCTTCGCCCAGCAGCATGGCCACCCGACTGGCTTCCGGCCGAGCGCAGGACGACCCGGCACCCGTCGGCCGACGGGCCGAGCGGAAGAAGGCCGCGCACGCCCCGGTCCGCGAGTTCCTTGCTCAAGGTCACTCACGCCGGGCGATCGCCCGGCACCTGGGCTGGGGCCTCAACACCGTGGTCAGATACGCGAATGCCGCACGCTGGCAGGACACCATCCGCGAGAGCCGGCCCCGTCCCAACAGGCTGGACCCCCACAAGTGCTACCTGGAGCGCCGATTCGCCGAGGGATGCACCAGCGTCACCCGCCTCCACGGCGAACTCGTTGCCAGCCACGCACCCGTCGCCTACCAGATGGTCCGCAGTCAAGTTGCCACCCTCCGTGAGGCTCCGGCCGGCGCGCCACCCCGGCCTCCGACGGTTCGGCAGCTGACGGGCTGGCTCACCCGAGACCCCACCGCGTTGAGCGAGGACGACCGCCCCCGCCTGAAGGATGTCCTGGCACGCCGCCCCAAGCTGGTCACCGCCGCCGGACTCGTCCGCGACTTCGTCCTGCTCCGAGACCTCGACGCCGTGACAGCCGGACTCACCCTCCACTGGAGCTCCGGCAACATCGAATGGAGCCGTCAACCGCATCAAGAAGGTCAAAAGGCAGCTCTACGGACGAGCTGGCATCCACCTGCTGCGGAAGATGAACCCGCTCCAGTAGCCCCGCAATACAAGGACGGTGCCGAAGCTCAACCCTCCCGCTGGCCCTTCTCACTGAAGATGATCACCGGCAGCCTCCTGGCCTGGGCGGACGGGACTCGTTGAGCACGACCCACCCGCCTCTCATCGCTCAGGCTCCGAGCCAATGCGGTGCAAGGATCTCACCCATGACGACCGAGCCCACTCTGACGGAACGCCGCTCCCCATGGGTCGTGTTCACCTCCCCGGCCGACCCATGGCTGGCGTTGGAAACGGCCGCGCTCGTGCAGCGAAACGGTCTCGTCCTGCGGCAGGACGGCCGGGAAATGCGGGATCCGGCGTCCGTCTTCCGCACCTTCGCCCGGGAGCTGTCGTTCCTCGGCTACTTCGGCCACAACTGGGACGCTCTCGTGGACATCCTTCACGACTGGCACGGCCCCGGCCACGGGAACCAGGACCTCGCGACTCTGATCGAGCACGCGGACGACCTGCTGAAGTCGGACTTCCTCGGGCTGTTCGTGTCGGTTCTCGCCCAGGCAGCCTGGAACTGCAACCTGCGACTGGACGGCGACGGCGAGCTCGATGAGTGGCGGCAGCGCATGGCCCGGCACTTCGTCTTCCTCCTGGACCACACTGCACCCGTTGCCTCACGGAGAAGGCGGCCCGCGGCATGGACGTGGCGGTGGCGCTCTCGGACGGCCGCCTGCTCGCCACCCTGACCGACGTCGACCGGCCCGGTGGAGATCCAGCGTCCGCCCCCTGGACGGCCGGCCCGCTCTCCTTCGCGGACAACGAGATCCTCAGCGGAATGACCGTCAAGGCCACCAAGCTGTTCCGAGACCACCTCGGCTGCTCGATCCACGAGGCCCTGGACATCCTCCAGTCCCGCTCTGAGCACCTGCGCCGCGAACATTCGGACGACTGAACGATGGGCCGCGCCAGCCAACCAACGGGTTTCGCTGAGTGGACGCCTCCACTGGACGAGAGAGGACACCCCCACCCCCACCCTCAAACGCTGCGATAGTTCTCCGCGACCGCTCTCCCGCGCTGGTTTGGTGCTGACTACGCGGCGTTGAACAACGGCATTCGGGGCGGACCAGGTCCGCAGGTCCGCAGCCTTGTCGCTTGAGGGCGACCGACAAGTGCGCACTCGCATGGCGATCGATGGGGCCCCATCGCCCAGCCACGGTTCGACCGGATCGTGGTGGCGTTGGGGCACCGGCTCTACGCCGATGAACGGGCCCGGCCGGACGACAGGCTTGCCCTCCACGCGGAACTGGAGAGCTCGTTCATCCGGGACGATCCGAGGGAGGCGGCACGCGACTGCAGGGCGGAACTGGTGTTCCCGGCGGGCGGTTGGCGACCTCGCCAGGAAGGCGGCCTCCGGTCCGGACTGGCCACAGGGTCCGGACCGCTTGCGGACGTTCACCGACCACTTGGAGAGCAGCGGTGCCACCCGCGCCCTGCTGGAGGATCACGGACGCCTGGATCCGGTACGCGGCTCGCGACGACCTCTGCGTCCGATTCCGCTTGATCGCTACGCGACGCCTCTTGTCCTGTCTTGCTGCCGCGGACGTTGAGGTCAGCGCCGAAGCGCTTGCGTGATGCGTCGATGTGGCGGAGGTGGCGGTGCGTCCAATCGCACATGACGTCGACGGTCTTGCGCAGGGCTTGGCCCGGCTCGGTGAGGGAGTACTCGACCCGGGGCGGCACCGTGGGGTACACCACGCGGAGCCCCTGGACAGGAGCCAGTACTTCGGCTGGGCGATCGCCGCGCCGACGGCGGCGAGGCCAGCCCCCAGTGCAGGGCATCGGGGATGGCGCAGCGATCATGAGGTGTCGAGTCCCTGATAAACCATGTCGGTGGCCAGTGGGAATCCTCCACTTCGTGGCCGCCGACGGGGAGTCTGGTGTCCGCGTGTTTCGCTACCGTCGGTGACGGTCTCCGGTAGCTCAGGCGCGTGCACCCGTACTCGGCTGCGCTGAGGTCGTGCGGGCCCGGTTCTCACGGATCTCGTCGTGGTGGGCGGCGGCCCAGCCGACCAGGGACATGGCGATCTCGTGGAGGCCACGGCCGAGCGGGGTCAGGGCGTACTCGACGCGCGGGGGCACTTCGGCGTAGGCGGTGCGGGAGATCAGGCCATCTTGCTGGAGCTGGCGCAGGGTGAGGGTGAGCATGCGCTGGGAGATCCCGGGGACTTGGCGCTGCAGGTCGGTGTAGCGCAGCGGGCCCGGCTCCAGGACGGCGATCAACAGCAGGCTCCATTTGTCGCCGACGCGGTCCAGGACTTCGCGGATGAAGGCCATGTGCTCGGCGGGGATCGCCGCGCACGGCCCGATCGCCGCCGCCCCGACCGCCTTCGCTTCACCGGTCGTCGCCACTTCGCTTGCCCGTTCCATCACGCACATTCCTCTCCGGCACGCACACGGATGTGCCTTTTGTACCTCCTTCCATACTGGTCCACCATGGCGTTACGAACAAGTCGTAAGAATTGGAGGTGCGCGGTGAAGGTGGACATCTGGTCCGAGGTGACGTGCCCCTGGTGCGGGCTGGGCCATCACCGCCTGCAGCGGGCCGTGGAGCGGTTCGAGCACGCGGGCGAGGTGGAGGTGGTCCACCACTCGTTCCCGCTCAGCAGCAGCTTCCCCGAGGACCGCACCTTCTCCGTCCGCGAGGCTCTGCTGTGACGGCACGGTGTGGGCGGCGGTCAGGCCGAGGCGTCGGCCCGGCGGATCGAGGCACTGGCCGCGGCCGAGGGACTGAGCCCCTACCGGGTGCTGGACAACCAGGTCGGCAACACCGACCTGGCCCAACCTGTCGAACATCAAGGTCGGCTTCACCGACCACACCGGCGTCGACCAGGTCGTGCGCGCCTCCGACACCGACTGGACCCTCGCCCGCGCCGTCGCCCTCACCGACAAGCCCGCCACCGGACCCCTGCGCGCCGCCGACCCCGGCACCACCGCCCCCGGGCGCTGGATCAACCGGGCCGACCTCGCCCGCTTCCTCCTCGACTCCGTCGACGAGGAGACCTGGATCCGCCGCGCACCGCTGGTGTGGAACGCCCGCGGCTAACGGCTTTGTCGGCAGCTGATGTTGAGGCGTGCTGGCCCGGGGGTTCGGCTGGTAGGTGATTCAGCAGGCCATCGGGCTGACGGGCACGAGTTCGGTGCTCGGCTTGTGCCGGGTGGGCCGCTGGGCGGCGCGGTCCGAGATCACGCTGGCGACGGCCCGGTGGGTGGCTGCGTAGTGTTCGCGGCGTCCGAGGAAGCGTTGCAGCGGACGCCATTGCTTGTGCTCGGCGTTGGCGTGTTCGACGCAGATCCGGCGTGAGGACTGGCGGCGGCGCCACTCGCGCCAGGCGTACTGCTCGCCGAGCGGTGGGTCGTTGTCCTTCGGTTTCCTCGGCGGCGCGCTGATCTGGTCGGCAAACTCGTTGGCCAGGCCCCGGTAGCCCTCGTCGACCTCGGCCTTCACGGCCGGATGGAGGCGGAACTGTTCGGCGATTCCCTGGGTGCGCATGGCCGTCTGGTCGTGCATTCTTCCGGGCCGATCGGCGCCGGACCACAGGGTGCGGCCCGATGTCAGCCGTGCTCCGCGCTGGTGGGGGCCGGGGCGACCCACAGCTGCACTTGATCCGACTGCGGCGGACGACCGCGCGACAGGAGGCGTGCATGCCCGGAGGACGGCTGACGTACGAAAACCGGATCTCCCATGACGCCCTCGCTCGCCCCCACCCGCACCTCCTGGCGCACCTGGCACCGCCCCCTGCTGGTCTGCACCGGCCTCATGGCCACGCTCGTCCTTGTCTGCGGCGCCGGGCTCGCCGTCGACGACCGGACGCTGCTCGGGGAGCCGGTCTGGTACAAGCCGCTGAAGTTCGGCTTCGCCTTCGGTCTCTACGCCGCCACCCTGGCGTGGCTGCTCGCGAAACTGAACAAGGGCCGACGCCTTGCCTGGTGGCTCGGCACCGTCTTCGCCGTGACCACGGTCGCCGAGGTCGGCGCCGTCACCGTTCAGGCGGCCCGCGGCACCATCAGCCACTTCAACGCCGACCAGGCCGACCCGATCACCCTCGCCCTGACCCCGGTCCTCACCCTCGGCGTGATGGTCATCGTCATCGCCCAGCTGGTTCTCGGTGTCGTCGTCCTGATCCAGCGCACCGGCGGCCCGGCCCTGAACCGGGCCATCCGCGCGGGCACCGGCCGCGCGATCGCCGGGATGCTCATCCCCGTCTACTGGATGGTCACCGAGATCAACGAGCGCACCGTCACCGACGCCAATGGCCGCTCCATCCCGATGTACCTGGGCCACGGCATCGGCGCCCCCGACGGCAACGGCATGCCGCTGACCCACTGGAGCGTCACCGGCGGCGACTTCCGCGTCCCCCACTTCTTCGCCCTGCACGGCATCCAGGTCCTGCTCGTCCTCGCTGCGATCCTGGTCGCCCTCTCCGCCCGCCGCGCTGGCTGCGCAACGAGCAGGTACAGGCCCGCCTCGTCGGCGCGGCCGCCCTCGGATACCGGGCTCGTCGCCGTCGTGACCTGCAGGCCGGACGCGGCCAGTCCCTGATCCACCCCGACACCGCCACGCTCACGGCCTTCGCCGCCGTCCTGCTGATCGCCGTCACGGCCGTCGTGACCAGCCGCAACGACCTGGGCAACGCCTTGTTCGGAATGGGAGAGCCGGCCGAGGCAATAAGCCTGCTCCGGCAGACCCTGGAGGACCGCACCCGAATCCTGGGCCCCGTGCACCCCGATACCTTGACCAGCCGCAATGACCTCGCATGCGCTTTGGACGGGACGGGTGAGCATGCCGAGGCGGTAGGTCTGCTGCGGCAGACCCTCAACGACCGTACCCGTGTCCTGGGCGACGAGCATCCGCATACCCTGGCCAGCCGGGACAGCCTCGGTCTCGCGCTGCACGGGCTGGGCGAGCACGCACAAGCAGTGCGCATGCACCGGAGCACCCTTGACGACCGCATCAGGGTCCTGGGTCCCGAGCACCACCTCACCCTGCTCAGCCGCCACAACCTCGCCAGCGCCTTGACCATGGCGGGTGAGCAGACGGAAGCGATACAGCTGCTGCGGCAGGCGCTCAACGACCACGCCCGCATTCTGGGCGACGAGCATCCGCACACGCTGGCCAGTCGGGACAGCCTCGGTCTCGCGCTGCACGGGATGGGCGAGCACGCACAAGCAGTGCGCATGCTCCGGCAGACCCTGGAGGACCGCACCCGCATTCTGAGCCCCGAGCACCCGGATACCCTTGCCAGTCGCCACAACCTTGCTCTCGCTTTGACCAGTGCAGGTGAGCAGGCCGAGGCGATAGACCTGCTGCGCCGAACCCTCGATGACCGCGTCCGCATCCTGGGCGACGAGCACACGCATACCTTGAGCACCCGCAACGCGCTGGAGACAGCGCTGGCCATGTCCACCCCACGGCCACAGAGCCGGTGGTGGCACCGGCTGCGGCGCAGGAACGTCGCAGCCGGTGGCGGTTGAGGAGGCCCTGTATCCCCAAGCCGCCGCCAAGCGACAAGTAGCACTCTGCAATTATTGTTGCAGTGTGTGAGGGTAACGGTGGTTGGGTCCACGGCTGCGAGTGTCGGCAAACGAACGTCTGCCGACACTCCGACCCGTGATCACGGACCCGCAGGTGAGCACTGTCGACAACTCGCGTCGACAATCAACGTCGATGAACGCTCCCGCCGGTACAGGAACATTTTCTGCCCATGGGCCCACTGCATCTGACCTTGCGCCGCCGGCGATGCGGACGTTGCTGCCGTAGGCGGTGCAGAAGGCGTAGGACCAGCGTCCGTCGTTCGTGATGACGCCTCGCGCGGTCTGGCCGTTGGAGCAATTGACCGTGCCGTAGTAGGCGTTGACCCTGTCGCAGGGTTGGCCGCCACCCTGCTGGGAAAGCAGCGTCGCGCACTGCGGCACAGCGAGCGCAAACGAGACAGCCGCCGATAACCGCAGGGCCAGACACCTACGCAATGCGGTCAAAATCTACAAACCACCACCACCCGCGAAGTACGGAACTAGCGTTTCACGGGCGCCAGTCAGCCTCCACGTCATGGGAGTCGGCCTTGGTGAGCTGGGTCAGTGCGGTGCCGTCTGCCCGTACCAGGTAGAGGTGTTCGGGGTCGGTGTCGTCGGTACCGCCCCTGGTGAAGACCAGTCTGCTGCCGTCCGGGGACCAGGAGGGGTTCTTGTCGTTGAAGAGCGCCCCGGTGATGCTGTGGAGTCCGGTGCCGTCCGGGCGGACGAGGTAGAGGTGGGCGAAGCCGGAGGAGTCCACGCGGCTGAAGGCGATCCGGTCGCCGTGCGACCAGTCCGGCGTCCAGTCGTGGGAGCTGGGCCCGGTGACTGCCGTCTGGGCCAGGGTGGACAGCCGGATCTTCATCACTCTGCTGTGTCCGCCCGCGTCTGCGCGGTTGAACGCGAGGTACTTGCCGTCCGGGGACCACGTCGGGTGGAGGTCGTCAGCGGCGGTGTGGGTGAGTCGGGTGGCGGGTGTGCCGTCGATGTCGGCCACATAGATCTCGCGCTGGGTGCCGACCGGCTTGGCGTAGGCGATCCGCTTGCCGTCCGGGGACCATGCCGGGTCGGAGGCGCCCTTGGTGCCGGGGACGGCCTTCAGGCTGCTGCCCGTGGTGTTCATCGTCCAGATGCCGTCGATGGCGCCACCGGATCCGTAGCGGACGAAGGCCACCCGCTTGCCGTCCGGGGACCAACTGGGCATCACTTCACTGACGGTGGAGGTGTGGGTGATTTTGACGGTCGTGCCGCCACTGGGGGAGATCGCGTGGAGGTCTTCCGTGGGCGCTGCCGCGGTGTAGCGGGCGAAGACGATCGAATGGTCGACCGCCGCCCCCGCGTCGCCCGCGGCTCCGAGGGTCACGGGTACGGCCATGGCCGTCGCCGCGGCGGTCACCACCGCCCAGCGGCGCCGCGTCGTGCCGTTTACGCCGGTCCCGCCGCTTCCCCCAGCCCTTTCGCCGGTTCTTCCGCTGCCGTTGCGGTGTCGCTGACGTGTCAAGATGTCCACTCCATCCCTCCCCGCGGCCTGCTGCGGGCCGCTCCCGCCCGTAAACATCCCACCGACGGGGCTAGGGGGGAAGCAACGGCACCTGGCAATACGAGCCCTGTGACATGTTCCGTACATCGCTGTCACATACCAAGCGCGTTGCGGACACCCGCACTTGGTTCTTCCTCTGGGACTGCACCGGAACCGCGTGCGCCGTGCCGGGCGTCTCCGCCGCCGCAAGGGGAGAGCACCATCGGCACCGACCACCTGGGGGAGTACCCGTGATGACTTGGAGAACCTGGAGAGCACTGATCGCAAGTCTTGCCGTACTCATCGGCCTGACCGCCGCCGGAGCGTCGCCCGCCTTCGCCGGCCTGGACGGGCCGGTGGCGGCCACCCTGGACCAGCACTGCGGTACGGACACCGTCCGGAGCGGCACCACGACCACCACCGTACCCGTGGACCGGGTCACCCTGAACCTGGAAGCCTTCGGGCACGACCCGGCCAACTCCAAGATCATCGCCGTCTACACCATTCCCGGCACCAGCAAATACGGCACCCTGTTCGGTCAGTTCGACCCGGTCAGGGGAAACGTCACCTTCAACTACACCGTGGACAACCCGCCCGCGGACTCGACGCTGAACCTCAGCTACGAGGTTGTCTGGACGGACGGTACCTACTACAACAACACGCTGCCGCAAGCCCTGCTCCACTGCACGCTGGCCAATACGAGCGCGGCCGTGGACTGGGGCAGCTACTCCTCCACCACCGTCTTCCAGCAGTGCACCACCATCGTCCGCAGCATCGGCGGACGGCCGGCCTGGGTTCGCGCGGAGGACGTGACCGTGCACCTCTCGCACGACCCCTTTGACGCCCCCCGCTTCGCGGGGCAGCGGGTCTGGACCGACTACTGGATCCCCGGCCACAAGGGCTACACCTCGGGAGCGTCCGGCACCGCTGACTCCACCGGTGATGTCTGGCTGACGTTCCGGCTGATCGCCCCGCCCACCGGCGCCGAACTCGACATCCTGTCGAGCGTCAGCGACGGCCCCACCCACACCGACCCGGCGCATAAGTGGGTCACGATCAACTGCTGACCGGACGGAGCAGCCGGGAAGTGGTCCGGCGAGGCAGGCCGCCCATCTCGCTGGCTTCACACGGCGAGCGTCCCGTCTCACTGAACCTTGACCGTTCTCACTGAACTATGACCCGTCCCGCAGACCGGGTCAGCTTTCGTCTCCCGAACGTGTTTCAGCTGCTGCTCTTCAACGGCGCAGGCTGGACGGCAGCGATCAGCGACTGTGTATTGCGGCAAGCGAACGGACCGAGCGAAACGATGATGCGCCGACGAGTCGGCTTCCGGACTGCTGGCGGTGCGCTACGCAGCAGTGGGACCAGTCAAAGTTCAGTGAGAACGGTCAAGATTCAGTGAGACGGGACACTGAGCGTCGCAGACAACGGCACGCCGTCAGACTCCAACGCGGGGTGCTTACGCCGTAAGCACCCCGGCGGCCGCGCCCGTTCCGTCAGCCCGGCCCTCCGAGGACCGGCCGGTGCAGGTGGAAGTCAGCAAAGGCTCCTCCACGGCTGTGAATGGGTCGGCTGGTGGCAGCGGTTGAGTGTCAGCTGGGTTGAGGCTGTTGTTCCTCTCTCTGGGTGCGCGGTGGCGTCGGTGCTGTGAACCGCGACGTTCCCGGTGACATGCCCGAAGCTGGTACCGGCGCCCTCCTCGCTGGCGTGCCCAGGTGGAAATCAAGGTGACATTCTGATGCGGTGTGTTCGGTGTCATCGGTATGCGTTGTCGCTGGACAGCGGGGTGCGGTGTCCGTCGGGTGTGTCTGGTGTCTGGGTGTTGTCCGGTTGCCAGATCCCCGCCATCGGCCGGCTCACTCTGGGGCCACATGTCCGGGCGTTCTTCGAGGGGCCCGCAGGGGTTGTGAGTCGATGACTGCGGCCGTCGGCTCTCCGCCCTCCGTTCCTCGATGGGTACGCCTTCGCCTGATTGTGGCGTGATCTTCCGGGCCGGAAACCTGCTGTCGTGGACCTCGGTCAAGCCGTAGGAATGGCTGGAGTTGCCGACTGGCATATTTTCCGATCCAAGGAGACCACTGTGGACCGTCTGCGTACCACCACCATGGCCCTCGCCGGTGCCGCGGCGATGTTCGCGCTCACCGCTGCTCCCGCCCAGGCCGCCCCGGGAGACGTGACCACGACCTGCGCGAGCACCGCCACACCCGTCGGCTACGTCGACGTCAACTGGGGTAACAGCCCGAGCTGCGGCACCCAGAACTTCGCCCCGAACATCAAGCAGATCAAGCAGCTCACCGGCCTGCCAGTGGGCACCGTCGTCCAGGCCTGCGGCTCCACCTACTACCCCGTCGGCTGGGTCCAGACCGCCTCGTACTACAGCAGCGCCTGCGTCGCCTTCCCGAACTCCGGTTTCAACAACAACGCCTGGACGCTCAAGCGTGTCTCCTGACCTTCGATGACGCACCGTGCCCGCCCGCGCGCTTGTCCGGCCGAGCGCGACCGGGCCCATTGAGCCGTCCTGGTTGGGGACCGGTCGCTGGCCGGGCGCGGTTGTGGGGCAGAGGGGTGACGGGTCCGGCGCGGTACTCGTCCACAGGTGGGCGAGTACCGCCTCGGCTGGCCCGGTGCCGGCGAGGGGAGCCTCTATAGCTGTCAAGCAGCTGGAGCGAAGTCGGTTCGGGTGATTGGTTCCGTGGGTGCGCAGGTCAGGACGCGGTAGACCTCACGAGCGACGCATCGCTTGAGGCAGCGCATGATGTCCTTCTTCGAGAGTCCTTACCTTGGTGCGGCGTTCGACGTAAGTGCGGGTGCGTTCGTCGAAGCGCATGCGGACCAGGACGATGGCGTGCAGGGCATTGTTCGCGGACCTGTCGCCGCCGCGGTTGAGGCGATGGCGGTGGGTGCGGCCGGAGGACGCCGGGATGGGGGCGACCTCGGACAGGTGGGCGAACGCGGCTTCCGAACGCATGCGTTCGGGGTTGTCCCCGGCCGAGGCCAGCAGCTGGCCGGCGGTCTCGGGGCCGACGCCGAAGAGTTCCAGCAGCGCGGGAGCGGCCCGCTCGCCCAGGGGGGTGCGAGCTCGGTGTCCAGCCCGGTGATCTCCTCGTCCATCGCCTGGTGGCGGCGGGCCAGCCGGCGTAGGGCCGAGCGGGTCGCGGCCAGCGGGCGGGACAGGTCATCATCGGGCCGCATCGGGGCGAGAGTGTCCGCCGGCGAGGTAGGTCCGCAGGAACTCGCCCACCGCCGTGCCCAGCGCCTCGCCAACGGGGATGGGGCGCGTGTGGGGGAGGCGGGGGCCCGGGCGGTGTTGGGCGCGGCGAAGAAAGGTGGGGCGGGCGGCGGTGGTCAACTGGCGTCGCCGCCATACCGACTTCCCCACCCCGACCGGCGGGACGGAGGTGCATCCGGAGTTCGACCGGGCCGACGTCGTCGCGTGGCCGCTCACCCACGACAAGATCATCATTCCCGCCGGGGCAAGGGCAGCCTCGCTGCGGATGCCCGGCACCATGGGCGCCTCAGGCCAGTTCCGGCTGGATGCCCCGTGGCTTGGCCTCGCCGACGACATCGAGGGCACCGACACGTCTGCTCTCGAGTCGAGCGATTCCTGAACAAGATCGGTTAAGCACCCCGCCTGCCCCCAGGAAGCGGTGTCCATATGCGGTCCCACCTCTACGGGTCGCCCGGACGAGGTGGCGATCTTCCGCCCTGCAGCACAGGGGGCCGTCGGCGACGCTGCTGGCCGGCGTCCGCGGGCCAGGTGGTGGGAGGCTGGAGGTGCGGGGGCCGCACCTGCTGGAGGAACCGATGCGTCCGATCTGGAGCGGGGCCATCTCGTTCGGCCTCGTGACTTCTCTGAACTAATGCTGCGGGCGGCCTCAGGGGTAAGCGCCGCGCCAACTGCAGCGGCGAGAGCGGGGGGCTGTTTGGGGTGGCGGCGGTCCCGTCGAGCTGCGGCGGCTAGGGGGCGGCGAGCGCCAGCGTGCTCAGTACAGGTAGACGTCAACGGCGAGGGCGGCCAGTCCGGCGAGTAGGGCGTAGGTGGCGGTGCGTCGGGCGGGTTCGGCGCGCAGGGGGCCCGGGCCGAGGACTAGGGCGGCGGTGGCGAGGGTGAAGACGCCGTGTCTTGCCAGCCCTGGAAGGGCTTAACGAGCGAACACCACGCGTGGTTTCACCCTGTGTGCACCAACCCCCCCTACTCTGTAACGCTGAGTGAGGATCTGTTCGGTGCTCGTGCCTGCCGAGGGAGCTGCGTCGTCATGCCTATGTTGCTGATCAAGGGTTCGTACCACCTCATCAATGGTCGGCCGGACGGGGACACCATCCACTTCAAGCCGGACAAGAAGGAGGAGTGGGACCTCGTCCCCGGCCCTCACAAGGTCGAGCACAACACCTCCGGGAAGGCCAAGCTGCGGCTGGACGCCATCGACACGCTGGAGACCCACTACTCGCGCAACGGCAACCCCGAGGTCCACCAGCCGTGGCTCCACGGCCGTGCTGCCCGGGATGAGCTGACGACCTGGCTCGGCTTCACCAGCGTCGACCGCTTGCCGGACGAGACCGTCACCGCGGCCACTCCCACGACCCGGCCCGGTTGGATCCTTACCCGCGGCGCGGGCCGCGACAGGCGCTGCATCTCCCTCGCAGGCAAGGGCACGCCTCCTGGGACAAGTGGCACGCAGATCAACGTCGACGCGGCGCTCCTCGCCACCACGTTCAACCACCACATCCTCAAAGAGGGCCTGGCCTACCCGACGTACTACACCAACCTCTTCCCCGACCTGCGCGAGGAGTTGACCGCCGCGGTGCGCCAGGCGCAGGCGGACGACAAGGGCCTGTGGAAGGACGACGACACACGCGACGGCGCGACCGTCACCGGGATCACCTCCCTCCAGGCCGACGTGGTGATCCTGCCGAAGTTGTTCAGGCGGCTGGTGGACTACCTCTACCTGGGTGACCCCGACAACCCGGACCTGACCGGCTTCCCCGCCTTCCTCGACCAGGCCGCGGACCAGTTCTGGATCATCTCCACGGGCCACTCCACCACTGGCCTCGACGCCATCGTGGAGGTCATCGGCAGCAAGGTGCGGATGACCCATCCGCCCGAGGACCTCGTCTTCGTCGAGAACTGAGCGAGGAGCGCCATGACCCCCGCCGCGGACTTCCGCGCCCTGTCCGAGCTCCTGACCGGCGCATCACCGCTGGATCAGGCCACCGCTGACGCGCACCGCACACGCCTCGAGGCCCACTACGCGCCGGCGCTCGCCCGTCTGATCGACACCTACCGCAGCGTCTGCGGCCAGCCCGATCCGGGGGCGGCGCTGTTCGCCGCGGTCAACGCCGACCCCGCCCTCGCCCGCATCGCCCGCGAGACCCTCGCCATCTGGTACACCGCCCAGTTCACCCGCCCCGACAACACCCAGGCCGGACCGGAGTCGCCCGCCCGCTACCGCGAAGGACTGGTCTGGAACGTCATCAAGGCGCACCCGCTTTCCGCCGCGCCGGTGCCCGGCGGGTACGGCTACTGGGCCCAGCACCCCTAGGACGAGGGACACCCCCATGGACACTGCCTACGACGTCGTCATCATCGGTGCCGGCGTGGCAGGAGCCCTGTGCGCCTGCCGGATCAAGGAATCCAAGCCCCAGGCCCGCGTCCTGCTCATCGACGCTGGCGACAACAGCATCGACGACGCCCAGCGCGCCGCGTTCGTCGATGCCTATCAGCTCTCCGCCTCCAAGAGCGTGCCCTCGCCGTACGCCGGCCTGGGCAACAACAAGGACGGCTACGCCCCATCCTCGGACGGCGTCGGCGACCCGGTCGAGATGAACCGCTACTACGTCGAGACCGGCCCCGACCTGTACAAGAGCGGCTTCCAGCGCATGCTCGGCGGCAGCACCTGGGCCTGGCGCGGCAACTGCCCCCGCTTCCTGCCCAGCGACTTCGGGATGAAGACCCGCTTCGGCGTCGCGGTGGACTGGCCCCTGACCTACGCCGACCTCGAACCGTTCTACGCGCAGGCCGAGAACGAACTCGGCGTCTCCGGCAACCGCGCCGAATGGGAGACCGCCACACCGCGCAGCACCGACTTCCCGATGCCCGGCATCGTGGCCAGCTACGGCGACGAGCTCGTGCGCACCGCCCTGGCCTCCCTCACGGAGATCGACCGGGTGCCGCTGACCGTCGTCACCACCCCGCAGGCCCGCAACTCCCGTGCCTACCAGGGCCGGCCCGCCTGCCAGGGCAACTCCAGCTGCATCCCGGTCTGCCCCTCCGGCGCCAAGTACGACGCCTCCGTCCACGTGCGGCGGGCCCGTGACGAGCTCGGCGTCGAGGTGCGCACCGGCTGCACCGTCACCCGCCTCGCCCCCAGGGCCGGCACGGCATCGCCCACGGTGGTCTTCCGCGACTGGACCGCCGCCGATCGCCCCGAGGAGCAGGTCAATGGCACCCACGTCGTCCTTGCCCTGAACGCGATCGAGACGCCGAAGCTGTGGCTGATCTCCGGTCTGGACAACCGCAGCGACCAGGTCGGCCGCAACCTCATGGACCACCTCGCCGAGGAGGTCGTCGGCCTCTTCGGCCAGCCCGTCTTCCCCTTCCGCGGCCCTCAGTCGACCCTGAGCATCGAGACCTTCCGTGACGGCGACTGGCGGCGCACCACCGGCGCGTTCCGCATGACCATCGGCAACGACGGCTGGGGCCGCTTCGAATCCCCCGGCGCCGCCCTCGACAAGCTCATGTGGAACCCGGTCGCCAAGCGGCTCAAGCACTACGGCGACGACCTGCAGCACAAGCTCGCCGGGCGCGTCACCCGCATGATGCGGATCGGCTACTCCACCGAGCAGCTCCCCGACCCCGCCAACCGCGTCACCCTCTCCGACCAGCGCGACGGGCTGGACGTCCCGCGCCCCAAGATCGCCTTCAAGATCGACGACTACTCCAAGCGCGCCCTGGCCTACGGACACTCCGTCGCACGCCGCATCTGGGAGCACCTGGAACACACTGCCGGCGCCGAGGAAGTCGAGCCGCTCCAGCCGACGCTGAAGTACAACGGCGCCGGACACCCCATGGGCACCACCCGCATGGGCAGCGACCGCGCCACCTCCGTCGTCGACGCCGACGGCCGCTCCCACGCCCACCCCAGCCTCTGGATCGTCGGCAACTCCGTCTTCCCCACCGCGAGCACCGCCAACCCCACCCTCACCCTCGCCGCGCTCACCCTCCGCACGGCCGACAAGCTCGCAGCAAGCCTGTGACCGTACACCGGCCATGACCGTCACCATGCGCCTGGTCATCGCCCGCCACGGCCAAGCCCGGTGCAACGTCGAGGGCCGGGTCGGCGGACCGAAGACCTGCACCGGACTCACCGATCTCGGCCGGCACCAGATCGAACGCCTGGCCGCCCGACTTGCCAGCGCGCAGGACTCCGAGGACCGCATCGATGCCGTCTACGCGGGCCCCCGCCGCCGCCTGCAGGAGAGCGGCCGGATCCTCGCATCAGCCCTCGCTGTCCCCCTCATCACCGACCCCGGCCTCGACGGCCCCCGCCACGGCCAAGCGGACGGCATGCTCTGGCGCGAGATCGAAGCAGCCTTTCGCGGACCCCCGCAGACCCACCCGGACCGCCCGTACGCCCCCGGCGCCGAACCCTGGAACAGCTACCTCACCCGAGCCACCCGCCACCTCACTGGCCTCCTCGAACACGCCGACGGACGGCACGTCCTGCTGGCCGCACACGGCGAAACCCTCCACGCGGCCTGTCATCTCCTCCTCGGCATCCCGCTGAGCCAGAGCCCGGCTATCGGCTTCGGAACCTCTCACGCGGGCCTCACCCGCTTCGAACGACACCAGGACAGCTACGGCAACACGCGCTGGTTCCTGGCCGCCCTCAACGACACCGCACACCTGCACGCATCCGGCTGACGAACCGCGTCCGGACGGATTCCAGCACCACGGTCGGACCCGCTGTGGGGGACGCCCGCTGCTGGTCCGGTCGGTGAATGGGGCACTCACTTGGCCTTGATCAAAGCGGCGACCTACTCCTGGTACACGTCGTGGTACTCCTCCGGCTGCCAGTCGACGGTGTCCAGGCCCACGAACCCGGTGATTTCGATCGTCTGCGACAGGCCCGGCGCGATCTCGTCGAGCTCGTGCGGCTCGACGAGCTCGTACTCCTCCCCGGTGCGAAGCCCGGGCCGGTGCCCTGGACGCCGCGATCGGACTGGCGGTGGCCCTGGTGAAGGAGGCAGCCGGCCCCTGACCGGCAGGGCCACGACACGAGGAAACCCGGCTTCAAGGCGTGCCTGTACGTCCGGCCGGCACCAGTTGCCCACCGGGCACGGCCCGGCGCTCTCAGGGTTCGCCGTCTTGGTGCCCGTTTTCCTGGCTGCCTTCGTCCTGGTGATTCCGGCGATCGCGAGTGGCTTCGTCGAGCTCTCGCATGCGGCGCTCGACGCGTTCCTTCAGGCTCTCCTGCTCCGGAGACTCGGGCTCGGTCTCGGGCCGCTCGATCCTGTTGCGCAGGCGGTCCGCGCGCTCCTTGCGTTGCTGGGCGTCCTCGCTCACGACAGCCTCCCCGGCAGGTGGGACGAGGGTCGTCCGGGAACGATCGTCCTCCTCACTTCGCCTTCTTCCCCTTGGCCTTGGTCTTGAAAGCCTTAGCCGCTGGGTTGGCCCCCTTCAACCGCTCGATCTCGGCGCGCCATTTGTCGGCCTGGGCGCCGGTGGAGTCCTTGACGCGCGCTGTGAGGGTCCGCGCGGCCAGGTAGGGCTTGGAGGAGGGGCCGCTGGCGGCCAGGCGGCTGACGGTCTTGGTCTGGGCGTCGATGGCCTCGCGGATGCTGCCGCTGCCCGACAGTTTGCCGAGTCTGTGGAACGTCGGCTGCTTGCCCTCGAACCAGGTCTGCTGCCACCAGTCGCCGGTGGCCGTGTCCTCCCAGCTGATGTATCCGCCGCGCAGGATCGTCCGGGGCGCCGTGATGTGGCCGCCGAAGCTGTAGCGCGTGCCTGGGACGGTGACCGGATCATAGAAGCGCGGGAGGAAGAAGTCGGAGACGAGCAGCCCGTTGACGGTGTAGCCGAACTCCTCGGCCTCCGAGGGGTCGGCGACCTCGACGAGGAACCGGGCCTGTCCTTGCTCGGGGTGGGGAGACTTGCCGGACACCAGGCGGTTCCCGAACGGGTCGGCCAGCATCTCCAGCATCTCGTGGCTCGCGGTCAGCGATCAGCTGTCGCTGAACTCGATCAGGGAGAAGGGCTGGCCGTTCTCGTCCGTGTGGTACCCCGCCGCGTCGGGAACGTCGTCAACCACGATCAGCGGCCAGTACCCGACGGGAACGTCCTCCAGCCTGTCGAAGGCGTCCACCGTCGCGTTCACTTGCCACAGCGGTGCGAAGTCACGAGTCGCCTGTTTCTGGAGCGCGGCGGCGACCCGGGTGATCTGCGAGGGGTTGATCTTGTTGATCTTGGTCTCGGATACGAGGGCGAGCTGGTTGATGAGCATGGGCGCAGCTGACCTTCCGTTTCGGGGCAGCGGCGGCGTGGAACCACTGCGGCTCCCCACGGCCGCCAGACCCGCCCAGCTTCACAGAGCGCCGGCCCGATGATGCGCGCACACGTCCGAACGCCGGGGAGATTCCAGCCGAATGGTGGGTTACGAAGAGCGGTCCGCTCTCGCGCATGCTTCGTGGTTGGGCCGCTGTGTGTACGGGCCGGACCCGGATGAGCCGGACCTGGTGCGGAAGCCGGGTCACAGCCATGTGGAGCCTGGTGGGCGGCCCGCTGGACCGGCTGTTGCTCGACGTCTGCGCCTGGGATCCTGGGTCCCGGTTTGGCGCAGGCAGGATCCATAGGGCCGCTTATCTGGTTGCTCGGGCCGAGCGGGGTCGGGCGCGCAAGGCAGGTAGCCGGGCGGCCTCTTCGGCTCCGGCCAGGCTCTCGCCCAAGGTCAGCAGCGAGAGGAGCCGCACCGGTCGGCCGGCGGTGGCAGCGGCTTCCAGTTTGTGGTGGCCGTCGAGGTGGAAGTGGGTCAGGCCCCAGTGCGCGAAGTAGTCGTCTGCTCGGTCGATGGAGGGCTGGCACACGTCCAGTGTGGAGATCGCCACCGCCGTAGGGACCGTTTCCCGCTCCATGAGCGCGACGTACTCCTCGACGCGCTCCCGCTCGTTCCACGTCGGGGGAACCATGGGAACGACGAAATCGTAGAGGTGGGCGTCCTCATCGACCGCGGTCTCGAAGGTCCGGTAGTACGGGGTGTGGGGGTACTCGGGGAGGCCCCAGAACTGGTCGATTCCCCACGTCGTTACCTGTTCGCCGCTGAAGTAGTCGCCCTCCTTACCGGGGATTACCAGCCGGGGTTCCACGTCCAGGAGCAGCGGAAGATACTCGCCCTCCGGCAGCAATACACCGAACGCCTCGATCACGCCTCCGTCGTTCGGTTCGGCCAGCGCTCCGGTGAGCCGTTCCTGCATGCGCTCCAGCGACAGCTTCTCCCGGGCGGTCTCCAGCCGGCGGAACAGGAGCGGGCACGTTCCGCAGTAGAAGCTGAGCTCGAAGGCAGGCTCGTCATCGACCATGAGCAAGCGGCGCCGCGGCCCGCCGCCGAGCTCCTGCAGTACCCGTCGGTTACCCAGCAGAGCAGAAGTTCCGGTTCATTGCTGGCCCGGGGGAGTGCGCCGATCTGCTCATGGAACGACCATCACCGCCGCCATCCGCACGGGGATCCGCACCACGCCCTCGGTCTCGGGGATCGCCCCTGTCCCCAGGCACTGCGCGAGCAGGGCCTCGTCGGCCTTCCAGCCGCCCGATGCGGACCGGGCGGAGCAGGGGCGCAGCGCGGCCCTGAAGCCGCGCCGCCGCCCGGGCGCGGTGAGCCCGGGCGGCGACGCGGCGGAAGGCGATGACGCCGAGGAGATCAGACGCCGCCGTACGCGACCTTGCCGATGTTGGTCCAGCCGTTGGCGCCGGCTTTGTCGCCGCCGTTCCAGCCGTAGACGGTGGCACCGCCGTTGGCATCGCCGAGGAGGTAGTCGGCATGGGTATCGGCCGCGATGTCGACTGCAGTTATCGGACCTGCGTGCCCAATCCCTCCGTGTTCCAGAGTGCGGATCCCATCTCCGGCCGGAGGTGTGATCCGCGTTTTGGGGAGTCGATGCGTGAGGAGTCCGGGCGGGGCAGGCCGTGCCTCGTCGGGAGTCGGCCTCGCGCCGCCGGGTGCCGCTGGGGCGCCGGTTGGCGGGTAGGGCGGTCGGAGGGCTCGCGGTATAGGCGGTGCTGGCCTTGGTCTGCGTGGGGGCGCCGGACTGGTCGGACGCGGCGCAGGTCGCGATCGAGGCCGTGCGGGTTGTCGTGCGGTTCCGCCGGGGCCGGGGCGGGCGTCCGCGCGGCTAGGACCTGTCCGGCCGATCATGCAATCGCTTGAGGCATATCTCATCGATGTAGCCAGGGGCGGGGGCGATCTGACGAGGTGCCGGTTGCGAGTGCCTAGAAAGGCCGTGAGGTCAGGCCTTAGTTGATGGAGGGCGCACGACGCGCCGACCTGCGAATTTACAGGCATTCCATGCCCTGTTCGACCATCCGACACCCAGGACGACAAGCACTGTGGCCAAGGGTAAATTGGAACAGTCGGCGAATGTGAACATCCACCGAGACGCCAATCATCCGCTTCCGTGTCGGGGTAAACGCGTAGCGCAGTTTTCCTGACCTTCGGGCGAATGAGGTAAGAAGGAACCGGTGATGGCAAACTATTACGACGTGGAATCCTATGGGGCGGTGGCCGATTGGGGGGCAGGGCGCACCGGAACAATTCTGCCCAGTTCTCCGGATGTACTCAGGGTAAATTCCGCAGTGCAGCTGTCCATTGGGCAGAAGATCGCTATCGCGGGAATCGCCGGTACGAGAACAATCGTTGATGTGACTCCCAACAAAGTGATCATAAGCCCTGCCATTGACTTCCCTGACGAGACACCGGTGACGGACGCCGCCTTCTACACGGACAACTACGATGCCTTCGTAGCAGCTCTTGCCGCTATGCGGGCCGATCAGAACGCTGTCCGTAAACTCGTCGCGAAAGGCTGGTTCTACATCGGCCAGACGCTCACCATCGCGCAGACGGTACACCTCGAAGGGGTCGGCGATGCACGAGCTGACCTGCATGCCTCTAAAGTCGGCAGCCGAAGCAACCCGGGCACGTGGCTGCTCTTTCCCAAGAACATTGACGGTATCCGTCTCAAATCTGCATTTCCGGCGGACCCGGGCGGACCGGCGCAGAGCGCCGAGCGGACTAAGCTGAGGAACTTCTCCATCTCGTGCCTCGATCGCACAACGACAAGTGGGCACGGGATCTTTTCGACTGTAACTTTCGACGCGGAGTGTGTCACGGTCGAAAATTTCGGCGGGAACGGGTTCCATCTATTCGGCTGGGTCGGTTCGCCGGTGAACCCGACGGGCACGCCGATGCTTTCGAGCTTCTGGAACTGTTTCACCCTGAACAATCATCACGGTTTCCATCTCGAAGGTTCGCAGTGCGGCGCCTGTCGCGTGCTGCTGTGCAATGCTCAGGGCAACCGCGAGGTGGGTTTCTTCGATCAGGCAGGGGCTGGCGGTACGGCCTACGCCTTCTGCCACGCAACTTCGAACGGAGTGTACAACTACCAGACCGTGGGCGTCGGCTGTCTCGCTACATTTTTCCATTGTTACAATGAAGGGCAGCTGAACTGCTCTTTCGAGGGAATGCCAACAGTCATCGGAAGTAATCTGACGAAAGGAGCGTCCCCAGAGACCAGCCCGGTTTTCGAAATTGTACACGGCGAGGCGTCAAGATGGCCATTTGAATACGTGAACCGCAGGGAAAACAACGACAGGAGCGTCAGGTCCCGGCTCGGCGAAAAGTTCAATCGAAAGAGGATGTCTTTCCTGTCTTTCGAGATTCTGGGCCCCCCTGGTGAGCATGAAAAGGACTACATCGAGACGTCGGAACTCAGGTACGGCGGCAACGCCCAGCCGTGGTTGATCTGGGAGAACGACAACACCGGCCTACGTGAGTACATGCGTTTTCCGACGATACTCGGGAACGTTCGGTCTCCGGCTCCATGGTTCAGTAACGGGATCTATCTAGGTCTGGCCCCTGCGGAAATTCCCGGGATTGGTGGAAACGCGCAGGTTCGGATCACTGCGTCGCGGGGGCTGCCAGCGGTGCAACGCACCAACACGCCGCTTACCTATGAGGTCGGCGACACCGTGTGGGAGGCTAATCCGAAAGGCGAGAACGCCGCGTGGGAGGTAGACCCAAAAAGGGGGGGAAAGCGCTTCGCGCGCCGGTGTGTCGCCGCAGGCACGCTCTTCACGACCCCAGCGCTGGGCCAGGGGCAGGTCGACAATCCAGGAACCCTCGTCTTTGTCATTTTGCCCAACAATCTAGCTGTTGGGCAGTACATATCAGTTGAAAGGCTTGATGGCGGAGAGACGAAGAAGATCACGGGAATCGACAAGGGCGAGAGGAAGGTGACGTACACGCCTCGGAATGGCACGGTTGGTGCTGCAGACGTCTCTTTCGCCACTCCCGAATTTGAAACGCTCTACGCCGCGAACGGCCCATCTGTCACGACGGCTAGGGATGTGACGATCACGGCCGACCAGCGGTTCGTCACCGTAACGACTTCGGGAATAGTCGTGAAGCTGCCCAATTCCCCGCCTGAGAGAATCCCGTTCGATGGTGAGACGCATGAGATCAAGGGTAACGGTGCGTTCACCGTCACAATCGATGGCAACAGTGCCAATATCGACGGAGCCGCCCACTACACCCAGCCAACGAACCGAAGCAATACGCGGGTCCGTTTCAACGGCACAAGCCGCGAATGGGAAATCAGATGACATGCGGCTTGCTACTGGACTTGTCCGGGCGATCAAGTTCGTAGCCAGATGGTGAGGGCTGCCCCTGTCGCGGTGCCGAGATAGACGTAGCCGCGCTTGACGCCCCTATGGATGTCAAGCCGCCGGGACGTGGGTGGTGGTGTGCGTGATGAGCCGGTGGATCTCGCGTGCGACGTAGCGTTTGAGGCAGCGGAGTGCTTCGCGTCGGGTCTCGCCTTCGCAGACGCGCCTGTCGATGTAGCCGCGGGTGCGGGTGTCCCATCGGAGGTGGGCCAGCACGATGGTGTAGGGGGCGGAGTTGGCTTGGCGGTCTCCGCCGCGGTTGAGGCGCCGACGCTGGGTTTTCGCGGAGGTGGCTTCGACTGGGCTGACACCGCAGAGGGCTGCGAACGATGCCTCGCTGTGGAGTCGTTCCGGGTTGTCGCCCGCTGCGATCAGGAGCGTCGCGGCAGTGTCGGGGCCGACGCCATAGCAGGCCAGGAGCCGGAGCGTGTGGGCTGCTGCCCCGGCCGCTCCGACTGCCGAGCCGTCGAGGCCGGCGCAGGCGCGTATCAGTTTGGGGTTGCTCAGACCGGCCATGGACTGGCAGAGGTCGGGGTCGGTGGCCACGAGGACAGCCTTGCGCTGGTTGATTGCCTGAGCCCGGGACTTGGTTGCGGAGGCCCTGGCCATCTTGAACAGCCTGAGCATCTCCACGGGTCCGTCGCCGGCCCTCGCGGTCGCGGTCGCCCGGCCGGTGATCACTGCGCGGGCTGCGGCCTCGGCGTCGATGATGTCGCTCTTGCCGCGGCGCCGACGGGTGGCCTTGTCGGGCTGGTTCACCTCGAAGACGGTGATGCCCTGACTGAGGAGATACCGGCTCAGTGCGGCGCAGTATGAGCCCGTGCACTCCACCCCGGCCCGGTTGAGGTGGCCCAATGCCCGGGCCCAGTGCAGTAAATGCTCGTAGCCCTCGGCGGTCGTCGGAAAGCTCCGGCTCTCGATGAAGGCGCCTGCGGCCGTGACCACGGCGGCGACATGGATGTCCCTGTGGGTATCAACACCCAGCACGATGTCGGAGGTCTCTTGGTCCAGCGGGGCGGGCGGGGTCATCCTGGTCACGGTCACCTGTCTCCTACAGCCATGGGAAGCGGGGCGGCCATCGCTGGATCGGTCAGGGCGGTCAGGACTGTGACGGTGCCTCTCGCGATGGCCCCTATCGGGACACGCCCGCCGGTCCAGCGGCAGCGAGTGCCGCTCGAGGCAGTGGCTGAAACAGATCAAAGACAAGGCACCAGGGCCAGTCGTAACGCGGGTCAAGCCACCGCCGGTCGCCGAACGCGCTTGAATCGACCGACTCCCTCCATGTTCTGCGTTTCCTTGGCCAACGTCTGCTCCCTTGGCGCGCGGGTGCGCGAGCATCGCATCCAGGTTGCGGACGCGGAAGTTGAGCATGGTTTGCTGGGCGCGGGATCCGAAGTAACCGGTCTTGGACTTCAACTTCGCGAACACCGTCAGCCCGGCTCCCTGATGCCACAGGCCGTTCTCATCGGTGGGGAACTCGTTGGCGCGGGCTTCCTGCCGCGCGGCGTGACCCGTCGTGTGCCACCGTAGAACCGTAGGAGTATCCAGCATTCCGCCGGGAAGGGGTTTGCGTATGTTCCCTTTGGAACTGGTGGACTTTCCCCGCTGATGCGTTGACGCGCGGAGTGCGCGAGATCGTCGTGGGGTTGCTCGGCGGGCCCGTCGAGGTGACAGTATCTGGCCGTTCTCCGGCAGCGCTGGCGACAGGCGCTTGCCACGCTGACATGTCGAGTAACGGCGAGGGCGCACTACGCTCACTGACCGTTTCGGCATGGACTCGTTCATCCGGCCTGGCTCTCGCACTTTCGTCGTGCCCCACCGGGGCACCGAGGGGGAATGGGTGCCCTGCGCGTGGTCGTGCTTTCGGAGGTGAAGAAGATGATCTGTCGACGTGGTCTGCTGCTGAACACCTCGCGCACGGTCTGCTCGGTCGCAGTGATCGCTGCTGGCATCGCAGGGGCGGCCCCCACAGTCTGGGCGGCCTCGCCGACATCGGCACCCCACGCGGTTTCGGCTCCGCACTGCGAAATTGTGATGAGACCGAATGGGTACGTAACGCTCGTCGCGGAGGGACTGACCGGTACAGCTGTGGAATTCCGAAGGGACGGCGTACTCAAGGACAGCGGGCACCCTTCCGCAGACGGGAGCTACTGGCACAACATTAACGCCAGTGAGTCCCGCGAAGGCTGGACTGGGCAAGAAGGGCAGGCCGGGACGTTCCCGTGCACCGACCTCACTGCGAAGCAGCCCGGCACCGACTCCACGAACACCGAATACGACAAGGGATTCAAGAGCGGATTCCAGGCGATCAAGGACAACTGCGCCGCCAAGCAGCCGAACGGCCTGGGTCAAACCGACCCCAACTGGCAGAGCGGCTACGACAACGGCGCCGCCCTCGCGGCAAAGACATTCTGCGGCGACAAAACAGGGGGCGGACAATAGAGCCTCCGCTTGCGCGACCCGCTCGACGTTGAGCAGAGCGGAGCGCTCGGCGTACGACTGCGCGCAGGGCTCCTACCGGCAGGCCGCACGCATCCCCGGACATCCCACCCTCACCGCCCACCTCGCCCAACAACGCCAGGGCGAGACCTGCCTGGTGCCCCTGAACCTCATCGGCTCGCCCTCCCTCACCACGGCGCGCCTCGCGTTCGCTTCCGATGGCCCCCTGGCATTCCTTGACGGTCACAAACCCCTGCTGTCGCTGGCAATCCGAAGATGCCGCTTCACCGTCGGAGCCGCACACATCTGACCGGCCGGCCAAGCCCCGTCGCTCACACCTGACCGGTCGATGACTGCCAAAAGGCCGTTTCGTGAGCGGACGCGGCGTGACCCGCTGCAGGCGGTGTGTACCTGTGGAGGGGCCAGCCGGCAAATGCCGGGCGACTGCACCCGATGGCCTCTCTCCTTGGACGGAGCCGTGTGGGCCGCGCGCAGGCCGGCATGCCACCCCCGCAGGTGCACGTGAGGACTGTCAGGCTTCGGCGAGCGCTAAGCGCTGGGCGACCAGCCGCTCGCACAGCCCGTCGTCCTCGGTGACGACTCCTCCTTCTGCGCCGCGCAGGACTCCGAAGACCGCGCTGAGGACGTACTTGCCGGGGCCGGAGCCCTGGCACGGGAATGCGGTGGTGCGGCTCCCGCACCGCGCGGGCGATGTGGGTGGGCTCGGGCGTTAGTGCTCCAGCCGTAGATCGTGATCTCGATGGTGAGGGGCGTCGAGGCGGCAGGTGTCCAGCGTGGATCATCTCGCCCGAGATCGCCCATGCCGTCGCGGACGTCGGCTCCTTCTCCGTCTACCCGAGTTCACCGCGCCGGAGGGCGTCCCTTATCTCGCTGAGCTTCGCGGTCGTTGCCGGGGTCCGCTCCTGTGCTTGTTCAGCGAGTCGGAGGGCATCGTCGATCTCGCTGAGCTTCCTGGAGGACAGGGCGGCCGCCCGCTCTATCAGGTCGTCCCGGGACACGGTGGTCAGCCACGTGCACGGGGTGAAGCCTGGACGCGGGAACGCAAGCCGCAGCACGCCTTCGAGCGGCAGCCCTTCACCGGCGCCGACCGTCACTTCGATGCCCAGACCGCTGATGTCGAGGCCCGCCGGAGCGACGACCTGCATCACCTGGAACCCGGACGCGTCGTCTCCTGACAGCAGTACGACCAACCTCCGCTCGTCGAACTGGACCCACCAGACTTCGCCACGTTGCACAAGCCCTCCGATACACAGGACGGCAGGCTGACGCTGCGCGACCTGACGCGGTGTGGAGACGGGTGCGGCCACCGTTGATCATCGGTGTGTGAAAGACAAACGATCATGCGGTGGCCGCAGGTTACAGCGTAAACCCGCCCGCTGGCAGGAGGCGTTCGAGGGCCTGATGGGCCGGATAGCGGGACGCTTCACACAGGTCGAATCCCGATGCCGGGCCCGGAAGTTGGTACTCGGCCTGTTGTCGGACCTGCCGCGCATGAACTGCTGGACCATCGCCGAGTGGGCCGGGGACACGACCCCGGACGGCATGCAGCACCTGCTCGGGAGGGCGAAGTGGGACGCCGCAAGCCCTGCGCGAAGGCGGGCCACCCGTGACGGTCCGCCGGTTCAAGGCAGGGGACACGGTGTTCGAGGTGACCGGGAGGGCGAGCGGCGAGGCGGTCGGCCTGTGTCGTCCCGCCTCCAGCAGCCCTGACCGCGTGGCTGCGCCGGCAGCAGCGGCCGCCTACTGGCAGCGGTGAACGGTCGCCGTCGCCGTGGTCGTAGTAGCCGTGCCCGTCGCCCTCGCCCGGTCAGTCCGTGCGCCCGGCGAGCCGGTCGCCGAGCTCGCTGCGGGCGTACAGCACGTGCCGGCCGGCCCGCGCCCGCGTCACCAGACCGGATGCCGCCAGCACCCCCAGATGCTGCGACACGGCCCCCGGCGTCACTCCCAGCACCCGTGCCAGCGTCCCCGTGGACTCCGGCGTGTCCAATGCGGCGAGCAGCGCGGCCTTCGGCCGCCCCAGCAGCGCAGCCAGTGCCCCGGCGGGCGGCGGCTGGACCGCCTCCCACAGCGTGGCGACCCCGCGCGCCGGATAGTCGACCCGCGGCACGTCCCCGATCGGCGCCGTCGCCTTCCTCCCGAACAGCGTGGGGCACAGCGTCAGCCCGGTGCCTGTCTGTACCCGGCCGTCCGTGCCCATCGGGTGTAGCCGCAGCACCCCCGACTCCCACCGCACATTGGGGTGCAGTCCGGCGAAGAGCGCCGCCGCCCCGCCGTCGGCGAGCAGTTGCGCCCGGTGCAGGATGTCAGCCTCCAGCACGCCGCGCATCCGCGGCCAGTACGGCTCCAGCGCGGCTCGCCAATACGCCTCCAAGGCATCCGCGATACGGTCCCGCAGCGCCTGCGCGTCCCCGTGGAGCACTTCCGGCATCGACTGTCCGCGGTATGCGGCGTCGAGGTCGCGCCGCACCGTGCCCGGATCGGTCGCCCGTACGGCCTGGAGCTCCTGCGTCATCTCCACCATCCGCGCCTGCGGCCGCGGCGTGATGAAGTCGGGCAGCCAGCGCCGCTCACTGACCAGAGCACCGAGGATCTCCCCGTCCAGCTGGGGCAACAGGCCCCTGACCCGGCGCAGCCAGCGCAGGTGCAGCGGGAAGTCACCGGGATCACGCAGCGCCCACAGGCTGTGGCAGGTCTCCTGGAGCGGCGAGACGGCGAACCGGATGCTCGCGAGGTCGTCCACACCGAGCACGATCTCGATCACCAGCGCACCCCTGAACACCCCTCGTTTTAGCCCGGCCCTAAAAAGCTAACAGCGGCAACGCCTCCCGGACTTCAGTTGTTCTCATGATCCTGCCTCCCCGAGGCCCCTTGCGGGTCTACGCCACCCTGACGTTCTTCGACTCCCTCGTGCCCGGCATCATGCTGGCCGGCGGCGTCCTCTTCTTCACCAAGGTCGTGGGGCTGGACGCCGTCCAGGTCGGCACCGGCCTGTCGGCCGCCACCCTCGCCGGTCTCGCCGCGGCACTTCCGGCGGGCCGGCTCGGGGACCGCCTCGGACACCGCCGTCTCCTGATCGGACTCAGTCTGCTCCGCGCCCTGGTCCTCGGGGGATACCAACTGGTCGGCTCCTTACCGGTCTTCCTCGTCATCGCCTGCCTCTCAGGCCTCGCCGAAAGCGGCGTAGGCCCCGTCCGCCAGGCCTACCTCGCCACCATCACCACGCCCGAGAACCGGGTTGGGACGCTCGCCTTCAACCGCGTCGTGCGCAACATCGGGGCGACCCTGAGCACCCCAGCCCTCGGCCTGGCCCTCGCCGTGGACAGCCCGTCCGCCTTCCGGGCGCTGATCGGCGCCGGCGCGGTCAGCGTGCTCGTCGTCGCCTTGATCGCGACCCGCCTGCCGGAAACCCGAGGCCCCGTCCCCGGCGCAGGCCCCTGCGCCCCGAAGCCCGCCACCGTCCGCGGCCGGGCGGGAGTCCTGCGCGACCGCCCGTACGTGGCGCTGTCGCTCCTCAACGGACTGCTCATCATGCACATGGAGTTGCTGGAGATCGGCATGCCGCTGTGGGTCACCGGCCACACCGGCGCACCCGCCTGGACGACGTCCGTGCTGCTGTTCACCAACGTCCTGGTGGCGATCGGCCTCCAGATCCGGGTGGGGCGCGGTGTCACCGACGTCGGCTCCGCGGCCCGCGCCCTGCGCAAAGGCGGCTACTGCCTCCTGGCCGCCTCCGCCCTCTTCGCAGCCTCGGGCCTGCTGGGCCCGGCCTGGTCGGTGGTGGTACTCCTCGGCGCGGTCGTCCTGCTGACCTTCACCGAGCTGCTCCAGTCGGCCGGTTCCTGGGGCCTGTCGTACGAGCTGGCCGACCCGGCCCGGCCCGGCGAGTACCAGGGGATCTGGAGCCTGGGCACCCAGCTCGTCCGCGCCTGCGGCCCACTCGCGGTGACCCTGGCCCTGTCCTCCCTCGCGCACGTGGGCTGGGCCCTGATCGGCACCCTCTACCTGGCGGCGTCCACCCTCCCCCACCTCTTGACCCGCCGAACCCCCACGCCCGCAGCGCAGCCCGCTGCGGACCTTCGCCGAGCACCCACCTGCGCTGACACGCCGTCACGGACAGCGGACGGAACGGCTCCGCTCGACGCTGTCGGAGAGCGGGCTGGCATTGGCCTATAGGGCCGGTGCCCGTATGGCCCACGTGCTCGGCATCGGTGTCAGCCGCAGCGCCGATGCCTTCGCCTCGCTGGAATGTGGGATCTGATTACGACCGAGCGAGTCTGCTCCGGCGGAGGCGGTCATGGGTGGGACCACCTGTGCGCCGCCAGCAGGTGATAGCGAGCCCTCGGTGGCCGCTGTTCTCCGCCATGGACTCCAGTTGCGGCAAGACAGACTCACCGCAGTCCTCATGCGCGTGTGCCGTGGGCGCCGGAGCCGATCACTGCGCTCTGGGCTCGCAAGGCGTCATCGTATGGGTGACGGTCGAGCTGGCCAGTGCAGGCGGAGTCGGCCCAGACGATGGTGATCTCGGGGTGCATGAGCCGCAGACGGAAGACGACTTCCTTGGCGGGATCGGGGTCAGTCATGTCGGCGGGCATGACCATGACCATCAGCGGTGGCGTGCTGCGGCACGGCCGGCGTCGTGCAGAGCAGGCAGATCAGGGGGACTCACTCACGGCGCCACCAGGGCCTCACAGCGATCTCGTGGGCGAAGACCTTGCCCCTCACGATGCCGTCCTGGAACCGACGCGACGCGGCCTGTTCGTTCGAGCGTCGCAAGAGCAGCTCTCCTGGCTGCTCTTCCAGGCAGTCCGCCTGCGCTGGGAGCTGCCTGCCTCGGGGTGTGAGCGCCTACGGGTCGATCGTCACCGACAGGGCTGCCGCCCGGCATCGTTCGGAGGTCGCGACCGCCTCGCCCACCTGGGGAGGCCCCTGGCACCGAGGGCCGTATGGCTACTCGGCCTGCTGGTCGGGCTTCGCCGGACGCTCGAAGACGTACGCGATGCCATCGCGTTCGTTGCCGCGTTCGCCGACACGCTGGAAGTCGAAGCAGGCGACGGTGGCGAGGGAAGCGATGTTGTCGGCGGCGACGGTGGCGCGGACGGTCGTCACGCCGGGTTCGGCGGCCGCGCGCTCCAGTAGCGCCTTCAACATGGCGCGGGCGTAGCCCTGGCGGCGGTACTCGGGAACGACGGTGTAGCCGACCTCGAGGACGCCCGCCTCGCTGGGCGGGCCGTGGAAGCCGGAGTCGCCGACGACGGTGCCGTCCGGCTCGGACACTGCGGCCCGCGTGGTCCAGGGGGCTGCGGACGGGTCCTCGGTGATCTGCTTCGCACGGTAGTCGAAGATCATGCGGGCCCGGTCGGACACGAAGTGTTCGTGGAGGGCTATGCCGGCCTCGGCGCTGCCGCCGGCGAGGTCGCCGTTGGCCAGCGCCCGCAGCGCCTTCGCGTTGAGTTCGACGAAGCGGACCTGCTTGACGGTGGGGAGGAGTTCGTTGTTCATCGCTGCGATACTCGCCCAGGCCGAGGGGCCTGTCCACCCCATTACGGCGCGGGGCTGGGCCAGTTTCCGCTGGTCATCGGCCGCAACGAGACGGGGAGTCTGCCGGCCGAGCGCCGGCACCCACGACTCGTGCGCGGTGACTTCCCGCTCGTGGCACGTCCGCCCGCGGTGTCGCTTGAGGTACCAGGTGCCGCCACCGGCCCCCGTGAGCCACCACACCCGGCTGCCGGTGCGCACCCAGGACACCTCCGCCGCCGCCACGATCCGGCCCACGGCCTTCTCGGCGAACACGCCAAGCTGGTGGGGAAGCTCGACTGCATCGGTCGGCGGCCCAGGCAGGAGTCGGGTGCGGTCGGGGCCGTTCGGGGTGTGTTCGACGGTGTCGCCCGGCTGCTGAAAGTGCACGGCGGCGGGAAGGCGGGCGCGGTTGGCGCCCAGCCCGGCCCGGCAGTACGCCACCATCGGCTAGGGGACGGCGTCGAGCGGGTACCCGTTCTCCGCCAACGGCGTGGCGCCGCAAGTCGGACAGCCGGCGACCGGGGCAGGTGCTCCGGGCGTTGGCCCACCAGCGCCGGCAGCGCGCTCTCAAACCGCACAGCGCGATCGGCATGCAACGCGGTTCGAATGACGCTCCCCACCAGCTGGTGCCAGTTCGTGGACCGCAGAGAGGCGCGAAGCGTACGCGCTATGCCGGTACGGCGCCGAGTGGACCGCCACGAAGCTGCGGTGGGGCCTGGCGGTGGGACGCCGCGGAGCGGGACCAGCTGCTGGACACCGCCGACTTCCCCGCTCCTGCGTCGAGATGCCCGGACGTTTCCCGAACCGAAGCTCGCCCCGACGACCGTCGAGCTGTACGACGGGCTCGTCGCGAGCAGCCTGCCGGGGCGGGAATGCCTCGCCACCGCACCGGACCCCGCCCGCTACGACGCCGTGCACGCCCACCGCGACCCGCGACCTGCTGGTTGTCGGCGCGGGCCCGGCCGGTCTCGCCGCAGCCACGGCCGCCGCCCGCAGCGGGGCGCGGGTCATCCTCGCCGACGACCAGCCCGAGCCGCCCGTACGTACGTCAACCGGTTCGAAGTCGTCCCGGGCCGCCGCGGGGTCGTGTTCACCGCCAACGACAGCGCCTACACGGCCGGACTGGACCTGGCCGCGGCCGGCGTGGACGTCGCGGCGGTCGTGGACGCCAGGACCGAGCCGGGTCCGTGGGCGGACCGGGCCGCCGAGGCCGGCATCGAGGTGCGCGCCGGGCACGCGGTGACGGCTGCGACCGGCGCGCCGCGGATCTCCTCCGTGACCGTGTCCCCCCCTCGGGCAAGCTGCAAAGGCCGACCTCCCGGCCCCTCGGTGCCCGGACGGTGCCGGCCCGTCAGCCCGCGACCCGGGACATCCAGGCCTCGACCTCGTCCGACGAGCGCGGCAGACCCGCCGACAGGTTCTCGTGGCCGTCGGCCGTCACCAGCAGATCGTCCTCGATCCGGACTCCGATGCCGCGCCATTCCTCCGGCACGGTGAGATCGTCCGGCTGGAAGTACAGACCCGGCTCCACGGTGAGCACCATACCCGGCTCCAGCACGCCGTCGACGTACTCCTCGTTGCGGGCTTGGGCGCAGTCGTGGACGTCCAGGCCGAGCATGTGGCCGGTGCCGGCCATGGTGAAGCGGCGCTGCAAACCGAGTTCGTACGCACGGTCCGCCGGGCCCTCGATGAAGCCCCACTCGACCAGCTTCTCCGTCAGGAACCGCTGCGCCGCCACGTGGAATTCGCGGTACGCGGCCCCCGGCTTCACGGCGGCCATGCCCGCCTCCTGGGCCTCGTACACCGCGTCGTACACCGTGCGCTGCACAGGGGTGAACGAGCCGCTGATCGGCAGGGTGCGGGTGACGTCGGCGGTGTAGAGCGAGTTCGTCTCCACGCCGGCGTCGAGCAGGAGCAGGTCACCGGGACGTACCGGCCCGTCGTTGTCCGTCCAGTGCATGATCGTGGCGTGGTCGCCCGCGGCGCAGATCGAGCCGTAGCCGACGGAGTGGCCCTCCAGCCGTGCGCGGCGGAAGAAGGTGCCTTCGATCCACCGCTCAGAGGACGCGACCGCCCGCGAGAGCTCGCTCACGCAGTCGGTGAAACCGCTGACGGTGGAGCCCACCGCCTTGCGCATCTCGCCGATTTCCCACACGTCCTTGACGAGGCGGAGCTCGCTCAGAACCTCCTCGAGCGCGGCGTCGCGCTCCGCGTCGGTGGTGACGGCGGCCTCCAGTACCGGGTCGATGCCCCGGACGATGCGGGTGGGTGCGTCAGGGGCGGCGGCCAGTTCGCTCGCCGCGGTACGGACGTCGCGGCAGGACAGTCCGAGCCGGCGCTCGGACTCGGCGAGGGAGGCCCGCCGGCCCATCCACAGCTCGGCGGTGTAGCCGAGCCAGAACTCGTCCGTGTCCCGGCCGTCCCGCGGCAGCCGGTAGCAGTACGCGTCGTGGCCGCCGTCCGGGCGGGGCTCAAGGACGAGTGCGCCGTCGCGTGCTTGGTCCCCGGTCATGTGGACGTAGCCGGAGTACGGGCGGAACGGGTAGGTGTCGTCGTTCGAGCGGGTCTTGAGGTTGCCGGAGGGGATCACCAGCCGCTCGCCGGGGAAGCGCGCCGAGAGCGCGGCGCGGCGGCGAGCCGCGTACGGAGCCTGCTCGTCGAGCGGGAGGTCGCGCTGCTCGGTGTCCGCCCAGCCCGTCTTCATCAGAGCGGACAGTTCTTCGGAGATCCCCGAGTAGAGGCCGTTCTTCCGACCCTTCGCCACGTCGTGCACCTTCTTCCGGATGAGTTCGACCGCCGCGCGAGGCCTCGGCGACTCCCGGACGGTACTGCGGGATGGCGCGCCGAGGTGGACCGGTCGTGCCAGTGGCATCGATCGGCCACTCCTGCCCCGCGGGGGTCGATAATGCGTGCATGGCGAATACGAAGGTGGGCGAGGCCCTCCGGTTGCTGGGGATCGATCCGGCGGCGGGCCGCCTGTACCTGGCACTCCTGGAACTGGCCCCCGCCCCGCTCGGCGCGATCGGGGCGGCAGCCGGACTGGAGGGCGCCAGGCTCGACGCGGCCTACGGCGAGTTGGTCGATGTGGGGCTGGCGAGCTCCGCCGGTGAGGGCGCGGACGTGGTGGCGCCGGTGCCGCCCACTGCGGGCCTGGAGATCCTCGCCCGGCACCGGGCGGCGGAGCTGGAGGAGTCGCGTATCACCGTGGGCGGTGCGTTCGAGTCGTTCCGACGCCAGCGGCTCGCGGCCTACAACGACAACCTCGTCGAGGTGGTGACGGGTGACGCCATAGGCCCGCGGATGCGCCACGCGTGGGCCAGTGCCCGCAAGGAGATCCGGCAGCTGGACTCGCCGCCGTACTTCCCGCTGACCGGCGCCACCGACGACGCACTGGAGACACTCGCCCGCGGCGTCAGGCAGCGGGTCGTCTACTCGAAGGCGTCTCTGGAGATGCCAGGGCAGCTGGAGACGGCCATCGAACCGTGCATCGAGGCCGGCGAGCAGGCCAGGGTGGCGTCGTCGGTGCCGGTCAAGCTGGTGATCATCGACGAGGCGTACGCGCTGGTGTCCCTGTCGATCAGAGAGGCGGACGTGCACAACACGATGCTCGTGGTACAGCCGTGCGGCCTGCTCTCCGCACTGATCGCCCTGTTCGAACAGACCTGGCAGGCAGCCCTGCCCCTGCACGGCCGCGCCACCCGCCCGGCGGGCCTGCCACCAGCCGACCGTCAACTGCTCCGCCTCCTCGCCGGAGGCGCGAGTGACGAGGTCATCGCCCGTGAACTCGGCGTCAGCCGTCGCACGTTCTTCCGCCGGCTCCAGATCCTGATGGCCCGCCTGGGCGCCGAGAACCGCTTCCAGATGGGCCTCCAGGCGCAGCGCTGCGGCTGGCTGTGAACGGGCTCGCAAACACATGATCGGGTGGGGCGTCGAGGGCACCGCGGACTACCAGCAACAGCGCCTACGCCGGGTTCAGCCACAGACGACAACGCCGCGGACCTCATCGGTGACATCTACGTCTGGCGCCCGCAGGGGGATGGCCTCCCGGCTGCTGTGAGCGCGTCGTGCCGGCGGGAGGAACGGTCGGCCGTGCCAGCCTCGCCGGAGTCCCCGTAGCGGGCGGCCCACTGCTGGGCGGTGGTGGGCGAGAGCATGGCGCACCGGGCGCGAACGCGGCCCGCACGGTCCTGCGTTCGTCACTGCGCCTGCGGCACCGCCGCACCCGATGACGTCCGTCCTGCCGTCCCCCGGACCGGTGGCCTCCGACACGCCCTTCCACGCGCACCACCCGCCTGCCGTGGGCACTGCTGGAGCAGGCCGACGAGGCGAATGCGGTTGAAGCCTCGTGCGTCCCACCGGAGCCCCGGGCGTCGCGCCTCGTCGGCGGCGGTGCTCCCGCCTGGTCTGCTGGGGATCCCGGTCCGAGGGTGTGATCCGCATAACGGGCGGTGGGCAGGGGCAGGCGGTGACCGACCTGTGAACAGCACGACGAGGCGATGGGCGGCTGCATGCGAAGCGTGGGCGTGGAGGAAGAACTGCTGCTGGTGGACGCGGAGACCGGGGAGCCGCGAGCCGTGGCGGGAGCCGTGCTCGCCGAGGCCGACCGGGCCGGAGCGGACCCTGACCCGGACCAGGCCGCGGAGGACGGAAAGGAGCCGAGCCACACCTTCGAGGCGGAGCTCCAGGAGCAGCAGGTGGAGTTCGCCACGAAGCCGGTGACGCAGATGGGCGAGCTCCACGAGGAGATCGTCCGGTGGCGCGCGGAGGCCGCCAAGCACGCGGCGACGGCCGGCGCGGTCGTGGCGGCGCTCGGCACCTCCCCGCTGGCCGTCTGGCCGTCCATCTCCCCGGGCCACCGCTACGACTGGGTGGCGCGGCAGTTCGGTATGACCGCGCAGGAGCAGCTGACCTGCGGCTGCCACGTCCACGTGTCGGTGGAGTCGGACGAGGAGGGCGTCGCCGTACTGGACCGCATCCGCCCCTGGCTCGCCCTGCTGACCGCCATGAGCGCGAACTCCCCCTTCTGGCAGGGAGAGGACACGCGGTACGGAAGCTACCGCAGCCGGGTGTGGAACAGGCTGCCCGCCGCCGGCCCCGTGGACGTCTTCGGTTCCGCAGACCGCTACCACGCCGAGGTGCAGGCCATGGTGGACTCGGGCGTTCTGCGCGACAAGGGCATGATCTGGTTCGACGCACGGCTCTCCGCCTCCTACCCCACGGTGGAGGTCAGGGTGGCGGACGTTTGCCTCGACGCGTCGACGCCGGTCCTGCTGGCCGCTCTCGTACGGGGCCTGGTGGAGACCGCGGCGAGGTCCTGGAAGGCCGGCGAGCCCGCGCCACGGGTGAGTACGGGACTGCTCCGGCTCGCCTCCTGGCAGGCCGGCCGCTCGGGTCTCGACGGCCCGCTGCTGCACCCCGAGACGATGCGGGAGACGGCGCCCGTGGCCGCCGTCGAGACGCTTTACCGGCACGTCGGCGACGCTCTGGCCGACGCCGGTGACGAGGAGTTCGTACGGGCCGGCATTGCGGGCCTCCTGGAGCGCGGCAACGGAGCGCGCGTCCAGCGGGCCCTGCTCGGCTCTGAGGGAGACCTGGCCTCGGTCGTCCGGCACTGTGCACGGCGGACCACGCAGGAGTCCGGGTTCCCGGCCCCGGGCCCAACCGGACTACGCGGATAGGTCGTCTCTTTCGGATCTTTCCGCGTGACGCGGGTCAGGCAAGATCCGAAAGAGACGAGTTGGCCATGGGTCTGCCTGGTGCTGTGCCCGGAAGGGTTCACCGGGTCGTGACGCCCGGCCCCGCACCTCGCCGCGTTGTCGGACCGCCCACGTACGTCCAGTACGAGCTTCGGCCCTCCGCCTTGCGATGCACCGCACCGGACGCCGCGACCAGGCAGACCTTTCCGGCCACAGCACCAGGCACGCCGGTCGGGAGCCGCGATGTGTTCAGAGGCTGATGTGCAGGATGCACATGTCGTCGCGGCGGGCGTCCGGTTCGACGAGAAGGTCGAGGATGTCGTGCAGAGGACTGGGGGAGTCGCCGCACGCTGCTGCGGAGCGGGCCAGGCGGGCGAGGCCGTCGCCGAGGTCTTCGCCCGGCTTCTCGACCAGGCCGTCCGTGTAGAGCAGCAGCTGGTCGCCGGACTGGAGGTGGATGGTGGATGCCGCATAGCACTGATCCGGCACCGCCCCCAGCAGGATGCCTTCGGGTTTCGAGAGGTATTGGGCTTGCCCTTGGCGCAGGAGCAACGGGGGCAGGTGGCCGGCCTGCACCCACGTGAGCAGTGAGGCGGCGGGCTCGTAGCGAGCCATGATCATGGTGGCTGTGCTGGAACGCTCGGTGCTGTGCAACAGGAGAGTATTGAGCCGGTCCAAGATCATGGCCAGGGGCATACCGGTGATCGCCATGCCCTTTGCGGCGAAGCGCAGCTGGGCCATGGTGGCCACGGCGTTGAGACCGTGACCGGCCACGTCACCGACGACGAGCAGCACGCTGCCGTCGGGCAGCTCGACCGCGCTGTACCAGTCACCTCCGACGCTGAGCCCGTCCTGCAGAGGCTGGTAGGCGAGGTCCACGGTCAGACCGCCCAGCCGCAGGGACTGCTCCGTCAAAGGCAGCAGAGCGTGTTGGAGCCGGGCAGCGACGGCACGCTCGGCCTCCAGCAGGCTCCGCTGCGCCTGGACGGCCCGCTCGTGCTCCAGCAACTGCTGTTCGGCTCGCTTCTCAGCGGTCAGGTCCTGCAGGAAGCCGTGCACCTCCACCGGGGTGCCCTCCACGTCCACCTCGGCTTCCGCGACGATCCGCACGTGCCGTACCTCCCCGGCAGGGCTGCCGATGCGGAAGGTGTGGTCGATCGGATCACCATTGGCGAGGACACGCTGAACGATCCTGCTCAAAGCAGGGACGTCCTCCGTGACGGCAGAAGCGGGCAACTCCTCCAGAGTCATCGGACCGAGAGACCGATTCCTGCCGAAGACGGCGTACGCCTCCTCCGACCAGGTGGTCTTCTGCCGGGCAAGATCCCAGTCGGTCCACCCCATGCCACCCAGGCGCTGCATCACCGCAAGACGGCGCTTCTCCCGCTCGCTGCTGTCCAGGCGCACCCAGGAGACGATCAGCCCGCCCTGGCAGGCTGAAGCCTGGACGGCAAAGCGGGACAGGCGTGGAATGCCGGCGACGACTTCCTCGTACTCGAAGGGCTCACCGCGGTAGCAGGCGCCGGTATCCAGAGCCTGGAGGTATCCCTGCCACAATTCTGTGCCGGCCACCGTCGGATAGGTGTCCCGGACACTCAGCCCGATCAGCTCCTTGCCCCTGCGGGCGCCGATGTCCACTGCGTCGGGAGCCGCTGCCGCGATCCGGAAATCTGCCACCTCACCATCCGCTCCACGAAGTGGCATGAGGAAGATCACCGATCCCGGAAGGCCGTCAAGCACCTCCTGGACGGCGGGCACCGGAAAAGTCGGCTCCAGCAGATCTCCGGCCCTCCCCGGTTGGCCGGGCATGTGAGGGCTGGAGGAGAAAGCAAAGTCATCGGCCGCACCGCCGAAGCCGCCCTCAGCCGACTTGGTCAATGCCGACTCAACGCGGTCAGTCATACGAGGAGCATCGCACGCCGCGCGCGCCGACCCGGCACCAGGGGACTCGACGGTGCGCTGCGCAGATCGTACGAGCGCCCTCGAGGACGGCTGTCGCCCAGCTGAGGCGCGTGCCGGTGGTGACGTGCAGGGCAAGACCTGCAAAGCCGACTCTGATGCATACCTCGCACCGGATCTCATGGACTGCCGGACCGTAGAGACGTCCGGGCCTCGGCATCAGGGACGACGACTGCCGGCCGGAGCCCTAGGGTGCGGCCATGCCCGTGTTACGACGCACCGTGCTGCGGACGGACGGTCTGATGCTGGCCGACGTGAGCTGCGGCCCCCCCCGCGGCTGGACCGAGAAGCGACCGGCGCCCGTGTTCGGCTTCGTCCTGGTCCGCCAGGGCCTGGTACGCGGCCGCGTCGACGGCCGGGAGCAGTTGCTGGACCCGGCGAGCGCCTTCGCGCTGCAGCGCCTGCCCACCACCTCGCCTCTCGCCGCGCTCACCGTCAGCGGCCATGCCTGTTGGATCCGTACGCAGGACGGCCAGCTGTGGTTCGCGCCCGAACACGAGGGATGGGGGGTGAGCTGGGGCTACGGAGGAACCGGCTGCCACAACCTTGCCGAACTCCTCGATGTCCTGCTCAAGGACATCTCCCGCCCCGCCGGTCGTTCCAGGAGGGCCGAGGGCATCCGATGGGCTGCTCGACCTGCTGCGCAGGACGCTCAGAGCGGATCGACCACGTACACCCGCGCTCAGCTCGCAGCAGCCCAGGCCGCCTGACCTCTGACACCGCATCCTGCCCGCCCGCCGCGGGCAGGATGCCTGCCGGACTTCCTCGCCCGGTGACCAGCAGCAGAGCGAGCATCGGGCGGACGGCCATACAAGCGGGGGCGTGGACGCGTTCGGGGGACCTCGGTCATCCGGCCCGCGTCGCTCCGATTCGGGGGAGAGCGGTCTGTCCGGGTGGGTTCACCCCTCGCCCCCGCGCGGCAACGCCCAGCCTCACACGGTCGAGGGGGGCAATAGCGACTGCTGTGGAGCTGCCTTTGGACGGGCTGTTTCCGGCCCCCGTGGCGCTGTCGACCGCGGGCAGGCCCGGCTGCCGTCACACGTCGCCGGCACCGCCCTGGTCGGCAGCATCCAGCCACTCATCCCACCCCGGCTCCGGCCCCTGCGCCCGGTACGTTGATGCCAGACGGCGGGCAGGGGGTTCTTACCGGCGGCCGAAGTGCTTCTGCCAGGCGTTGCGGCGGTCGGCGGGGTGCTGGAGTGGGGGTCGAGGAGGTAGACACCGTCGTTGAACGCTTTGAATCCGACCGACTCCCACACTTTCGCGATCTTGGCCTGGGCGGCCTGGTATCCGGGCTCGTCGTCGTCGAAATCGCCGTCCGTGGGCGCCGGCTCGCACGCCACCGTGCAGCATCCGGCGGCCAGCCGCCGGATCGCCTCCGCCGCGGCCAAAGCACCGATACCGAACCTGCGCCACTCGGGCCGGATCCAGACCCGGTCCATGATCAAGAGGTCCCCGGAGGGGCAGTCGATGCGTTCCTCGAATTCGGGCGACCAGTGAAAGCCCGGCGTCATCGCGTAGGCGGGTTCCGTGCACACCGAGACGATCTTCTCGGTGTCGCCCGTGTGGGAGTCGGCGGCTTCCCACGCGGGGTCTTGGGTGAAGTTCAGCGGGTGGGCTGCGGGCTGGGTTTCCGCTGTGGCGAGTCTCTGGGTGCCTTCCGCTGCGAAAGCCGGGCACGCCGCGGCTCGGGGGTGTCGGCGGGTGTGCGGGGGCCGGTGCCCAGCGAGCGGCGGGTGATCACCTGGACAGTGTCGTGCGGCGCTGGGCCCTGGCGCCACCGGCGTGCCGACTTGGCCTTGGGGGATCGCTGGCGATGAGTAGCGGTTGTGGGTTCGTCTGCTGGACACCTGGCGGGCGGGGTCAGCGTTTGATGCGTCCTCTTACGGCGAGGATGGCCAGGGCGAGGAGAATGGGTTCGATGGCGGGAGGTCATTTCGATGTAGGTGCCGGTGGTGGTCAGGTCCTGACCACTGGAGCGGAAGACCACCGAGTTGAGCGTGGTGCTCAGGGCCTTGTCGAACCGCTTGCCGGTGAATCTGTCCCCGGTGGGATTCTGTGGATCTGCCTTGTCGATCACCAGAGCGGCCTTGCCTCCTCCGCGCGGCTCGGCGCCGGTCGCCTTCTGCTTCGGCGAGGCCTGGGGGATTCCGAAGCCCATAAGCAAAATGATCGTCGCCAGCATGGCGGCAGCGAGCCAGCCGAGAGCGCGGGAGGCGCGCAGGCCGTAGCCGGAGAGCAGCCAGTAGCCGTGCAGCAAGCCGCGTTCGGCGGACGGGGTGCCGGTGCGGTCGTGGCGGCGCATCTCCATCTCGCCGTAGTAGAAGTCGGCCGCTCCCGGTTCGTTCTTGCTGTCCTCGAACGCCTTACGCAGTCGCCGGTAGGTGGCGGCCACGTCCTCCGGGCGGGGATGAGGCCGGTGTCAGGATGGTGTGGTCCGGTGCGCCAGACGCGGGGTGAGGGCGGCAGGCCCGGGGCCGGAGCGGGCTGGTCGGCGCTGAGGGCCCGCCAGTGGTGTTCCTCGGCGAGTGTGCGCCTGTGGGTCCACCGCACCGGCAATAGGCCGCGGCGGTGCCAGCCGGTGGGGGTGGGGGCGAAGGTGCTGCGGCCTTCCAGGCGGAGCTGGTCGAGGTGGAAGGCCCCGGTAAACAGGCAGTCGGTCAGGTCAGTGTCGGTCAGGACCAGGTGCGCGGCGTCCACACCCTGCACCGAAGCCACCCGCACCCCGGCGGGTCCGGCCAGCATGCTCTCGTCCACCGGCCCGAAGCCGGCGGGGTGGGCGGTGACCGCTACGGGGGAGGACAGCACCGAGTGGCTGAGGTCCACCAGGGCGTGGCGCAGGCGCACCGTCGCTGTCGATTCCCACCGGGTCCGCACACAGCGCACCTCACGCGCCGCGATCTCCAGCGTCACCGGCACCTCGAACACCGCACCAGACAGATCAACCACCCGCCCACACACCACCGGCCCGAGCCACGACAGCACCGTGAACCTGGCCCCGACGAACCGGACGTCGCTGGAGAACTGTGCCTCCTCGAACATGGCGTCGCTGGAGAACTGTGCCTCCTTGAACAAGGCGTCGCTGGAGAACTGTGCCTTGCGAAAATAGGCGTGGCCGGAAAATTGCGCCTCGCGGAACCCGGCGTCGCCAGAGAACTGCGCCTTGGGGAACCAGGCGCCGCCGGAGAACTGCGCCTCGACGAACCCCGCAATTTTGGCGAACTGCGTCCTGTCGAACAAGGCGTCACCGCAGAACCGTGCATCGCAAAACCAGGCGTTCCCGGAAAACTGCGCCCTGCGGAACCCGGCCTCGCCGCAGAACTGCGCCTTGTAAAACCAGGCGTCCCCGGAGAACTGCGCTTCGCTGAACATGGCCTTCCCGGAAAACTGCGCCTCGCTGAACCTGGCGGGCCCGGAGAACTGGGCTCCGCTGAACTCGGCGTCGCCGGAGAACTGCGCATTGTGGAACCAGGCGCCGCGGGAGAACTGCGCCCTGCCGAACCTGGCGTCGCCTAGGTGGGTCTTTTGGGTAGTGGGGTCGAACAGTGCTCGGAGGAGTGAGATGAGAAGTGGTTGGGTGAAGGGGGTGCCGCGGTGGTCGATGTGGTTGCCGGGCGCCAGGCTGGCCAGGTAGGTGTTGCGGTCGGTGTCGGTCAGGTGGGCCAGGCATGCGGTTTGGCCGGGGACGTGGATGCCGGGGCAACCGACGGGGTCTGTGGCGGGGTCCGCGTCGTGTGCCCAGTGCGGCCAGGAAGGCGCAGCTGGCATGGGGACCGGTGATGTCATGTGGAGGTGACTCCGATGGCGTGTCTCGTGACGGGCGGGGTAAGAGCCGGTCCGGGTCAGGTCCTGCCGCCGCGGAGGGGTCGCCGGTTTTCCCGCGGCGGCGACCTTCGGCCTGGTAGTCGTTCCCACGCGGCCCGCCGCACACCCGCCAGCACCCGCCGCTTCCCACGGATCCTCCAGTGAGTCACTCCTCCGGCCTAGCCTGCCGGCCTGGTCACGGCGGCCCAGACGCGTTCAGTAAAGCGAACACCCAACCGCTACCCATGGGCGTCGCGTCGTTGCTTCCCGGGGCCGATTCCGCGCGTGGCCGCGCGCACGCGTGACTCCGTGCGGATAGCAGTGTTCGGGGTGCATACAACGGTTTCGGGGAGGCCTGGGTGGGCTCGTCCCGGACGCCGTTGGGGGCTGCGGTGGCCGGTTCTGGGAACCATTGAATGGGCCCGGGGAGCGTGAATAGGTCCCTGCCGGTGCACTGCGCCCATGGCGGCCGAGCGGGACTTCTTCCCGCCGGTCATGCCCTCCCTCACCGAGACGGAAGTCGCGTGGCGGCTCCATCGGGTGGCTTTGTACGCAGTAGCGAGAGCGCATGTTGGTCGGCAGCGAGAGCACCCGTTTCCCCGTGAGAGTGATGTCGCCGAGTTTGGAAGTCACTGACGGCTGGGTCGGCGTCTTGAGGGGGCTCCGCGATGGGGTCACGGAGTGCGGATTGATCGATGTACTGGGTTACCGCAGCGAGGACTGGCTGTGGCGCGGAAACCCCATGGGGCGGTCGCGATGGTTGCCGGGGAGGCCAGTCCCAGCGCGCGGTTGTCCTTGCCGTCCCGCATGTGGTTGAGCCACCGTTCGTACCAGCTGAGGAAGTCGGGTGCGGAGGAGACGTTCGGGGGCCAGAAGCCGTCCGCGTTGCCCGTGACCACACGGCCGGTGAGGGGGCCCGTCACTGCGATCAGGCACAGATCGCTGCAGCCCATCTCGATGATGTGGAGGAACAGGTCACCCTGCAGCGCGTCCGGGTGGTAGGCATGAGTGAATCCCCGCGGGCTGCCGTCCGCCGGTTTCCGGTTCATCGTGAACAGCCTGCACTCCTCCAGTGGAAGGAGACCGTAGAAGGGGCCGGCACCGCTGCCCCCGAGTTCCATGAGGAACGCTCGGTAGGCCGCAGGCAGGACGATGCGGTGCTCCGCCTCGAAGGCGTCGGCTTCCGAAGCGCTGATGCGCGGGCCGAGGCGGAACTGGTGGCGCTCCGCACACACCGAGTGGCTTAGTTGCGCCTGGTACGGGATCTTCGCCAGCTTGGAGCGTATGCGGGTGATGCGGGAGTCCATCGGAGGATCTCTTCTCTCGTCTCCGAGACTCTACCGATCGGTCCGGCAGAGACACATCCACGGGTCTGGAGAGCTCCTGCCTACGGGCGCGGCCGCCGACCTGGTCGCGGCTGGCGGCGATGCCGGCAGCACGGTGCGCAGTGCGCGACGCCTGGGGTTCGGAGTGCATGTCCCCACCGGGTCAGCGGCACGCCTCCCGAACTCGTGAACATCGACTTGGCCGCCTTCGGGGTGCCTCCCGCGCTCATCGACAAACGACTCGCGTTCTCGAACCGACAGCAGATGTGCACCACTTCGGGAGTCACTTGAGTGAGTCCCGAAATCGAACTGGGTCTCTCCCTCGGATCAGCCCCGAGCGGGGGAGAGACCAATTTGATGCCACCGCAGGATCATGAGTAGCTCTCGCTCTACCTGGCGTCGAGCGCGGCCGCGATGCCCTCAAGGATCCCAATGAACTCGTCGGCCGGGATCTCGACCCCGAAGACCGCACCGGCGTCTTCGGGGTGGCTGACCAGGTGCTCCTCACGCCAGAACTCCAGCGTGATCACCAACCGGTCCTCTTCGCGGAACAGGTAGGCCATCACGTTGTCGGTGGTGGGCCCCCAGAGCAGGACCCGAGACCGGCTGCACAGCTGGTAGTCGGCTTCGGACTCGTCGTCGTGCCCCGCGTGCTGCCTGAGACGCCGGTGTGTGGCCTCGGCGGACAAGCCGGCGAATGGCAAGGAAGAACCTTCGCCGGACCGAAGCCAGGCAGCGGTGTCCAGCACATCGCGGCGGAACTGGCGGACATACACCATGTTGTCGTCGCAGGTCAGCCACTTTCCAGCCGCCCAGAGGTCGACCCGGCACAGTGGGCCCGGCTCGCCGACCTGTGCGGCGAACCTGGAGTTGTCTCCCAGCACCACGTTCATGCCGGTGACCGTCGCAGGTTCAGCCCTTTGTGAACAACCGAATACTTCGCCGGTCCAGTGGCCAGCGGACCTCAGTAGAAATCAAACGGCCGCTGACCCGGGTGACACCCCGCGTGGTGACGAGATGGATACTCAGCCGACCCGAGACACTGACCGAGATCGAACAGCTCCGGCTCAAGACCGTCCTGGCCAACTGCCCGGAACTCGATGCCCTGACCGGTCACGTCCGGTCCTTCGCCCAGATGCTCACCGAACGCCAGGGCCACCGGCTCCCGCAGTGGCTCGACGCGGTCCGCCGAGACGACCTGCCCGGCCTCCACACCCTTGCCGCAGGTATCGACCGAGACCGCGACGCCGTCATCGCCGGCCTCACCCTGCCCTGGAGGTCCGGCGTCGTCGAGGGACACGTCAACCGAATCAAGATGTTCAAGCGCCAGATGTTCGGACGCGCCGGCATCCAACTCCTTCGGAAAAGGGCTCTCCTAGCGTGACTGGTGACTGACGCCAACAGGCTTTCGCAGAGAGACAGTTATGATCTCGGTTCATGACGACTCCCGACTGCTACACATGCAGCAAGGAAGCAGATTTCGACAACCTTCCACCACGCGAGTGCGTGGTGTATGACCAGCACTGGCGGGTGGCCCACGCCTTAAACACCGCAGTGCCGGGCTGGCTGGTGCTGCTGCCTCGGCGTCACGTTGCCGCAGTTCATGGCCTCACCACCGCTGAGGCATCTGCCCTAGGGGTGTGGCAGGTCGAGCTTTCTCGGGCTCTCCGGAGCCTGACTGGTTGCGCCAAGACCTACGTTGTCCAATTTGCCGAAGCCGAAGGCTTCGCGCACGTGCACTTCCACATCGTTCCGCGCATGGCAGATCTGCGACCAGAGCATCGTGGGCCGGGCATTTTCGAGCTGCTTCGGCGACCAGAGCAGGAGCGAGTAACGGCTGACCAGGCAGACCAAATAGGCCACTCTCTGCGAGCTCAACTTCATGGGCACTCGAACGCTCGGTAACCAGATCACGGAATCTGAGCCAGAACCCGAGAGTGGCACTCGTGAACAAAGCCACAGCAGCGGTCTCGTCGTCGGCGGCGAGGAAGAACACCATGTCGTGGGCCATCTGAGCATGATGGCAGCCCGCTGAGCTGACACAGGTGACGGCCATCGAGGCCAGGCGACATCTGTATCGACGAGTCACATGCAGCTGAAAACCCGCTCTGGCCCAGCGGATTCTGTCAGTGGCCTCTGTCAGGATGCCCCGGTCAACATCGTGATCAGGAGAGACCATGGGCACTTGGGGCATTGGCGCCTTCGACAACGACACCGCAGCGGACTTTGGCGGTGACCTTGATGAGGTAGCTGCAGGCGAACGTGAGGGTATCGTCCGCAGTGCTCTCGCACGTGTGATCGACACCGCGGCCTACCTCGAAGCACCCGAATCCGAGGTAGCCGTAGCCGCGAGCGCGCTCGTCGCGGCGCAGTGCCCCGGGGGCGAACCGGCCGATCCAATCTATGGGCCGGAAGAGTCCCTCCCGGCTCTCACTGGCCTGCGCGATCTCGCCCTTCAGGCTCTCGACCGCATCATGACCGAACCGTCCGAGCTGATGGACCTATGGGCCGAGTCGGATGGCGGGCCCTGGCGCGCGAACATCCGCCGCCTGCAGAACGTGCTCCTGCCACAGCCATCGGGAGAACAGCTCAGCTTGATCTGACCCACCCGACCCGCACCCGTACTACCCGGAAGGTCACTATGAGCTGGGACGTCCTTCTCATGCGTCTACCCGCCGACGTCACCTCTGTGCACGAGATCCCCGCCGACTACACCCCGGACCCACTCGGCCGGCGCGACGACGTACGCGCAGCTGTTACTCATGCTTGCCCCGAAGCTGACTTCTCGGACCCAGTCTGGGGCGAGCTTTCCGGCCCGACTTGGTCCGTCGAACTCAACATCGGGTCGGAAGATCCGGTGGACTCGATCGTGCTCCACATCCGAGGCTCTGGCGACGACGTGCTGCCGCACGTCTTCCATCTTGCCGAAGCTCTGCGGTGCAAAGTGCTCGACTGTGCGAATGGGGACCTGATAACCCCTGGGCATACGTCAGGCTGGGAGGCATTCCAGGAGTACCGGGCTCGAGCGCTCGGACGCGGATACACACCGAACACGCACGTTCCGGGTTGTGGCCGCTGCTCCTTGACGCGCTGGACCCGAACGATGGCGAGTTCCGCCCTTGGGGGTCCGGGGAGGTCTTCCCTGAGCAGATGCCCTCCCCGGCAAGCCATGATCCTGCGGTGAGGAAGAGGGCAAAGGCTGGTCCCAGGGTGACCAGGCGGCAGAAATCCGCGATCAGTGAGGGAGCCGGTCTGCCTGCTCCTGGAATCAGCAGGTCAGGCATACTCAGGAGCCGTGCCTACCCCTCCTGATCCCGCCGTTCTGTACCCCGACGTCGCGACCTGCGGCAGCCTCGCCGCCGCGCTCCGGGCCGAGGCGGAAGGCCGCCTCGACGCCGTCCCCGTCACGTCCTCGGACATCGCTCCGCTGCTCCACGCGTCCGTCGCGAGCACCCTGCCGCACCGCGAGCCGCTGCGGATCAGCGCATGGGAGTACGAACGGCAGTGGTCGATCCGGGGCGAGGAGCCGTTCCAGGGCCTGCCCCTCGTCGACGGCGAGACGAAGGACCTGGCGGAGGTCGCCAGGGCCGCGCGGGCGTGGCACGACGGGGCGGCCCTGGAGGACGTCCGCCGGGCGGCCCCCTTCGTACACCTGACGGGCCGGTTCGAGGTGCCCGACAACGATCCTGTGCGTCTGACGGAATCCGAGTGGCAGGGCATGCGCCAGGAGGCGGCCGACCTGGAGTACGTCTGGCAGGAGTCGTACCAGGCCCTGATCGAGGCGGCGTACGCCGAGCCGGCGCTGCGCGCCCTCTACCCGTTCACGAGCCACTGGGCGCTGCGCTTCTCCGCCACCACCCGCCCGAGCTTGACCTTGTGCGGACCCTGCCTGACCGCGGGCAGCGACGGCACGTACGGAGTGGGAAGGGGCTTCATCACTCCAGACCTCGGCCTGTTCGCCACACCGCACGAGGCCGTGGCACTGGCCATACGCCACCTGCCGCCCGGCCTCGGCCCGGTCGCACTCGGCGGATAACCCCACCCGGCAAGCGGCCGGACCGGCAGCGCAGCAGCAGACCAATGAGATGCCGCTCACCGTCTACCAAGCGCTGTACGGGCGAAGTTCTGACCGGGGGAGTTGGCGAAACTCCGCCAACTACCCCGCTCAGTCACAGGTGTGACTGGGCACGGTAGGTGGCCCGAATGGACAACTTTGATGCCCAGAATCAGGCCGCCTGGTGAGGCTGCGGCGGGCTGCCCCTACCGGGGTATCGGGATCGGGCCCAGACGGGTAATGGGGCCTGTCAGAGGGGGCTATTAGTCTCGCTTCATGATCGGCGGGTGGTGTGTCCGCTTTGGGGAGGGGGCTGGTTGCGGAGAAAGATGGAGGACCGTCCGCGGTGGGTGTTGGATCCGCTGGCGGGGGTGGGTCCGCTGCGGTTCGGGATGGCTCCGACGAGGTGAAGGCCGCCTTGGGCGGACCGCTTACCGGCAACGGGCAGATCGCAGCAGACGGAATGTTCTGGCAGGACTATCAAAGGACGGGACTGACCTGCATCTTCGACCGGGGGAAGATCCTCGTCGCCGTGGCGGTCGATGCCCTGGAAGGCCTTCTGGTCAGGGTGGGCGAGGTGGAGCTGATCGGCCGGGTCCCCTCCGAGCTACGCGCTGATATCCATGACCTTGCCCAGTCCCAGGACGCCGGGGTGCGGGTGAACTGGAGCGGTGACCCGGATATACCTGCATGGGGGGTGTCCCTGGGAACGGGGCACGAACTGGGGCTGTCGGCCGAGGGCTGGCGGAGCAGAAGGACACGATGGTGACCTCTGCCCTGCTTGTCGGCCCCGGCTTGGCCCACGACCCCTACGCGACCGCGCCCGTCACTCACTGGAATGCTTCCATCCGTTGCCGGTCTGAGGTGTAGGGCCGGTGGTAGGCCCATTCCTCGAGCAGGGTGCGGTGGAAGCGTTCGACCTTGCCGTTGGTCTGGGGCCGCCAGGGCCGGGTCCAGCGCGGGCTGATGCCCAGATCTGCGCAGGTCTGGCGCCAGGTGTTCTTGCTGTAGGCCCAGGCGTTGTCGGTCAGGACGCGTTCGACGGTGATGCCTCGTTCCGCGAACCAGGCGGTCGCCCGTCGCAGGAAGGCAGCGCAGGTCGGGGCGGTCTCGTCGGGGAGATCTTCGGTGTAGGCGAGGCGGGTGTGGTCGTCCAATGCGGTGTGAAGGTAGGCCCAGCCCGCGCCGGTCTTGTTGCGGCGGCCCTCGGCTCGGCCGAGGGCCTGGTGGCCGCCGCCGTCGGGGATCCGGCCGAGTTTCTTGACGTCGATGTGGACGAGTTCGCCGGGCCGTTGCCGTTCGTATCGGCGTACCGGCTCGCCGGTGGCACGGTCGAGTGCCGCCAGTGGCGGCAGGCCGTGACGGATCAGGATGCGGTGGGCGGTGGAGGGTGCGATCCCGCAGCGGGCGGCTAGTCGCAGGGGTCCGATGCGGTGTTCGCGCCGCAGTCGCAGGACGTGTTCCTCGACCGTGGCCGGTGTCCGGGCGGGCTGGTGATGGGGGCGGCTGTTCCGGTCACTCATTCCGGCGATGCCCGGCGTGCGGTAGCGGCCGGCCCAGCGGGCCGCGGTGGTGTGGCTGACCTGGAAGCGTTCCGCGGCCCGCCGCACGGGCCAGCCATCGTCCACGACACAGCGGGCCAGACGAAGTCGTCCGGTCTCGGTCAGCGGGGCATTACGGTGGACCACGAGGGCCTCCTGTCTTCGGTGGAGATGTCGCAATCCACACCGAACCCGGAGGCCCTCACCCATTTCAAGAACCCAGCACGCGTGTCACCAACGTCCCGGGACAACACACCTAGAGGCTGCCCGATTCGCGACCAGCGTACGGGCCCCAATCTCTCGCCCCATGGCAGGTCCAGCCCAAGCCCCTCCAGCCGATCTCATCGGGCCCGTGTGCGATCGTCACGCCTCCCAGGTACGCTGAGCCGTCAGCCGAGGGAGAACGCTCGCGAGGGAGTCGCCCCGCAACACGTGGCTGCGGGGCGACGATTCACTTTCGCAACGGGCCTAGTGGGGTTTAGTCGACCGTCTGCCCGTCGTACATACCGCCCCTGCAGGTCGGGAGCACGGGCGTCGACCGGTCGATGGTTCCGCCGTTGTCCGTGCACTCACCCGGGGTGACGCTGGCGGGGGCGACGCTGCCGGTGGCGGCGGTGGCGGTGGCGGCGCCTGTGAGGCCGAGTCCGGCGAGGGCTGCCGTGGCGAAGACCGCGGCGAGGATTCGTCGAATGCGCATTTGGTTCGCCTTTCACAGATTGCCTCGGTTGGGGCACTAGCCAGCTTGATCTTCACCCATGTGGGTGGCACGTCATGTTGGGCCATTCGGGTGACAGTGTTGTCGGGTGCGGGGTCGGTGACGCGACCCGTCAGAGCGGATGGAAGCCCGCGCCACATCCGTGCCAGAAAGAGCGGATCCCGGCGGTCAAGAGCAGTCAAGCGCGACGCCTCGCGATTAATCACCGGAGGCCGTTTGCGCTGGTCAGCGCAACCCCCTCCGTGACGGCCCGGTGATTCCCAAGCTTATAGCGCGGGTTCGATTCCCGTCATCCGCTCTTGAATGAAGGCCCAGGTCAGCGACCTGGGCCTTCGCCATTGTCTAGACCTCCCAGTCCTTGCCGTGCCCTCAGCGTGCCCCAACTCCCGCGAATGCCCTGGCGGCAGCCCTGTACCCGCACCACATAGGCGGTGCGAGTACAGGGCTGTCTCAATATGCACGACGGACAGCTGCGGCCGGCCGGAGACAGCCGTGCGCGGGTGGCGCCACGCCCGCCGTCCTGGGCGGTAACCACCAGGCCGAAGATCAGGTCGTTGAGGTCCGAAGGACGCAGGTCGAGGTCCCGCGCGATGCCTGCCGGCGGCATCCCTTCTGTACGGAGGGCGGCGAAGACTTTGCCCAGAACCTGGGAGGTCTCCCGCGTGAGCGTGCTTTGAGGCTCCGATTTCCGGTAGCCCATGCGACTCAGCTCGACGCAGTGGGTGCGGTACTGCCACTCGGTGGTGAGGTTGAGCTCGTGGAGGCGGTGGGCCAGCGCCATGGCAGCGACCTTCCAGCGTCTCTTCGCCTGCAGGATCCAGGTGGTGGTCGGGTTTCGAGGGGCGTGTGCGAGGACGTCTGCGGCCGGCATCAGCAGGGCCGCGGCAAAACGGTGCGCTTCCCCTTCGGCCTGAGGACCGTGAGGGACCTGCTCTTCGCCGTGCAGCACCAAGTGCCCCAGCTCATGTGCGGCGTCGAAGCGTCCCCTCTAGACGGTCTTGCCGGTGTTCAGCAGCACGAAGGGGATGCCGCGGTCCCAGAAGGAGAAGGCATCCACCTCCGGGCAGTCACGGGACAACGAGAACTCCCGTACGCCATGCGCCTCTAGCAGGTGAACCATGTTGGGGATCGGCGCAACACCCAACCCCCAACGTATGCGGACTAGTTCGGCAGCGCGCTCTGCTGGACAGTTCTCGACACCGGCCTCGCCCGGAAACACCGGCTCGTCGTCGCTACCGAGACGGCTGAACGACGTCAGTGACGGAAGTTCCGGGGCGGCAGCCTGAACCGAGCCCCGATCCAGTCCTGCAGGATCCGGGCGAGGCGACCACCACTGAGGATGTCCGCTACCTCGGCTGGTTCCGCCGTCAACAGCTGTGGAAGGTTTTCGCCGACCACGACGTGCTGGCCGTGCCGTCCACCACCCTGGAGTCCATGGGGCTCGTCGCGCTCGAAGCCCAGGCCTGCGGGCTCCCCGTTCTCTACCAACCCGTACCCGGGCTCAACGAGGCTCTCGCCGGTAGCGGCATGGCCACCGACTTCACGAACCCGGCCACGGCCGCCCACGACCTCCATCGCCTGCGCACTACGCCCGGCCTGCTCGAACTGCTCCGGGCATCCGGCCGCGCCAACGCTGCCCGGTTCCCCCTCAGCTCCACCGCCACGGCCATCGCCGACCTGGGCCGAGGCCTTGCCTGATGGCACCCGTGGCGGAGCCCTCACCACCCCGGCCGCGTCACTAGCCTGGCTAGCGGACCACCCGAGACCCACGACGATCGGGAGACCATGACCCACACCGCCGACCGGATCGAAGACCTCCTGCAGACGGGCGTACGCGACGAGGTCTACCCCGGTGCGGTGTGGGCGATCGGAGACGCCGACGGCATCCAGACGAGCGGAGCCGTCGGCCTCCTCGAACCCGACCAGCCCGACGATCCCATGCGGCTGGACACCGTCTTCGACGTTGCCAGCCTCACCAAGATCCTCGCGGTCTGGTCCACGATCGGCACCCTCGTGGAGGAGGGGAAACTCCAGCTGCACGCCCCGCTAGGCAGCTTCTGGGACGAGGTCTCGGGCCACCCCTTGGCCCAGGCCACGGCCCACCAGCTCCTCACGCACACGGCCGGCCTCCCGCTGGGCGCGAACCTGAAGAACCTCTACGGCAGCGATCCCCAAGACATCCGCGACGGCGTCCTCCACGAGGCTCTCCATCGCCCGCCGGGCGAGGCCGTCGAGTACACAGACCGGGCCGCCCTCGTCCTGGGCTACCTCGCCGAAAACCTCTCGGGCCAGCCCCTGGACCGGCTCGCCACCGACCGCGTCTGGCACCCCCTGGGCATGACCCGCACCCGCTTCGGCCCCCTCCCCGCCGCCGAGGAGGTCCGCTGCGCCCCCACCGAGTACGACGAGACCACCGGCACCCACCTCAAAGGCACCGCCCACGACTTCTCCGCCCGCCTCCTCGGCGGCGTCTGCGGCATCGCCGGCACCTTCTCCGCCCTCGATGACCTGGCCCTCTTCCTCCGCCACATGCTCGCCCCCAACCGGGCCGCCTTCGGCCCGACCTGGACCAAGGACTCCCTCCGCATCCACACCGGCGCCCTCACCCCCGCCCGTGGCCTCTTCTGGCACCCCGCCCCCGGAACCGACCCCGCGCAGGACATCTGGGTCCACTACGGCTTCACCGGCACCGGCATGTGGATCAGCCCCACGCAGCACCGCTGGGCCGTTCTACTCACCAACAAGCTTCGCTGCAACCGAGATCGGGACCCCCTCACGGAGATCCGCAACGCGTTTCGGACGGCTGCGATGCTTCCCGGCAGGCCCAACTCCCTCCACCCGAGTTGATGCGGTCCACGCCGCGCTGATGCCGGCAGCTCGGACTACTGATCGCAATCGTCATGACACGCTGGTGGCGTCCCGGAACTGGTCCATGGTCATGGTCTTGTCCGCGACTGGCATGTCGAAGGAAAACGACGTGCCGAAGGAGTCGTAGGTGGTGGCGCTCGTGCGGCCGGCCCGCGTCGACTCGACCTGAATCAGCCGGAGCTTGCCGTCCTCCAGGTAGTAGACGTCCTGGGTACTTCCGGCCGGGGTCTCGAAGGCCGATGCCTGCTTGCCGTTCACGGGGCCGTCCTTGTCCGGCGCGGCCCGGACCGTCTCCGGGATCCGGTAGTACATGCCGCAGCCAGACACCGTCGTGCTGGTCACGTACGTGTCAGCAAGGCGGTCGGGGACGGTGAGCGACTGCCCGCGCTGGCGCAACGCGGCGGCGAACAGAGGTGCGCTGGTGTAGGAGGTGCCGTCCTTGCAGTAGATGTCGCCGGACACCGTCCCCGTGACCCGCATGTGCAGTCCGTGTTCGGGGTCCGACCAGGTTTCCTGCGTGGCACCGGGGAAGGCGGTGGTAGTCCCAGAGGCATGGAACGACTCGGTCAGCATCTTTCCGTTCGTGGCTTCAATCCGCACATCCGCCGTTGGCCGAGCGCCGCCGAGCCCGGCTCCGAGTCCGCCGCCAGGCGCTCCAGTGGCGGCTGTCCCCGGCTCCGCCGGGTGGCTTGTCTGCTGTCCGGCGCAGCCCGCCAGCACCAGCGCCGCGAGGGCGGCCAGCGTTGTCGCACGAAGCGGCAGGGCCTTTGAAGTACGCATCAGGTATCACTTTCCTACTGTTCGAACGAGCTGGGGCGGCAGCCCCCGTCATGGCGTGAGGTCTCGCCGCGTCCCTTGCGGCGAGACCTCGTTCTGTCGCCTTTCGTTCGACCTGCTGTCAGTCGGTGATGGCGATCTTCCCGTTGGCCGGGATGGACGCTGCAGCCGTGTCCGGCTTCGGCGCAGTCAGGCCCTTCAGGAGCTGGGTGAGGTCGACGCCGGTGGTGGAGCCGAGGAGTTCCATGCCCTGGGCGACGTTGTCGGCCACCGTGCGGGTGAGCTTGCTCGCGCCGTCGGTGGAGATGACGGTCATCTTGTCGATGGCGGACAGCGGTTCGGCGGCCTTGGCGACGACCTGCGGGAGGACCTCGACCAGCATCTGGATCTTCGCGGCATCGCCGTAGCTCTCGAAGGCTGCGGCCTTCTTCTGCATGGCCTCGGCCTCGGCGGCCCCCTTGGCCGCGATGGCGGAGGCTTCGGCGGCGCCCTCCAGGCGGACGGCGTCGGCGATCGCGGCGCGGCGGGCGAGTTCGGCCTCACCGCGCTTGGCGCCCTCGATGGCCTCGGCCTCGGCGAGGGCGGAGCGGCGCTGCTTCTCGCCCTCACCCGTCAGGCGGGCCCGCTCGGCCTCTGCCTGGGCGGCGGCGATGGCCGCCAGGCGCTCGGCCTCGGCCTGCTTGACCCTTGCCACGCGCTTGGCCTCGGCCTCCTGCTCGGCCTCGTAGCGCCGGGCGTCGGCGGGCTTGCGTACCTGGGTGTCGAGCTGGCGGTCGGTCAGTGCGGCCTGCCGTTCGGCGACCTTCTCCTGCTCGGTGAGGATCTGCTGCTGGCGGTCGGCGTCGGCCAGCGGGCCGGCGGCGTTCGCCTGGGCGGTGGCCGCGTCGGTCTCCGCCTTGATCTCGGCCTGGCGCAGGTACAGGGTGCGCTGCGCGACCGCGATCTCCTCCTCGGCCTTCAGGCGGGCCTGCTCGGCCGCCTGGCGGGAGTTGGCCTCGGCGATGTCCGCTTCCTGCCTGGCGCGGGCGGCCTCGGGGCGGCCCAGGTCCTCCAGGTAGGAGCCTTCGGTGGTGATGTCCTGGATCTGGAAGGCGTCCAGGACCAGGCCCTGGCCGGACAGGCTGGCCTCGGCCTCTTCGGCGACCTGGCCGGCGAAGGCGGCGCGGTCGCGGATGATGTCCTCGACCGACATCCGGCCCACGATCGCGCGCAGGGCTCCGGAGAGCACTTCCTGGGTGAAGCCGACGATGCCGTCCTGCTGCTGGAGGAAGCGCTGGGCCGCGGCGCGGATGGCGTCCTCGTTGCCGCCGACCTTGACGATCGCGACGCCTTCGAGGTTGGCCTTGATGCCCCGCAGGGTGACGGCGCCCCGGACGGCGATCGGGATGTGCCGGCTGGAGAGGTCGAGGGAGTAGCGCTGCTGGACGAAGGGGACGACGAAGACGCCGCCGCCAACGACGACCTTCTGACCGCTGTTGTCGGTGGATATCTGCCCGGTGTCGGGGTCGGTGGACTTCTTGCCGCGGCGGCCCGTGATGATGAACGCCTCGCTGGGGCCGGCCACCTTGTAGCGGGTGACGACGACCAGGGCGAGCAGGACGAGGAGTACGACGACTCCCACGACCGCGATGACGACTGAACTCATGATGGATCCCCCCTGCCCGCTCTCGGTCGAGGGGACAGATCGGTGGTGGATGAGGAAGTGGAACGGCCGGTCAGCGCTCGACGGCGCGGACGCTGACCGAGGAGGACGACGGCGTCGCCGTCACCCAGACCTCCGCGCCCCGGGCCAGTGGTCCCTCGGCGGTCGCGGCGTACTTGGCCGGCTGGCCACCGAGGCGCAGCAGGACCTCGCCGTAGCCGCGCGCGGGGATGGCGGTGACCACGGTCCCGGCCGAGCCGAGGAGTTCGGCGGCGCGCGGGGCGGACCCGCTGCCGGCCCGGGCGAGGACGCGGCTGAAGCGGTACGTCAGCCAGCCCGCCCCCGCACCGGCCACGGCCCCCGCGGCGGCTGCCGCTGCCGGCCCGAGGCCGGTGGCCCCGAGCACGATCGCCCCCGTGAAACCGAGCATCGAAACGAAGCCCGCGACCACCGGCAGCGACAGCCATCCGTCGAACAGTCCGTCCAGGGCGCCGTCGAAGAGCCCCTCCAGCACCCCGTCGAACACCAGCGAACAGGCCAGCAGGGCGATTCCCCCGATGCCGAGACCCAGAAACAAGCCCATGAGCACCTCCCTCCTTGGCATGCGTTTGCGCCGGACATCGGCATCGTGCCAGCGCGACCGGCTGCCGCACATTGCCTACCTTCGGCAATCTTTACGTGGCTTTAACGCAGCAGGGACGGCAGGTTGCGGCCGTGCGCGCCAGGACGGTCAGTGGCGGACCGCCTCGGAGCTCAGCATGACCAAGCCGGTGATGAGGCAGGAGAGACCGATGGCCACCGGCGCGAACCCGGCACCCGGCAGGGGCCAGAAGGCGGCGCCGACCAGAGCAGTGGGTGCGCCCAGGGCCACCATGGCGATGCCGATACGGAACTCCGTGACGCTGCGCAGCATCCGGGCGACGGTTCTCGTAGCGAGCATGGTGCTCAGCGCTCCGTTCCAACGGTCGGGCGACGCGAGACCCATGCGCTGCGCACGACAAAGGCGACAGCCGCGCCGCTGAACGCCAGGCCGGCGGCAGTGCAGACCATCACCACCTGCGCTGATGCGTCGAGCATGCGCGGGATGGCGTTGAGGGGGGCAAGGGCGTACAGGCACAGGAGGGCCCAGGCATGTGGGCGCACCGCGGCCCGGGAGGGCAGCCTGGGCGGAGTCCAGCCGGCCAGTATGGCCACCGGGACGGGGAGGATCAGCAGGGTCGCTGCCGCGAGGGCCAGGGCGTGGTAGGCCGGATTTCCGTTCATCGGTACCTCTCTGATGTGCACGCCCGCGTGAGAGGGCCCTTCCGCGATGCTTGCGTGCCGGAGCCCGGCAGTGTTCGGCAGGTGGGACTGCCGTCAGAAGCCCGTTAAAGACACGTAAGAAATGTATAAAGTAGCCGGTGGTGTGCCGGGAAGCCTGGTCGGCGAATAGGGGAAACTCTCCTCGCGGAACGGGGCTGGATGCCATGGTGCTCGTCGCTGTCTTCGGTGTGGCGCTGCTGATCGCGGTGCTGCTGTCCGGGCTTGCCGCCCGCACGGTCCTCTCCACCTCGCTGCTCTTCCTGCTGGGTGGAGCGCTGGTCAGTGACGGGTTCCTCGGGCTGATCCACATCACGGCCGACAGCGAGATCGTCTCGGTCACTGCCGATCTGGCCCTGTTCGCGGTGCTGTTCACGGACGGCATGCACGTCTCGTTCCCGAACCTGCGGCGGAACTGGAAGAACCCGGCCCGTGCGCTGGGGCTGGGCATGCCGCTGGCCATGGCCGGTATGGCGCTGATCACCCACTACCTGGTCGGGCTGGACTGGACGACCTCCTTCCTCGTCGGCGCCGTGCTCGCCCCGACCGATCCGGTCTTCGCGTCGGCGATCGTGGGCCGCAAGGAAGTACCGGCCAAGCTGCGGCAGCTGCTGAACGTGGAGAGCGGCATCAATGACGGTCTCGCGCTGCCCGTCGTCCTGCTCCTCATCGCCGCGGCCGGTCCCACCTCCGGCCAGGCGGATGCCTCCGTCGGCGAGATCGCCTTGGAGCTCGGGCTCGGTCTGGTCTTCGGCGTCGCCCTGCCGCTGGCGGTCGCGGGCCTGGTGCGGCTGCGGCTGCTGGGTGCCGAGCCGAAGCTCCAGCCGTTGTTGCCACCGGCGGCGGGGATCATCCTCTACGGCCTGTGCCACCTCACCCACGCCAACGCCTACCTGGCCGCCTTCTCCGCCGGCGCCGTCCTGGCCTCCGTCTCGCCCGAGGCGAAGACGGTCTTCGAGCCGCTCGGAGAGATGCTTGCGGAACTGGCCAAGTTCGCAGCGCTCCTCGTCTTCGGCGCCCTGCTGACCCCCGCCCTGTTCGGGGACCTGTCGGTGGGCGGGTACGTGGCCGTGGTCCTGGCGATCGTGCTGATCCGCCCTGCCTCCCTGCTGGTGTCACTGCTGGGGGCGCGGATCGAGGGGCGGGAGAAGCTGGTCGCCGCCTGGTTCGGGCCCAAGGGCTTCGCGTCCGTCGTCTACGGCCTGCTCGTGCTCCAGGCCGGGATCCCGCAGGGTGAGGAGGCGTACACGCTGATCGCGGTCTGCATCGCCTTCTCGATCATCGCCCACTCCAGCACCGACGTACCGATCGCCCGCCTCTTCGACGTGGAAGACCTTGCGGGCATTCCGAACGACGACCACGACCACGACCACGCCTCGAAGCCGACCGACACCGTTCCCGCCCCGAGCGGTGCCCCCGACCAGGAGAAGCGCCATGATCGCCCGTGATCTCGCCGAGCCCTACCCACACGTGACCACCGACGACCGGGCGGTGGACGCGGTCCGCCTGGTCGCCGAGCACGACCTCGCCGCGCTCCTGGTCCTGACCTCCGACGGGACACCGTACGCGGTGGTGCCCGGGTCGCAGCTGGTCCGGCAGTTGGTACCCGAGTACGTCATGGAGGACCCGCTGCTCGCAGCCGTCATCGACGACCGGCATGCCGAGACCCTCACCCAGGACCTGGCCGGCAAGAGCGTGGCCGAGTGGATCCCGCAGCGAATCTTCAAACCGGCGTTCGTCGGCCCTCAGGCAGGGGCTCTTCAGATCGCAGCCCTCATGGCGCGTACCCATGTCCCGCTGGTAGCCGTCATCGACCGCGACGACGACGTGCGCCGGTTGGTGGGGGTGGTCTCGGCCGCCTCTCTGATGCGCCACCTTCTCAACGTAGGAGGCCAGGAGTGAGCGGCTGGCAAAGCTGGGCCGCGGTCGCCGTCTTCGCGGGCGTCTACGTCCTGATCATCACCGAGTGGATCCACCGCGTCGCCGCAGCCCTGGGCGGTGCCGCTCTGATGCTGGCGATCGGCGCCACCGACGACACATCGGCCTTCCACTCGGCCGAGACCGGCATCGACTGGAACGTCATCTTCCTGCTGCTGGGCATGATGATGATCGTCGGAGTCCTCAAGCGGACCGGCCTCTTCGAGTTCCTGGCCATCTGGTCGGTGAAGAGGTCCAAGGCGAGACCGTTCCGGGTGATGGCCATGCTGGTCGTCATCACCGCCGTGGCTTCCGCTCTCCTGGACAACGTCACCACCGTGCTTCTCGTCGCGCCGGTGACGCTCCTGGTCTGCGACCGGCTGAAGCTGTCCCCGATCCCGTTCCTGCTCGCCGAGGTGTTCGCCTCCAACATCGGCGGCACCGCCACCCTCGTCGGCGACCCGCCCAACATCATCATCGCCAGCCGGGCCGGCCTGACCTTCAACGACTTCCTCGTCCACCTCGCCCCGCTGGCCGTGGTCCTGACCCTCGTCCTCGTGCTGCTGTGCCGCCTGATGTTCGCCAAGCACTTCGTCTACGACGAGAAGCGCGCCGCCGAAATCATGGCGCTGCGCGAACGCGAGGCGATCAAAGAGCCCCGCCTGCTCATCCAGGGCCTGAGCGTCCTGGGCCTGGTCGTCGCAGGGTTCGTCCTGCACCCCGTGCTGCACTACGAACCCAGCGTCGTCGCCCCCCCTGGGCGCCGGACTGCTGATCGCGATCTCCAAGGTCGAAACCGGCGAGGTGCTCGGCGAGGTCGAATGGCCGACCCTCGCCTTCTTCGCCGGCCTGTTCGTCATGGTCGGCGCGCTCATCGAGACCGGCGTCATCGGCGAGCTCGCCGGCCACCTCGCCGACATCATCGGCGGAGCCCAACTGGGCGGCACCATGCTCCTGCTGGGCGGTTCGGCCGTGCTGTCGGGGATCGTCGACAACATTCCCTACGTCGCCACGATGGCCCCCATCACCAGCGAGCTGGTCACCGACATGGGCGGCGACCCCGATCACGTCATGTGGTGGGCCCTCGCCCTGGGCGCCGACCTCGGCGGCAACGCCACCGCCATCGGCGCCTCCGCCAACGTCGTCGTCCTCGGCATCGCCGAACGCAACCGCCACCCCATCAGCTTCTGGCAGTTCACCAAGTACGGACTCGTCGTCACCGCCGTCACCATCGTCATCTCGGCCCTCTACCTGTGGCTGCGCTACTTCGCCCTCGCCTGACAGGCGACCACACCGGAAAGGGGGCAGGCCATGGTCCGCCGCCACTGGCCCAGTGAAGCCATTTCGATCGCATTATGGTGGGCCGTGCTGGGCCTGATCCTGTGGTGCGGCGGACAAGTCCGCCACCAGCCCGCTTCCCTCCTCACCTGCGCCGCGAGCGCGGCTCTGCTGGTCGCCTTGGGCGAGATCGGCGCGTGGCTGCGCCGCCGGTGGCACTCCCGGCCCCGCATCCCGCGGGGGCGCTGAGCGGAGCTCAGGCCGCCGCCTCACCCGGCCAGCCCAGCAGCCGGGCGCCGATCACCGCGGTCTGGAGCGTGTAGCGGTTCACCGGGTCCGCCGGGTCGGCACCGGTGAGGGTGTGGATGCGCTCCAGCCGGTACGTCAGGGCCCGCACGCTCAACGACAGGCGACGGGCAGTCTCCGTCGCCACACACCCGCTGTCGAAGTACGCGGTGAGAGTGTCCAGCAGCGGCCGGGGACCGCCGCGCGCCCCGCGGAGCGGGCCCAGGACGCTCTCCACGAGGTCGGCCATGGCCTGCCGATCACGGGTCAGGACGGGGTAGACCAGCAGATCGGAGGCGTGCAACACCGGTCCCTCCAGACCCATCCGCTCGGCGAGGTCGAGGGCGTTCAGCGCCTCCTCGTACGAGTGGACGACCCCGCCCGGCCCCGGGTGGGAGCGGCCGACGGCCACCCGTCCTCCGTCGGTGGCCGCGTGCGCCTGCTTGGCGAAGTACGCGAGGACGTCGGGCTGGTCCCCCGGTGCCACGCAGATCAGCCGGCCGTCCTTGGTGGCCAGCAGGATCTGCCGGTTCCCGAACCGGCCCAGGACCGCCTCCTCGATACGGCGGGCCACCGGGTAGCCGTCGCCGTACGGTTCGGGGCCGGCGGCCACCGCCACCGCGTGCGCCTGGGAGAGGCGCAGTCCGAACCGCTCGGCCCGCTCGGCCAGCCGACCGAGCCCACCGCGCCCGTACAGCAGGTCGTCGATGAACTCGCGGCGTGCGGCCTCCTCCTGGCGGACCGCCTGCCGCTGGGACCGCTCGTACCCCTCGACGAAAGCATCCACCGCCTGCTCGACGACGGCCAGCAGCGGCCTGGACGCCGGCGCCGGCTCCACCCTCTGGGCAGCGGCCAAGTGGTCCCGTATCAGCGCCCGCAGCGGCAGTCCCGCTTCCGCCGCCCGCTCGCCGTTGGCCCGACGGGCCTCCAGCTCGGCACGGGTGAGACGGCGTCCCGTGGCACACGCGTCGCGCAGGATCTCGGCGTACCCCGCCAGATGACTCCCCGGTGTCTCCCGATCCGCCACGTCTTCCCCCCGATACCGATACGCATGATCATTCACGCGTCCTTGACGCGACGACCAGGGTTTCACGGGCACAAGGGTGTCTAAGGCCACGGACATCAGTCACGCCGGCGAGGGTCGCACTGCCTGGAGCGCCGCCGCTCCGAAGGACACGTTGAAGCGGTCGCACCAGATGATGACGCCGGTGTAGTCGGGCAGGTTCACGTCGGACGGGATCTCGTAGTTCCGGTCGCCCTTGTTGACCTGGCGGATGACGGGTCCCTTACGGCCTCAGCGCCGCCGGGCGGCAGTCCACACCGCGGCGGCAGTGGCCAGGGCCAGCGCGCCAAGGTCCAGCAACGGCAGGCCCGGGCTGTCTGGCAGCACGTACATCACCGCACCCGCCGCCGTCAGGATGACGCCGAAGGCGAAGAGAGGGGACGCGGGGCCGGACCGGGCAGGTCGACGCATGCGAGGGGCTCCTGGCAGGGAGGGCAGGGACCCCAGACTCTCACGACAGCGCAGCGCGGTACAGGACCCACGTCTGCACGGACCGCGCTCCTTGCCGCCGACGGTCACCGCTCCTGGAATCAGACCCCGGGTGTACAGGCGTGCCCGCGGCCGAGCAGTTCCGCCAGGCCCCGCCGGGTGGCGGCCAGGACGACGCGGTCCTCGGCGCGCAGGACATAGCCGGGGTGCAGCCGCCACACCAGTCCGGGCTGCTGCCCGCTGCCGTCCGCGAGGGAGCTCGCGAGGTCCGGGCGCCGCTCCTGCGGAGCCGCGGCGTCCAGCGCGATCACCCGCCACGCCCCCGGCCGGAAGGACTCGGCGATGGTGCGGCCCTCCAGCTGCGGGTGGCCGGCCACCTCCACGGCGGCGAAGAGCAGAACGCGGCGCTCCACCGGTATCGCGCCGAGGACCTGCCGGCCCATCATCGCGCCGGCGAACGCGGGCGCCGCAAGGTGCGTGACGCTGCGGCTGCGGGTGAGGCCCGCTGGATGGGCGGCGCGCAGCGTGCGGTACACGGCGGTCGCGAAGTCGTCCTCATACAGCCGCATCACGACCCGGAGATCCGGCTTCACCGCACGGGCGTACAGGGCGGCCTCCAAGTTGGTGGTGTCCGAACTGGTCAGGGCGAGCAGGGTGCGCGCCCGGTGGATGCGGGCCCCCTCGAGTACGCCTTCCTCAGTGACGTCCCCGAGAACCACTGGGACGCGCAGGCGGCGGGCCAGGGCGAGGCCGCGGGCCTCGGGGTCGGATTCCACGCAGACGACCGGAATCTCCAGTTCCCGCAGCCGCGCCAGCACCCGGGCCCCGATCTTTCCCACCCCGAGCAGCACCACGTGCCCCGACAGGCCGCGGGGCGGTCGGCGCAGGACCGTCGCGGTACGGAAGGCACCGAGCCCCTCCAGCGCGGCGGCGACCAGCACGGGCAGCAGGAGCAGGCCGACGAACCCGGCCAGGATCTGCAGCGTCTGCCGCTCGGCCGGCTCCCCCACCGCCGGGTCGTTGATCGCGAAGATGTCCAGCAGGGTGATGTACGCGGCGTGCAGCGGATGATCCCCGGTGGTCACCCAGGACGCCACGGCGAGCGCCGCCACCGCCCCGACGACGCCGGCCAGCGACCACCGCAGCCGCCGCGAGAACAGGGACGCCACCGGCAGCGACGCCGCGGCCAGCCGGGCACCCGAGGGCGTGGGCGCGGCATGGGAGACCGCCTCCAGGGCCACGATCCCCCGCCCGGTCGCGGCAGCCACCGCCCGGTCGTCGGGCAGCAGCTGCGGCCCCCGGTCGCCGCTGAGCTCGGCCCCCTCGCTGCCCGCCGGATCGCTGGACGTCGCCGACAGCAGCGCCAGCGTGCACAGCCCCGGATCGGCCACCTCGCCCCGCTCCGGCGGCGTACGCTCCACCGCCCGCAGCAGCAGGCCGTCCGCCTGGACCACCTTGCTGGTCCCGGCCACGGCACTGGCCGCCAGGGCCGGAGCGGCCGTGTCCGCGTCCGAGAGCACGGTCGTCGACGAGTCCAGCTCGCGCAGGTCGATCCCCGGCTCGGCGACGATCGCCGCCTGGTCGAGGAGCTCCTCCAGATGCTGGCCGAGCTTGCGGTTGTACAGCCGGATCACCAGCCGCAGCCGCGGATTGAGCCGCCGGGCCACCAGAGCGGCCCGTACGTTCGTGTCGTCGTCCTCGTACACGAGCGCCAGCGCGGCGGCCCCGGCCACCCCCGCGGCGGCCAGCACGTCCTCGTCAGGCTCCACCGCCTCCAGGACCCGCAGCCCGCGCACGCCCTGCCGCTGCCCTTCGGCCACCCGGGACCTGACGGCCGGCACCCGCCCGAGCAGGCCGAGCCCGCGTCCCGCGCCCCGGCCCACGCCCGGCTGTGGCTCCCGGGCGGCCGGCACCACGAGCGTCACCCGCTCCCGGTACACCGCCTGGAGCTCGGCGGCGAGCCGCCGGGCCAGACCGTCGTCACCGCAGACGACCATCCGGCCATCGGCATCGGGGAGTTGAGACTGCACGGAATTCTGCACGGCCCCAGAATGCCTTGCTGTGGTCATGCCGATGCCCGATCTCAGCGGGGACCGCCGAGGGCCGCGTGCACCGTGACAGCCAGAAGGCCGATGGCCTCACCTTCCCGCGAGCCGCGTGGACTCGAATCTCCCTCTCGGCTCGCCGGCCAGGCATTGCTTGCGCCCGCAACGCCCACCCGCAGGCGCACGGCCGGACCTCGGAAACGCCGGTTCCGTCGGAGTCGATGAGCCCCTGACCCGCCGCACGCGGCGCGCGTGCCCCAGCCGTGCCCTCCAGGGCGGTAAACCACGGTCACCACGGGCGTCGGGAGCCCTCCGCCAGAAGCTGTCCTACGGAGGGAGCCTCGGGCGCTGCTCGATGTCGGCTGGCCGCCGTCAGTCGCCTTTCACCGTGAGGCCGACGGGGTGGGGTGGGGTGTCATCCGTGTGCCTCGCTTCGCAGCCGACATGATGCAGACCGTCCCTGTGCGTGTCAGCGTGATCCGAGAGGGATCCGTACCCCACGCATCAAGAGGAGTCGCCGTCATGGACGGTAGGCAGGACAAGCGTCAGCAGCCGGGCAAGGGCCGTGAGGCGCAGGAACACCATCGCCCGGGAGACCCCGCGCAGGCCCAGCCGGGCAAGTCGTCCCGCGAGAAGGGCCAGAAATCCGGCCAGAAGGAGACCTCGCGCCGCCGTGAGGACGACCTGCTGCGCGAAGAGGACCTGCACGACGAGGGGCTCTGACTAGCGCACCACTCGCCTACACGCCCAGGGCCCGGCCGATCCACGGTCACTCCGGCCAGGCTCTGTTGCATCCCGCCCGACGCCGAAGGAGACCGGGCCGCCCGCCACGGGGCCGCCGCGCTGTCGGCTCGACCGCTGAGGATTCGGGGTCAGCCTGCCGCATCGGCGGCCCTGTCCTCAGGCTCGGGTGTGGTGGCGATGAGGATCTGAGCGGCCTGCGTGATGTTGTCGGCGCGGACGGCGCGAGCCATCGCTTCGCGGGCCGCGTCGGCGGTGGTGTCCGGGGGAACCACCAGCAGGGCGAAGTGGTCGTTGTGGCCGCGAGTGACGAGAACGGTGTCGTCGCCGACCGGGTCGGAATCGAGGTGCACGACCTGGCCGTCGATGACCAGGCGGGGCGGGAGGCCGTTCCAGGCGGACGCGTCCACGCCCACGCGGGTGATGGGGCCGAGATGCCCGGTCAGCACGCTGATCAGCGCGGGCAGCTCGGTTCCGATGTCGCGGGTGCGCGGCCACCACGCGCCGTCCAGGATCCCCTCCCGGGACCGCGTGGTCTCCAGCCGCAGCAGAGCCGTACCGGGTTGGACCGCTTGGTGGATCGCATCCGGCAGGAGCAGTGGGGTTGTGTGGGGGATGTCGGAGTCAGCCATGTGGGTCCGCCCGTCCACGGGGGTGTGGCCGCACTGCGTCGCAGGTCGGCACCGGCGCCGGTGCCGGTCGGGCGATGTGCGCGGGCCTGTCGTCCCTTCACGGTACTCCCGTCGCCCGCTCCATCACCCGCCGGAAAATACCTAGTCAGACCGGCCACAGCCCGCCGAACAGGCGTACAGTGAAAGCACCGGGAGTACTTCGCACACCCGCTTTCACGCGGGTGTCATTTCTGGCGATCGCCTAAAAACCGGGCTGCCGACGGGCAGTCCGGGGGCAGGTCCACACCATGACCACCACCCTCGACCGGACCGCGCCCCGCGACCTCGCCGCAGAGTTCCCGGCTCGCTTGTCCCTCACCCCGAAGACCACGCTCGCCGGCCGGCTGGACGGGGCCTGGTGGCCCTACTCCCGCGATCTCGAAACCGAGCTTCCCCCGCTCGTCGCCGCCCTGGACGAGCCCTGGGGACGTGTCACCCGCGTCACCGTGAACCCCACCCGCTGGCCCGTCGTACCGCACACGGTTGCCGTGGACGGGCGCGTGCTGCACGTGGGCTGGTTCACCGAACAGGACCCCGACAAGCTGATCCTGCTCTCTTACACCGTCGGCCGCTGGGACCTCCTGGTGATCCCGCCCGAGACCGAGCCCGCAGCCGCGGCCCGGCTGATGGCCGCCGCCGCGGTCCCGGGCAGTGTCCTCACCGCAGGCGTCCTCATGACCAACGAAACCGTCATCGGGCGCGGCATCCGCGACGCCCGCCGCCAGGAAGCCGCCTGGGAGGACGAAGGCGGGGCCTGCATGTCCCCCTTCGGGGACTCTATGGGCCGATCCGCCCTGCCGCTGCCCGGAAACGGCTGGAGGTGAGCTCCGTGGAGACCGTCGTCCTCATCGCGGTGATCATCCTCATGATCGGCATCGGAACGCGCTGGATCCACCTGCTGAACGCCCAGCACGACGCGCGGATCGAGGCCTACCACTTCAGCGACCCCCTGCCGAGGCCTCCCGGCCTGCCGGACGACACCGGTCGTCGAGCCCACAGCACGGATGCCGACCGGTGAGGAACAGACCTTCCTCCGACCGGGGGCAGCGGTCGGGGCGCCACGGCGCCCCGACCCGCCGGCCTCTCGCCCACCCCGAAGGGAACCACGCCCACGTGAAGTACATCGAGACCCAGACCCTGCCATCGCTCGGGCACGCCGAGGTCCGGATCATCGCGCACACTCCCGAAGCCGCCCGAGCGGTCGCGGAGGCGCTTCGCCGCTGTTTCGCAGGCGCGGAACAGCGCAGCTACCCCGCCCTCGACGGCAACACCCGCCTCCACCTCACCGTGGATACGGCAACACCCGCCGGCCCCGCCCGCTCGTGGCTGGCCGCCAGTAGGCCCCCCGTCGGCAGCGGCGCCCACTCCGACGAGATCTGAGAAGCCCCGACCGGCCCGGCCCCGGAGCCCACCCCACACACGAAAGGACGCGGTCGTGGCCACACTGCACGAACGCAAGACCTACCGCGAGCAGGTGCTCCGGGTCCTGTACGAAGCCGTCGAAGGCAACCGCCTCCTCGGTATCACCGGGGCACAGCTGCGGCGCGACCTCCACGTACCGGAACAGGACCTGGCCGCCGCCTGCACCTACCTGGCGGGCGAAGGGCTGATCACCGTCGACTGGGAACCCGGCAACACCCCCGCGATGGTCACCCTCACCCACGAGGGAATCCGGCGCATGGAGGCCGAGGAGGAAGAGACGACCTAGATGCGGGCGAACTTCTCGGTCTGGTGGGCGAACTCCTGGGCCATGGCCGCGCTGACCGTGGGCCTGGTGTTGCCGATGGTGCCCAGGTAGTCCTCGGTGGTGGGGCGGGCCCGGGTTCCGGTGTCGAAGGTGCGCTCGAACTGGACTTGGGAGACGGTACGCGCCACATGGGCAATGTCGGCAGGGGTGAACCCCTCGCTGGCGGTCGCCAGCACCGCGCTGTCGGCCTCCGCGCCCGCTCGGGCCAGGTAGCTCTCCCACAGCGCGGTCCTCGCGCGGTCATCGGGCGGGCCGATCGGCAGCACGTAGTCGAAACGGCCGTGCCGCAGGAACGCGGAGTCGAGCGTGGTCACGTCGTTCGTGGCGCAGACGAGCAGCCGCCCGTCCTGGCCCCGGAACCGGACGATCGCCTTGAGCAGTTCGTTGACGACGCCGACCGCGGTCGCGTCCGCGCCGCTTCGGGTCCCCGCGATCTCCTCGACCTCGTCGATGAAGACCAGGACGTGGTCGAGCCGGGCAATCTCGTCGAAGCGCCGGTTCAGCCCGCTGGCCAGACCGTACTCGGCGGCCAGCCGGGCGGGGAACAGTTCGAGGAACGGCCATCCCAGACGGCTGGCGATCGCGTGCGCGAACGTGCTCTTGCCGGTCCCCGGCGGACCGAACAGCATCACCGCCCGCGGCGGCTCCACTCCGTGCTGGGCGGCCATTTCGGGATGGGCCAGCGGCAGCACGAGGCGCCGCTCGATGAGCTCCTTCTCCCTCTGCATGCCCGCGACCTTCTGCCACAGTGCTCCGGGCGGCAGCTCCGCTCCCATCGACGCGAGCATGCTGACCGCCTGAGGGCTCACTCGCCCGCGCTTCTCGAAGAAGACCATGCCCGGACGGGCGCCGAAGCCGCAGTTGTGCAGGGCGGTGGCACCGGCCTCGCCGTCGGGCAGGACCGCGTGCACCGTTCGGATACCACCGGCGAACAGCCGGTGCTCCAGAGCCGTGATCAGGTCACTGCCCAGCCCCTGGTGACGCCAGGCAGGCGCCATGCCGATGCGCAGGATCCACGCCCGGTCACCCTCCACCCTGCTCACCGCGGCGCCGACCACCACCTCGTCCGCGGTGGCCACCACCGCCGGGTGGAGAGCCTGGAGGGCCGCCACGGCGTCCGAGAGCGGAAAGAGAGGTGACTCTTCGGCCGTGCCGCTCTCCGCGTCGACTCGGATCACCGCTTCGAGGTCATCCTGGGTGTAGTCCCTGACACGCCAACCCGTCATGGTCAGCTCCACATGTTCGGCCGTACTCCCATCATCGGTCGACGTGCGCGGGACGCGCACATCGACTGGGCGAACGGTGTGGTCCAGGACCTCCACGGCAACGCCGGTGCCGCGGGCCGACCGGGGAGCGTGCCGGCACGGCCCCTTCAGGCCGGCGGCACTGGACTGCACAGCGACACCTCAGGGCGGCAGAGCCCGCCTCGGTCGCCGTCGTCCGCTCCGTGACGAAGCCCCAGGTCAGCGATCTGGGGCTTCTCTGTCACCAGACGACTCCCTTCACCACCACGGGCCGGAAAGCGCCTGGTAGCAGCCGGTTAGGCCCCGTCGGCGGGTGACGGGACCCGACCGTGCAAGCCCTGCGTGAACCGGCCCACCAGGAAATCCGGGTCGTGGAGGCCGCCGGGCACAGAAGCCGTATGGCGTGGCCGATCGCGGGGGAGCATCCTGGAAGCCATGCCGCCCGTGCAGCCGGACTCGGGCCCGCCGCCCGGTTGGAGGCACCCAGATGACCGTCGGAGGGCGCGGGGACCCGGACCGCTCGGAGAGCTTCGGGGAGGAGCTGCTCGGCGTGCTCCTGGACCGGTCGCACGAGCTGGCGCCGCACATGGTCGGCCCCCTCGTCGCCGAGACGCTGGCCCGGATGGGGGGCCGCGAACCACAGATCCTGCTCCAGGACTACGGACAGCAGCAGCTGATCCCCCTGCCCGCAGGCGGGGTGGCCGCAGGTGATCCGCAGCCCATCGACCGGTCCGAAGCCGGCCGGTGCTTCCTGGAGTCACGCCCCGTCGAAGTCCTGACGCCCGACGGCATACGGGTCCACCTGCCCCTGCTGGGCGGCGGCGACCAGGTGGGGGTCCTCGCGGTCACCCTGGACGGGATCGACGACGACGACCGCCGCCTCCTGCGCAGGATCGCAGGCCTGGCGGCCGACCTGCTCCAGACCAAGAACGGCTACACCGACCTCTTCTTCCGCACCCGCCGCAGCCAACCGATGAGCGTCGCCGCGGAGATCCAGTGGTCCCTGCTGCCCCCGCTGTCGATGGTGATGCCGCGCGTCGCGGTCGCCGGAGTCCTGGAGCCCGCCTACGCCGTGGCCGGGGACAGCTTCGACTACGCCCTGAACGGCGACGTCCTGCACCTCGCCATGGTCGACGCCATGGGGCACGGCCTGGACGCGGCCACGATGGCCACGGTGGCCATCGGCGCGTACCGCCACGCCCGCCGGATCAGCATCGAACTGTCCGAGATATACCTCTTCATGGACCGGGCCGTCGCCGAGCAGTTCGACCCGGACCACTTCGTGACCGCCCAGATGATGCGTCTGGACACGGACACGGGGCGCCTCCAGTGGGTCAACGCGGGGCATCCCGCGCCGATGCTGATCCGCGCGCACCGCGTTGTACGCCGTCTGGACAGCCCCACGACCCTCCCCGTCGGCTTCGGAGGGGCCCAGCCGCAGGTCAGCGCGGTGGCGCTGGAGCCGGGCGACCGCGTCCTCTGCTTCACCGACGGCCTGATCGAAGAACACGAAAGCGGGCAGGCACAGTTCGGCGAGGAGCAGCTGATCGACTGGGTGAACCAACTGGAGCAGGCTGACCTCGGGATCCGCACGGTGGCCCGGGACCTGTCGCACACCCTCAAGCGGGCACGCGGCGAAACCACCTCGGACGACGCGACGCTCGTCCTGCTGGAGTGGCGCGGATGACGGAACGCCGTGCCACGACGTGCCAGTAGGGACGGTGACCAGCGGTCAACGAGAGGTTGGAAGAGGCAACCGGAACGGAGCCCACCCTTCCTGCCTTTCCACGCTTGCAGCAACACCCGGATCAGTGACCTGGCCGGCGAGGGCCTGATCACCGTCGACTGGGAACCGGGCAACATCCCCGCCATGGCCACACTGACGCACCAGGGCATCCGGCTCATGGAGGCCGAGGAGGAGAAACGCGGCTGAATCGGGGTTGAGCCGGACGCTGGCTTTGGCGAGCTGATCTGGCCTGATTTCCAGCTAAGCCGTTCGGGCGAAGCCTCAAGTCGACGGGATTCCGAGCCCGGCCCGGAGGGAAATGCCCAACCTTGTGACAGGTCAAGTAGCAGGACACGTAATTCCGTACGAGGTGCAGGGCAGCGGGCCCGAACGGGTCCTCGCACTTCACCACTGGCTTAGTGACAGGTCGAGTTTCGGCCATCTGCGGCAGCACCTGGACGGGGGCGCGTTCACTTACGCGTTCGTGGACTGCCGGGGATACGGCGAGGCGATGGACACCCCCGGCGCGTACGCGATGGAGGAGATCGCGGCGGACGCCCTCGCCGTGGCCGACGACCTCGGCTGGGACACCTTCTCGGTCATCGGTCACTCCATGGGCGGCAAGGCGGCCCAGCAGATGTTGCTGGACGCGCCCTCACGGATCCGCTCGATCATCGGCATCTCGCCGGTACCCGCGTCCGGGTTCCCGCTCGAAGGGGAGATGTGGGAGCTGTTCGCCGGGGCCGTGGAGGATTCCGGCAACCGCAGGACGATCTTCGACGCCCTCACCGGCAGTCGGCACGACGACGCCTGGCTGGACGCCAGAGTGAACGGCTCGGAACGCTCCTCGCAGGCCGCCCTGCGCTCGTACCTCGAGTCCTGGACGCGCGGCCCCGACATCCACGAGCTGGTCAATGGAAACACGACGCCGGTGCTTGTGGTGGCCGGCGCGAACGACCCGGGGATGGGCCCCGACACCATGCGATCCACGTGGCTGCAGTGGTATCCGAACGCCGAGCTCGAGGTCTTCGACGACGCCGGCCACTTCGCCCCGGACGAAAGCCCCGCGGCCCTGGCGACGGTGGTCGAGAGGTTCCTCGGCCGCAAACTGCGTCAGGCCGGCCAAGCACTCTGAGCGGCGCGTGCATTACGTGCCAGTCAGGGCGGTAAACAGCGGTCAGCAGAGGACGGTCCGGAACCCTCGGAATCGACTTCGAAAACCCGTCTTCGCAGGTCAGCAGCCCACCGAACGTCAAGCGCCGGGTGATTCCCAAGCTCAGGGCGCGGGTTCGATTCCCGTCACCCGCTCCACGGCGAAGGCCCAGCTCATGGGCGAGTCCCAGGGGTCGTTGCCACACGTGATCGCCGACGTGTGGTGGCGAGCAGTTTGGACAGGCGTTCGGCTGGGGTTTCCAGCCGAGCTACGGCACGGCCCCGACCCAACGGGACGCCGCTACCGGCGCCCACCTCACCGACGCCTCACTTCCCTCAGCACAGAACTGACCCCTCTCGGGTGATAACCCGCCCGGTCCGCCTCTCCGCACCTGAGAGTTCGGCCGACTCGGTCTCGTGCATGCCTTCCGTGCGGGGAAAATCTGCGGCCGTTAGGTGAGAATTTGCGTCGCATGAAAGTGAGGGTTTTTATCGCGGGGGACTGAGCAGAATAATCTTACGTGCGGGGGTCGCTCCGGCGTGCTACTGTCGATCTCAGTTGCAGTCTTGGTTCGCAAAAATTCAGACGCTTCCCTCGCCGGCGTTCTCGCCCGCTGGAAGCGCTTTGCATTTCCGCCGATTTTCCGGTCGGGGCAATCATCGCGGCGACTCCGGAACCGCACAGTGTGATTCCGGGCACTGCCCCAAAGGAGATCAATATGGCATCTGGCACCGTGAAGTGGTTCAACGCGGAAAAGGGTTTTGGCTTCATCGAGCAGGAGGGCGGCGGCGCTGACGTCTTCGCTCACTACTCGAACATCGCCTCCTCCGGCTTCCGTGAGCTTCAGGAAGGCCAGAAGGTTAACTTCGACGTCACGCAGGGCCAGAAGGGCCCGCAGGCCGAGAACATCGTTCCCGCCTGACGCTGACGCGTACCCGTAGCTGGGGCCCGCACCTTGGGGTGCGGGCCCCAGCTCGTTTGCCTTTCCCCTCACACGCTACGTCGCATCCCGACGTTTTCGCGCGCGGCGGGTGGCGGCGCCTCGCGCCCGCCCGCCTCACTGCCCGGCCCGGCGGATCATTCTCACACGGCTTCCGTCCCGCCCCTCGTCGCCGGTAAGCCGTCCGCCGTTTACCCGCACCGCTACCTGTCCGCCGTCGGCAATTACTACCGTCATCGGCGAGCTGTGGCTCCGGGATCTCGAACTCACCGCCTGGCGCGTCCAGCACGCGGACCGTTAATCAGCTGATCCAGCCCGGCGAAAAGCCTTTCTCGACGCATGGACGAGTATCTGATCGGCAACCGCCGAAACCAGTCTTATATCCATCTGGCTCGTGCGCGGCTTCGGTTTCTCTGCCTCGGTCACGGGCTCGATGCCGAGGATCTGCTCGCACATCCACTGCTGCACCCCGGTGAGATGGTCCCACCCGTGCCGGACCGTGGTGACCCACCTGCCGAGGTCCTCGCCCTGGCGCACGACCTCGCCCGCCGTGGTCGGCAGTGTTTCGCCGGCGTCCAGGTGGAGCCGGACCAGATGGAAGCAGCGCTGCCAGGCACCGGCCACACCGGGCACCACGAGAGGTCGATCTCCTCCAGCTGCTCGCGGCGCTCCAGCGTCATCGCCCCGGCCGACTACTCCATCGGCAGGCCCTACGGGCGCGGTCATCTCAGAGGGGTGCGCGGTCAGCGGCGGCCGCCGACGCGGCGGTCGTCGGCCAGCGCGGTCAGCGGGCCGTACTCGCAGGCAAGCTGGTTCCAGGTCAGAACCTCACCACAGCGAGCCGGGAAGTCCTTCGGGTTGAACTCGGGCATGGTCCAGGTGCCAGTGCCCCGGTCCCGCAGCCACAGGTCCCCGTCACCGTCGACCACAGTCGGCGGGACCGGTACGGGCTCGGCCTGATCGACGGGCTCCCAGGTGGCCCGGCCCGGGTGGGAAACGCGGCGCAACTCGGTGGTGGCCAGCCGCGCGGCCAAGTCACGGGTGGACTCCTCGGCGTCCTTGACCGATGCGAGCCGGAATGCGTCGTTAAGTACGGGCAGGGCTGGATTCTTGCTGCGCTTTGAACTCATACGCTGATTACCTCCGTAGGGGGCGTCACATCCGTTATGGCACCCCGTAGAGGAACACGGTATCCGAGGCGGGAGCCTGGCCGGCTGCGACCGCTGTCAACGATCATTGCGATGCCGAGGCGGGCGGTCGTGGCGTGTGGTTCTGATCCACTTGCTGTGGAGCGATCACGGGCACGAACCGGGGGCGGCGCCGCGTGTCTGGACTGGGCGGTTCACCCTGCGTGTTTCAGCATCGCGGAGGAACCGTAGGCCGTCCGGCGGGGTGAGGCCTCTCCGTTCCCGTGCCCGGCCGGGCTGCGGATCTGCCGTCAATTTCCATGAGCCACCGGGCCCCGCAGGGCTGTTCGTGGAAGGGTGAACAGCATCTGGCGGCATGGGGTGGCAGCTGCCTGTGTGCGGGAGGGGTGGACGTGGCAGACAGTGCGGAGGGGCATTGTCAGAGAACGTCAACGGGTGGACGTTCAGGTGAGCCTGGGGAGGCTCCGTCGGACGGTCCGGGCCTTCGAGTTGCACCGCCGGCAACCTCGCGGAGAAGGCCCTCGATCGCTACCGGATCACCCGGACTGTGGTCGCCGAGTGGGACTGGAACCCGACTGACGGCGACGGCGACGGCGACGACGTCGCACCCAGCCGCCCGTCGACTGCGCACCGGTGACCGCCTCCCACCCCACATCAGCGCCCCGGCCGACGGCCGGGGCGCTGTGCCTCGTCGAAGCCAGCACCACCCGGCGGACGAGCGTCGACATCAGCGTGTACGTGGAGCAGATGACCGCCCACTGCCCCTACCTGGATCCGTCCCTCCAGCGGGGCCTGGCCCGCTGGACCGTCTACCGGGCCGCTGGCGATGCTGAGGCGGTGGCAGAGGAGATCTTCCACTGGATCCGGGCACTGCGCCCCGGAGCGCCGGACTAGAGTCGGCTCCAGCCCGCGCCGACATGGGCGCGCGGGCCAGGAACGGTGCCCAGCCTGCTGCGGCAGTACGACCGAACCGCCCCGGCCCCGATTCACGCTCGTGTATCGGGGCCGCGTCGCCCCCCGGGGGCAAGCCTCGATCGCCTCTGCCGTCGCCTCTGCCGTCGCCTCTGCCGTCGCCTCTGCCGTCGCCTCTGCCGTCGCCTCTGTGGTGGCTCCTGTGGTGAGGAATCTCCGGACGACCACATTCTCCCTGGTCAGACCCGGTGGGTAAGCCTTCTCAGCGGTCCGACCCTCTCTTCCAGTCTCCGTGACGGATCTGGAAGCTCGGTGGGGCGGCGGGCGCGACAGACAGTGCCGTGGGACCTGGTGGCCGCTGCCGTCGGCTACACCCTGCCCCGGGTACGGCGACGGGCTGCACGGAAGTCTTCGTGCAGCCCGTCGCCGACTGCTCCAGAGGTCAGCGGCTGAGGGCCGGCCCCCAGGCGAACTGAAGGTCGTCCAGCAGGAAGATCGGCATGGTTGTGTGCGGCAGGACGAACCAGGGCAAGGTGGTGCGGCTTGCCGTCAAGCAGTTGGCCGGGCAGGCCTTCGACGTGCGAGGCACCTTCGACGTCGTGGTGTGGGGCAACACCTGATCCGCGACGTGCACGGCGCCGGTGCCGACACCGGGCGTCGGCCTCGGGCCCGGACGTCCGGACCGCCGCTGCCGCTCCGCCGTGTGTCACTTCGCTGACCGCCTGGCACAACGGGCTCTGGTCCACTCTTTGCGTGTGCCAGAGGCCCTGCCGGAGGAGTACGGTGTGCGGGCCGCAGCGGGGATCGCCGCAGCCGAGCCCGACCACCGCAACTCACCGTCCGTGGCCGGGCCGGGACCGGGCTGTTCTGTGACCGCCCGGGGGGCCGGCCGTAATCCGCTTGACCTGGACAGGGGGTGAACGCTGAACGGGCCTTGACCCCCCTCTTGCCCGGTCACAGCCCTGGACGCCCGCGCAACCCCCTCGGCCTCGCCGACACCTTGAGACACCACGCTCTGCCCGCCCGCGCAGCACGGAATACCGCCATGATGGACGTCTTGGTAGACCTGCCGCCCATGGTCATTGCCGACCTGATCGGAATCCACTGCAAGACAGCCGAACGCTGGGCCACCCTCGCCGGCGGGAACTGGTCCGATTACTTGGCAGCGCGACGGGCCGCCCCGCAGGGCTAGGTAGTTGAGCAGGGCAGTGTTCCGAGTCTGTGCTATTGGGGGATGGTGAGCAGGATGCGGCCGTGGCCACCGCCAGCGTCGACGTGGTCGTGGGCCTTGGCGATGTCGTCCAGCGGGTGACGGTCGCCGACGGCGACGGTGAGGGCGCCGACGGCGGCTGCGGAGGTGAGGTCGCGGGCGGCCTGGCGCTTGGCCTCGGCGGGGAAGTCGTCGCTGCCGAGCAGCCGCAGGGTGACGTTGTTGAACAGCAGTGGCCAGAAGGGGATCTCGGTGCGGTCCGTGCGGGTGGCGTAGGCGGCGATGACGGCGTTGTTGGCGGCGACGGCGTTGTCGAGATCGGCGTTGTCGGACAGCGCGACCTCGATGATCCGGTCGACGCCCCGCGGCGCGTACGAGCGGATGGCCGCGGCGGGCTCGCCGGTATCCAGGGCGACGGCGTGGGAGACGACGGCCGCGTCGACGCGGCTGAGGTCCGCGGTTCGGCGGACGGTCGCGATCACAGTCGCGCCGGCCCAGTGGGCGAGCTGCGCGGCCAGGGAGCCGACGCCGCCGAGAACTCCGTGGACCAGGACCAGTTGGCCGTCGACCGGGCCGTCGGCGAAGACGGTGCGGTGGGCGGTGATGCCGGGGATGCCGAGGCTCGCCCCCAGCTCATCACCCAGATGATCTGGCAAAGGTACGGCTTGGTGGTCAGGTACGACGGTGTACTGGGCGGCGGTGCCGAAGGGGCGGTAGGACTGGGCGCCGTATACCCAGACCCGCTGTCCGACGCGGCGGGGGTCGACTTGGGCGCCCACGGCGTCGATGACTCCGGCGGCGTCGCTGTGCGGGATCACCCGCGGGAAGGGCATGGACGAGCCGAGCCAGCCGCGCCGTTTCTTGGTGTCGCCGGGGTTGACGCCCGAGACGGTGACGCGGACGCGGACCTCGCCGGGGCCTGGGAAGGGATCAGGGAGTTCACCGACGTGCAGGACATCGGCGGCGGGGCCCTGGTCGTCGTACCAGGATGCAAGCATGGGGGTACCTCCGTGGACAGTCAGCTCGCGGGAGCGGCGGGCGCATGGGGATCGCTGTCGGTGCATCCGGTGTCGAATACGGGCGCCTTCTCCCCGAGGGCCTCGCGCAGCCAGGTCCGTTCGGCGCGACTGGTGGCGCGGGCGGTGAGCAGCATGCCCCGCCGGTAGGGGTCGGCGACCTCCTCGGCACCCAGGGGCCGCTCGTTGTCGTAGAAGAACCTCGCCGGTTCTTCCAGGAACTCCAGCCGTCTGCGCAGCACCGCGTGCTGTTCGGCCACGTCGGGCAGGTGGGAGAGGAATGCCAGGACGACGTAGAACCGGGTGAAGTCGGTGATCTCGTGGTCGGCGGGCTTGCGCACGCGCTGAAGCATGTCGGCTCGCCCGGCCGCAGTCAGGCTGAGCGGGAACCGTTCTTGCCCTGGGCGAGGACGTCAACGGGCTCGAGGTGGGCGACGCGGTCTTCGGCTTCGCACTGACCGGTGGCGGTACCTACGCCGAGACCACGGTGCTGTCCGCGCCGAACACCGCGCGCATCCCGGCGGGTCTGTCCGCGACGGTGGCGGCAACGCTGCCCGTGGCCGGGACGACCGCGGTGGACGTGCTCGACCAGCTCGGACTCCCGGCAGGTGCCACGATCCTGGTCAACGGGGTCGGGGGCGGCGTCGGCCTCGCCGTCGCCCAGCTGGCCATCGGGCGCGAGCTGCGCGTGATCGGCACCGGGAGTACTGCCAAACGCGAGCACGCAGAGGGCATAGGGGTGCGGTTCATCGACTACACCGCCGAGGACGTCGCCAATGCGGCACGCGAGCAGGTGCCGGTCGGCTTCGACGGGATCGTCGACCTGGTCGGAGGCACCTCGCTGCGGACGGTCGCTCCGCTCGCCCAGGATCCCCGCAACGTCATTGCTGTCGGTGATGCTTCTGTGTCCGATCTCGGGGGGCGTTTTGTCGAGCGTCGCATCGACCGCGAGAACCTGGAGCGCTCAGCTCGGCTGGCCCTTGACGGAGTCCTCGCACCCAGAATCACCGCGGTCCATACGCTCTCCGACGCCCCGGCCGCCCTCGCCGGTATTGAAAACGGTCACACCTCGGGCAAGGTCGTCATCAAGGTGACCTGAGAAGTGCCCGGCCGGCTAACGCCGGCGCAACCAGGCCGTTTTCTACCGCCGCCATCAGCTGCGGCTCGACCACGACGACACCACGCGCCCGGCCGGACTCATCGACCGTCCGCTCGCCGAGGGCCGGCGCGTCTTCGACCGGGCCGGGTCGCACGAGCAGACCTCCGACTGCGCCGTCCCTCTGCAGGCCCGAGACGACGTCCTGACATTCACCAGGCTGTATCGGGCGGCCGGATGATGCGAGCAGGAGGCGTCCGGCGTTCACGTGCCCCCTCTTGCAGTGATCTGCGAGGCCAGTGGCTTCGCCTGCCCGTGAGCGGGCTGAACGTGCGCATGGACGTCGGTGTGTGGCGCTGATGTTCCGGAGGGGTGTCGCTGGTGTCCAAGTGCGTGCCGGGCCCGGTTCCTTAGATTTCGATCAGTCCCTTCACCCTTACTCACACCGGAGCACCATGTCCGAAACCCTGGAGATCACTGACGTCCTCTCCGACGCCGACCTGTTCGACCGGACCGAGACTGCCGTGCGTGCGGCCGGGCTGGCGCTGGACGAGCGTTTTGGGGATGTGATCCCCTACGCGAGCCGCGACGAGCTGATGCGCGCTCTGGCCGTCAACGACGACACGGTCCTCGACATCCTCAGGCCCCGCCTCACCCGGTTGCGCCCGCAGGCGGGCTGGGTGGAGGACGAGCTGGACGGCGGGGCACTGCCGCCCGGCGAATGGTGGGTCGTTGATCCGGCCGAGGGCAACGTCAACCACCTGCACGCCTTGCCCGACTGGGCGGTCACCGCCACCCTCGTCCGGGAGAACAAGCCCGTACTGACCGTGGTCCACCAGCCGTTGACCGCCGAGACCTACACCGCGCTGGCCGGCGGGGGCGCCCATCTCGACGGACGACCTGTGCATGTGTCCGGGACGGCGGACCTCGGCCTGGGCATCGTGGCCACCAGCCAGGCCCGGCCGGACGAGGACGACGACGTCGTGCGACGGATCGGTTCCTCGATCACCGCCATGCTCTTCGACGCCCTCGTCGTGCGCACCTCGGTGCCCGCGACCCTCCACCTGGCGAACGTCGCAGCCGGCCGGCTCGATGCCTTCTGGCAGTTCGCCGGCGCCCGCGCGGACCTGCTGCCCGGAGCGCTGCTCGTCACCGAGGCCGGCGGACGGATCTCCGATGCCCAGGGACGCCCCTGGACCCCGCACAGCGAAAGCTTCCTGGCGGCCGCACCGGGCGTTCACGCCGAAGCTGTCGCCACCCTCTCACGCTGACCCGCACCACCACGTGCACGTACGGAAGACCAGATCCTCATGACCGCGATCGCAGTACTCGGAAACGGCCGCGTCGGCGGCAACCTGGCCACGGCCCTGACCCGGGCAGGGCACGAGGTGACGGTGGCAGACAGCGCCCCGGGGGCCGCAGCAGCGGCCGCCCGCGGCGCCCGGGTGGTCGTCAACGCCACCCCGGGCGCCGACTCCCTGGACCGGCTCACCGCCATGCGCGAGGAGCTGCACGGGAAGATCCTCATCGACGTTTCCAACGCCACCACCGACGGGCCGGACGGCCTCCCCGCCGACCTGCTCTACCCCGGAACCAGCCTGGCCGAGCAACTCCAGGAGGCCCTCCCCGGCACCCACGTCGTCAAGACCCTCAACACCATGCTCTTCCCGGTGATGACCTCCCCGGCCACCCTCAGCCAGCCGCCGACGGCGTTCCTCTCCGGAGAGGACCCCCAGGCCAAGCAGGCCGTCCGCGAACTGCTCACCGACCTCGGATGGCACCAGGAGTGGATAGCGGACCTGGGCGGGATCCGGACCGCCCGCGCCACGGAGGCCGCGATCCTGTTCGTCCCGCACATCATCCGCGCCTCCGGATTCACTCTTTTCGCGATTTCGATCGCCCGCTGACACGTGCGCCCGCACCGGCCGCGGACGACCGGCGCCGGTGCCGGCAGTGACGGGTCCCGATGACGGACTCGGCGCATCACCGCCACCCGTGCGAGCCCCGACAGGTGATGTTCCAGCAGCGACCGGCTGGTCATCAGGGAACGCATCTCCTGTAGCCGGACTGGACGAGTCCCCCCTCCGCGGCCGCGGACTCGGGCAGGTCATTCCGTCCGGCCGATTCGGAAGTATCAGCTCCACCCCTCGCCCGTTGCCATGCAGGCCACTTGTAGGAAGATCTTCCCGGTGCCGCATGAGCCGCGACGGCGTCCTTCGGAACACCACCACGGGGCGTTGTCGCAATGCAGACGAGGAGCGGAGCGGGATGCACGGGAACGGAGCGCCGGCCGGCGGCGCCCGGGGGGTCTTCACCGTGGACTCGACGGACCCGGGCGCTGCACCGCAGGGACTCGAGGCGTTCCGGCGCGGGTGGGAGACGCAGATCGGCGACGACGTGTTCCAGCTGCCGGCCTTCAGCCCTGGCACGATCGGCGACTTCCGGGTCAAGGGCAACGTGACCAAGGTCGACGGTGCGGCGATCGCCGATCTCCACGCGGCGTCGGCCACCCGCACCGCGGACGTCCCGGGCGGCGACCAGGACCTGGTCGCCATGTACGTGGTGCGGCGCGGCGCCTGGACGCTGGGCAACCCGCCCGGCCACGGCGACCAGACCGTATCGGCCGGGCAGTTCCTCGTCCGCCACCTCGGGAGTCTGGCGGCCTTCGAGACGACCGCCGACCTCACGGCGAAGTTCCTGGTCCTGCCCTCCGACGAGCTCAAACCCCTGCTCGGGAAGCGGGCCGTCACCGGATTCGCCGCCTCGGCCGAGATGCGTCTGCTCACGGCGATGACGGACATGATCCGCTGCGCGTGCGGATCGACTTGCCCGAGCACGCTCAACCGGACGCCGGTGTGGTGCAGTGCCGTCTGCGAGATCAACCGGGGACCCGTGACGGGGTATTACCGGCCGTTTCCTGTGTGGCACGGGTGGGTGGCAGGCACCGCGCAGCGATGAGGAGCGTCGGAGCGGTGGCGGAGAACTAGTGGTTCCGTCGGGGGTATCGGTCGCTCCGGTCGGCGTCCCAGGGCCCCGTGGACCGGAGCTTGGGCGGCCGTATCACATCCACTGAGCTGCATCCATACCCGTCAGTGACCGCTCAGTTACTGCGCTGTCCGGCATTCGGGGCGTCGATCCCGGCCGTGCCGCAGGTCCTCCTACGGAGGGGAACGCCCGAGGCGCCCTGCCCGCGCACCTCTCCGGCAGGCTCGGATACCTGTCCGGATAGCGGTCATCCGGCGGCGTGGCCGATTCTGCAGCCGGTCGTCGGCGGGGAGTTGGCAGGGGGGCGGAGCGGAGGACATCATCCTTCCTCGTACGAACCGACTATCTGTTCGGGAGTAAGAAATGTGTTCGGCAACAGCCGCCGCATAGGCCTCCCAGGCGCCTTGAGGCGCCGCTAGATGCCACGAAGTGCCTTTCCCGGTGGGCGTGAGTTCCGCGCGCGCTCCCGCCTGGCACGCCGTTCCTGCGCAGCTGCCCTCTCGCACACTCACGCCTCCGTTCATTCGATTTCACCGTAGTGGAGTTCTTGACTCTCATGTACAAACGCTCGAAGTCCCTCACCTTCACCGCTGTGGCCGTAGTGATGTGCACCGCCGGTCTCGTCCCGTCGGTCGGCCACGCCGCCGAAGTTCCCACCGGGGTTCCTGCCGTGGAGACGGTGCGCTCCTACGCCGAGAACCACGGACTCACCGCGGCCGATGTCATGCGCATCAACACCCTGAACGAGAAGGCGCTGAGCCTCGGGCAGCCCGGAAAACCCACGGGCTCCGTGCCGCCGAGCGCTTCCGAGTCCTCCAGGGCCGCGGCGGACGGCGGGATGGAGACCCCGCCGGCGGAGCCGCTGGACCGGATGCCCGACCCGTACCGGGTTTCCGGAGGCAGGGCCTCGACCTCGGTCGGCAACTACATACGCAAGTGGCAGCAGGTGTACAGCCAGCGCGACGGTCAGCGGCAGCAGATGACCGAAGCGCAGCGACAGGCACTCGCCTACGGCTGCGTCGGCGTCACGTGGGTGAATTCCGGAAACTACCCGACGAACAAGCTGGGTTTTGCGTTCTTCGACGAGAGCAAGTACAAGGACGCTGTCAAGAACACCAGCCCCCGCCCCGGTGAAACCCAGGCCGAATTCGAGGGGCGCATAGCCAAGCAGAGCTTCGACGAGGAGAAAGGCTTCAAGCGGGCTCGAGATGTCGCGTCCGTCATGAACAAGGCCCTGGAAGGCTCCGGCGACGAGAATGCCTACCTCACCAAGCTCAGGGCGGAGCTCGGCAAGACGAACGACGCCCTGGCCAACGAGGACGGCCGCTCGAACTTATACGCGGCTCTGCGCAACACGCCGTCGTTCAGGGACAAGAACGGAGGAAACTCCGATCCCTCCAAGATGAAGGCTGTCATCTACTCGAAGCACTTCTGGAGTGCCCAGGACCCGCGCAGTTCCGCCGACAAGAGGAAGTTCGGCGACCCCGAGGGCTTCCGCCCCAGCCAGTCCACCGGCCTCGTCGACATGTCGAAGGACCGGAACACCTCGCGCAGCGCCACCAAGCCCGGTGAGAGCTTCGTCAACTTCGACTACGGCTGGTTCGGCGACCAGAAGGAGCCCGCTGCTGACAAGACGATCTGGACCCACGCCAACCACTTCCACAACCCCAACGGCGACATGGGTCCGATGAACGTGTACGAGAGCAGGTTCCAGAACTGGTCTTCCGGCTACGCCGACTTCGACCGCGGCGCCTACATGGTCACCTTCATCCCGAAGAGCTGGAACACCGCGCCCGACAAGGTGACGCAGGGCTGGCGGTAACCGTCCGCCGCTCCCGCTCCCGGACGCTCTCGGCGCCCGGGAGCGCCTTCTGCCGGTGTGCTGAGGGCAAGGCGACCGCTCTCCTGACCGTAAAACATGGGGGTGAGGCGGGCAGCACAGGGTGACCCCCAACCGTCGGTCCGGGGGTTGCCACGGAGCGGGAACCTTCTCTCTTTGTCGATCAGCCTCTGGCGGCCGTCGGGGTCAGTGTGACGTGGTAGCCCAGTGCCTTGAACTTCCGTAGCTCACGTTTTGCCATGCTGGATCGAGACGCTTGGCGTGGAAGTCGGAGCCGAGGTCCTGGAAACGGGTGTCTGGCTCGGTCAACACGTGGTGCCAGACGATGACCAGGATCGATCGGGCGCCGGCGACCAGGGCCTTCATGTGGCCCCGGCGTTTGACGATCCGCCGGTAGCGTTCACCCAGGAACGTGTCCGTGAGGGAGGCGCCCATCGCGGCTTCGCCGAGCGCGCTCCGCAGCCAGGGGTTGCCCTTGCCGGTCCCCGCCGAGGCGCTCTTCGCTCCGGACCGCAGGGGCCGCGGGGAGGGTTTGGCCGGCCGCGCACCCGGCCCCTGATCAGGCGCGTGGACCCCGAGCCTGCGGGATCGTCCGTCGAAGAATTCTGGTCAGCCATCCGCCTGACCGTCGCCCCCGAACCTGCGAGGATCGTCCGGGTCAGCAGGCGGCCGACGACGCACACGGTGTGCGCCTCGGCCGGTGCCGAATGGCTCTGCCCCCGAGGGCGGAACGCGCCTTGCCGAGAAGCACCCCTCGTGCGGCTTCTGGCGGCTATGCATGCTCTTTGTCGTCTGCAGGGGGTGGTAGCGGTGCGGTCGTGGCGGAAGCCCAGGGCGTGACGTAGCCCATGGGGTTGCGGCGGTCATGTTTGTGGTTGGGCGAAGGCCGCGAGTTCGGGGTGCTTCAACATGAGGTGTTCGCGTAGTCGACGTACTTCTTTGTCTTCGGCGGCGGTGCGTTGTTCGGATTCGGTCTGGTCTTGAGCAGTTCGGGACCGCTTGGTGTGCTCGGCATGGGCTTCATCGAGCATGCGTTCCCACCGGCTTGCCTGGCGTAGCCGTTCGGCTTCCTGTGCTGTCTCGGCTTCGGCGACGAGTCCTGCGGTCGCGCGCTGGATCTCGGTCCGTTCTGCTCGGTTCCGGCAGTGCTGACACATCCCGTCGTGGGGTCGTGGTCCTTTGCCGGCCGCCGAGCAGTCTTTGCATCGCATTCCCACCACTGGGGTCGTGGGTGTTTCTGCCGCAGTGCGGGCATCGGGTGCTGGCGGCGGTCCGCTCGGCGTTGTGCGCACTTCAGGCATGCGTCGTCCAGGTGGAGGGTGGTGCCGTCTTCGCACATCGGGTCGGGGCAGCCCGTGGACGGGCGTACCAGCCCTACCGCGGCGCCGAGAGAGTTCTCCTTCGGCCAGGGCGCGGGCGTAGCCGTGCGTCCACCAGCGGCGTTGGATCCGCTCAAGTAGCTGCTGGGGAGTCCGTCCTCCGTTCAGGGCGTCCAGGATCGCCTCACGGAGCACGGCCGGGCAGTGAGGCGGCAGCAGAGCTGCCAGCTCGGGCGGCCATCCCGCCTCAAGGGCTTTGACCGAGTCTGTCTGTCCCGGCGGCAGTTGCAGCTTGGTCGCGTTCCCCGACCTGGCTGCCGGGATGTTGCGCACCAGCGCCCCGGGAGGCGGCGCGGTCGCCAGCCCTACGCGGCCCACTACCTGTAGTGGCCCTGCGGGCGTCATCGGCGCTACGCGCCGCAGGCGCTGTCGGGGTTTTGGAGAGGGGAGGGTTGGGGGACTGTCAGTCCCCCCTGCCGGGATTGACGTGGTTCAGCCAGGAGGCGTGCACGGGTGTGTGGACCAGCACCGTGTTTGGGAACGCCGTGGTCAGCCGGGCTGCTGCGGCCTTGCCGCGGTGGGAGGGATCCAGAACACGCGTTTCGCGCTGGCCTAGGGTTCCTGGCTCATGACCTGGGTGACCAGGTTCATGAACGGGCCGATGCCGGTGGTCGGCTCGCAGCGGCCGAGTACCTTCGCCTGGTGGACGTCGTAGGCGGCCAGGTAGGCCAGTGCTCCGCCGCGTCCGTAGGTGTGGTTGACCCGCATCGCCCTGGCCTGCCCGGGGGCGAGTGTGGGGTGGCAGCGGCAGCGGGCCTGGATGGAGGTCTTCTCGTCCGCGCTGATCACATACTCGTCCGCGCCGAGCGGCTCGCCGTCCCAGGCGCGGGCCTACAGGTCCAGGGCACGGGCCGCCTTGAGTCGGAAGCCGGGGGCGCTGATGAAGATCCAGGAACGGTGTTGCCAGGGCTTGATCGCGTCCTGGTCGAGCCAGCGTCGCACGGTGGAGGCGGAGATCGTGCCGGCGATGGCGCGGGCGACGACCTCGCGGGCCAGCTCTGTGGCGGACCAGCGCGACAGCGGCGTGCCGCTCTCCGCGGGCAGTTGACAGGCCAGCGCCTTGACCTGGGCACTCCGCAACGGGGTGAAGGAAGTGGGACGCCCGGAGCGCTTGCGGTCGGACAGGGCGGGCAACCGGTTCCCGGCGAAGCGGTCGCGCCAGGTGCGGACAGTGTCCAGGTGCAGTCCAGTCTCCCGAGCGATGCGCGCGTTGGAGCGGCCGCGCGCCGCGTGCAGGACAACCTGGGCGCGCTGGCGCAGTCGGTGCTCGGTCTTGCGGCCGTAGGCCATCTTCCTCAGCCGCTCACACTCCGAGGCGGTTAGGAAGATCGGGCATGCGGAAGCGAGAGGCAACGCGGAGAGCGGTTCACGAAAAGTGGATGACGACAGGGTGCGGGAAGCGCACCCTTCCTGCGGCGTGCGCCCTGCACGGTGGTTCCGGTCAGTTGGTGGCCGTCAGTGCCTCGCGTGCGGTGGTGAGGATCTCCTCGGAGAGCGGGGAGCCTTTGGTGGCCCGGGACAGGACGAGGGCTCCGAGCATGGTGCACAGCCGGGTGATGCCGTCCTGGTCCTTGGTGTCGAGCCAGTCGGCGAAGTCGCCCACTCCCTGGGTGTAGACGCGGCGGGCCTCGCTCTCTCCGCCGTCGCGGGCCATGTCGGTGGCGAGTGCGGCGGCGGGGCACCCGTCTGCCGCGCTGTCGCGGTGCTCGGCGGAGAGGTAGGCGTCGATCAGCGCCCGCTGGGCGGCGTCGCGCTGCCCTGCGTACTGATCGAGCCCGTCCTTGTGGTGCTGGGCGAGTTCGCCGAACGCGTGGGCGGTGGCCTCGTCGATGAGTGCCTCCTTGGAGGCGAACTGCTTGTAGAAGCCGCCGTGGGTCATACCGGCCGCCTTCATGAGGTCGGCGACGCTGACGTGGGTTCCCTGTTCCCGGAACAGGCGGGAGGCGGTTTCAACGACCCGTCGGCGGTTCTCCTCCGCCTGCGCCTGCGATACGCGGCCCATCGGCCACCTCCCGATTGGATGTCGACTGGCATCTATCTTAGACCAGTGCTTAGATTGTAGTCGTAATCTAATTGGTGCGGGTCGCTTGGCGGCGGCCGTGGCGCTGGGAGTGGGCATGGAACTGAAGGACGCGGTAGCAGTGGTCACCGGCGCCAATCGGGGGCTCGGGCGGCATCTGGCCGCCCAGCTCGTGGAACGCGGGGCCAAGGTGTACGCGGCGGCCCGTCGCCCCGAAACGGTGGACCTTCCGGGTGTCATCCCGCTGCGGCTCGACGTGACGGACGCGGAGTCGATCTGGGCCGCGGCTCGCACCGCCTCCGACGCGACGCTGCTGGTCAACAACGCGGGCATCTCCACCGGAACGCCCCTGATAACGGGCAGCCCGGACATGGTGCGCTTGGAGATGGAGGTGAACTTCTTCGGCCCGCTCGCCGTGACGCGGGCTTTCGCCCCGGTCATCGAGTCCAACGGCGGCGGCTCCGTGCTCAACGTGCTGTCGGTCCTGTCCTGGCTGCACCCGGCCGACCTCGGCGCCTACGCCGCGGCGAAGGCCGCGGCATGGGCGCTGACCGGCGCGACCCGAGAGGAACTGGCGCCCCGCCGCATCACCATCACGGCACTGCACGTCGGATACATGGACACGGACATGGCCGCGAGCGTTCCCGCCGACCAGAAGACCGACCCCGCCGAGGTCGCCGCCCGGGCCCTGTCCGGCATCGAGCGGGGACTACCCGAGATCCTCGCCGACGAGACCACCCGGCAGGTGAAGCGGAGCCTGGCCGCATCGCCGAACGCAGCGTGAGGCGCGCCCGCCGCATCGGCGTGGGGCGTCATGAACCACCAGTGAATACCAGAAAGTATCTCGTACCGGGGCAGCCCGAAGCGAGCGGAGATCCCGTCCCTGTGCGGACGGGACAGGGAGACAGCGATGAAGGCCTACTTGATCGAGAAGTACGGTGACCAGTCCGCGGTGCGCGCCGCCGAGATGTCCGATCCGGAGCCGGGCGCCGACGACGTGCTGGTCAAGATCCATGCGGCGAGCGTCAACCCGCTGGACTTCAAGATCCGCGACGGTGCCTTCAGGATGATCCTCCCGTACCGCCTCCCTCTCGTGCTGGGCAACGACCTCGCCGGAGTGGTGGTCCAGGCCGGCTCGGCCGTCACCGGGTTCGCGGTGGGTGACGAGGTCTATGCCCGGCCCGACAAGGACCGCATCGGCACCTTCGCCGAACTCATCGCCGTCCACCAGAACGACCTGGCACACAAGCCGGCCACCCTCACCATGGCGGAGGCCGCCTCCCTTCCCCTGGTAGCCCTCACCTCATGGCAGGCGCTGATCGAGAGGGCACAGGTCCAGCCGGGCCAGAAAGTCCTGATCCACGCCGGCTCCGGCGGCGTGGGCACCGTCGCCCTCCAACTGGCCAGGCACTTGGGCGCACACGTGGCCACCACCGCGAGCGCGGCCAACGCCGCCCTGGTCAAGGAACTCGGCGCAGACGTCGTCATCGACTACCGCGCCCAGGACTTCGAGGAGCTCCTGGACGGCTACGACGTCGTCCTGGACACCCTCGGCGGCAAGACGCTGGAGAAGTCGCTGCGGGTCCTCAAGCCAGGCGGGAAGGTCATCGGCATCGCCGGGCCGCCCGACGCGGACTTCGCCCGCGAGCTCGGCGCGAACCCGGTCCTGCGGCAGGCGATGAACGCGCTGAGCTTCAAGACCCGACGCCACGCCAAGCGCCAAGGCGTGACCTACTCCTTCCTGTTCATGAAGGCCAGCGGCGACCAGCTGCGCGAACTCACCCGGCTCATCAACGCCGGAGAGATCCGCCCCGTCGTCGACCGTGTCTTCCCCTTCGAGCAGACCCTCGAAGCCATGGAGTACGCCGAGAAGGGCCGCGCCAAGGCCGGCAAGGTCGTCATTGCGACGGCGTGAGGGCCGGCCCCCGCCCGCCACACCACCGACAGGCCCCGGGCAGCGAGAGGATCCCGCCTCCCACCACTCCTCCCTTCCGCACCCCAGGAACCGATCATGAGCGCACCGCGCAGTTCCGCCACCCCCAACCCCACGCCCGCCCCGTCGTCGTACAAGGACGTGCCGACCCGTTCGGTGTCCGTACGCGGCGTCGACTTCGTCTACCGGCAGCTCGGCCCGGAAGGACGGCGTACCGCTGATCCTGCTCCACTACTTGACCGCAGTCCTGGACAACTGGGACCCCCGCGTCATCGACGGACTCGCCGCCCGGCGCCGGGTGATCACCTTCGACAACCGCGGAGTCGGCACGTCGGGCGGTTCCACCCCCGACACCATCGAAGCGATGGCCCGCGACGCGGTGCTGTTCATCCGAACCCTGGGCTTCGAGCACGTCGACCTGCTCGGCCTGTCGATGGGCGGCTTCATCGCCCAGGTCATCGCAGCCGAAGAACCGCAGCTGGTGCGCAAGGTCATCCTCGCGGGCACCGGCCCCGCCGGAGCCCCGGCATCGACAAGGTCACCGCACTCACCCTCCGGGACATCCTGAAGGGCTTCCTGACCCGCAAGGACCCCAAGCAGTTCCTCTTCTTCACCGACACTGAACACGGCCGACGCGAAGCACGCGCCTTCCTGGAACGGCTGAAGGAGCGCACGGACCGCCGCGACAAAGCCATCTCGCTGACGTCGTTCCGCGCCCAGCTGAAGGCCATCCACCGGTGGGGCCTCCAGCCGCCGGCCGACCTGTCCCGCATCCGCCAGCCAGTCCTGGTGGCCAACGGCGAGAGCGACCGGATGGTGCCGAGCGAGAACACCCTCAACCTCGCCGCACGGCTGCCCCGGGGCGAACTCGTCCCCCTCTACCCGGACGCCGGGGGCGGCGGAATCTTCCAGTTCCACGACGAGTTCGTGGCCAGGGTCCTCGCATTCCTCGAAGCACGGCCCGCCTGACCGCTGAGGCCACATCCCCCGCCGTCCCGGGCGCGGCCGGGACAAGGCGGGCCCGGGACGAGCCAGCCCGCGCTCGATCAGACGCCCTCCTGCCCGTCGGCAGTCCCAGCGGCATCCCCGAGAACGCCCTCGACACCGCATGCCGGATCCACCTCGCCACCTGGCCACAAGCACGCCGACGCCCAACCTCGAAGTCAACCCCCGAACGGCTTACGACGTAGACCACTTAGGGTTCGCGGCTCGGATGGCGGCCCACGCTGCCAGGCATCCGACTGCAAGCGTCACCACGCTGCCCAGCAGGAGCGACCAGAAGCTGCCGGCCTCGTACCAACTCTCGGCTATCTGCGTCATAGCCCCTCATTGCAGCACCAAATCCGAGTGGCTGCACAGGTTTCCAGCCGTGCCACCCATCCCCGTCCGAACAGCCGCACCTGCGGTCCGCGGCGAGATGAGTCTTGCTGATTAGTCCGCCCCGGGATCTGCCGAGCAGGGCTTCCTTCAGACGGGGCTTGCGTCTGCGCCGGATGCGCCAGGCGCTGACGCGGGGAGGGGCCTGGGGCGGTTTGTGCGCCCTGTGTGCGCCGGGTCATGCGCCCTGGCTCTCAAACGGGCGCACTCTGTGATCCGGCTCATGTGAAGATGCCAGCAGGCCAACCCCCATAATCTCGTCGACCGCCCGGCCAACCCCCTGCTCGTCGACTGCCGCACCGCCCTCGCCATAGCGCTCGTCCCGACAAAGCCACCTCGCGGCTGCCAAGGCCGCCCTGACGCGCAGGCACCGAAGGCGGTCGCTCCAACCCCGGGGCGACTGCCTTCGCTTCTGAAGCAGGTGCACAACTCTCGGGTTCTCCGCCGGTGCCCACCCGTGCGCACTACCGTGCCGGGCATGACCACTCTGATCATCGGCGGCAGCGGCTTCCTGGGAGCCGAGCTCATCCGGCAGGCGAAAGTCGCCGGGCACACCACGGCCACGACATACGCGACCAGGGGGTTGATACTGGTGGGCTCGCCCATTCAAGCGTCGCCAGTTTCCCGCATAACCCACCCTGCCGGTGACCGTGTGTGGTCACCGGAGGCGTATCGGCTCCAGGTCCAACCAGCCTCCGCGGCAAGGCGAGTTGTGGTGACGTGGTGGTAGCCGAGGGCGCAGGCATGCCTGTTGAGTACCTGTCTGCTGAGCAAAAGGCCCGCTATAGGCGGTTCGCCACGGAGCCGTCGCCCGGGGAGCTGGAACAGTACTTACGCCTGGACACCAAGGCTCTGGGTCTGACACGGGCGAAGCGCCGTCCGGCGTCGAGGTCGGGATGGGCGGTGCAGGCCCTGTCCGGCGGTGGTCGGGGCCGCGAGGACGGCCACGGCCGCCGTCAGCGCGGTGACGGCGGGGATCAGATTTCGCATGCCCCGATCAACGCCCCCGCACCATCGCAATCAACCTGGGCACCGGCTCCGGCACCACGGTCCGGGAGCTGTGCGAGGCGTTCAACAACGTCGTCAGCACGCCCCTGGAGACCGTCGATGCCGAACCGCGGCCCGGTGACGTGGCCGGCGGCTACACCAAGAGCGACCGGGCTGCCGAGCTGCTGGGGTGGACGCCGCAGCTGTCCCTTGAGGATGGCATCTGCTCCGCCCTGGACTGGATTCCGGTGCGCGACGGGCTGTTGAAGGACCGATGCATCCTTCCCGCCTTCACTCCTCCCGGGCGCTGGGGTCCGGGAGGAAGCCGGCTTCGAGGGCGAGTAGGTGCCGGAGGGCGGGAGCGAGCCACGCGGTGTCCCATCGGTGGTCCGCCGGGCATCCCTGTAGGCGTCATGGGGGATGCCGAGAGCTTCGAGGAGCTGGCAGCCGGCGGTCCAGTCGGCTTCCAGGGTACCGACGCCGCCGAGCGCGATACGACGGGCCCCTCGAAGGACGGCGGCGTGGCGGCACTTCTGCCGTACGTCGTACTCCTCGAGCCGTGCGGGGCTGCCGGCGACCTCCACGAGTTGCGGGTGGGGTGGCCACGCGTCAACCATTTCGGGAGGCAAGCGGGCGATGCGTCGCAGGCGGATCGCGAGTTGCCGGGAGGGATGACCGGGGGGAACGTGAACGGAGGGGGCAGCGTCGAGCGGAACGTGGAGCGCGTGATGACGAAGATCAAGTTCGAGAGCGTGTTCGCGCCGGCCATGGAGGGCCAGGGTCAGCGATCGATCATCCTCCGTGTGGACGGGGAGGAGGTCTGGGAGGGGCACATCGGCCAGGGAGAAATCGTCAACATCAACGTGACGTTGCCGATCCAGACGCTGTCGGTCGAGTTGGGGACCAGGAGATTCGACGAACACGGAAATCCCGACGGCTTCCTCAACTACAAGCACCTCGTCGAGATTCCGCACCCTTCGGAGGAGGACGTCTGGAAGGTCACGCTCTTCGACGACAACATGACCCGGGCCCTCTTCCGGAGCCGTATCGACGGCCTCGGAGGAAAATTCGAACTCGAAGTCTCCTTCCACGGCTGACCGGGACGACGGCCTTGGTACTGGTGAGCTGGCGTATTCAACTATCGCGGATTCCCTTGGGAGCCCAGCCCGCTGGTGACCGGCTGTGGTCACCAGCAGCGTATCGGCTCCAGGTCCCGCCGCTTTCTCTGAGGAGGCGGCTGGTTGTCTTGTCGTGGTAGCCGAGGGCGTCCGCGACGACGGGGGCGGGCAGTTCGAGGAGTTGTTGTCGGATGGCGGCGCCGCGGGCGGCGGCGACCGGGATGCCGATCTCCCGCAGTCGTGAGGACATGTGGTCGGGACGGGCCGGCCGCCCGGCCCGGCGGCCGGGGAAGAGCCAGCGGGATGCCTGGTTGGTGGCGGTGTTCGTGTTGTCGCGGTCTGCGAGGTAGGCCAGTAGCAGGGCTGCCGCTGGTTCGGGGACGGGAGAGGCGGGGTCCGCGTGGCGCGGATCGGCCGGCTGCGGCACGACGGCGGTCGAGGGTCAACACGGACGGCTGCCGTTCCCGGGCCATGGGGCGCTCATCCGGCTGCACTGGTGGTGGCCCATCGCCCCGCTGACTGCGGACCGGCCTTCGAGGGGCCGTGGCCCCCACCGCAGGGCTGCACGGACTGAACCGACCCTAGAGCTGCCGCGCCGGCCAAACTCCGCTGAGGCTGATCGAACTTCGCTGAGAGGGTCCCTGGGACACCGTGATGCGACTTGAGAACCGCGGAGGCCCTTTGGGTACGGCGGCCGGCCGGGCGGTGGCCCGCGGTCGGCCGCACCGTACCGGTGCGCCCGGAGGTCTCCCGAGGTCGGAGGTTTTGACCGGACTGTCTGCCGACGTCTGCCGGGCAGGCACGCCCACCAAGTCGCGTCCGACGAACACGGTCTTGGTCCGGAGCTGCGGAGCGGGGTGCCCCAAGGATCCGGGTACATCGAGGCGGACTCCAGTGCGGGCAGCCGTACCCGCTGCGCGGTCCGTTCGGCCCGGTGCTTAGGGTCGCGGTGTGATCCAGCCTCTTTCAGGGCCTCCCACGTGGAGGCATCCGTTCGCCGCATTTCTCCTTGTCCTTGCGATATCCACCTGCTGGTACGGGCTCCAGCCGGTCCACCAGGAGTGCACGTTGCTTTACGGAGGGGGCAGCAGCTGGAAGGAGACGTATCGGCAGGCGGTCGAAGCGGGGGTGTGTGAGGAGCCGGCGCGGTGGAGGACCAGGGTCGGGTGACCCGATCCGAAGCCCGCCCCTGGAGACCACGGTGACCGACCTGGTGCGGGTCACCGGGAGCTGGCAGATCGAGGAGTGCTTCCAGGCCGCGAAGAACGAGTGCGGCCTCGATCAGTACGAAGTCCGCTGCTACCCGGGCTGGTATCGGCACGTCACCCTGGCCATGCTCGCCCACGCCCATCTCGCGGTCATGGCCGCCGATGCCACGGCAAAAGGGGCTGCAGAAACGCTTCCACCAGCCTGGTCCCCCTCACCGTGGCAGAAGTCCGCAGGCTCCCGGCACTTCACCTCGTTGCGAACCACCGCTACACCGGCCGGACGCATCGCGCACACCAACTGACCTGGTCCCACTGGTGCCGCAGCCGCCAGGCCGTCGCCCGCCACTGCCACTACCAACGGCGACTCCACTCGTTGGAGGGGCACCCGGCCAAGACTCCCCCCGGCACCCCGCCACCCAAATACACTCCCGACAGCGCCCCTGACCAGCCCAGATAGCAAACCGTTGCTGGAACACCAGGCGCCCAGCCAAGTCGCTCCTCCGGCAGCTCGATCATGGACACCCTTGCCATCAGGGTCTTGTTGGCTCGGAATACCGCAAGTGTGGACTACCACCTCTCCGTCAGTGCTGATCGAAGAGGGGCCGGAGGGCGCGCACACCGTGCGGTCCTGGACGCGGGAGCCCGGCGAGGTGGAATGGCCCTGAAAGCGCCCGGAGCGCTCTCCCTCGTCACGCTGGGAGGTACGTTGTTGACCTTTACCACGCAGTCCTCAGGACCCCAGGGGAACTGCTCCCGCGCCTGCGGCGGTCCCAGGGCGAACTCCCGTACCGCTCCCACTTGCGCACCCCACCTGCACGCGCACCTCCACTCACCTCGGGTCTCAGCTGCTCGCACGGACCGTCCTCCCCCCGCGCTAGACCGGCCAGCTCTGACGAGGCCGGAGGAACCGGCCTACAGGCCCCAATCAGTGCGTGCGCAAACAGATGAACCCGAGTGATCCACGGGCCGGGCGTTCTGTAGCCTGAGCGGGCTTTCAGCCCCGTTCCAGGGCTCACAGACATTTGGGGGCTCGGTGTCTCATCGCCGACTCGTAGCATCCGCGACCATCCTCGCGGCAGGCATTTCGCTCATACCGGGGCTGGCCCACGCCGCCGACCCCGCGTCGGGCAAGGCGGAGGGGGTGTCCAGGCCCGACCTGGACTCGGCCATCGAGGCCAAGACCACCACGTTCGACGGCCCGGCCGACCACTCGGTCAAGGTCCCGGCCACCGGCAAGGGCAAGGCGGCCGGCACGCTGGCGGCCTCGGACGCGAACCCGAACCTCTCGGTCGCCCTTCAGGCCGCCACGTTCCAGGCGAAGTCGCTGCGGCTGGACATGGACGTCACGAGCGCGGTCACCCCCGTCTTGATCGACATCAACTGGGGTGACGGCTCGACGGACAACGCGAACACGCACGGCTCCAACTCGGTGACCACGGAGCACGTGTACAGCGAGGTCGGCACGTACACGGTCAAGGTCACCGTGACGGACACCGTCAACCAGACATCGGCCGAGAACTCGGTCACCGTCACTACCGAGGGCTCGGACTTCACCCCGTACAACCCGACCCGCCTGCTGGACACCCGTGACAGCACCGGCGCGCCGAAGTCCAAGGTCGCCCCGTACACCTCCGCCCGGGTCAAGGTCGGCGGCTACGGCACCATCCCCGCCGGTGTGACCGCGGTGGCCCTCAACGTCACCGTCACCAACACGAAGAGCGGCGGCCACGTCACCGCCTTCGCCGAGGGCACCAACCGCCCGACCACCTCGAACCTCAACTACGAGCCCGGCCAGACGGTCCCTAACCTGGTCATCGTGCCGGTCGGCGCCAACGGCTACGTGGACCTCTACAACGGCGGTTGGGAGTCGGTCGACCTCATCGCCGACGTCACCGGCTACTTCACCCAGTCCGCCGCCAGCGGCTACACGGCGATCAGCCCGGACCGGTTCGTCGACACCCGCACCGGTCTCGGCACCCTCAAGGGCCAGGTCACCGGCTACGGGACCTTCAGCACCAAGATCGCGGGCAACCGTGGCATCCCCGCCGGGGCCAAGGCCGTGGCGCTCAACGTGACGGTCACCAACCCGCTGAGCGACGGGCACCTGACCGTCTTCCCCACCGGGAAGGCGGCGCCGACCGCGTCCAACCTGAACTTCAGTACGGGCCAGACCATAGCCAACTCGGTGACCGTCCCGGTCGGTACTGACGGGCAGATCAGCATCCGAAACGGCGGCTGGAATCCGGCCGACGTGATCGTCGACGTCGTCGGCTACTACAGCCCCGAGAGCGTCAGCGCGTACCTCTCCTTCGATCCGGAGCGCGTGAAGGACACCCGCGAGACCAAGAAGCCGCTGCCCGGCCGCTACTACAGCGCGCTCGGACTCGGCGACGGCCATCCGCACACCACGGGCTTCGTCTTGAACACCACGGTGACCAACCCCAAGGGTGCCGGCTTCCTCGCGGTCGCTCCAGACCCGAACACCATCGCGGACTACAACAACGGGACCAACGTCGAGGTGCCGATCCCGACCTCGTCAAACCTGAACTTCACCGCGAACAAGATTGTCCCGAACCTGGTTCAGGCAGGCCGCGGCAACACCGGTGTCATCGACTTCTTCAACCGGAGCGACGCCAACATCGACCTCATCGTCGACATCTACATGGATAACTGATCCACCGCTAGGCACGTGAGGCGGGCCCGACACGGCCGCACCCCGTGCACGACAGTGATCACGGTGCCCCGGGGCGCCGCCGTCCGGGCCGTGTCCCCCGGGGCACCACTCGCCGTACACCGGGCCAGGGAGGGCCCTCGTGCGGCGGCGCGGACCGCAAGATCAAGGTAAGCATGAGCCTTCCCGTGAGCCTGTACACGGCGACGGACAGCCATACGATTCGCTTGCACCAGCTGGAGCGCGGGACGGCGGCCGGATCCGGAACCGGCGCGTGAACGAGCGCGCCGGCGACGAGGTGGACGTGGCGGAAATCGTGCAGGGCTACGACACCGGATCCGAGTACGTGGTTGTCGAGCCGCACGAGCTCGACGAGATCGATCCGGGCCGGTCCCGGTCGATCGACGTGGCCGGCTTCGTCGACCTGGACACCGTCGACCCGGTCTTCTTCGACAAGACCTATTTCCTCGGGCCTCGGGGAGCCCGGCAGGGGAAGCTCTACGCCCTGCTGGAACGGGCGCTGGCCGAGTCGAACAAGGCCGGCATCGCAACGTTCGTGATGCGCGGGAGGGAGTAGATGGTCGCGCTGAAGGCTGAGGAGGCGGAGGGCCTGCTCAGGATTCACCCCCTTCACTGGGCCGACGAGCTCCGAGATCCGCACGCCGAGGCGCCCGACCTGCCGGGGGAGGTCGGGGCGACGGCGGCTGAGCCTGGCCATGGAGTGGACCCGAAGTCCTTCCATGACACCTCCGCGAGAAAGTCGAGGCCCTGATGGAGGCGAGGGCGGCCGGAGTGACGGGGGAGAAGACCGAACCGGCGGCGAAGCCCACCGGCGCCGTCGACCTCATGGAGGCCGTGCGCGCCAGCGTCGAGCGGGCGGTGATCTCACCCTGGCGGGGCCGGGTGGGCTGCCGCTGAGCAGGAGGCTGAACGGTACGGTTGCGGACTGGTCGGTGAGTGTCTGGGGTCTTCCTTGAAGGCCCTGTCGCTGTCCTGCGGGCAGGGACAGGGCCTTGCCGTCACATTCGCTCCCGGCGCCGCCGACCACGCCCACATGCGGCCCGCCCCGCCCAGTGGAATAGTGGGAGGGGATGGAGGCCGCCCTGGGGGTGTGGGTGATCACAGCCCTCCACGTGTCGTCAGCAACTCCGCTCCCTCGCGCTGAGGTCGAAGACGCCGACGCCTCAACCGCCACCGGCAAGGACCGGGGCCTTGAGCATTACCCGTCGGCTCTGAGGCCATCCGATCAGCGGCGAGCACGTTCACCGCCGACACTCTCGCGCGAGGCACGGGAGACGTGCGGGGGCGGGGACCTACTCAAGCGAAGTGACTGCCTTCAGTCGAGGAAAGGGACATCTCATGCGAAGGAAGACCCTCTCCACCGCGGTCGTGGCCGCTGTCGCGTTCAGCGGGTGGACCACTGTCACCCTGATGACGGCCGACGCAGCGGAACGGGCCGCACCCGGCGCCACCTGCTTCCTTTCGGAAGGCCCCAACAACACGTTCGGCGTGTCGGGCGACGGGTTCAGATCCGGAGAACGCATCACCGTAAAGAACTCACAGGGCGCCACGGTGCGCACGACCACAGCCATCACAGGAGGCTTCTTCGAGGTCACGGGGCTGCCGAACGACACCTACAGCGCCGCAGGACGTCGGGCCAAGGCGATCTGCCCGAAGTGGGTGTCGGACGAGGAGGCTGCGATCAAGTGCACCGTGACCAAGGGCCCTGGAACGACCTACGGCGTGTCCGGCAGGGGATTCCCGGTGGCGGAGACGGTCACGTTGAAGAACTCCTCCGGTGCCGTCGTGAATACCACCCAAACCATCCAGGACGGGTTCTTCGAGTTCACTGGCGTCCCCAATGACACGTACACCGTCACTTCGAAGTTCGCGAAGGTGACCTGTGCCAAGGCTGCCGAGTAGCGGCACCTCCCCGCCCACCGGCGGCCGCCCCGCGGCGCCCGGCACGCCTTCTCGGTGTGCCGGGCGAAATCCCGAGTACGTCCAGTACACGGGGTCCTCTCCGCCCCTGAAGCAACATTCTCTCCAACGCGAGGCCAAGTGCTCGGAGTGCCGGACAAGCCTTTCTGCGGCACAGCCGCAGGTGCCGGGCCGCAGTCGCTACCCAGAGAACCACCGAAGTCAGCTCGGTCCGGCCGCTGCCGAACGAGGCCGCCACCGGCTCCAGAGACTGGGCGAGGCTGGGCCAGTGCGGGCTGGCTCCGTAGTACTGCCTCAGCATGGCCATGGTTGGGGGGTGAGGTCGCGGTCACGGTCCCACTGGCCGTGATGGTGATGTTGGAGAGAGTGACCGGTCCCGCAGCTCGTCCGACAAGCGCTGCCGATGAGTGAACATGCAGGCGAGTCCACCCGGGATTTCGAGCCGTTCGGATGCGCGCGAAAGACTAGTCCGCGACCCGGTCAACGACGACGGGAGCAGCAGTGAGCTTGATCATCGGGACCTGGAACGTAGAGAACTTCTGCCGACCGCTGCCACCCGGCAGCACCCCTAACCCCAACAGGTGCGCCGCCAAGGACCAAGCGACCTACGACGCCAAGGTCGAGGCCTTGGCCGGCGTCATCACCGAAATCGGGCCGGACCTGCTCGGCGTGCAGGAGGTCGGCAGCCAGGAGGCGCTGGACGACCTGGTGGCCAAGCTGCCGGGCACCTGGCACACCGCCCTGTCGAACCACCCGGACCCCCGCGGCATCCGGGTCGGCGTCATCAGCCGCTTCCCTCTACTCGACATCCAGCAGCGCAAGGACTTCCCGAACCACCTCCGCCCCATCCAGGTCGAGGACCAGGGCGACGACGCCCTCACCAGCGAGATGGGGCGCGGCGGTCTGGCCGTCCGGGTCGAGCCGTCTCCCGGCCAGAGCCTCCACGTGGCTGTCTGCCACCTCAAGTCAAAGCTGCTGACCTTCCCAAACAAGCAGCACGACACCCACGACGAGCACTTGCGCGCCCGCTATGAGGCATACGCGCTGTTCCGCCGCACCGCCGAGGCCGTCACCATGCGCGGCATGGCCGACGACCTGCTCCAGGGCAACGGCAAGAATCGCAACGTCATCGTGCTCGGTGACTTCAACGACGAGTGGCAGGCCGCCACCACCCAGATTCTGTACGGCCCGCCCGGCTCGCAGATCGGTACCGGCGGCTTCACTCACCCCGACAACCCGGGCGATGCCAACCGCCTGTGGAACCTGGCCCCGCGCATCCTGGAGCAGGGCGGCTTCTCTCGTATCTTCGAGGGCCAGCACGAGCTGATCGACCACATCATGATCAGCCACGCGCTGCTGGCCAAGTTTGAAGAGGTCTCGACCGGCAATGAGAAGCTGCCGAATGTGGTGGAGGCTCAGCCGGCCGCGGCCCACGACAAGCCGTCCGACCACTCCCCGGTGGTGGCGAAGTTCAACCTGTAGGTGCGGCAGGGCCAGCGCAGAAGGTGCCTGGTGCTGTCTCCCTTGGCTGTGCGTATTCCACCGCGTCAGCTCGACTTCTTGTCGGGCTGTGACCGCCATGTTCGATGGATGGACCAGTTCCGCCACCGATAGATGTGCCGCGACGCACGGGAGGCGGAACGTTCGGTGCACGAGGACTGCCTCACGTGGGGCCAGCTCAGCTCATCATGGCCTCTAGGATCAGCCTAGTGACCTGAGTCAGAGATTCCGTGTTACTGACCTTGAAGGTGGGTTGTCGTAGGGGCTGACGATTGGTGATCGTCGCGGTATGCCGGGTGTGTGAGGTATCCGCAGGGTTGGGGGTCTGACGGCGGAGAGACAAGCGTTCCGTGAGCGGGTCCGGATGGAAGCAGTCGCAATGTTCGCCGCCGGGCGGGGCAGTACGGACATCGCGAAGGAGTTACGGGTCAGCGTCCGGTCGGTCCAGCGGTGGCGGCAAGCGTGGAAGGCGGCCGGTCGGAACGGGGGTGCGTTCCCGCGGCCCGGCATCCCGGCCGAAGCTGAGCGAGCCCCTGTTCGACGTGCTCGGGGAGGAACTGGTCAAGGGCCCGGTCGCGCATGGTTGGCCGGACCAGCGATGGACGTTGGCCAGGATCAGCACGCTGATCGGCCGGCGGTTTCACAAGTCGATGACGCTGTCGGCGATCTCGCAGATGCTGCGGAGACACGCTGGAGTCATCAGGTTCCGGCCCGTCGTGCAGTCGAGCGTGACGAGTCGGCGGTGGCCGGCTGGGCCGCACGTGGAAACACCGCGGTGGCGCTCGGGCCTGGATCGTCTTCGAGGACGAAGCCGGATGCTCGATGACGCCGCCGACCTCCCGCACCTGGAGCCGACGCGGCGGAAAGGGCACCGGGGCCGCATCCAGGCGGCCCGGCGCGATGGCACCGTTGCCGATGCACCAGATCCTGCCGGACACGGGCGACGACCGGATTCTCCTGCCGCTCGATGTCGACTCCGTCGACACGCTGGTGGTGCCGCTGCACCCGCACTTGCTATGGGAGTTCTCGAACTCGCCCGAGGCCGCTGCTCTGCTGTGGCTGGTGCTGCTGGAGGCGCAGCAGCACCACCCCAAAGAAGAAGTCGAAGATCAGGAACTTCCAGCTGGCACTCATGGCCGCACCAGCGTCGCGCTGGTCAGCGCGGCGGTGGCGACGCCCTCCAGGGGCTGTACGTGCTGCGGGGCGCGCACCCAGACCCGGTGCTCGGCCGGCTCCACCGTGTCCCCGGGGCCGTTGCGGTACGCGGGGAGGCCGACCTCGTACATCCATCCGTCGCGGACCTGGCGCTTGGACCACAGGTGGGCGACGACGGCCTGGTCCCCGGGGAGCAGCACCCGGATGGGGACCGGCACCGGATCGGGGGCGGAGGACGACGTCATGTCTCCACCGTAGGCGCCGACCCCGAGTGACCACGCAGTCTTGTTGGCAAGCGTCAACGTCGTGCTGCCCAGGCCAGCGAGATGTGACGCCTGGTAGTTGGCAGGTACAACGCAGGCTAGTTGGCGAGTCGTCTACACGGATAGTGACGCCCGCGCGAGAAGTCAGGCCGTCACAAAAGCCACGGAGGCGCTGGTTACGGGGCGCGGTGCGGTCAAACCGTCATCCACGCGCGGCCCCGGGGTGAGCTGGGCACAGTCTGCGGACAGATAGCCACACCCGTGACAGGGGGGCTCGTGTCTGTTCCACCTCGGGATCGTTAGGCCATTCGGACACGGTCGATCCAGGGCTACGGGGGGAGAGGCGGGCGTGGAGGTTAAGGATGTGCACCATGCCTACCGGCGGCGCGCGGTCTTGCACGGCGTTGACCTTCGGCTGCAGGCCGGGACGTTGTGCGGGATCGTCGGGGAGAACGGCGCCGGCAAATCCACCCTGCTAAAAATCCTTTCTGGTGAGCTGCGGCCCACGCGCGGCACGGTCCGTCACAGCGGCCGGTTCGGCTACTGCCCGCAACATGTGGTTCTCAATGACGCGCTGACCGTCCGGCAGCACCTGACGTTCTTCCAGACGGCCTACCGCCTGCCCGATGTGCGGTACGCGGAGGAGGTCATGGAGGTGCTGGGCTTTACCGGATACGCCGATGAGCGGGCCGGAGTGCTCAGCGGCGGCACCAGGCAGAAGCTGAACGTGACGCTGGCGCTCATGCACGATCCGCAGGTCCTACTGCTGGACGAGCCGTATCAGGGCTTCGACTGGGACACCTACCAGCGGTTCTGGGACCTGGCAGTGAGGCTGCGGGACGCTGGACGCTCGGTCCTGGTCGTCTCCCATCTGGCGTATGACACCGAACGTCTGGACGAGTTGTGGCGCCTGCACAGCGGGATGCTCCGGCAGGACGAGGCAGTCGCCGCGTGAGGTTTCACCTGACCCGCTTCGCGGTCGCCACCCGGTTCACGCTCGTCGAGCACGGCCGCAACCGGTTCGCCCTGGTCCTGGTCGCCCTGTTCGTACCCCTGTGGACCACCCTGGCGTTCACGGTGCTTCCTGAGACCCCGGCCCCGATGCGGCTGATCGCCACCGGAGAGGCGCTGTCCCCGCCCGGCAACGAAGTGACCGCGATCAGCGGTGCCCTCAACGCCGTCACCCTGATCACCGGTTTCATGATGTTCGCCGCCACGTACGCCGGCAGCCATTTCGACCGCCGGCTGGCCATGGCCGGCTACCCCCGCGCCCACCTCGTCCTGGCCAAGGTCACCGCACTGGCTCTGGTCTCGGCGGTGGTCGCCGCCTACGCCACCGCCATCGCCTGCCTGGTCTGGACACCTGGCCAGCCTCTCTTGCTCGCCGCCGCGCTGTTCTGCGCCGCACTCACCTACGGCGCCCTGGGCGTTGGCTTCGGCTCCGTGCTGCGCCGCGAGGTCGAGGGCATGTTCGCGATCGTGATGACCAGCATCATCGACCTCGTGCTGCAGAACCCGATCATGAGCTCCGGGTCCGACAACCCGGTCACGCGCTACCTGCCCTCCTACGGGGCCATGCAGGCCAGCACGGCGGCCGGATTCTCCACCAGTCCGGTACCCGACTGCCTGGCCATCCAGCTCACCTGGTTTGCGGGGGCCGCCCTCATCGCCCTGCTGGGCTTCCGCCACGGAACCAACAACGCCCTGCCCACAACGGCCCAGATTCCAGATCCCGGCCCAGGAAGCGGCAAGGCCGTCCTTCCCGCGCCCAGCCGAGCTCTCGCACCATCGGCCACCATCTCCGACACGGAAGCACACTGAGGTCCTGGATCCCGATATGCGCGCGAAACCGCACCCCGCCGCTGCAGAGCCCGACGTGTCCACCCACGCGCCGCGCGGGCGAACCACCGCCCGATCGCTCACCGGTGAAGACCCCCACCTGCGGGCGGCGTACCGGCTGTGCCACCGCATCACACGCGTGCACGACCCCGGAATCCACGCCCTCTTCCAGCTGATGCCGGCCGCGCTACGCCCGGCCTGCTGGGCACTGTGGGCGGCAGCGAGCGTCCTGGACGACCTGGCAGACCAGCGGGATGTGGACTCGACCGAGCGCGAGGCCCGCGTCGAAGCGTGGACACAAGCCCTGGAGCGCGACCTGGCGGCCCGCATCAGCACGGACCAAGTCCGCCACGCCCTGGTGGACACCGCCTTGCGGTGGCGTCTGGACCTGCCCCACCTGCAAGGTGCTGTGAGCAGCACACTCGACGAGGTCCGCGACCGGCGCTTCGCCGACTGGGCCGAGTGGCGGGGCTGGTGCGAGGCGCTGGTGCCCTGGGTCGACCAGGTACGGCATCTGTTCGAACGGGCCGGGGCGCCGATGACGCTCAGGCTGGACCGGCAGAGGGACTACAAGCAGTTCATCGACGGGGCTCAGCTCACCGACGTCCTCACCGACCTGAGCACCGACCTCGCCCAAGGGCTCCTGCTCCTGCCACGGGAAGCCCTGGACCCCTTCCCCGACGCGGAAGATGATCTCCGGCACAGGCGCTGGAGCCCGGCCGTTGCGGCCTTGATCGCAGAGCTGACGTCCCTGGCCCGCCAATGGGTGACCAGGCCCGCCATGACCACAGGCATGCATCCGGGCGCCGCCAACATGCTCGACACGGCCGCCTGCCTGCTGCGCGCCCAGCTCGACGCTGTCGACGCCGCCGGCCCCGCCCTGCTGAAGCGGACCCCGCGCCTGTCCGTCGTGACCCGTACCCGCATCTTCGCCCCCGCCCGCCTCCGCGCGGGCCTGGCCTGGAGCCTGACCCCCCTCACCGTGCCGGAGCCCCGGCGCCCTGCGGTATCCGCGCACGTTCCGCGCCCGGCAGCCGACCACACCGCGCTCCGGACCTCGCCACCACACCCCGAGGGAGCCCGGCCCCCGCAAATCCCCGCCGACCAGATGCCCGCTCACGTCGCGGTCATCATGGACGGCAACGGCCGCTGGGCCCAGCAGCGCGGCCTGCCCCGCCCCGAAGGGCACCACGCCGGCACCGCCGCCGTCCACGAGATCGTCTGCGGAGCCCTGGACATCGGCCTGCGCCACCTGACCCTCTACGCGTTCTCCACCGAGAACTGGAAACGCGACACCGGCGAAATCATCACCATCCTGGAAGCGATCCGACGCGACCTCGACGAAGGCCCCCTCCGTGACCTCGACGTACGCCAACGCTGGCTGGGCCACCCCGACAAACTGCCCACGGAACTCGTCCAAGCACTCCAGCGCGCGGAGCGCCGCACCCGCAACCGCATCGGGCTGACCCTCACCATGTGCATCAACTACGGCGGCCGCGACGAAATCACCCGCACCGCCGCAGCACTCGCCCGAGCAGCCCAAGCAGGCGATATCGACCCCCACCTCATCAGCGAGGACGACTTCGCCCGCCACCTGCCCCACCCCGACATGCCCGACGTCGACCTGCTGTGGCGCACCGGCAACGAACAACGCACCTCCAACTTCCTCCCCTGGCACGCCACTTACGCCGAACTGCACTTCACCCCCGGCTACTGGCCCGACATCGACCGGCGTGACCTGTGGCAGGCCATCACCGAGTACAGCCGCCGCCAACGCCGTCACGGCGCCGCCCCTCTCGCCATTACCCGGGACGATGCTTCTGCTTTGCCCTCCAGGTGAACCCGCGGACCGGCTGCGAGGCATGCGCTGGCACCGGACCGGCCAGACGACCTCCGCCCCGTTGATCTGCCAAGCGGCCGTCCAGCGGATCACCCAATGTCCCGCATGATCAGCTGAGTAGGGGCCTCATCCAGGCTCCCATACGACGACATCAGCTCGTCCAGGCCGCCGCGTCGGAACGGCCTGCGGGGCAGCCTTCGGATTCACCGCACCAGATCACCAGCTCCGGCGCCCCGCAGCAGTTGACCACAGCTAATCGCATGGAACTGGGAGACACCGCTCTACGCATCGAGGTCGCCGTAGCGGCAGCGCTTGCCTGCGGGTCTTCAGAGAGCTCGGGAGATCCAGCCGGGGAGCCGGATCTCCCAAAGTGCAAGGTGGCCTCCACCTACCTCAAGTACGGTGACTCGGCATGATCGAATCCGAGATTGAGACCAGTGAGGATCTGGTCCGCGACCTGCTTCGGGAACAGCATCCAGACCTGGCCGAGCTGCCCATCCGCGAAGTGGCGGGCGGCTGGGGCAACCAAATGTGGCGCCTCGGTGACCAGTTGGCCGTCCGGATGCAGCGGATGGACACGAGCCCCGATCTGCAGCTCAAGGAGCGCCGGTGGCTGCCGACTCTCGCAGCTCGCCTGCCGCTGCCGATTCCTGTCCCCCTACGGGACGGTGCACCATCCGAGCGCTTCCCCAAGATCTGGACCGTCATGACATGGGTCGACGGCACGCCGCTGGACCACGGCTCGATCACTCGCGGCGACCACGCGGCCGAGACGCTGTCGGACTTCCTCAGGGCGCTGCACGTGGAAGCGCCCACCGACGCACCTACCGCTTCGGACCGGGAGCCAGGGGGGAGGTGCGCCCGGGCCGGTGTCGCGGTACCGCGGGGGAGCGGTGTGCATTCGTCGCGATAACCGGAGAAACGATTCACCGGCGAGAAGGTGACGCCTGCAGCGATCCCCGGCCCGCTGCCGTCTGGCGAAGCCGGCAGCCCATCGACAGGCATCAGGCCCGTACCCGCCCTGGCACGCCCCGGTGCCGTCGGCGCCGGGGGCCTGCCGTCGTGCGGGCCGGGCTGCTGCCGGCGGAGGCGGGCATCAGCACACTGTGGGGAGCTCTGGAACATCGACGTCAGAGCCTCGCGCGCACAGACGGCGAGGGACGGGAGGTGTGGGGTGGGGGCAACCCCCCTTTCCACCCGGGTGTCAGCGGGATGGGCGACCGGTGTGGCGGCCCGGGAGGCTGGGGCGGAAACGGTACAGGCAACAGAAGCGGGAGCAATCGGTGAAGGCACGTGCGGGGGGCGCAGCACTGTTGGCGGGGATTTGCGCGGTGGTGGTATCAGGGGTCTTCCCGGCGGCCGCGGCGGAGCGGGCGTCGGCCCCGCCGCCCGCCGGCCTGGGGGAGGCCATCGAGCAGACGGTCGCGGACGGATTCCCGGGTGTCGTGGCGTATGCCAGGCACGGAGAGCGGGAGTCACGGATGGCGGCCGGGCTCGCGGACACGGCGAGCGGCGAGCGAGCACGGCCGGACCAACGGTTCCGGATCGCCAGTAACACCAAGTCATTCGTGTCGACGGTGCTTCTGCA
>NZ_JBITFF010000024.1:0-98286 GCF_044455885.1 Streptomyces sp. NPDC051109
TGCACACCTACAATCACCACCGCGGACACACCGCGCTCGCAGGCAAACCACCCGCCAGCCGCGTCCCCAACCTCACTGGGCAATACACCTAGGGCGGCGCCGGCCTCCCGCGTCAGCGGGCCGGTCGGGTCCAGCCCGGGGGCCCGCGAGCTCGCGGTGCACGTCTTCCAGTACGGCGTCGTCACCGGTCGGACCGCGGCGCGGGCGCCCGCGGACCGCGTCCGCGTTCGCACGCCCGACCCCCAGCTCGCACGCCGTCTCCTCGGCCTCCGCCCTGTCCTCCCCGGCTCGGTGTCCCGGTGTCGCGTCGCTGCCGCTGTCGCGGAGGGTATCCGGGGAACTACCCGCCGGTGCGGGGATCGTAGGACTAGCATCACCCGACGTGAGTCATCCGGGGGACCCAGCGCACACCGTACGGCCGGCCGCAGAGACGGCGATGGACGCAATGGCGGCGCGGCTGCGGCGTGTTGCCGAACTGCACGACATGACACCGGTATTGGAGGCCGAGGCCCTGCGCGAAGCGCGGCGGCTGGCGGAGCTGCTGTCCGGTGGCGACGACATCGCCGTCCGCCATCTGCTCGGCTGGTTCCACTGGTTCCGCCACCAGGCGTTGGCCGTACGGACGGACCGGGTACCGGACCAGGAGCCGAGACAGGAGCGGGGCCGAGGCCTGGGGCAGGGACAGGACCGGGACCGGGACCGGCCGGACCTGCGGATCGCCGTGCAGGCGCTCACCGCGTGTTTCCTGGCCGGCGACGACAACCTGCCGGAACCGCTCGTGCCCGTCCTCGCGGAGCACGCGGCCGGGTACGCCGTGCAACTTCTCGCGGACCTGGGCGAGTCGGACGACCAGGCCCGCCTCTTCGGCATGGCGAACCTGTGGCAGCGCATCGCGGAGGCCGTGCCCGTCGGGCATCCCCACCGCGCCGTCCACCTGACCGCCCTCGGCAACGTGCTGCGGATCAAATGGCGGCGGGGCGGCCCCCCGGCCGATCTCGACGCCGCGATCGAGCATTTCCGGGAAGCCTTGTCGGCGGTCTCCGGGGAGCCCGGCCGCGCCATGTACCTCTACAACCTCGGAGACGCACTGGGCGCGCGGTTCGACCGGTCGGGAGCGACGGAGGACCTCGACAGCGCCATCGCCCTGCTCGAGGAGGCGGTGCGGGAGGCCCCCGACGACGGCCTCTACCGCGCGCTGGTCCTGACCGGGCTAGGCAGTGCGCTGCGCGCCCGCTACGAGCGGGCCGGCACGCTGCCGGATCTGGACGGCGCCATAGACAGGTACCGGGAAGCGGCGTCCGTGTTCCCCGTGGACCAGCCCGGCAGCGCCGAGATCCTGTCCGGCCTGGGGAACGTCCTGCGGCTCCGCTTCGAACACACGCATGTCACCGGGGACTTGGACGCGGCCGTGGACGCGGGCTGACAAGCCGTGGACACGGCCGCGCCGTGTTCCTGTCGAACCTCGGCATCGCGCTCGACGAACTCCGCGCCGAGGCGGCCCACGGGCCGATCGTGGTGTGCAACGTCAGCGGCTACCGCAGCGACTCGCTGCTGCTCACGGCTGAGGGCATCACCAGCCTCCCGCTGCCCCGGCTCGACCGGGCCACCGTGATCGACCGGATCAACGCCTTCCGCCTGGTACAGAACACGGCGCTCGCGGGGACCGACCCGGCCGAGCGGGAGCAGGCGCAGGTCGTACTCGTCGACGCCCTCGCGTGGTTGTGGGACGCCGCAGCCGGCCCCGGTACTTGGAGGCGCTGGGGCACAAGGGCCCGCCTCTGCCCGACGCGAGGGTGCCCAGGTCCTGCCCCGTGTGTGGTGGGCGCCGGGCGGACTGCTGGGACTCCTGCCGCTGCATGCCGCCGGCCATCACACGGACGCGCCGCAGGACCGTACCGGCGCACCGTGATGGACCGGGTCGTCTCCTCCCACACCCCGACCGTACGCGCGCTGCGCCGCGCCCGCGAACGCGGTCGGTCCCTCGGCGCGGGCGCGGGCGCCGGCGCCGGCGCCACGGCGACCGCCGCTGCCGGGCGGGAGCTGATCGTGGCCATGCCGACCACGCCCGGCCTGCCCGGGGGAGGCCGGCTGCGCTTCGCCGACGCCGAGGCCGCCGTGCTGGAGGACCGGTTCGCGCACCGCGTCGTCCTCGGGGAGCGGGACCGGGCGGGGGAAGACGCCGCACCCACGAAGGCCAACGTACCGGCGCACCTGCCCCGCTGCGCGATCGCGCACTTCGCCTGCCACGGGACCGGCGATCCCGCCGACCCCTCGCAGAGCCGGCTCCTGCTCCGCGACCACGCGGAGGACCCGCTCACCGTCAAGAGCCTGGACGCGGTCGCCCTCGACCATGCGAGGCTGGCCTACCTCTCCGCCTGCCGTACGGCGGCCGGCGACACCGCCGCTCTGTCCGACGAGGCCATCCACCTCACGTCCGCGTTCCAGCTCGCCGGCTTCCCCCATGTCATCGGCACGCTGTGGGAGATCGACGACCAGACCGCCGTACACATCGCCCGGGCCTTCTACGACGGACTCGCGACGGATTCGGGGGCCGTCGACCCGGACCGGGCCGGGCGCCCTGCACGCCGCCGTACGCCGGATCCGGGACGGCGACGGCCTGCCGCCCGGCCATGACCGCAGGCGGGCCCCGCTCCTGTGGGCCGCCCATCTCCACGCGGGGGCGTGAGCCGCCCGCGCCGACGGCGCGGGTTGGTGGGACGCTGGGAGGGGCGAACCGTGGAGGACAACCCATGAAACGCGCAACGCGATGCGTCGCGATCAAGGCCTCTTCCGTATTCCTGCTGGCAGGCTTCGCATCCGGAACCCTGATGGCCGGTTCCGGGGCCGCTGTCGGCGCGGACGAGCCGCGCCGGGCGGCGGCGGCCCCGTGCACGGGCACCCAGGTCGTCGCGAACAGCGCACAGCCGACCGGGTCCGCCCAGGTACGGATCACGGTGACCAACAAGGGGAAGAAGCCGTGCGTACTGAACGGCTTCCCGACGGTGGCGCTCGCGGGCCAGGGCTCGCCGGACAAGAACAAGCCGCTCCAGGTGGTCCGGGTCGGCAAGTCGGGTCCGGTGCAGCTGGCGGCCGGAGGCAGGGCCTCGTCTCAGCTCACCTTCACGCCCGTGCTGGGCGAGGCGGACGGCTACTGCGCCTCCGGCGCGGATCCCTTCGTCGCGCCGTCGATCGTGGTGGGCGTGGCGGGCGGGCGCTACCAGCTGGCGCCCAGCGACGGCAGTGAGTTCGCACTCTGCGGCAACACCGTTCGCGCGACCGCCTTCCGGGCGTAGCGCCCCGGACGCCCGAGCAGGATGCGGCCGGTGTCGGTGCGTTGATATAGCGTGCGCACGTCAAACAATGTACAGTGCACACGCTCACGGGGGATTCCCGCATGACCTACCCGCCCCAGCCGGGCCCCGGCCCCTACGGCCAGCCCGCCCCGCACGCCCAGCAGCCGCCGCAGGGCTACCCGCCTCAGCCGGGGTACGGACAGCCCCAGCAGCCGGGCCAGCCGCCGTACGGGGCCCCGCCGCAGCAGTACCCCTACCCGCAGCAGCAGTTCGCCGCCCCGCCCGCGCCGCCGCGCAAGCGCATGGGGGTCATGAAGATCCTGAAGATCATCGTCGCCGTGGTCGTCGTCATCGCCGCCGCGGTGGGCTACTACGCCAGCCGCGACGACGCCGACAAGGCGAAGGTCGGAGACTGCCTGACGAACAAGGGCAACACCGTGAGCCCCGACCTCCAGGTGGTGAAGTGCGGTGGCGCGACCGCCCAGTACAAGGTGGTCAAGGTGATTCCCGACAGCCTCGACACGAACCAGTGCAAGGGTGTGTCGGACATCGGATACGAGGAGCAGATGCGGGGCTCCCGGCGCAGCTCGGGCAAGCAGTTCGTCCTGTGCATAGACGAGCTCAAGAAGAGCTGACCCCACGCCACCCCCGAGCCGCGGCCTTCCGACAGGCCGCGGCTCGCGCTCGCGCTCATGCCCCGTTGAGCTCGCCGCCAGGGTCGGGCGGGCTTCCTCGGCCGCGTTGGGCCGGCGGTTCGGGCAGAAGCCGACCAGCAGGACCACCACGCCGATCAGGGCGCATCCCGCCGTCCAGAGTGCGCCGACGTGCGTGGCATGGATGAAGGCGGCGTCGGCCGCCCGGGCGAGTCGCGGATCGTGTGTCGCGGCCGCGACGTGGCGGGCGAGCTCCGCCGAGACCCGGGCCTGGTCCCGCACCGGATCCGGAAGGCCCGGCAGAGAGCCCCCGATCGCGCGCCGGTAGACGATCGACGTGATCGTGCAGCCCGCCGCGATCCCCAGCACGCTGCCGGTCTGGCGCTGACCGCGCCGGCCCGCTCCAGGGGCAGGGAACCCAGTACGGCACCGGTGACCGACGCTAGTGACCCGTCGTGCGGAGCCACTGCATCGTGGTGACGAGCTCTTCGCCGAAGTCCTCGCAGAGCGCGAGCAACTCGCGGCCCGTGGATGAGTCGAGCAGCCCTGCGGAATCGGGGAGAACCCCGAGAGCACCGTGGCAGGCGGTCTCGACAGCGCAGTGGCGCGACGCGAAATAGCCCTCGCTCGCCCGGTCCGGCAGGTCGGCGAGGTACTGACGGTGGGCTTTCTCCGAGGGGTGAGAAGAGAAGGAGCCCTCGACGAGACCGTCGAGGTAGTTCGCCAGGCCGGCCGAGGCTTCCACCACTCGCTCGACTTCGTCCACGCCAGCCTTCTCCAGCAGTTCGCCAAAGGTCAGCAGGCTGCTGATGGTCTCCAACTGGAAGAGCTGGACCGTGTCCGGGTCGACCTCAGACGTGAAGAGCGGGGCCGTGCACAGCTCGGCGATCGCTCGCCGGTATGCGCGATCCGACTGTTCACCAGCGGGTGATGCTGCCAGTCGGAACAGCGACTCCAGCACAGACTGGTCGACGCCCCACTCCGCATCCCATTCGAACGCGAGTATCGGGGCGCGCCACCGCCACAGGGCGAGGGCGGCCGCCTGACGCTGGTGGAGGGGCTTCAGGTCCGCCAACCGCTCGATCCGCACCACGTTCTTGGTCAGCCCTTCTGATGTACGGTCCCCGCCGCCCGCTTCACCTCGGGACACTGTAGAAGCCGCCGATGGACCACGTGACCGCCAGGACGTTGCCTGGCCTAATCGAGGCGGTGGACCTGCGGGCTGCGGAAGTTCGGAACGTACCGCGCGCTGGAGTCGAGGCCGTGCACGACCACCCGGTGCACCAGTGTGTACGCGCCGGTGGCCCACTGGACGCGCTCCCGGCCGTGCGGCGGCGGGAGGCCGAGCCGGAGGCCGGACTGGCCCCGGAGCAGCGCGATGCGGTCACCGCCTGCCAGGCGCCGGGGGAGGGCCGCTGAGCCGGTCGGGGGAGCGGCAGTCACGGTGGGGGCGGCCCGTCGTTTCCCGGATATGACTGATTTGATGGTCCAGATTCCGGCCGACTGGCTGGCCCGGGTGTTCCTCTCGCTCCGCCGCGGCTCGTCGCAGGACGCGCAGGTCTCGGCGGCGGAGCTCCAGCCGTTCACCGAGAAGCCCGGGCAGCGGATTCCGGTGCCGCGGGCGACCGTACTGCGCACCGAGCTGGCGCTGAGGGAAGAGCTCGAACGCGCCCAGGAGGCCGAGCGGCGGGCCAGGCTGTCGGAGGAGGCCGACTACCTGATCAGCGCCCGCCTCGGCGGACAGGCCGGTCGCGCCGGTCAGTAGACCAGCTTGTACGTCACGTCCTTGGGTACCGGGGGCGGAGCGGTGTCGGTGTAGAGGAGCCGGATGCTGGTGTAGCGCTGCACGTCCGGGTGGTCGGGCCAGGGCCTCGGGTTGCTCAGGGTCACCTTGACCGGGTACGCCCGGAAGCGGCCCGCCGCGCAGTACGGGGTGCAGTCGTTCACCATGTCGGTGCCGGTGGCCCTCGCGGTCCGCTGCCCCCAGGTGTCCCAGCGCAGCCGGATGAGGCGGTTGTTCCCGTCGCCGCAGGCCAGCAGGTACTCCCGGGGGCGCACCTGGCCCTTCGAGAAGCAGTCGACGACCACGACCGGATTCGGGTCCATGACGGCCCGGGTCGGCTGCGCGGAAGCGGGTACGGCGCCTGCCGCGAGGGCCGCGGCCGCGCACAGCAGGGTGGCCGTCCGCGCCCGGGTTCGGGTGGCGGGAGCGGTCCCGGCGACTCGTGAAGCGTCCACGCAGCCCTCCTCGCATCGGCGGCGGGGTTCTGGTGCCGCCTCGTGGCTACAACCGTCCCCAGCTTCGCTCATCCGGCCGAACCCCGCACCCGCTGAGCCGGGGCCGCCGGGGTCAGGGGCGCGCTTCTCCGCCGGTTCGGGTGCGCCGGTCCGGCTCAGGAGATGGCGTACCACTGGCTGGCCCAGCCGGTGTTGATGGTGCTGGTGGACTGCTCGCCGAGGTTCACGGTGGCAGGCAGGGAGGTCTGGCCGGTCAGGACGGTGCTGTAGCGGAGGTTCGGCGGGGTCAGGCCCGCGTTCACCGAGATCCCGGCGCCCGTGGACTTGAGGGTGAGGGCGTTGGTGGCCCAGGTGCCGTTGAGGAGCAGGGCGATGAAGTAGGTTCCCGGGGCTGCGGTGAAGGGCTTGGCGAGGGGGAACGGCTTGGCGATGGCGTCGGTCATCAGCAGCGGGGAGATGTCCGCGGTGGACGCGCGCAGGGTGCCGTTCGCGTCGTAGACGCCGAGGTAGTTCTGGGAGAGCTGGGCGCCCGGGTCGATGCCGGCGAGCCCGAGCCAGATGTTGGACCAGGTGATCTGCTCGCGCAGCACGATCCGTACGAGGGTGACCCGTCCGGCGACCCCGGCGGCGGACTGGGCGGTGACGTGCCCGGCGTCGTTGGGGTCGCCCGTCCAGGCGAGGAGGTTCTGGTCCTGCGGCCGGGGGCCCTCGAACGCCGGTCCGCCGCCCGGCGTGACGGGAGCGGGCGCCGCGGCGCTGCTGCCGCCGCCCTTGCCCTCCGGGGTACCGCCGGACGCCGTGCAGCCGGTCAGGAGGAGCACCGCCACGAGCGCGGCGGCGAGGCCGGCGGAGACGGTGGTGGTACGGGTGCGCATGGTCCCCCCATGAAATGCGGAAATTCGGAAATGCGGATTCAGCAATGCGGATGTGCCGAAGGAGGCCATGGTCACACGGACCCCTCCCACCCCTCGCGCGAGCCCCCGTGCCGGCGCCCGGGGACTACGGCGGGGGCTGCTTCGCCTCGGTGCCCACCGGAGCGGGCCAGAGGTGGCCCGGGGTCACGATGGAGGTGACCGCGTGCCCGATCATGCTGGACAGGTTCTTGCCCCGGTAGTCGATGTCGCTATTGACGAGCGCCACCGGGGTGGCCTTTTCGGCGGGGAGTTGGGCGGTGATCGTCTCGTAGCCGGGCAGTTCCCCGTTGTGGCCGAGCCGGCCGTCCGCCAGCGCGGGGGCCCAGGTGTGCAGGTCGTCGAGGTCGGAGACGATCGCGCCGGCGGCCCGGGCCCAGGAGGGGTTCCAGTTCGTGGCGTCGGCGACCGTGCCCTTCGGGGTGAAGTCGGTGTACCCGTGGGCGTGCGGGTCGGGCACGGCGCCGTCGCCGGGCAGGGAGGTGTCGTCCAACTTCAGCGGCGCGAACACGTGCTCCCGCAGGTAGTCGGCGAGGCTCTGCCCGCTGGCCTTCTCGACCACCATCCCGAGCAGGATGGTGTTCGTGTTGCTGTACTGCCACTTGGCGCCGGGCGGGAAGTTCGGAGGATGGCGGAAGGCCACGTCCACGAGCCGGCGCGGGGTGTACGTGCGCTGCGGGCCGGCGCGCACACCCGCCAGCCACGTCTTGTCGGTCGTGTAGTCGAAGAGGCCGCTGCGCATCTCCGCGAGTTGGCGCAGCGTGACCGAGTCCGCGCCGGGGACGCAGGAGACGTACCGCGAGATGGGGCCGTCGAGTCCGGCCTTGCCCTGGTCGACCAGTTGGAGGACGGATGTGACGGTGAAGGTCTTGGTGACGCTGCCGATCCGCGAGTAGAGGTCGGACTTCATGGGCGTGCCGGTCTGCTTGTCCGCGACGCCGAAGGACTCCTCGTACACGCCGCGGCCGGGGATCCACAGGCCAATGTCGAGGCCCGGCATACCGGTCTGCTCCATGATCTTCGTGATCGCCGCGTCCAGCCTATGCACGGTGGCGGGATCGAAGTCCGCGCGTACGGCGGCGGGACCGGTACCCGCGCACAGGGCGGTAAACAGCAACCCCACCCCGGCCGGCACGCCGGACCCGGCGCCCACGCGACAGCCCACGCGACAAACGGCACCTGCCCATGACCGGTCACCCTGCGGCAGGCCCGACGACGAGCCTCCCGAGCCCCGGAGGCGCTCCCTTTCATCGTAGGAGCGCCCCCGGCCCACAGCGGTTCCCCGCGCCCCGGGGAAAGCCTGCCAGCCGCGTTGCCAGTAGGCGCAGGCGTGCGCCGTGGGGGCCGCACCGCCGCTCTGGGTGGTGGGACACGGGACCGGGTCGTCACTCGGTGCCGCACGTTCCCACCGCTTCGGCTCCGACGTGGCGCCCGGCGAGTCGTCGAGGTGGAGCGTGTACGCGCCGCCGGCCAGTACGAGCGCGACCCAGCCCGCCACGCCCCAACGCCAGACCTGTCGCGGCACTGCCGCCCCCTGCCCCGCTCCGGATGACCGACGAGCCGACGGGTGGTACGGGTGGTCGTTACGGCGCGATCGGGAGTCGGCGCTTGTGGTCGGTCAGGCGGTAGCGGCGGACGATCGTGTCGAAGGCGCGCTCGTCGACCGGCTTGCCCTCCAGGAAGTCGTCGATGTCGTCGTACGTGACACCCAGCGCGTCCTCGTCGGCCTTGCCCGGGTCCAGGGTCTCCAGGTCTGCCGTCGGGGTCTTCCAGACCAGCTCCGCAGGGGCGCCCAGGACGTCAGCCACGGCGCGCACCCGGCGCTTGGTGAGGCCGGTCAGCGGGACCAGGTCGGCCGCGCCGTCGCCGAACTTCGTGAAGAAGCCGGAGACGGCCTCGGCCGCGTGGTCGGTGCCGACGACCAGGCCGTCGTGGGCGCCGGCCACCGCGTACTGGGCGATCATGCGCTGGCGGGCCTTGATGTTGCCCTGCACGAAGTCCTGGTGGTGGGCGTCCTGGAAAACGGTGCCGCCGGCGAGTGCGGCCTCCAGCGCGGCGTCGCTGGCGGGCTTCACGTCCACCGTCAGCACCCGGTCCGCCTTGATGAAGCCGAGGGCCAGCTGGGCGTCCTTCTCGTCGGCCTGGACGCCGTACGGCAGCCGCATCGCGTAGAACGTCGCCTCGTGGTCGGCCTCGCGGGCCCGCTCCACGGCGAGCTGGCACAGCCGTCCGGCCGTGGTGGAGTCCACGCCGCCGCTGATGCCGAGGACCAGGGAGCGCAGGCCGGTGGAGGTGAGACGCTCGGTCAGGAAGGCCACCCGTCGCTCGATCTCCCTGTGCGCGTCGAAGGTCTCCGACACCTGGAGTTCCCGGGCGATCTCCTGCTGCAGAACGGTGGACGCCGGCCGGCTCACGGCTGCTCCTCTGGTCGATGGTGATGCATGGGGTGCGCTGCCCTGCCGACCCTAGTCGAACTCCTCCGGCGGCTCGAAAGCGGCCGGGCTTGACGGACACCCCCGAAGTTATGACACTCAAAGTGCAAGATGTTGGGTGTCGTGTGACCCCGGAGGGTCAGGAGGCAGTCGTGTCGGAGCGCCGGATCTACGTCATCGCGGGGGCCGTCATGGGCGTGGTCTGGGCGTGGGGCTCGGGCACGCCCGCCTGGGAGCACGCACTGCGCCTCCTCGTGCTGGTCGCGTGTGCCGCGGTCGCGATGGCGCTGGCGCACCGCCGACGGGCCCGCCTCGGCCGGCCGGCCGACCGCCGCCTGCACTCCGGCCTGCTGCTCGCCAAGGTGCTGCTGGTCGCGGCGGCCCTGCTCCTCGACCAGCTGCTCGGCCTGTGGGTCTCCGAGCCGAGCCTGGTCACCGCGGCCGTCCTGTTCGCCGGCATCGCTGCGGGCGGACCCGCCCTGCACCGGCGGCTCGCGCGGGACGGGGGCGGTGCGGGGGGCGGGCGGCCCGCGCCGTCGGATCGCCGCGTCCTGACCGGAGCCGACGCGGAATAGGCGCCCTTGGCGGGTGCCCGGGGGCGCCCTTACGGCCGGTGGGTCTGCGCGGCCGGATCCGTGCTGGCCAGCAGGGCGTGGACGGCCGTCTCCATCGTCCGGGCGGCCGCCTCGACGCTCAGGCCGCTGCTGCGCCAGTGGTACCAGGCGCCCCAGGTGGTCACCGCGTCCAGCCCGTGGAGGACCTCGGTCCTGCGCTCGGCGGGCAGCCGGTCGAGCTCCTCGCGGAAGATGTCGGCCAGTCGGCCCCGGGCGAAGTCCAGGACCTGCCGGGTGACCTCTCTGATCCGGTCCCCGTTCTGCTCCAGTCGCATCAGCGCGAGCTGGGCCGGCGTGATCCACTCCAGGATCCGCGAGCGCTGTTCCGTGAGCGCGGCGACCCGTGCGGCTCTCGGGCCGTCGGTCGGCAGGGGCCTGGTCTGCTCCATGAGCTGCTCCAGGCGCCGCGCGATCGCCGTCTCCACCAGCTGGGACATGTCGGCGTAGTGGTGGAAGACCAGGCGGCGGGAGACCCCCGCGCGTTCGGCGACGCGGTCCGCCGGGAAGTGCGACTCGCCCTCGTCGAGCAGGGACAGCACCGCATCCGCGATCTTCACGCGGGACTGGCGGCTGCGCTCGGCGCGGCCGTCCGCGAGTCGTCCCTCTGACTGCCCCGACGACTGCTGCACGTTGACCCCTCCCGGTCTCACTCGTCGCCATTGTCGCAAAGGGGGGCGCGCGTTGATTTAATTGCACCGTGAGTGCAATGATGGCGAGAACGAGCCACGCCGGACGAGGGGGATCCCGTACGCATGTTCGCCACCCTGGGGCGCTGGTGCGCCCGACGGCCGAAGCGGGTCGTCGCCGCCTGGTTCCTGCTGCTGGTGGGCCTGGCCGCGGCGGTGGGCGTGCTGGGCAGTGCCACCACCGAGGCGGTCTCCATACCCGGCAGCGACAGCCAGGCCGCCCATGACGCCGCCCGCGCGTTCGCGGACCCGGCCTCCGGCCGCCAGCCCCTCGTCCTGCACACGCCCGCCGACGGCCCGCCCCTCACCTCGGAACGCGCACGCGAATCCGTCCAGGAGGCGGCCCGCGCCCTCGCCGCCGGCGACCACGTCCTCGCCGTGACCACCCCGTACGAGCCGGCCGGCAGCGCGGCCCTCGCCCCCGACGGGCACACCGCCTACCTCGCGGTCGAACTGGACCTGGCGGGCCGGGACATCACCGCCGACGTCGTCCACGACCTGATGGACGCCGCCGAACCGGCCGAGGCGGCCGGGATCGAGGTCACTCCCGGCGGCAACCTCGCCGAAGCCGCCGACAGGAAGTCCACCCGGCGCAGCGAGGTCATCGGGCTCTTCGCGGCCTTCGCCGTCCTCCACCTCGGGTTCCGCAAGCCGATCGCGGCCGCCGTACCGCTGGCCACGGCCGTCGTGGGACTCGGCATCTCGCTCGAAGTCATCGGACTCACCGGCCACTTGACGGACATGCCGTCCTCGGGCGCCACCATCGCGGCGATGATCGGCCTCGGTGTCGGCATCGACTACAGCCTCTTCTGCCTCACCCGCTTCCGCGAAGCACTCGCCGCCGGGAAGCAGATCGAGGACGCCGCCGCCCTCACGATCGGCGCCTCGGGCAAGGCGGTGGCCTTCGCCGGCACCGCGGTCACCGCGGCACTCGCCAGTCTGGCCCTCGGCGGCCTGCCGCTGCTCCGCGCGCTGGCGCTCGCCCCCGGCATCGCCGTCCTGGTCGCCGTGGCAGCCACCCTCACCCTCCTCCCCGCGCTGCTCAGCCTGCTGGGACGGCGTCTCGCCCCCGCCTCCTCCGCCCCCGCCTCCTCCGCCTCCGCCTCCGCCTCCTCCGCCTCCTTCACCGCGGACCGGCCGCAGACCTCCCCGCCGCCCGCCCGCGGCTGGGCGCGCATCGCCCGGCACGTCGCCGACCGGCCGTGGCGGTACCTGCTCGCGGGCCTGGCCTTCTTCGCCCTGCCGGCGCTCGCCGCGGCCCAGCTGTCCTTCGGGCAGCTAGACGCCGGAGACAAGTCCCCGGGTACGGCCGGCCGTACGGCCTACGACCGGCTCGCCACCGCATTCGGCCCCGGCGTCAACGGACCGCTCCAGGTGACCGGCATCCTGCCGAAGCCGGCGTCCGGACCGGCGGACCCGGCCGTCACGGCCGTCGCCGAAGCACTGAAGGACACCAGCGGCGTCGCCGCGGTCGGGCCGGCCCAGCTGAGCCGCGACGGCCGGACCGTGCGCTGGCAGGTCACGCCCACCACCGCGCCCGGCGATCCGCGCACCGCCGCCCTGGTGCACCGCCTGCGCACCGGCACCCTCCCGCCCGTCACGAAGGGCACCGGTTGGGAGGCCCACGTGGGCGGCATTCCCGCGACGCAGTCGGACCTCAACGACCGGCTCGCGCAGCGCCTGCCCGCCGTCATCGGGGTCGTCCTCGCCGTCGCCGGGCTGCTCCTCCTCCTGGCTTTCCGCTCCCCGCTGGTCGCCGCCAAGGCGGCCGTACTCAACCTCCTGTCGGTGGCCGCCGCCTACGGCGTGCTCACCGTGCTGTTCCAATGGGGCCGGGGAGCGGTGCTGCTCGGGCTCGGCGGACCCGTGCCGGTCCCGGGGTACGTACCGCTGCTCATGTTCGCGGTCCTGTTCGGGCTCTCCATGGACTACGAGGTCTTCCTCCTGAGCGCCGTGCGCGAGGCATGGCTGGCGAGCGGCGACAACCGCGGCGCGGTGATCACCGGGCTGGCGAGGACCGGAAGGATCATCACCTCCGCCGCGCTCATCATGGTGTGCGTCTTCCTCGCCTACCTCCTGTGGGACGACCCCGTCGTGAAGATGTTCGGAATCGGCCTCGCCACCGCGGTCGCCCTCGACGCCACGATCGTCCGCGGGCTCCTCGTCCCCACCACGATGGTGCTGCTCGGCAAGGCCAACTGGTGGCTCCCCTCATGGCTCGACCGGCTGCTGCCGCAGATGCACGTCGAAGGCGGCGAAGAGGACGCCGTCCGTGCCCCCTCCCTCCCCGAACCCGTGAGGAACGCATGAACCACCGCACCGCCCGGGCCGATGCCCGCGCAAAGGGCGTCGTACGCGGCGCCGCTGCACGAGGCACCGCTGTCCGCGGCCCTGCCGTGCGCCGCGCAGCCGTGCGCCGCCCGCACCGCATCGGGCGGCGGTGGGCGCTGGCCGGCGCGTGCGCGCTGCTCGCCGGTCTCGTACTCGCCGACCGGGTCGCCGCCGGTGTCGCCGAGGGCCGGATGGGCGACCGGATCGCCGCGCGGCAGAGCTCCCTGGTGGCGGCGCCGAGCGTCTCCATCGGAGGGTTCCCGTTCCTGTGGAACGCGGCGTCGGGAACCTACCCGGAGGTGACGGTCGACGGCCGGGCGCAGACGGAGGACGGGCTGCCCGTCACCGCCTCCGTCGACCTGCACGACGTGTCCAAGACGGCGGGAGGCTACGAGGCGGCCGGGGCGCGGGCGGAGTTCAAGGTCCCCCTCGACGCGCTCGCGGCGAAGCGCGGTCCCGGTGTGCGGCTGACCGGGCACGACGGGCGGCTGGAGATCACCCGGTCCGTCATGGGAGTACCGCTGGTCGTGACCGCCGCGCTCACGCTCACCGGTGACACCGTCACGCTCGAACCGGCCGCGGCGTCCTTGGCCGGGCGTCCCCTCGACCCGGCCAATCCGCAGATCGCGGCCGCGCTCAAGGCGGCGGAACGCAAAATACCGGCCCTGCCGCTCGGCCTCGTCCCGTCCGGGATCTCCGTCGACGCGGGCGCCGTCACGGTGCGCGGCGAGGCGAGGGACGTCGGCATCCCCGGTCTCCCCGGCGAGACGTGAGGAAGGGGGCGCCCCCGCTCCGCCGGGCCGCGCGCGGGCCGCCCGGGCCCGCCCTTCGCCCGGAACCGGTCGGCGCTCAGCGGCTCTTCTTCTGTGCTTCGACGATGCTCCGTACCGTGTCGTCCACCCCGGCGCGGCTCTGCACCCACTCCGAGAAGCCGGGGAACTGCCCGGCGATCGCGATGAGCACCTTCAACTCGGCCGGAGCGACGTTGACTTCGCACCGATTGCGCTCGATGGCCCGGATGACGCCCCGCGCCACCTGATCCGGCGAGGAAGTCCGCGCGCCGCCAGGGGCCTTGGCGCCGGTCGGGGCGTGCATGCCCGCGTCGCGGACGTATCCCGGCTGGACGATGGACACCCCCACGCCCGTGCCGCGCAGGTCCTGACGGAACGCCAGCGCGAAGCCGCGCAGCCCGAACTTCGTCGCGTCGTACAGCGAGGACGACTTCGTGGCGGCCTTTCCGGAGATCGAGCCGATCATCGCGATGTGGCCCCGCCCCGCGCCGACCATCCGGGGAGCGAGCAGCCGGGCGAGCATGACCGGGGCCCGCAGGTTCACGGCCAGGGCCCGATCGATCTGTTCGGGGGTGTAGTCGAGCAGGTCGCCGCTCGACGGGAGCGCGGCGTTGGCGATGAGGACGTCGGTTTCGGGGCACTCCGAGGCCAGCCGCTCGACATCGGAGGGGTCGGCGAGATCGGCGAGGACGGCCCGGGCGCCGAGCTCGTCGGCCACGGCCCTGAGCGCGTCCTCGCGGCGCCCGGTGACCACGAGCTTCGCGCCCTTCGCGGCGAGCGTGCGGGCCAGTGTGAGGCCTATGCCGCCCGTGACCCCGGTGAGGAGAACGGTTGATCCGGTGATGCGCATCCCAAACCCTCCCAGTTGTTCGTCCGAACGAACAGTGGCAGCCCGGTGGTCGAGGAGGCCAGACGCTTCACCGAACCCCAGGCGGTCAGGCGGTCAGGCGGTCACGCGGTCGGCGGTGCGGCGGCGCGCAGGCCTCCGAGGAGTGCGGCCAGATAGCGGTGGGCGGTGTCGATCCGGCCGGCGGGGTCGCCGCCGTGGACGTTCACGGCGTAGGCGATGCCGCACATGAGCGGGACCAGATCGCCCGAGGCCAGATCGGGGCGGACGGCCCCTGCCTCGCGGGCCCGGTCGAGCAGGACACGGCCGGTCGACCACAGTGCCGTCTTGAGTTCCGTGGTGTGCGGCAGGGCGTCTTCGGGTGCGGCCGTGACGGGGGCCAGGGAGGCGTCGGTGACCTGCGCTTCGAGGGTGCGGGTCAGGAAGCCCTCCAGCGCGTGCCAGGGGTCGGGGTCGGACAGTGCCTGCTCGCCGTGGGCGGTCAGGGCTTCCAGGCAGGGGGTGGCGACGGTCTCCAGCAGTGCCTCGGGCGTGGCGAAGTGCCGGTAGACGGTTCCGACGCCGAGTCCGGCGCGGCGGGCGACGTCGTTGAGCTGCAGCGGCGTGCCCTGGTCGACGAGGGTGCGGGCGACGGCGGTGATCCGGTCCCAGTTGCGGGCCGCGTCCCTGCGCAGTGGCGTCGTCATGCGGACATGGTAACTGGATGGCCCATCCGGATAGTGGTGGTCGCGCTAGTGTTCGCCCGTGAGCCTTCATGTCGTCATCGGATTCGGGCCCGCAGGGGCCGCCACCGCTCGACTCCTGGTGGAGGAGGGGCATTCGGTACGGGTCGTCACCAGATCGGGCCGCAGCGCGGAGCGCGGCATCGAGCACGTCGCGCTGGACGCCGCCGACGGCAGGCGGCTGGCCGGGGCGGCGCAGGGTGCGGCCGCGATCCACCACTGCGCCGCCCCGCCCTACCACCGCTGGGCGAGCGAATGGCCTCCGCTGGTCTCGTCCGTCTGCGCCGCAGCCGAGGAGAGCGGAGCCGTCCTGGTCTTGCTGGGCAACCTCTACGGCTACGGGCCCGTCGACGGCCCCCTGACGGAGGGGCTGCCCCTGGCGGCCACCGGAGCCAAGGGCCGGGTGCGCGCCGCCGGTTGGGCAGCGGCCCGCAAGCTCCACGAGGAGGGCCGCATCAAGGCGGTCGAGGTGCGGGCCTCGGACTTCTTCGGGCCCGGCGTGACCGACGGCGGGCACCTGGCCGGGCGGGTCGTGCCGCCGCTGCTGCGCGGCAAGTCCGTCTCCACCCTCGGCGACCCGGACGCCCCGCACAGTTGGAGCTACCTCCCCGACGTGGCCAGGGCCCTGGTCGAGGTCGCGGGCGAGGAGCGGGCGTGGGGACGCGCCTGGCACGCCCCGACCGGACCCGCGTTGTCCGTCCGGGAGATGGTGGACCGGCTCGCCGCCCGGGCGGGAACGGGGCCGGTCGCGGTGCGGCGGCTGCCGTCCGCCGTGCTGGGCGCGGCCTCGCTCTTCTCGCCGCTGCTCCGCGAACTGAAGGAGATCCGCTACCAGTTCGACCGGCCGTTCATCGTCGATTCGACGGCGTACGAGGCCGAGTTCGACGCGCGCGCCACTCCCATCGACGAGCAGGTCGGGGCGACGGTGGACTGGTGGCGTGCGCGATCTGCCGCCACCCGGTGACTCCCGGGCCGGAAGGGCGGCCTCTCACTCCGGATCCGAGGGGCCCTTGGATCCCGGGGGCTCTGCGGGGTCGGTGACGGGAGGAAGGCCCTGCAGCTGCCGGTACTGATCCATGATGGCCATGATGGCCCGCAGGTTCTCCGCCTTCATGCCGGCCGCGCGCATCGCCACCGAGCGGACTCCTGCCTGCCGCAGGGCCTCGATGGCGGCGATCTCGTCGAGCTCCGACTCGGCGGCCTCGTCGTCGAAGAAGTAGGCGACCGATACGCCGAAGAAACGGGCGAGGGCGGCCAGCAGGTCCGGTGAGGGGTTGGAGCGCTTGCCCGTCCGCAGCTGCGAGAGGTACACACCGCCGGCCTTGATCTCGGGGTTGGCCCGCTTCAGCTCCTCGGCCACCTCGGCATTGGTCCAGCGCCTGCCCTGGGGGCGAACCGTCTTGAAGAGGTCGTCCAGGCGCACCGCCAGTGCGGGCCGGTCGTCAGTCCCGGACACTGCGCATCTCCCTTCCGTCACCTCCTCGACATTGCTCTCAGCTATTTTCCAGTTTTGCAGATTAGCGGTCAGTTGACAATCTGGCTTGAGTCCGCCACCGTGGACCCGGTCGATAGCTGACAGCTAACTTTGCTTCACGGGGGTAGCCGAGTGAGTTGCCGGCCGTATCGACCCGGCCCGGGCCGGCCCCCGGGGGATGGGGGCCGGCCCCGCAGGCACGCGCCCGGGCTCTCGACCCGCTCAGCCGGCCGTGCGCCGGGCGGACGCGCTCGCGATCCGCTGCCCCGTCCAGGGGGCCCTCCATTCCGATGTCCTCTGCCGACCATGCGTGCCTCGGGGTGAATTCCGCGGGGTGACCGCCTCGGCGACGGCCGCACCGCCGCCCTCGGTGTCATCGGTGGCGCTCGTGAACATCCATGGATCCCATCGCACCCCTCGACGGCCGAGCCTTAGGCGGTTTGCATAGCCATGCGTTTCAGTGCATACTCTTCCCATGTCAAAGGTTCTCACCTCCCTGCCCGCCGGCGAGCGCGTCGGCATCGCCTTCTCGGGCGGCCTCGACACCTCCGTCGCGGTCGCGTGGATGCGCGACAAGGGTGCCGTCCCCTGCACCTACACCGCCGACATCGGCCAGTACGACGAGCCCGACATCGCGTCGGTGCCCGGCCGTGCCAAGACCTACGGTGCCGAGATCGCGCGCCTGGTCGACTGCCGGGCGGCGCTGGTCGAGGAGGGCCTGGCCGCACTCGCGTGCGGCGCGTTCCACATCCGCTCGGGCGGTCGTGCGTACTTCAACACCACGCCGCTCGGCCGCGCCGTCACCGGCACCCTGCTGGTCCGGGCGATGCTTGAGGACGACGTACAGATCTGGGGCGACGGCTCGACCTTCAAGGGCAACGACATCGAGCGGTTCTACCGCTACGGCCTGCTCGCCAACCCCCACCTGCGCATCTACAAGCCGTGGCTCGACGCCGACTTCGTCCACGAGCTCGGCGGGCGCAAGGAGATGTCCGAGTGGCTCGTCGCCCACGGGCTGCCGTACCGCGACAGCACGGAGAAGGCGTACTCCACCGACGCCAACATCTGGGGCGCCACCCACGAGGCCAAGACGCTGGAACACCTCGACACCGGCGTGGAGACCGTGCAGCCGATCATGGGCGTGCGGTTCTGGGACCCGTCGGTCGAGATCGCCGCCGAGGACGTGACCATCGGCTTCGACCAGGGCCGCCCGGTGACCATCAACGGCAAGGAGTTCCACTCCCCGGTCGACCTGGTGATGGAGGCCAACGCCATCGGCGGCCGCCACGGCATGGGCATGTCGGACCAGATCGAGAACCGGATCATCGAGGCCAAGAGCCGCGGCATCTACGAGGCGCCCGGCATGGCCCTCCTGCACGCCGCGTACGAGCGCCTCGTCAACGCGATCCACAACGAGGACACCCTCGCGCACTACCACAACGAGGGCCGCCGCCTGGGCCGGCTCATGTACGAGGGCCGCTGGCTGGACCCGCAGGCCCTGATGGTCCGCGAGTCGCTGCAGCGCTGGGTCGGTTCGGCCGTCACCGGCGAGGTGACCCTGCGGCTGCGGCGCGGCGAGGACTACTCGATCCTCAACACCACCGGCCCGGCCTTCAGCTACCACCCGGACAAGCTCTCGATGGAGCGCACCGAGGACTCCGCGTTCGGCCCGGTGGACCGGATCGGCCAGCTCACCATGCGCAACCTCGACATCGCCGACTCGCGCGCCCGTCTGGAGCAGTACGCGGGCCTCGGCATCGTCGGCACCGCGCACCCCGAGCTGATCGGCGCCGCGCAGGCGGCGGCGACCGGCCTGATCGGTGCCATGCCGGAGGGCGGCGCCGAGGCCATCGCCTCCCGCGGCGAGGTCTCCGAGGACGACGAGCTGCTCGACCGCGCGGCGATGGAGTTCGGCACCGACTGATCGGGGGACCGGCCCCGGCCCCGGGCGGTTCGCCACGTCGACACGACGTGCGGACCGCCCGTTGTGCCGTCCGCGTCCTGCGCCGATCCGAACGTGCGTGCCACTACGCTGGGCCTGCTCGGTAGGCGAGTTGGCGAACGGCGAGGGATGGGGCGTGTGGTGACGGCGGGGGAGGCGAACGGCGCGGAGCTGGTCGGCAGGTTGCTCGGCGGGCGGTACCGGGTGACCGCGATGATCGGACGCGGCGGCATGGGCGTGGTCGCCCGCGCCGTGGACGAACTGCTGAACCGGGAAGTCGCCGTCAAGGTCATGCGGGCCTACACCGACGCCTCCGCGGTCGAACTGGCCGATCTGCGCACGCGGATGCAGCGCGAGGCCCAGGCCGCCGCCCGCATCCGGCACGGCGGTGTGGTCACCGTGCACGACGTGACCGAGGAGGAGGGCCTCCCGGTCATCGTGATGGAACTCGTCGACGGTCCCTCGCTCGACGACGTACTGGAAAAGCGCGGCCCGCTCGCACCGCACGATGCCGCGGCGATCGGCGCCAAGCTGATGGACGCGCTCGACGCCGCGCACCGGGCCGGCGTCCTGCACCGCGACGTCAAACCGGCCAACGTGCTGCTGGAGCGCGACGGCCGCGTCGTGCTCACCGACTTCGGCATAGCCACCGTGCAGGCCTCGGGCGACGAGGACATGGCCAAGCTGACCCGCAGCGGCGACATCATCGGCTCCCTCGACTACCTCCCGCCGGAGCGCGCACAGGGCCGGGAACCCGGCCCCGCGTCGGACATCTGGTCGCTCGGCATGACGCTGTACGCCGCCGTCGAGGGCACGTACCCGTTCCGCCGTACGTCCGCCTGGTCCACGCTGTCGGCGATCGTCACCGAGCCGCTGCCGGAGCCCCGCCGGGCGGGAGCGCTCGCGCCCGTTCTGCTCGCCCTCATGGCGAAGGACCCGGAGAGCCGGCCCACCGCCGGCCGGGCGCGCGAGATGCTGCAGGCGGTGGCCGAGGGCAGGAGCGCGCACGGTGCGGCTCCGGCGGCCTCCGGCCCGTCGACGGCACGGTCCGCGACCGCCCCACCTGCGACCGCCCCACCCGTGGCCGGTCCGCCGCTCGCCCCCCGCACCCCGCCCGCCACCGTACGGCCCGTATCCGTACCGACCCCTCCGCCCGGCTACGGCCCCGCCCCGGTCCCGTACCCCCAGCCCGCCCCGCAACCGCCGTACCCCGGCCACCCGGCCCCCGCCCCCGGGCAGCCGGGGCCCGTCGCCCCGATGGGCGCACCGACCGCGCCCCACGCCCCCGGCCAAGGGAGCGCGTCCCGCGGACGCGTGGCCATCGCGGCGGCCGTCGCCGTCGTCCTGGCCGGAGGCGGCATCACGTACGCGGCGATGGGCAGCCACGCAGGCAAGGGCGGCCCGTCGCAGGCCCACGCCGCGCCGCCGCAGGCCACCGGCGTTCCTTCCGCCCCGCAGGGTCAGAACCCCGGGTCCGCGAAGCCGTCCAAGGACTCCGGCAAGCCCGGCAAGTCCTCGACGCCGACGCCGGGCGGGAAGAACGGCTCGACCCCCAAGGCATCGGCCCCGCCGCAGGCCGAGCCCACTCCCGTCTCGACGAGCTGCACCGGGTGGAGCCATCAGGACCGGAACCCGGGAACCCACGGCTACATGTCCGGCACCTACCACATCACCACCGGGCCCTACCAGGAATGCCCCGCCGTGGCGGTGGCCAAGTCCGGTACGAAGCTCATGTACCAGTGCTACGTCGTCAACGCGTACGGCAACAAGTGGACCTATGTCCGCGCCACCGACACGAACGCGTCCGGCTGGATGTCCAACGACAACCTCACCCGCCAGAGCGGGTCGTCGAGCCGCTGCTGACAGGGGCCTGGGCGGGGTCTCGCCGATCATGCCGGGCTCGCTGATCCGGCCTGATCGACGGGACGCCCCCTAGAATGCGCCCCATGCCGGACGCCTCCCCCCGCCCCGAGCCGTTCACCCCGCACACCGACCCCGCCGCGCTCGACGACCTCCGCGCGCGGCTGCGCGCCACGCGGTGGCCGGACGCGCCCGAGGACGCCGGCTGGTCCCTCGGGACCGACCTCGGCTACCTGCGCGAGCTCGTCGCCTACTGGGCGGACGGGTTCGACTGGACGGCGCAGGAGGCGGCTCTCGCGCGGCTGCCGCACTTCCGCGTACCGCTCCGCGGCCTGGGGATCCACTTCGTGCACGCCCGCGCCGTAGCCCCGGCCGGGGCGCCCGTACTGCCGCTGGTCCTCGGCCACGGCTGGCCGGACTCGTTCTGGCGGTACTCGAAGGTCGTCCCGCTCCTGGCCGACCCCGCGGCGCACGGCGCCGATCCCGCCGACGCGTTCGACGTGGTCGTCCCCGACATGCCGGGCTTCGGGTACTCCGAGCGCCCCACCGGCCCGCCCCTCGACGCCGTCGCCGTCGCCGGGCTGTGGGCCGAACTCATGGGGGTACTCGGGTACGAGCGGTTCGGTGCGGCGGGCGGGGACGTAGGCAGCCACGTCAGCCGCTACCTCGCGCTCGACCACCCCGACCGGGTGGCGGCCGTCCACCGCACGGACGCGGGCCTGCCGCTCTTCACCGGCGACCCGGCGGAACTCGCCCCCGAGGAGCGCGCCTGGCTGGAGGCCACCGCCGCCTGGGGTGCGAGCGAGGGCGGGTACGTCGCCATGCAGCGTACGAAACCCCAGACCGCCGCCTTCGGGCTCACCGACTCGCCGGCCGGGCTCGCCGCGTGGATCGTCGAGAAGCTCCGGGCGTGGAGCGACTGCGACGGCGACGTCGAGCGGAGCTTCACGAAGGACGAGATCCTCACGAACGTCACGCTCTACTGGCTCACGGGGACGATCGGCTCCTCCATGCGCATGTACCGCGCGAACGCCGCGATCCCGCTCGCCCAGCACGCCCGCCGGGTCGAGGTGCCGTCCGGCTTCTCGATCTTCCAAGGCGACGTGGTCCGCCCGCCGAGGGCGTGGCTGGAGCGCACGGCGAACGTCGTGTACGCGACCGAGCCGCCGCGCGGCGGCCACTTCGCGCCGTTCGAGGAGCCCGAGCTGTACGCGGAGGAGCTCCGCGCGTTCTTCCGCCCCTACCGGGCGGCGGTGCGGAACGTGCGCCGGTAGGCGTCCGGCGGCACGCCGACCGTACGGTTGAAATGGCGGCGCAGCGTGGCGTCGGTGCCCATGCCGGTGGCCGTGGCGATCGTACCGATGGTGTCGTCGGTGGTCTCCAGGAGCTCTTGGGCGCGGTGGATGCGCTGGGTCAGCAGCCAGCGCAGGGGAGTGGTGCCGGTGAGGTCGGTGAACACCCGCGCCAGGTGGCGCGAGCTCATGTTGGCCCGGCGGGCCAGGTCCTCCACGGTGAGCGGCTGGTCCAGCCGCTCCATCGTCCAGGCCAGCAGCGCACCCAGGGGGTGGTCGCGCGGCTCGGGCACCGGAGTGGCGACGAACTGGGCCTGGCCGCCCGCCCGGTGCGGCGGGACGACCAGGCGGCGCGCGACCTGGTTGGCGACGGCCGAGCCGTGGTCGAGCCGGACCAGGTGCAGGCACAGGTCCATCGCGGCGGCCTTTCCGGCCGAGGTGAGCACGCTGCCGTCGTCCACGTAGAGCACGTCCGGATCGACCTCGACCCGGGGATACTTGGCGGCCAGCGCGGCGGCGTGCAGCCAGTGCGTGGTGGCCCGGCGCCCGTCCAGCAGACCCGCCGCCGCCAGTACGAACGCGCCCGTGCACAGGGAGGCCACCCGGGCGCCCGCCTCGTGGGCCGCGCGTACGGCGTCGACCAGTTCGGCGGGCGGATCCGCGTCCAAGTCGGCACAGGCGGGGACGATCACCGTGTCCGCCCGCACCAACAGGTCGAGGCCCGCGTCGGGTTCGAGCCGGAAGCGGCCGCCGACGGGGACGGAATCGGGACCGCACAGGGCGAACTCGTACCAGGGATCCGCCAGATCGGACCGGTCCACACCGAACACATCGCAGGCCGCGGCGAGTTCGAAGTGCGGGACCCCGGGCGTGACGGCCAGCGCGACAAGGCTCATGTCCGAAAGTGTACGGGGCGTGGCATTACCGCTACTCCCGTCCGACGGCCCCTCACCGGCACGATGGCATCCAGTGATCAACCGAACGGGGAGCCTCATGGAATCGAATCGAGTGGCGGCGGCGGTAACGGTCTTCGGCGCGTACGGGCACACCGGGCGCTTCGTCGTCTCCGAGCTGCTGGACCGGGGGCTGACCCCGATCCTGTCCGGCCGTGACGCCGACAAGCTCCGCGCACTGGCCGCCGAACGCCCCGGACTCGACGTCCGGCCGGCATCGGCCGACGATCCGGAGGCGCTCGACCGCGCCCTGGCCGGAGCGGCCGCGGTGATCAACTGCGCCGGGCCCTTCGCAGAGACCTCCGCGCCGGTGATCGAGGCCGCCCTGCGCGCACGGATCGCCTACCTGGACGTCGCGGGCGAAGTGGAGGCCGTCGCCGACACCTTCGCCGATTTCGCGGTCAGGGCCCGGGAGGCCGGGATCGTGGTCGTGCCCGCGATGGCGTTCTACGGGGGCCTCGGCGACCTGCTCGCCACCGCCGCGCTGGGTGACGCCCCGGCGGCCGACGAGATCGACATCGCGTTCGCCCTGAGCAGTTGGCAGCCCACGGCGGGGACCCGCGGGTCGAGTCAGGTCTCGCGGCGCCGGCGCGAGGGCCGCCGGCTCGTCTACGCGGACGGCCGACTGGAGCTGCGTACCGACGCGGCTCCCACCGGGCAGTGGTCCTTCCCCGCCCCGGTCGGAGACCGGGCGGTGATCGGCGAGTTCACGACCACGGACAGCGTGACCATCGCCCACCACCTGTCCGCCCCGGACATCCGGACCTTCATGACGGTCGAGGCGGTCAAGGACGTACTGGCCCCGGACGCCGTGGCGCCGGAGCCGGTCGACGAGCGGGGCCGGTCGGCGCAGACCTTCCTCGTCGACGTCACCGTTCGCGCCGGCTCCACCCGGCGCCGCGCCGTGGCCCGAGGGCAGGACATCTACGCCGTCACCGCGCCGCTCGTCGTCGAAGCGGTCAGCCGGATCCTCACGGGACGGGTCAAGACGGTGGGCCTCGTCGCCGCGCCCGGAGAGATCTTCGACGCGCACGCCTTCCTGACCGCGCTGGCCCCGCAGCACCTCTCGTACGAGCTCGGCGCCGCCGACACGCGCGGCTGACGGAGGCCCCGGCCTCGCCCGGCCGTCCCCGCCCCCCCGCCCGGCAGGCCCCGGGTCAGGCACGCCCCAGGTCAGGCAGACGTGCGGCCCCGGCTCGGCCGGCCGTTCGTGGGCGGGTACGCGGGCTTCGCGGGCGTCGTCGCCGACGGCCGTACGGGCGGGGGCACCGGCAGCGGCGGCAGGGAGGGTTCGTACAGCCAGGCCGAGAACACGTCGTCCACCGGCTCGGCCGCGTACCGGGCCACGTGCGTGGTGAGGGTGGCGGTGCTCACCACGCCGTGCCGGTGCACCGTGGTCCAGTCGCGCAGCATGCGGAAGAACGCGCCGTCGCCCAGGGCGCAGCGGACCGCGTGCACCGCGAGCCCCCCGCGCTGGTACAGCCGGTCGTCGAACATCAGCTTGCGGCCCGGGTCGACCAGCCGCAGGTCCTGCGGCTGCGAGGCCAGCAGCCGGTGCGCGGCGGCCGCCTGCTCGTGAGCGCTGCGGCCGCCGGAGCGCTCCGACCACAGCCACTCGGCGTACTTCGCGAAGCCCTCGTTCAGCCAGATGTGCCGCCAGTCGGTGACGGTCACGCTGTTGCCGAACCACTGGTGCGCGAGCTCGTGGGCGACGAGCCGCTCCGACCCGCGGGCGCCGTCGACGTGGTTGGCGCCGAACAGGGAGAGGCCCTGGGCCTCGACCGGGACGTCGAGCTCCTCGTCGGCGACGACCACCGCGTACTCCCCGAAGGGATAGGGCCCGAACAGGTCCTCGAACAGCTGCATCATGGCGGGCTGCCGGGCGAAGTCACGGGAGAACCGCGGCAGCAGGTGCGCCGGTACGTGGCCGCTCATCGGCACCCCGCCGAGCCCGGGGTCGCCGAGCAGCACCGTCTGGTACACGCCGATGGACAGGCCGACCAGGTAGCTGGAGGTCGGTGCGGGCTGCTCGTACACCCAGGTCGTCGTGGACGCCCTGGTCGTCCGCGTGAGCAGCCGCCCGCCCGCCACCACCGTGTACGAGGAGGGCGTGTTGATCGAGATCAGGTACGAGGCCTTGTCGGCGGGCCTGTCGTTGCACGGGTACCAGGAGGGCGCGCCGACCGGCTGGCTGGCCACCAGCGCGCCGTCGGTCAGCTCCTCCCAGCCGAGCCCGCCCCAGGGGCTGCGCACCGGCTTGGGATTGCCCGCCCAGTGCACCTCCACCGTGAAGGCGGCGCCGGCGGGCAGCGGCTTGGCCGGGCGGATGCGGAGCTTGCCGCCCCGGTGGGTGTAGTGCGGGGCCCGGCCGTTGACCATGACCCGGCCTATCTTGAACTCGGCCAGGTTCAGGTGGAACTCGGCGAGCGGCGCCCGCCCGGCGATCGCGCTGATCCGGGCGGTACCGGCCAGCCGGTTGGGGCCGGGCCGGTACTCCAGAGCGAGTTCGTACCGGTGCACGCGGTAACGGGAGTCACCGTTGTCGGGGAAGTACGGGTCCGATGCCGCTGTCCTCTGGCCGTTCATTGCCGCTTCCGCTCCCTGCGCTGTGCCCGGGCCCTCGTCAGGTCCGCCATGCCTCGATCGGGTTGCCCAGCCAACGGGTGTCGGCGGGGACGGATTCCCCGGCCATCACGAGAGAGGCGGGACCCAGCGTGCTGTGGGCCCCCACCGAACTTCCGGGCAGGACGATGCCGCCCGGGCCCAGCGTGGCGCCCTCGCGGAGGACCACAGTATCCGTCCTCAAGATCCGGTCGTGGAAGAGGTGAGTCTGCAACACGCACCCGCGGTTCACGGTGACCCCGTCGCCCAGTTCCACCAGGTCGGACTCGGGCAGCCAGTAGCTCTCGCACCATACGCCCCGGCCGATCCGGGCCCCCAGTCCGCGCAGCCACAGGTTCAGCAGCGGGGTGCCGGGCACCGACCCCGCCAGCCACGGCACGGCCAGTACCTCCACGAAGGTGTCGGCCAGCTCGTTGCGCCACACGAAGCCGCTCCACAGCGGGTGCTCTCCCGCCCGGTGCCGTCCCACCAGCAGCCACTTCGCGCCCACCGAGACCGCGCCCGCGGCCACGCCGGCGGCGAGCAGGACCACCCCGGACAGCAGCGCCGTGCCCCAGACCCCCGGGCCGCCGCCCGCCGTGGCCAGCGCGCACAGCGCCGCCACCATCAGCACGGCCAGCGCGGCCGAGCAGAACACCGGCAGGAGCCGGCACAGCTCGACGAGGCCGCGGGCCCACAGCAGCCGCGCGGGCGGATCGTACGTCCGGCTCTGGTCGGAGCTCTCGGCGGACCGGGGCAGCCGGACCGGCGGCAGGCCCAGGTAGGAGCTGCCCTTCTTGGCCTTCTTCGGGGTCGCCGAGAGGACGCCCACCAGCCCGCCGTCCGGCACGCTGCGGCCGGGCGCGGTCATGCCGGAGTTGCCGAGGAACGCCCGGCGGCCGATCTCGGAGTGCCCGATGTGCATCCAGCCGCCGCCCAGCTCGTACGGGGCGGTCAGCGTGTCGTCGGCGAGGAACGCCCCCTCGCCGACGGTGGTCAGGCTCGGCAGGGCGAGCACGGTGGAGACCTCCGCGCCCCGGCCGATCTTCATGCCGAGCAGCCGCAGCCACACCGGGGTGATCAGACCGGCGTACAGCGGGAAGAGCGTCTCCCGCGCCAGGTCCATCAGCTGGGTGACCGTCCAGGCCTGCCAGCCGATCCGGCTGTGCGTCGGATGGGTTCCGGTGCGCAGGCCGAGGCTGAGCAGGCGTACGGAGGCCAGCAGCAGGGCCGCGTACGTGAACCCGTAGGCGAGCGCCCCGGGCACCACGGCGATCAGGGCCCCGCGCAGGGCCTCGGCCAGCCCGGCGCCGGAGGGCACGAACCGGCTCACCACGAGCAGCGCGGGCACGGTGGCGAGCACCGGCAGCGCGTTGAGCCCGACGCCGGCCGCCCCGTAGGCGGCCCGCCAGAAGGGCCCGCGCTGCGGGCGCTCCTTGGGCCAGTTGTGCTTGGCCTTGCCGAGCTTGACGGCGGGCGCACCGGCCCAGCGCTGCCCGGTGGGGACCGTCCCGACCACGGCGGAGCCGGGGGCCACCTCGGCCCGCTTGCCGACCCGCGCACCGGGGAAGAGCAGACTCCGGGTGCCGACCACCGCGCCCGCGCCCACCTTGATCGGGCCGATCACCAGCCGGTCGCCGTCCAGCCAGTGCCCGCAGAGGTCCACCTCGGACTCCACGGCGCAGCCGCGGCCCAGCTTGAGCATGCCCGTCACCGGAGGCAGCGAGTGCAGGTCCACCTCGGGGCCGACCTTGGCGCCGAGGGCCCGCGCGTACCGCTCCAGCCAGGAACCGGTGAGCGAGGTCGCGCCCACGTACTCGGCCAGCCGCTCGGCCGTCCACAGCCTCAGGTGCACGCTTCCGCCGCGCGGGTGGCGCCCCGCCTTCACCCCGCGCAGCAGCAGGCGCGCGCCGCCGGCCGCGATCACGAGGCGGCCGGGAGGGCTGAAGAGCAGCGCCGCACCGGGGACGACCAGCCACCACGAGGCGGTCGGCGCCCACGGGTAGGCACCGAACCAGTGGAGCGCGTTGCCCAGCGCCAGCAGGGCCACGCTCCAGCGCAGGCCCACCAGGGTGAACAGCGGGAGCAGCAGGAGTGACTGCACGGCCTTGGACCGCAGCGGAACGGGCGTGACGACCCGGGCCGCCTCGTCTTCCCGTACGGACTTCTCCAGCCGCCGGGCCAGCTTGCGCAGGACGGGCTGCTGGTAGATGTCGAGGACGGCCGCACGCGGGTAGCGGGTGCGCAGGCGGGTGGTGAGCTGGGCGGCGGCGAGGCTGTTGCCGCCGATCGCGAAGAAGTCGTCGGCGGCGCCCGTGACGGCGACCCCGAGGGTCTCGGTCCACTGCTCGGCGAGCCAGGCCTCGGTGCCGTACAGCTGCTCGGTGGGGCCGGTGGTCTCCAGCTCGGGCAGCGGCCAGGGCAGCGCGTTGCGGTCGACCTTGCCGGAGGTGCGGGTCGGCAGCTCGTCGACGGGCGCGAGCAGCGGTACGAGGGCCGCGGGGAGCTCGGCGCGCAGCCGCTCGACGGCCGCCGCGTGGTCCCAGCCCTCCTGGGCGACCAGGTAGCCGACCAGTAGCTGGTTGCCGCTGCGCGCCGTACGGACGGCCGCGGCCGCGCCGGCGACGCCGGGCAGGGCCTGGAGCGCCGCGTCCACCTCACCGAGCTCGATCCGGCGGCCGCCGAGCTTGATCTGCTCGTCGCTGCGGCCGAGGAAGACCAGGCCTTCCGGTTCCGCGCGGACGAGGTCGCCGCTGCGGTAGGCGCGCTCCCAGCCGAGGGGTTCCAGCGGGGCGTACTTCTCGGCGTCCTTCTCCGGGTCGAGGTAGCGGGCCAGGCCGACCCCGCCGATCACGAGCTGGCCGCTGCCGCCCATCGGCACCGGCTCGCCGGACTCGTCGACCACGGCCAGCTCCCAGCCGTTCAGCGGGAGGCCGATCCGGATCGGCTCCTCGCCGGTCAGGAGCGAGGCGCAGGCGACGACGGTGGCCTCGGTGGGCCCGTACGTGTTCCACACCTCGCGGCCCTCGGTGACCAGGCGCTGGGTCAGCTCGGGCGGGCAGGCCTCGCCGCCGAAGATCAGCAGCCGGACCTCGTCGAGGGTCTCGGGCTCCCAGAGCGCGGCCAGGGTCGGCACCGTGGAGACCACCGTGATCTCCTGCTCCACCAGCCAGGGGCCGAGGTCGGCGCCGCTGCGGACCTGGGAGCGGGGGACGGGCACGAGGCACGCGCCGTAGCGCCAGGCCAGCCACATCTCCTCGCAGGAGGCGTCGAAGGCGACGGACAGGCCGGCCATGACCCGGTCGCCGGGTCCGATGGGCTCGTCGGTCAGGAACAGCGCGGCCTCGGCGTCCACGAACGCGGCGGCGCTGCGGTGGCTGACGGCGACGCCCTTGGGTTTGCCGGTGGAGCCGGAGGTGAAGATGATCCACGCGTCGTGCTCGGGTCCGGGGCGCGCGGCGGACACGGGGACGTCCGGCAGGCCGGTGACGTCGACGCGCTGTCCGCCGCCCAGCACGGCCCGTACGCCGGCCTCGCCGAAGACCAGCTCGGCCCGCTCGTCGGGGTCCTCGGCATCGACCGGGACATAGGCGGCGCCCGTGGCGAGTACGGCGAGAATGGCCACATACAGTTCATTGGTCCCGGACGGCACGCGGACGCCGACCCGGTCGCCGAGCCCCACGCCGGCCGCCGCGAGCGCGCGCCGGCGGCGTTCGACCTCGACGGCCAGCGCCCGGTAGGTCAGCTGGGCGGAGCCGTCGTCCAGGGCGGGCTCGTCGGGGTACGCCCGTACGGACGCCTCGAAGATGTCGACGAGGGTGCGCGTGGGGGCGGCGGGCCCCGCGGAGAACCGGGCGGATTTGCCGGACTCCTCGGGCACGTCGCTGTCGTCGAGCAAGGTCAGGTCACCGCGCTCAGGTGTGGCTGCCATCGGCCCTCGCGTCTCGCTCCCGGGGGGACATCCGGGTCGCCGGCGGAGCCCAGGTCTGCCCGGGTTGTTCCGGTCCGGCGTCGAACAACCCGCCATTCTAGTGCGGCATCAAGAGTTTTCTCGCTGAAGGCTCGGCCCGTGGCGGAGAAGGACCGGTCCGGCCCACGCGCGCCGATCATGGCCTTCGGGCGGGTACGGGGTGGTCAGGACGGTGCCGAGCCGGTGATGACGGTGACGGTGTGGCTGAGGGTGGAGTCCCGCCGTGGGGTCGCGCCAGCGGACGCCGATGTGGCCGTCGGGGCGGATGAGCAGCGCACCGGCGGGCCGACGCCGCAGCGGTCGGCGTGCCACGGCGCGGCGGCCCTGCCGCCCACGGCTGCCGCTACGCGGTCGAGGCCTCGCCTTCCCCGTCCGCGGCTACGAGGAGGCGCTCCCCATCCACCCGCACGAGGAGGGCGCGGCCCGGTAGCGGGCCGCGTTCCACGCGCTCGGCCGCCCCCCTCACCGCAGGGGAGGGGAGCTGTCTGCCGGGCAGTTCACCGCCCCGTGGAGCCGTCGATGCACTCGCGCAGCAGGTCGGCGTGCCCGTTGTGCCGGGCGTATTCCGCGATCATGTCCACCATGATGCGGCGCAGGGAGATCGGCTCGCCGGTGCTCTTGCGGATGCCCGTGGCGTCCGGCGACACCGCGGCGGCGGTGATCTGCCGGGACCGCTCGCACTCCGCCCGCCATACGGCGAAGGCTTCGGCGGCGTCGCCGTCCAGGCTCTCGAAGTCCTGGTCGGGGTCGTCGTCGGAGTAGTGGAGCATCGGGACGTCCTCGCCGGCGAACTGGATCCGGAACCACCAGCGCTCGACACCGGCCAGGTGCCGTACCAGTCCGTGCAGGGACAGGGTGGACGGCGGCACGGCCTTCGCGGACAGCTGCTCCTGGGACAGGCCGGCGCACTTGAGCTCGAAGGTCTCCCGGTACCAGTCCAGGGTGGCTTCCAGCGTCTCCCGCTCGCTGCCCGCGAAGGGGGGAGTGCGGCGGGTGTCACCGCTCCACCGGGGCGAGTGGTGCCGGGGGGCGGGTGGGCCGGCCATCGTGTGCCTTCCTGGTCGGGGACGACGCGCGTCTGGAGGCGGACCGCGACGTGGAGGGAGCTGGTCCTGGACCCCGGTTTCCAGGGCGAGGCAGCGGAGGAGGCCGAGCTGCCGCTCAGGTGGCGCGAGTGTAGCGGACGTTTCCGCTCCAAATGCGTTCGAGGCGTACGCGCGAGCCCGGCCGCGGGGCGTGCCAGATCTTGTCATGGCCTGCGTAGATTCCCACGTGTCCTATGGTCGCGCCTGCGGGGAAGAACACGAGATCGCCCGGTACGCGCTGAACACGGCCGATGTGGCGAGTGTGTTCGTACTGCTCGTCGGCGGTGCGGGGAAGCACCCGGCCGGCCTTTCGGAAGGCGTAGAGCGTGAGGCCCGAGCAATCGAATTCCCTCGGCCCCGTCGCTCCGTACACGTAGGGGGCACCCCGCTTTGATGCGGCGATCGCGACGGCCTTGGCGCCGTAGGGCGAGGCAGCCTGGGCCTCGGCGGCGGGGCCGGTGAAGCTGGCCAGGGAGATTATGACGGAGAACGTGAGCACTGTGGCGATACGGCGTGTCTCCAACTGGGCGGTGGAGCGTTTTCGGTTGTCCATCCTGATGGAGCTCAATCGTGATACCTCCGCATTGTGTTGCTGAAGCAGCCCCGGTTGAGGTTCTGTGTCGGTGACATTGCGTATTGGCTTTCGACGGCGGACCAGTTTTGTCTGATCTACGCGAAGTTGCTGCCATCGGACACGGCTTCGAGGATCTCAGTTGAGTAAAATTGTCCGAGTTTATACGCATGAGTTATTTTCCGCGTCGGCGGGCGGGGCGTGCTCCATACGGGGGCATTCGGCGGCGCAGCCCCGGTCCGGGCTCAACGCTTGCCGGTGAATTCCCAGGACCGGATGTCGCGGTAGTGGATCGGGCCGGGGCCGCGGCCTATGTTGCTGCCGACCAGGTGCAGGCGTGCGGCCGGCCAAGTGCGGCCGGCGAACGCGGTGAGCGTGGCCGCGACTTCCAAGGTGCTGGACTGGTCGCTGCGTCGGGCGCGGGCCAGTGTCAAGTGCGGCCGCAGCGGCCGGTCTTCGAAGGCGATGCCGCACTCCCTGACGGCGGTGCGGACGTGGGAGGTGAGCAGGTGCAGCCCCTCGATCTCGCCGTCGATCCCGCTCCAGAGGACCCGCTGGTCGAAGTGTCCGCTGCCGCGCAGGGCCAGTTCAAGGGGCCGGTGCGCCGCCGCGAGGGCGGCGAGCGGCGGCTGCAGGAGCGGGACCGTGGCGACGGGCAGTTCGCCGAGGAAGGCGAGCGTGATGTGCCAGTCCTCGATGCGGTTCCACCGCATGCCCGGGTAGGCGCGGTAGGAGGGCCGTAGTTCCCGTGCCAGCTCCTCCTTGGCTTCGTCGGGCGGGGCGAGGGCGATGAACACGCGGACGGTCGCGGGTGCGGGCGGGGGCTGGATCTGATCGTTCACGAGGGACTTCGTACCGCACCCCGGCGACCGAGTCACCTTCCGCCCCTGCTCCCGCCTGCGCCGGGCATGGCGGGCGTCGTGCAGGATCCGGGGCAGGTGCCAGTCGTCCGCCGCGTGCAGCCGCAGCGCGCCGGGGCAGCTGACACCACGCCTGTACCCGTGCGGGGCGGCCGTATCCGCCCCCGCCTCATGACACCGGCGCCCCGGCCCTCTACCCGGCCGTCCGGTCCAGCGGCAACCGGGCGGCGCCCGCTGCCCGTCGGTACGGATCCCGCCGGCCAGGGCGCTCGCCCGTGGGCAGGTCTCGGGAGCCAGACGAGGCGGCCACCCGGCGGAACACACATGGTGGTTGACCTCGCCGGAGGCGAAGCAGTCGCCCTGGTCGTAGACCAGCGACAAGTCGGCCCATCCGCCGGAGACGAGTACGCGGGCGGTCCCTGCGCGGGCATCGGCGCCTTCCCGGTCACCGTTCCCCTCACGACGGAGGAAGTCGGGCGGCGCGCACCTCTCCAGCTCCGCGCCGCGTGCCCGCACTTGCGCTGCGAGCCCCACCATCGGCTCGACGTGCCCGCACTACCCGTGCGCCATCGACACCACACGCATCCGCGACGTGCACCCCCACAACTTCCGGTCTGCAACGGTGATTCCGCTGCACGACCGGGTCGGGGCCGCGAACACCCGCATCCCGCCTCCGCGGGCCCCGGATCAGTGGTGCGCGGTCAAGCGCTTCGTGAGCACGCCTCCACCGACGATCAGGGCCACGCCGAGCCACCACACGTTCCCGTCGAAGATCAGGACGGCGATCCCGATCGGCACCAGCAGTCCCGCCAGGGGTACGAACATCCCGGCGGGGTCCGGCGGCTCCGGGCCGGGCCGGCCCGCCTCGCGCAGTGCCCGGGCGCGTGCGACGTCCGGGTACCAGTCGGTGAAGCGCAGGGCCGCCACGATGGCCAGGATCTGGATGATCCATCCGGTCCAGATGTTGTTCGGGTTGTGCAGCACCAGGTCCCCGTACGCGCCCGCGATGGCGGCCACCAGGAACGCCAGCCCCCACACCCCGGTGATGAGGTAGTTGGTCCGCAGGAACGCGGGCGTGTCCCAGACCTCCGGATCGACCCGCTCCCGCGCGTACTGGAGGGTGAACGGCATGCGGACCGCCATGGAGCCGAAGGCGATCAGGGCGAGCGCGATGTTGGACACCTCGCCGGCGTACGTTTCCAGCCATCGGCGGGTGCCGTCGCTCGCGAGGATGCCCACGACGGCGAGGACCGTGAAGAAGGCCAGGTCGGCGAGTTCCAGCAGTTTCCACGAACTGCCCGGGTTGATGATCCGCCCGGCCGCGACCAGCACCACCGTCGTCGCCAGGGCGAGTACGACCGCGATCTCGAACCTGCCCGGCCCGACCACGAGCGAGAAGATGATCCACGGAGCCATGCCGATGACGGGGTTCTCCAGGAATCCCGCGACAGCACCGCGGGCCGTGGTGGGCCCTTCGGTCTTCATCCTTCCAGGGTGCGCGAGCGCGGCCCACGCGGCCATTCGGGGGCACCGGTGCGGGGGAGGGGCGCGGCCGTCCACGGCTCGCGGCACAGTGGAGGCATGGACGCTGACGACCGGAACACCCTGGCCCGCGCACGCGTGGCGACCCGCCTTCCGGCCCGGGACCTGGACCGGGCGCGGCGGTTCTACGCCGAGCGGCTCGGTCTGGAGCCCGTCGACGAGCGGCCCGGCGGGCTGCTGTACCGGTGCGGGGACACGGAGTTCGTGCTGTTCGAGTCGACGGGGGCCTCGCCCGGCACCTTCACCCAGATGGCGTTGACGGTCGACGACATCGAGGCGGTCGTGTCGGAGCTGCGACGGCGCGGGGTGGTCTTCGAAGAAGTCGACGTTCCCGGGTTCCGTACGGAGGGCGGGATCGCCGAGATCGAAGGGAACTACCCGAGCAAGGGAGCCCGGGGCGAACGCGGCGCCTGGTTCCGCGACAGCGAGGGCAACCTGCTGGGCATCGGAGAGCCCGTCGTCTGAGCGGTGCGGCGGGCAGTCCGCCGACGTCAGCCGGAAGAAGCCGATCGGGACGACACGGGGCGTGCCGTCCTTCGCGGCGTATGCGAGGCCGTTCACCATGCGCCGGCTACGCGGTGCCCGTCATGCGGGCGAAGACGACCACGTTGCTGTCGTAGTAGTGCTTCTTCGGGTCGAAGTCGCCGCCGCAGGTGACCAGGCGGAGGCCTGCGTAGTCGAGGTTCTTGTAGACCTCGAGGGTGGGGAAGTCGGCCTTCGGGTACTCGGCGACGCGTTCCACCGTGAACGTGGCCGTCTTGGCGTCGCGCCGGGCCACCTTGATGGTGTCACCGGCCTTCATCGTCTTCAGCTTCTCGAACACGGCCGCCGCCCCGTTCCACGTGACGTGGCCGGCGATCACGGCCGGGCCCTGGGAACCGGGCGTGGGGCCCGGCTCGTACCAGCCCGCGAGGCCGGGGTCCTTCGGGGTCTGCATCGTTCCGTCGGGGTTCTGGCGCAAGGTCTCGAGGGTGCTGGAGAGGCCGAGGGACGGGATGTCGATCTTCTGCGGTTCCGACCGGGCCAGGGCGGGCTGCGCCTGCGCCCCGTCCTTCGGGGAAGCGTGGTGACCGCTCGCGGATGCCGCCGGGGCCGGATCGCTTCCCGCGGCGGCCCGCGCCGGGGCGGCGGGCGCCGCGGGGCTCCCCTGGCCCGCGCATCCCGCGAGCACGAGCGTGGCGAGGGTCAGGGTGGCGGCGGCCAGGGCGCGGCGCACGGTCCGAGCGGGGGTCCGTCCGACATTCATGCGGCGGCGCCCTTGGTCTCCGTACGGACCGGGGCCGACGCGGCGCGTCGCCGTGCGAGGAACACCACGCCGGCCGCCGCCGCGGACACGGCGAGGGCCGCCCCGGCCGGCAGGGTCGCGCTCTGCGGCGCGCCGGCGCCCGCATCGACACCGCCGCCCGTCTCGATGCCGCCGACCGGCAGGGAACCCACCGACGCGCCCATGACCATTCCGCAGTTGGTCGGAGCCGTCGCCTCCTGGGGCAGCTTCGGGTCCAGCTCGCTCTTGCCGGCCCCCTGGACGTCGTACGTGCCGTTGTGGTTGCGGTCGATACCGTGCTGCACGATGTGCAGGTCCTTGATGTGGTCGACCACGTCCTGCGCGACCGTGATCGTCCGCTTGTACGAGAGCTTGCCCTGCTTGTCGGCGACGGGCATCCGGTCCACGGCGAGACCGCTGGCCGGCTTGGTGTCTCCGGAGGTGGTGAGCGAGATGTTGATGTCGCCGTAGTCGACGGTGGCCTCGGTGTTGCTGAGGACCCCGTCGCGGTCGGTGTCGTCACTGGCGTCGGGGCACGTGAAGTCGTGCCCCTTGGTCGAGCCGTGCAGGTGCTGGGCCGAGGGCTGGCCGGGCACCATGCCCTCGGACTGGATCTGCACGGTCAGCTGGTTGCCCTTGAGGCTCAGCATGGCGGTACCCCGGGATCCGGAGTCGTTGAGCTGCGCGAGGTCGATCTGGTACGCCTTCCCTCCCTCCGCGGCGAGAGCCGGGCAGGCCAGCCCGAGGGTCAGGAACACGGCGGCGGGCCCGGCGGCGAGTACCACGAGGCGACCAGTGCGCTTGGCTGTCACATTCGCTCCTGTTCCGCGGCTCCCGGGAGGGGAACCGCAGATCGTACGGGGGTGAAGCGAGCTCCCGGGGAGGGGCTCGCTGCTACTTCGGAGCGCGGACGCCCATGGATGGGTGCCTCTTCGAAAAAACCTCGCGAACGCCGAACCGCCCCGCACGACGGGCTGTCGGAGCTGTGCCGCGGCGGCGCGCAGGGCCGCCGCGAAGGCGGGCCGTTTTTGAGTCGGCCGAGGCGTAGACGGCCGCGGCGTCCACCACCGCGGCAGCACCCGGGTCGAGGCGGACGGGCGGGTCCAGGTGCAGGGCCGCGTTCAGCGGGCCTCCCGCCGAACAGGCCACCGCCCCCGCCTGGCACCCGCTATGCGGCTTCGCGCCAACTCTCGCTGCTTTCAGATGAGTTCATAGCGCGCTGGCCTATGTTCTGTGGCGTATGCGCCAGTTCACCCCAGGAGGTCAGATTGCAGCACAGGCGACGCTTCCTCGCCTTTCCCCGCGCGTTACGCCGCTCCCATCTCCTCATAGCCTTCGGCCTCGGCTCACTGCTGATCGGTCTGATGCCATGGCTCGGGGCCGGCGGTCCGGCGGCGGCCGGGCGGGCGCCCGGGCCGCGGCCCGCGCCCGTTCCCTTCGACCAGCAGACCGCGCAGCAGTCACCGCACCACGGCGTCGCGCCCGCGAACGCCATGGAGCCCACGGCTCCGGTGCTCGACCGGACCGGCTGGACCGCCACGGCCGGTGACGAGGAGACCACCGGTGAGAACGGGCGCGCGGCCAACGTGCTCGACGGCAACACCGGCACCATCTGGCACAGCAAATGGACCGGCACCCCCGCCCCGCTGCCCCACGCCATCACCATCGACATGCACCGCACCGTCGTCGTCTCGGCACTCGTCTACCTCCCCCGCACCGACGGAGCCAACGGCCGCATCGGCGAGTACGGCATCAGCGTCAGCACGGACGGACAGAACTGGGCGGCGGCGAGCCCCGTGGCCACGGGCACGCTCGCGGACGACGGCAGTGCCAAGACCCTCGGGTTCGCCCCGCAAGGGGCCCGGTTCGTACGGCTGACCGCGGTCACCGAGGCCGGCGGCCGCGGCCCATGGACCTCGGCCGCCGAGATCAACCTGCTCGGCGACCCCGGCACGCCCGCCGCCACCGTCGACCTCCCCCGGACCGGCTGGACGGCCACGGCCAGTGACGAGGAGACCGGCGGCGAGGACGGCCGGGCGGCCAACGTGCTCGACGGCAACGCCAACACCCTCTGGCACAGCAGGTGGTCGGGTGCCCCCACCCCCCTGCCGCACAGCATCACCATCGACATGCACCGCACGGCGGCGGTCTCCGCCCTCGTCTACCACCCCCGCCTGGACTGGGCCAACGGCCGGGCCGGTGCCTACACCGTCACCACCAGCACCGACGGCACGACCTTCGGCACGCCGGTCGCCGCGGGCGCCTGGCGCGACGACGACACGGTCAAGACCGCCACCTTCATCCGTACCGAGACCGCGCGCTACGTACGGCTGACCGTGACCACCGAGGCCGGGGCCCGCGGCCCGTGGACCTCGGCCGGGGAGATCCGCCTCAGCGGACCGGCCAGCCCGGCCGTCCACGGCTCCTGGGACCGGATAACCGGCTTCCCCCTGGTGCCCGTCGCCACGGCCGCCCTGCCCGGCGACAAACTGCTCGCCTGGTCCGCGTACGCGGTCGACCGCTTCGGCGGCAGCAACGGATACACCCAGACCGCGATCCTGGACCTGAAGACCGGCAAGGTCACGCAGCGCCGCATCGACAACACCGGCCACGACATGTTCTGTCCCGGCATAGCGATGCTGGCCGACGGCCGCGTGCTCGTCACCGGCGGGAGCAACGCCGAAAAGGCGAGCATCTACGACCCGGCCACCGACGAGTGGTCCGCCACCACCAGCATGAACATCGCCCGCGGCTACCAGGCCATGACCCTGCTCTCCACCGGCGAGGCCTTCGTCCTGGGCGGATCCTGGAGCGGAACGGGGGGCACCGACAAGGCCGGTGAAGCCTGGTCGCCGGACACCCGTACGTGGCGGCAGCTCCCCGGGGTCTCGGCCGTACCGGCGTTGACCGCCGACCCCGCCGGACCCTACCGGGCCGACAACCACATGTGGCTGTACGCCACTTCGGGCGGCAAGGTACTGCAGCTGGGCCCGAGCAGGCAGATGAACTGGATCTCCACCACCGGCCGGGGCGGCATCACGGCCGCCGGGACCCGGGCCGACAGCCAGGACGCCATGACCGGCAACGCCGTCGCGTACGACATCGGGAAACTGCTCACCCTCGGCGGCTCGCCCGCCTACGAGAAGACCCCGGCCACCCGGCGCGCCTACACCGTGAACGTCTCGGGGGGCCAGGAGGTGCAGGCCGCCCGTACCGGGGACATGGAGCACGCCCGCGCCTTCAGCAACAGCGTCGTCCTGCCCGACGGCAAGGTGGCCGTCTTCGGCGGACAGGCCTATCCGGTGCCCTTCAGCGACGCGACGTCGGTGCTGGCGCCCGAGCTGTGGGATCCGGCGACCGGCCGCTTCACCCCGCTCGCCACCATGGCCATCCCGCGCAACTACCACAGCGTGGCCAACCTGTTGCCGGACGGGCGGATCTTCTCGGGCGGCGGCGGCCTGTGCGGCGACTGCGCGACCAACCACGCCGACGGAGCCGTCTTCACACCGCCGTACCTGCTCAACGCGGACGGATCGCCGAAGCCCCGTCCCGCCATCACCGGTGGCGTCCCCTCCAGGGCGGCCCCCGGCGCGTCGCTGACGGTGAGCACCCAGGCCCCGGTGGCGTCCTTCGTCCTGATGCGGGCCGCAGCCGCGACCCACTCCACGGACAACGACCAGCGGCGGGTCCCCCTCGTCTCCACCGCCACGGGAACCGGCGCGTACACGGTGTCCGTACCGGCGGACACCGGAGTGGTGCTGCCGGGCAACTACATGCTCTTCGCCCTCGACGCCCAAGGCGTCCCGAGCATCGCGAAGTTCATCACCATCTCCTGACCCCGCGAGCGGTGTCCGGTGGCCGCCGGGCCGACCGGACACCGCTCGCGGCAGGGACTCGTCCGATAAGTTGACCCACCGGACGGTCCGTTCGCCGCGGACCGGTACGACGTTCGTGGGGGACGGGGGAGTCGGTGGAGTCTTTGCGGCCTGGTGACCTGCCGGAGATCGGCGGGTACCGCCTGCTCGCGCGGCTCGGCGAGGGTGGCATGGGCGAGGTGTTCCTGGCCCGGACGCCGTCCGGCCGACCGCTGGCCCTCAAGACCGTGCACCGGGAGCTGAGCCTGGAGCCGGACTTCGCCGAACGGTTCGCCCGTGAGATACGCACCAACGACCGCGTACGCGGCCCGTGGACGGTCTCGGTGGTGGACTTCAGCCCGCCGGGGGTGCTGCCGCAGTGGCTGGCGACGGAGTACATCGCCGCGCCGTCGCTCGGCGACTGGGTCCGCCGCGCCGGGCCGCTGCCGGAACCGGCCCTGTGGTGCCTGGCCCGGGAGCTGTCGGCCGCGCTGGTCACCGTAGGGGCGGCGGGCGTCGTACACCGCGACATCAAGCCGGCGAACGTGCTGCTCGGTCCCGAGCGGCCCTACCTCATCGACTTCGGGATCGCCCGCGCCGTACGCGACCCCCGCCATACGCAGACGGGCGCGGTCATCGGCACGCCCGGCTTCCTCGCGCCGGAGCAGGCGATCGGCGCCGTGGCACAGGCGCCGGCCGACGTGTTCTCGCTGGCCGCGGTCCTCGTGTACGCGGCGACCGGGCGCGGTCCCTTCCTGACGGGCGGCGAGGAGCTGTCGCTGCCCGCGCTCCTCTACCGGATCGTGCACGACGAGCCCGTGCTGGACGGTGTGCCGGAACCGCTCCTCGCGCTGGTACGGGACTGCCTGGCCAAGGACCCGGCCGCGCGGCCGGCGGCAGAGGACGTCCGGGCTCGGCTCGGCGCGGCGGCGGAGGGGGACTGGAGCGCGGCGGCGCCGCCGGCCCTGGTCGCGGAAGCCGGCCGCCGGGAGGCCGAGCTCCGGCGACTGCTGACCGCGTCGCCGCCGCCTACGGGAGCCCCGGCAGCCCCGGCCCCAGTCCCGGCCGCAGTCCCGGGGACCGGCGCAGCGACGCCGGTTCCCCCGCCCCCGCCGTTCGCCCCCGCAGCCCCGGCGAGCGGGTCCGGGTGGGCCTCCGGGCGGCGCCTGGTCATCGGGGTGGCCGCCGGTGCCGCTGCACTCGCGGTGGCCGTCACGCTCGCGATCGTGCTGCCGAACGGCGATGACGGCCGCCGAGGCGGATCTTCCGCCGCCTCGCACCCACCGTCCGGGTCCTCGCCCGCGCCGTCGTCCTCCGCAGCGCCCACGGCCGGGTCCTTGCCGCAGGCGTGGGTCGGCACGTGGTCCGGCACCGGGCCCGGGACGCCGAACGCCGACGGGATCACCCGGGCGAGGACGGGTGAGTTCGCGGTCACGGTCACGCTGAACGCCGGGGCCGCGGGTGAGATCGTCGGCAAGCAGGTCAGTGACGTCAAGGAGGTCTCCTCCGGGCGTGATCTGGGCTGCACCGAGGCCCTCAAACTCCAGCAGATCAAGGGGAACACCGCGGTCTTCGCGGCGGTGACCAGCCACCCGACCGACCGGGCGGCCTCCTTCGACTGCCCCCAGGGCAACCTGTACGTGCTGACGCTGGAGTCGGCGGACCGGCTGACGCTCGAATCGGAAGGCGCCCAGTCGGCGGGCGCCCCGGAGGCCCTGACCCGCAACCGCTGAACCCGGCAGCCCCGGCGGCGCACCCGGCCCTGGCTCCGGCGTCGAAGATCATCGGGTGCAGAATGACCCGTATGTCGATGACAAACACGCCGAAAACGGCGACGATTGACGACGCGTCACGGATCGGCCTCACCCTGGCCCTCGCGTTCGACGACGACCCGATGATGCGCTGGTTCTTCCCCGACGAGGCCTCGCGCGAAACGGGGCTGGGCCGGTACTTCAGCACGATCTTCACCCGGCAGTACGTGCGCCACGGCGTCTGCGAGTACACCGACGCGGCAGCCGCCTTCTGGGTTCCGCCGGGCGCGCAGGACAAGGCCGTGCCCGACGCCGAGACCATCGAGGAGCTCTCGGAAATCCTGGGCGACCGGGCTCCCCTGTTCCGGCGGGCCGCGGAGGCGGCCGCCGGAGAGGGGCCCCAGGAGCCGCACTGGTATCTGGCCGTGGTCGGCGCGGATCCCGCCGCCCAGGGCCGGGGCCACGGAGCCGCCCTCCTGCGCTCGGGCCTCGCCAAGGCCGACGCGGCCGGTCTTCCGGTCTACCTGGAATCCTCCAAGCCGGCCAACCTCCCCTTCTACGAGCACTTCGGGTTCACCGTGCTCGGCGAGGTCCAACTCCCGGGCGGCGGCCCGACCCTCTGGGCGATGCGCCGCGAGCCGGTGCGCCGACCCGCCGGCGACTGAGGACATTCACGACGGGAGGCGTCGACGGCTCGCCGTCGGCGCCTCCTCGGAACGCCGGGCCTTTCCGCCGGTACCACTTCATGACTTGAACTCTCGCAGCAGTGTCAATCGTGCAGAAAAGGCGTGCTAATCACCGAATTACGTCGATGCGGAGCGTGATGGCAACGTTGCCATCACGTTAACAATTCACTTCTTGACGGAGGCGTCGGCGCCGAGTTGACTGCGTCTATCTCGGCCGCACGGACACGGCCTGCTCATGGAGGTTTACGTCGTGAACACGCATCTCGGTCGGGTCGTCGTAGCTGTCACCGCTGCTGCGGTATCCGCCTCGCTCACCGCCTGCGGCAGTACGGAGGGCGCCGGGTCCGGCGACTCCGCCAAGAGCGAGGCCATCAAGGTCGGCCTCCTGCTGCCGGAGGACCAGACCGCGCGCTACGAGAAGTTCGACAAGCCGCTGATCGAGAAGGAAATCGCCAAATTCACGCGCGGTAAGGGCCAAGTGGTCTACGCCAATGCCAAGCAGGATGCGGCCGCCCAGAACGCCCAGGTCGAGGCGATGATCACCCGTAAGGTGAATGTCCTCATCATCGACGCGGTGGACGCGAAGGCCATTGCCGGCTCGGTCAAGAAGGCCAAGGACGCCGGTATTCCGGTCATCGCCTACGACCGCCTCGCCGAAGGCCCGATCGACGCCTACACCTCCTTCGACAACGAAGACGTGGGCAAGGTCCAGGGCAAGGCCCTGCTGGAGGCGCTCGGCGACAAGGCCGGCTCCGGCCAGATCGTCATGATGAACGGCTCGGTCACCGACCCCAACGCCAAGGGCTTCAAGTCCGGTGCGCACTTCGTCCTGGACGGCAAGGTGGCCATCGGCAAGGAGTACGACACCGTCGACTGGAAGCCCGAGAACGCCAACAGCAACATGGCGGCCGCGCTCTCCGCGCTGGGCAAGGGCAAGATCATCGGCGTCTACTCCGCCAACGACGGCATGGCGGGCGGCATCATCTCCGCCCTCAAGGCCGCCGGAGTCTCCGCCCTTCCGCCGGTCACCGGCCAGGACGCCGAACTCGCCGGCGTGCAGCGGATCGTGGCGGGCGAGCAGTACATGACCGTCTACAAGCGCTACGCCCCCGAGGCCGCAGCCGCCGCGGAGATGGCCGTCGCCCTCGCCCAGGGCGAGAAGATCGACGGCCTGATCAACCAGATCGTCGACAGCCCGACCACCAAGGGCGTGCCGTCCGTGCTCGTCCCGGGCGTCGCGCTGACCAAGAGCAACGTCCGGTCGACCGTGGTCGAGGACGGTGTCTACACCATCGCCGAGATCTGCACCGACAGGTACAGGGCCGCCTGCGAGGAGATCGGCCTGAAGTAGCCGAAGCGGCCCGACGCGGTCCGAATCAGACCTGGCGTCAGTGGGCGGCGGACTCCAGGCGGACGCGGAAGAGGGCTCCGCTGCCCGGCGTGGTCTCCAGTTCCAGACCGCCGCCGTGGGCCCGTACGAGCGCCGAGGCGATCGCCAGGCCGAGCCCCGCCCCGCCGCCCGCCTGCCGGCTCCGGGAGGCGTCCACCCGGTAGAACCTCTCGAAGACCCGGGCCGCCTGCTCCGGGGTGAGGCCCGGACCGGAGTCGGCCACCTCGATCACCTCGCCGCCGCCCGCACTCCCCACCCCGATGCGCACCGGCGAACCCGCCGGCGTGTGCGCGACGGCGTTGCCGACCAGGTTGGCGATCACCTGGCGCAGCCGCGCCTCGTCGCCGCACACCGGTGCCGGACCGGGCGGGCCGACGCCGCCCGGACCGGTCAGCGTCACCTCGCGCGTCGGGTCCAGCGCCCGGGTGTCGTGCAGCGCGTCCACGGCGAGGGTGCGCAGGTCCATCGGGGCCAGCTCCAGGGGGCGCTGCTCGTCCATCCGGACCAGGGTCAGCAGGTCCTCGACCAGACCGCCGAGCCGCACCGCCTCGCTCTCGATGCGGGCCATCGTCCGCTTCACGTCCGCCTCGTCGGCGAGCGCGCCCATCCGGTACAGCTCCGCGAAGCCCCGGATACCGGCCAGCGGCGTACGGAGCTCGTGACTGGCGTCGGCGACGAAGCGCCGCATCTGCTCCTCCGATGCGGCGCGGACCGCGAACGCCGACTCGATCTGCGCGAGCATGCCGTTGAGCGCGCTGGTCAGCCGACCGGTCTCGGTATGCGGTGAGGCGTCCGGCATCCGGTACGAGAGCGGTCGCCCGGCCGAGATCTCCGCCGCGGTCTCCTCGATCCGCCGCAGCGGGCGCAGCCCGGCCCCTACCGCGAACCAGCCGGCAGCGGCGAGCAGCACCGACACCACGACGCCGATGAGCTCGAAGGCGGTGGCCAGGTGGTCCAGGGTGGAGGAGACGTCGTCCAGCGGGGCCGCCACCACGACCCCGGCGGGCAGGGTCGGATCGGCGCTGCCCACGGGCACGATCAGCACCCACCAGGTGCCGTCGCCGTGGTCGCTGGGGACCTCGAACGCCCGCCCGAGCCTGGCCCGCAGCTGCGCTCCGTCCATCGCAGGCCACAGCGGGCCCGGATCACCGGCCGAGACGGGCTCCCGGAACTGGTCGGACACCCTGCCGTCGGCGTCGGCGAACGCCACCACGTACTGGCTCGGCAGCCAGGCCCGGCCCGGCCCGCCGCCCGGCCGCCCGAGGTGCGACTGCGGGGTGCCCTCGGCCCGGACCCGGTACGCCACCGAGTCCCCGTACCGTTCGAGCTGCTGGTCCACCCGCCCCACCAACTGCGCGCGCACCGAGCCGAGGACGACGGTGTCGCTGACGGCCAGCCCGAGCGCGACCAGCGCGATCGAGAGCAGCACGAGCCGGGAGCGCAGCGAGAGGCCCGCGAGCCGCAGCGCCATCAGCTCTGCGGGCGGCGCAGGACGTACCCGACGCCGCGCACGGTGTGGATGAGTTTGACGGCGCCGTCCGCGCCCGAGTCCACCTTGCGGCGCACGTACGAGATGTACGACTCGACGATGCTGAGGTCGCCGCCGAAGTCGTACGCCCACACGTGCTCCAGGATCTGCATCTTGGAGACGACGCGATCGGCATGGGTCATCAGGTACGCGAGCAGTTTGAACTCGGTGGGGGAGAGGGAGACGGGCCGGCCGCCGCGCAGCACCTGGTGGCCCACCGGATCCAGTTCGAGGTCGCCCGCGACCAGGCGGCCCTCACCCGTCGGGGCGCCGGTGCGGCGCAGGATCGCGCGGATCCGGGCGATCAGCTCCTCCAGGCTGAAGGGCTTGGTGACGTAGTCGTCGCCGCCGGCCGTGAGGCCGCTGATCTTGTCGTCCACGCCGTCCTTCGCGGTGAGGAACAGCACCGGCAGGTGGTCGGCCCCGGATCCGCTGCCGGCGCCGACCGCCTCGCGCAGACGGCGTACGACGGCGAATCCGCTGATGTCGGGCAGCATCACGTCGAGCACCACCAGGTCGGGCCGCTCCTCGGCGACCGCCGCCAGGGCGTCGGCGCCGTTCGCCGCCGAGGTGACCCGGAAGCCGACGAACCGCAGCGAGGCGGAGAGCAGCTCCCGGATGTTCGGCTCGTCGTCGACGACGAGCAGGCTCGCCCCGGGCGGCGTGACCGTGTCCATGGGGTCCTCCCTCTCGTGCTCAGCCCCGGCCGCCGCCTGCGCCTGTGAATCCGCCGCCTGCGAATCCGCCCGCGCCGCCCTGGGCGACGGTCGTCGCGGCGACATCGCCGGCGGGGGTCTGGCTGCCGCGCACGGTGACGGTCTGACCCGGCTGGAGGTCGGACACCTTGCCGCTCTTGGCCTGGGTGATCTGGGTGTTGGTGTCGGTGGTGACTTTGACGACGTTGCCCTGGACGTCGGTGACGTAGAGGGTGGTGCCGTCGACGAGCTTCACCGTACCGGTGGTCACGCCGGCCCCGGCGCCCGGGCCGCCCGTCGCTCCGCCGAAGCCCTGCCGAGGGCCGCTCTGCCCGCTTCCGGTCCCGCTTCCGGTCCCGGCTCCGGTTCCGGCGCGGCCCCGTCCGGTGGCTCCCTGCCCCTGGCCGGTGGCCCCGTTGCCCGCCTGGGCGGAGCCGGTACGTCCTTGGCCGCCCGCCCCGGCCGCGAAGTTCCGGCCTCCGGATCCGGCCCCGGGCGAGCCCTGGAGGTGGCTCTTCTCGACCAGGGCGCCCCCGGTGAACGCGAGTCCGGCCACCACCCCGCCCGAGAGGAGCAGGGTCAGCCAGGGCAGCCGCGGCCGGGGCGGGGCGGCGAGCTCCGCCGAGACGTCCCGGGTGTCCGGGGGTTCGGAAAGGATCCCCTCGGGATCGCCGCCGGGGCCCTGCGCGGCGGGGTGTTCCACGATCAGCTCCTCCGGGAAGTCCTCCCCGGCAGCCGATGAGGTGAACACCTCGGCGAACGGCGCGTACCGGTCGCCGCCGGCCGCGGGCTGCTTCTCCAGTTCTGTGCGGCGTCGTGCCATGTCAGCTTCTCCCTGTTCCCGCGTGTGTCGGCTCACTCGTGCCGCAGTGCTTCGATGGGCCGCAGGCTCGCGGCCCGGTTGGCCGGGTACCCGCCGAAGAACAGCCCGATCAGCACCGCGATGGCGAAGGCGCCGACGACCGACTCCGGTATGACGACCGGCTTGATGCCGACGATGGTGAAGTGCGAGCCGATCAGCCCGGCCGCGACGCCGAGCCCGCCGCCGATCAGCGAGAGCAGGGTCGACTCGGCGAGGAACTGGCCGAGGATGACGCCCCGGGGCGCCCCGATCGCCTTGCGGATGCCGATCTCACGGGTCCGCTCCGTCACCGTGACCAGCATGATGTTGGTGATCCCGATGCCTCCGACCAGCAGGGAGATCGCGGCCACCGCGCCCAGCAGCACGGTGAACGTCTTGTTCGTCGACGCCTGGGTGGTCAGCAGCGATGCCTGGCTGGACACCCGGAAGTCGAGGGCGGCCGGGTCCTTGATGCCGTGCCGCCCCATCAGGACGGTGGTGATCTCGCTCTGCGCCGCGGCCGTCGCGTCCGCGGACGTGGCCTCGACGAGGACCTGGCTGACCGAGCCGAAGCCGGTGAAGGCGTTCTGCACGGTGGGCAGCGGCGCGACCACCACGTCGTCCGGGTCCTGGAAACCGGTGCCGCCCTTGGCGGCGAGGACCCCGACGACGGTGAACGGCGTACCGCCGAGCACCATCTTCCTGCCGACCGGATCGGCGGTGCCGAACAGGTCGGCGGCGGTCGTCGAGCCGATGACGGCGACCTTCCGGGACGCCAGCACGTCGTCGCCGCTGAAGTAGTCGCCCTTGGCCACCTTGCTGTTCGAGGCCTTGAAGTACGCCGGGTACGTGCCGACGACCTGGCCGACCGTGTGCGAGGAGCCCTCGTAGAGGGCGCTCTGCGAAGTGGTGACCTCGGGCGCGACCGACTCGACGTGCGGCGCCGCCGAGGGGTCGGCGAGCGCCCGCGCGTCCTCGACGGTCAGCGGCTTCGTGCCGCTCGCGGTGGCGGAGCCGGAGCGCGAGCCTCCGAAGCCGCTGCCGGAGGAGACGGTCAGGGCGTTGGTGCCGAGCTTCTCGATGGAGTCCTTCACTGCCTGCGAAGAGCCGTTGCCCACGGCCAGGAGCAGGATCACCGCCGCGACGCCGATCAGCACCCCCAGCATCGTCAGCGCGGAGCGCACCTTGTTCGCCGCGAGGCCGCCCAGGGCGAAGCGCAGCGTCTGGAGCGGGTTCACCGCAGCCCTCCGGCCACGGCGTGCGCCGCCGACTCGGACATCGCGGGAGGGGGACCGCCGACGGGCGCCTGCCGGACGTCCTCGACGATCTGCCCGTCCACCAGGCGCAGCACCCGCTTGGCGTGCCGGGCCACCTCGTCCTCGTGCGTGATCAGGACGACGGTACGGCCCGAGGCGTTGAGCCTGTCCACGAGGGCCAAGACCTCCTCGGTGCTGTGGCTGTCCAGATTCCCGGTCGGTTCGTCGGCGAGCAGCATCGCGGGCGCGGTGACGAGGGCGCGGGCCACGGCCACGCGCTGCTGCTGGCCGCCGGAGAGTTCGTTGGGCCGGTGGTCCAAACGGTCGGCCAGGCCCACCAGGGTGAGCGCGGCCACCGCGCGCCGGCGCCGCTCCGCGGCCTTCACCCCGGCGTACGCCAGCGGCAGTTCCACCTGGGCGACGGCGCTGGTGCGGGGCACCAGGTTGAAGGACTGGAAGACGAAGCCGATCTTGCGGTTGCGGACCAGCGAGAGCTGGTGCTCGTCCAGGCCGCCCACGTCGATCCCGTCCAGGAGGTAGCGGCCCGACGTGGGGACGTCCAGGCAGCCGAGGATGTTCATCAGCGTCGACTTGCCCGAACCCGAGCTGCCCATGACGGCGACGAAGTCGCCTTGTTCCACGAGGAGTTCGATACCGGGTCGGCGGCCCGTGGCGGGATCGCGCGGCCCGCCGAGCGCACGTACGGCGGACTCGCCGTGGCCGTACGTCTTGAACAGCGCGCGCACCTCGATCACCGGCGGCGTCATCCGCGCCCACCCCCGCCCCCGCCGGTGCGGAGGCCGCCACCGCCGGTCCCGCGGTTGCGGGCGGCGCCCGCTCCGGCGCCACCGGGGAAGGCGCCGGAAGGGAAGCCCCCGTTGCCGGTCGAGGACACCGCGGCCAACTGCACCTGCTCGCCCTCGGTCAGCCCGCTGAGGATCTGCTCGGTGCTGTCGCCTTCGAGGCCGACGGTGACCGGCGTCCGGACGGTGGTGCCGTCCCCCTTGACCACGGTGACGGTACGGTTCGCACCGGTCCCGGACACGGCGGCGGTCGGAACCGAGAGGGCGCCGGACGCCTCGCCGACGACGACCTGGATCGCGGCGCTGAGACCGCTGCGCAGGTCGTCGGTGGGGCTCGTGACGGTGAGGGCGGCCGCGTACTGCACGGCGCTCCCGCCGCCCGAGTTGCCGCCGCCGGAGGAGGAGCCGCTGCCGGTGGGCAGGGAACTGACTGACAGGACCTGCGCGTTGAGGACCTTGCCCGCCATCGCGTTGAGCGTGACCGTGGCGGGCTGGCCCGGCTTCAGCTTGAGGGCGTCGGCCTCCGAGAAGTTCGCCGTCACCTGCATGCCGGACGGGTTGGTGAGGACCACGAACCCGGAGAGGGAGGCCGGGGAAGCGGCGTTGGCGGAGGCGGAGTTGGCGCCGGAACCGCCGCTGCCGCCGCCCGTGGCGCCGCTGCCGTTCGTACCGGAGACCGCGTCGCCCACCTTCGCAGAGACGGATGCGACCGTTCCGGCCGCCGGTGCGTGCAGTACGGTCCCGTCGACGGCGCGCTGCGCGGCGTCCACGGCGTTCTGCGCCTGGGTGAGCTGGGCGCGGGCCTGGGCCACCTGGACCGGGTCCACGGTCGGCGTCGGGTCCGGCGCGGTACCGCCCCGCGTCGACGACGATCCGCTGCCCGAGGCCGAACTCGTCTGACCGGACTCGGCCTTGGTGGCGTTCGCCTGGGCCGCTGTCAGCGCGGCCCGGGCCTGGGCGAGCGTCTCCGTCGCGGCGGTCGCATCGACCTTCCCGAGCAGCTGTCCCTTGGTGACCTTGTCTCCCGGCTTGACGTCGACCTCGGTGAGCCGCCCGCCGGTGGTGAAGTTCACCCCGGCATCGCTCGGCGAGCTCAGTGACCCCGAGCCGGACACGGTCGCGAGGACGGTGCCCTTGGTGACCGCGACGGTCCGCGCGCCGCCGCGCGCCGGACCGCCGTCGCCACTGGTCACCGCCGCGTACGCGCCGCCGGCGCCCGCGAGGACCGCCACCGAGAGCACCGAGTTGATCAGGACGGCCCTGCGCCGCCGTGGGAGCACCTTCATGGGCGGGATCCTGGCCACCCGCACTTTGGGGGCTCTGGGAGCTTCCTGGGAGTTCCCTGGGAACGCCCCGCCCCGCCGGAGCGGGCATAGCGCCCGATCCGGTGCGTACTGCCCGCACTCCGTCCACCCCCGGGGCGAGGGGACCCGCGCACGGTCAGGAAACTCCCAGGGGACAGTCGGGTCGCCCCCATCTCCGTACGGTTCAGTCGCGGTCGCCGACGCGCCCGTGCCGTCGGCCGCCGACGCCCCGAGGAGACGACGGACATGCCCTGGACCACGCCCCGGCCGACCGCCGCGCTGACCGCCGTGGCCCTCGCGGCGTGCGGGCTGCTGCTCGCGGGCTGCTCATCCGGCGCGGGCGCCGCGAATGCGGCGGCCTCCGCCGCCACCTCCGCCTCGGCGGCGCCGTCACCGGACGCGAAGGCCATGGACGCGTACCGCCAGTGCCTGGCCCAGCACGGTGTCACGACGGCTCCGCGCCCGACCAGCACGCGAGGGCCCGGTGCCGGCGGCTGGGGCGGCGCGTCGGGAGGCCCTGGGCGCAGGGCGTCGGCCGACCCGCAGCGCAACGAGGCGGCCCGGGCGTGCGCGGATCTGCGCCCGCAGTTCAACGGGCGCGGCGGCGGCCCCGGTGGCGGCGACGGCAGCGCCATGAAGGCGTTCACCAGCTGCCTCAAGGACCACGGCGTGGCGCTGCCGTCGGCCACCCCGAACGCGCCGGGCGCGAGGGGTTTCCCCACCTCCGACCCGCAGTCGGCTCAGGCCTTCGAGACCTGCAAGGCCCTGCTGCCGCAGCGCGGCCAGAACACGCCGAAGCCGAGCGTGAGCCCGTCGGCCTCCGCACAGGCTTGAGCGGCGTGCCGCGGCCGGACGGCCGCGGCACGCCGCTCGTGGCGGGCCGGCGGTCCACACGGTCTTCGGTGTGCCGCCGTCCCGGTCACCCCGTCAGGGGCGGGACGGCTCAGCCGTTGCGGTGGTGGCGGCGGCCGTCCCAGGAGTCGGAGTCGAGGACGTTGCCGCGGTTGTCGCGGAGCGTGGCGCTGTCGCGCTCGTCCCACACCTGGTGGTGGCGGTCCTGGTAGACGTCGTGGCGGGTGTCACGGCCCTGGCCGGTGTGGACCTTGACGCTGGAGCGGCCGTCCAGGCGGAAGTCCTTGAACTGGTAGCGGTTGCCCTGACGGTCCGTGAGGGTGAAGCCGCGCAGGTTGACGCTGTGGCGGCCGGTGTTCTTCACCTCGACCCACTCCCCGTTCAGGGCGCGGGCGGAGCGGTCGTTGCGACCGGGGCTGTCGTACTGGACGTCGCCGATGACGATCGAGGACTGCGCGCCCCGGTGGTCGCGCCCGTGGTTGTCGGCGGCGGCCGCCGGCAGGGCGGCGGCGGCGACCAGGGCGCCTGCGGCCAGGAACGCGGAGACGACCCGGCGGGTGGCGAGAGAAGCAGACATGGAGATGACCCCTTCAGCTGACAGCGGCCCTCCCCGGCCGTGAAGGCGGGTGGGGTCCGAACAGTTCCCGGCGTCTTGCCGAGGAGGCACACTCTGGCCCCCCAACCACCACCAAACGCCACCAACACGGGTCGTGTTGCCCAATGCAGACATACCCGTGACTCTTGCTTGTATCGGGCACCTGTCAAGGCCGTGCTGACGCGGATCGCGGGGGCGCGCGATGCAGGCCGTGGGAGGCTTGGAGACGGAGCCTTCCTTCGTCGACGCCCGCCCCGGCGTGCGCCCGACCCGCTCTGAGCCGAATGGGTTCAGGGTTTGTAACGGGCGTTCGGTGGGGCGTCAGAGCGAGGGCAGGTTGACGGTCGGGGCGGTGCCCGGCGCCCGCTGCCTGCGGATCAGCGGGAGCAGGCCGGCCGCGCCCGCGAGCGAGAGGAGCGCCGCGACGCGCAGCACGCTCTCGATGGCCGGTCCGTCCGACGCCGCCTGCTGTTCCGAGCCGCTCAGGACCTCCAGAACGGTCGCCGCCACCGCCACGGCCATCGCGCCCAGGAGGACCAGCGACGTCAGCACCAGTCCGGAGGCAGCGGCGAGGCGGCTCGCAGGGACGTACGACTGGGTGGCCACGTTCGTCAGCGCCCAGCCGAGGCCGATTCCGAAACCCACGACCGCGAAGACGGCCGTGTACAGCGCGAGAGGTTCCGTCCAGGTCAGCACCAGGAGGCCCACGCCGCTCAGCAGCATCCCGCCCGCCATCAGCGTTTCCGGCCGACGGCGCTGGGCGAGGTGGCCGGACCAGTAGCTGGCCGCCCCGGCGCCGACGGACAGGGCGAGGAAGACCAGCCCCGCCTCCAGCGGGGAGAGGCCGCGGGCCTGCTGGAGGTAGAGCGCGGAGAGGACCGCCACCAGGCAGTACACGATGTTGGACACGGAGCCGGCCAGGGTGACCGTCACGAACGGCCTGTTGCGCAGCAGGGACAGGTCCAGCAGCGGCTCGGGAGTGCGGCGCTCGATCAGCACGAACAGGACCAGCAGGAGCGCTCCGGCGGCGAGGCAGGCCAGCGTCGCCGCGGAGGCCCAGCCCCAGTGGCCGCCCTGGTCGACCGCGATCATGATGGCGCTGAGACCGGCCGCCACGGTGACGGCTCCCGGCAGGTCCAGGCCGTGACCGGCCTCCTCGTCGCGGGTGTCGGTGACGAACCGCAGCATCAGGAGGGCCGCGACCGCGCAGAAGGGCACGTTCAGCAGGAACACCGCCCGCCAGCTGACGTGCTCGGCGAATGCGCCGCCCACGAACGGACCGAGTGCGGTGCCGATCGCGCTGAAGGCCAGCACCGTACCCACCGCGCGGCCCTGCCGGTCGTCGCGGAAGTAGGCGGTGACGACCGCCACGGCGACGGGGAAGACCATCGCGGCCGTGGCCCCCTGCACCACCCGGCCCACGACCAGCCAGACCTCGTTCTGCGCGGCGGCGCACACGACGGACACCATGGCGAAGCCGACCAGGCCCCAGACGATGACGGTGCGGCGTCCGTGGACGTCGGCCGCCCTGCCGCCCGTGATCATCAGCGCGCCCAGGGTCAGCATGTAGCCGCTGACCAGCCACTGCAGATCGGTGGTCGGTGTGGAGAAGTCCCGGGCGATCACGGGCAGCATCAGGTTGAGGGCGAACCAGTCCATCTGGACGAGGAGCATCGACAGCGAGGCTGCGGCGATGACCGCCCGGTCCCGGCCCGAGAACAGCCGCCGGCGGGGCGAGCCGGATCCCACGTTGCCCACGCCCATGAACCCGTCCCGTCCACAGCCCCCGGCGCCCCCTCCCACCAGCATGCGCCCGCCCGCCCCGCCGGGCACCCGGGGCCGCGAGCCCCGGGGCGGGACCCGGGGCGGGACCCGGAGCGAACCGGGCGGACCCGGGGAGGGACCCTAGGCCGGATCCTGGGCGGGCTCCCACAACTCGACCCGGTTGCCCTCGGGATCGGTGACCCAGCCGAACCGGCCCACACCCTCCATGTCCTGCGTCTCCTCGGCCACGTCCGCGCCCTTGGCACGCAATTGCGCGAGCATCGCGTCCAGATCGCGGACCCGGAAGTTGAGCATGGTCTGCTGGGCGCCGGACCCGAAGTAGTCGGTCCCGGACTCGAACGTCGCGAACACCGTGGGTCCGGCTCCCTGCCGCCACAGGCCGTGCTCATCGGCGTCCAGGCCCAAGCACTCGCGATACCAGGCGTTCAGGGCCGCCGGATCGGCCGCCCGCATGAAGTAACCACCGATTCCCGTCACACGTTCCATGCGGCCATCTTCCCAGCCCGGCGGCCGGGCGGGACGGCGCCGCACGGCGCAGCGCCGCCCCCACCGGGACCCGTCAGGGGATCAGGACGCAGTGGTTCTCGATCACCCTGCCACTGCGATCCAGACCACCGCAGATCGCCAGCCGCGGGTACGCCCTGAACTCGCGGTTGACCACGAACCGGGCCTGCGAAACGCCGGCCTTGCTGTTCCGGTAGTCGCCGACGAAGGCCCGCAGTGTCCCGGGCAGCCCGTCCCTGGTGGTGACGGTGATGTCCTGGACGTAGTCACGCCCCTGGTACGCGGTGGCCACGCAGATGTAGGTTCCGCACGTGGCCTTGACCTCGGCGCTCGCCGGCGCAGCGGTCACCAGCGCCATGGCGGAGGCCGCCGTGAGAGCCGCCGCCACCGTCGCCGACCGGCGCCGTGCGGGTGTCACCGACCGAACCGTCTTCTGTCGTACGAGGTGCATGGGATCCCCTCCGAGTTGCCCTTGCCGACTGCCCTACGTGTCCACCGTGTCACGTTCCGTTCCGCAGTGGCATGAGGCAACGGTGAACATGCGGTGAGGAGGCTGAGGATCCGCGGATACGGTATCCGCCGGCTCCTCGCGCGCGAGGAACGCGCGGGCATGAGGTGACCCAGGACCCGATGACGCCTCCTGGAACGGGGCGTGGTGGACGGGCAGAAGGAGCGCCCGGCCGCCCGGCGCGCGACTTGGCCCCCCGGCCCCATGGTCCGAGCGGCCCCCCGCGGTCCCCTTGTACGCTCGCCGGCATGGATGACCGCGCCGCGCCCACCCTGCTCGTGAACCCGCCCCGCACCACCACGGCGGAACTCCTCGCGCAGGCGGCGGCGTGGCGCGGACACGACGTCGTCGCCCACGCCGAGCGGGCCGAGGGCCGCGAGACGTACTGGTACGGAGGCCCGCTCGCCGCCGACGTCCTCGCCGGCCGGCTCGGCCTCGGGCTCCTCGAACCCGCCGACGACTGGCTGGCGACGGTGCCGCCTCCTCTCCTGCGGCGCTCCGTGCGCCTCACGACGCTCGCCGAAGCCCGGTCCCTGCGGGACCCCGCTTTCGTCAAACCGCCCTCCGCCAAGATCGACCGGCTCCCGGCCGCGGTGTACGAGGACGGCAGCGCACTGCCGGCCGCCCTCGACGCGGCCACCCCGGTACTCGTCAGCGGCGTCGTGGAGTTCGCGGCCGAGTACAGGCTGTTCGTGCTCGACGGGGCCGTCGCCGCCGGCAGCCGCTACGCCGTGTACGGGCGCCCCGATCCCGCACCGCTGGACGCGCCCGCCCGAGCCTTCGCCCGCGAGGTGCTCGAAGCCACGGCCGACGGGCTGCCCAGCGCCGTGTGCGTCGACGTCGGCCGGCTCACCGACGGCGGCTGGGCGGTCGTCGAGGCCAACATGCCGTGGTTCGCGCACTGCTACGCGGCCGAGCCCGACGCCGTCCTCGACGTCGTACTCCGCGCCGCGGGCCCGCTGGCCCGCGTGGCCGACCGGGACCTGCCGTTCGTCCGCGCGGCCCGGACCCGGCCCAAGGAGCCGGCGGCCCGCTGAGATACTGCCGCCATGAACGCGAGTACGAAGGCGGACGGGATACGGCCGGTCCGGCAGGTGCCGCAGGCGCGGTCGGGCCGTCCCGTGCAATGGTCCCTGCGTTCCGCCGGACCGGCGGACGTCGAGACGATCGTCGAGCTGAGGGCGATCGTGATGCGCCCGGACCTGGAGCGGCTGGGCCGGTTCGACGAACACCGGGTCCGGCAGCGGCTGCGGGATTCCTTCTCCCCGCAGTACACGTCGGTCATCGTGGCCGAGGGGGCCTCCGCGGGCAGCGTCACCCTGCGCCCGGCCGAGGAAGGCTGGTGGCTGGAGCACTTCTATCTCGCACCGGGCCTGCACGGCCGAGGCCTCGGATCGGCCGTCCTGCGCTCTCTGCTGCGGCGCACCGACCGTGAAGGCGTGCCCGTGCGCCTGAACGTCCTGCAGGGCAGCGCCGCCCAACGGCTGTACGAGCGGCACGGCTTCACCGCGGTGGCCGAGGACACGGTCGACGTCTTCATGCTGCGCCCGCCGGGCACCTGCTGACGTACCGGGCGCGACGCGGGCAGCACCCCCGGCGGCCCCCGTCCCGCAGCGCACGGCGGGGCCGCCCGCGGGCCTCAGGAACTCGTGAGGACGACGAGCCGCCGGGTCGCCCGGGTCATCGCCACATAGCGGTCGACCGCTCCCTCGACGCCCTCGCCGAACGCCTCCGGGTCGACGAGGACGACCAGGTCGAACTCCAGGCCCTTCGACAGCCCCGGGGTCAGCGACCGGACGCGGGACGTCGCCCGGAAGGAGGGATCGCCGATGACGCAGGCGGTCCCGTCGGCATTCGCGGCGAGCCACGTGTCGAGGACGGAGTCCAGATCCGCGACGGATCCGTGCACGACGGGAATACCGCTGCCGCGGATGGAAGTCGGCACGTTGGCATCGGGCAGTACGGCCCGGATGACCGGCTCCGCCTCTGCCATGACCTCTTCCGGCGTGCGGTAGTTGATGCTCAGGGAGGCCACCTCGATCCGGTCGAGCCCGACCCGCTCCAGCCGCTCCCGCCACGACTCCGTGAACCCGTGCCTGGCCTGCGCCCGGTCACCGACGATCGTGAAGCTCCGGGACGGGCAGCGCAGCAGCAGCATCTGCCACTCCGCGTCGGTCAGTTCCTGGGCCTCGTCCACGACGATGTGTGCGAACGGACCGGCGAGCCGGTCCGGGTCGGCGCTCGGCAGGGCGCTCTCGTCGACCAGACTGTCCTGGAGGTCCCGGCCGCGCAGCATCCTCACCGCGCCCTCGCTGTCGTCGCCGGCCGAGTTGAAGTCGGCGGCCGCGAGGATGTCGTCGATGACGCCGGCCATGCGTTCGCGTTCGGCGGCGACGGCCGCGTCGTACCGGTGCTTGCGCCGGGCCGCCTCCGGGTCGCCCAGCCGCTGCCGCGCCGCGTCGAGGAGCGGCAGGTCGGACACTGTCCAGGCCTGCGCGTCCGCGCGCTGCAGCTTCCGTACGTCCTCGCGGTCGAGCCAGGGGGCGCACAGCCGCAGGTAGGCGGGCACCGACCACAGGTCTCCGACGAGGTCGGCCGCATCGAGCAGCGGCCACGCGCGGTTGAGGGTCGTGACCAGCTCCTCGTCGTGCAGCAGCGCCCTCCGGAGCCGGTCGGGCGAGACCTCGTCGTCATCGTCGTCGAGCTTGTCCATCAGGATCGTGAGCAGCCCGTCCCAGATCTGCTCGCGCGCCTCGTTGTGCGGGACGCCGGCCGCCTCTTCGAACGCCTCGGTCCAGTCGGCGGGGCTCAGCCACAGCTCGGCCCAGGGGGTGGACACCGTCATGCCTTCGGTGGGCGGCTCCTCGTAGATCCTGACGGCCTTCTCGATCGCCTTCACCATGTCCGCGGTCGACTTCAGGAGCGCCACGTCGGGGTCGGTCTCGACCCGGGCTCCCGCTCCCTCGGGGAGCAGGTCGCGCACGGTGCAGGTCTGTACGCCCTCCTCGCCGAGGCTGGGGAGGACGTCGGCGACGTAGTTCAGGTACGGCTGGTGCGGACCGACGAACAGGACGCCGCCGCGACGGTGTCCCAGGCGCGGGTCGGAGTAGAGGAGGTGGGCGGTGCGGTGCAGGGCCACGACGGTCTTGCCCGTTCCCGGACCGCCGTCGACGACGAGGGCGCCGCGGGAACCCGCGCGGATGATGGCGTCCTGGTCGGCCTGGATGGTCCCGAGCACGTCCCGCATCCGGGGCGAACGGGTGCTGCCCAGGCTGGCGATGAAGGCGGACTGGTCGTCGAGCGCGGCGTGCCCTTCGAACCCGTCGGCCGTGAACACCTCGTCCCAGTAGTCGCCGATCCGGCCGCCGGTCCAGCGGTACCTGCGGCGGCTCGCCAACCCCATCGGGTCGGCGTGGGTCGCGGCGAAGAACGGTTCGGCGGCGGGGGAGCGCCAGTCGATCAGGAGCCGGCGCCCGGCGCCGTCGGTGAGGCCGAGCCGTCCGATGTAGACGGGCTCGGGGTCGTCCGCGCCGACGATGCGGCCGAGGCACAGGTCCAGTCCGAAGCGGCGCAGGGCGCGCAGCCGGGAGGTCAGCCGGTGGATCTCGCTGTCCCGTTCCATCGCCTCCCGGCCCAGGCCGCCCGGCGCCCTGCGCAGCTCGTCGAGGCTGTCGGACAGCTCGGCGACGGCCTGCTCCAGGCTGTGGGCGAGGGCCGCGAAATGCTGCTCGTCGCGGGCGATCAGGGCTGGGTCGGCCTTGGGGGAGAGGTGGTCGGGGAGGTCGAACGCGCTGGTGGTCTTCGTTGTCAACACAGGCACCCCGTGCATCTCCTAATCCGCTGCTTCTGGCTACGAGGAGCGATTCTGCGGTAGCACGGGGGCCTTGCCGCAAGCCCCCCTGTGCGCTATAAGTTAAGAGTGGCAAGGGGTGGGTACTCCCCCTTCCGCAACCTCTCCCCCTCCCAGTGACGCCGAGCGCGGCGGGTACGCGCCGTTCGACGCGCGCGCGTACCCGCCGGCTCACCTCTGCGTACGGGCTACTTGGGGGTCACCCAGACCTGCCGCTTGTTGGTGTTCGCCGTGTAGAGCTGGACCACGGTGCCGTTGGCGGTCGAGCCGCCGGTGACATCGAGGACCTTGCCCGAGGCGGTGTGCACGATCTGGCCCTTGGCGTTGACCGACCACCGCTGGGCGGCGGTGCCGTTGCAGTCGTAGAGCGAGATCTTGTTGCCGTCGGTGCCCAGGTTCCGCGAGTTGTCGAGGCACTTTCCGAGTGCGCGGAACGTACCGTCCTTCCCCAGGATCCAGGACTGCGCGACGGAGCCGTTGCACGTGTACAGCTGGATCTGGGTGCCGTTCTCCGCCTTGCCTCCCTTGACGTCGAGGCACTTGCCGCCGAGACCGGAGACCTTGCCCTGAGGGGAGAGCGTCGCACCGGCGCCGGCCGCGAGGAGGCGGAGCCCCTGCACGTCGAACTGCTGGACGTACGTGCCCGCCCGCTTGTCCTTGTACGCGTACGTCGGCGTGCACATGACGGGGAACTCGCCCGAGTCGGTGCCCTTGACGCAGTCGCCCTTGGTGAGGCTGCGGTTCGCGTGGGTCAGGCCCAGCGTGTGCCCGATCTCGTGGCTGACGTGGTTGCGCATGATGGCCTCGCCCATGGCCGCGGTGGGCTTGCCGGCCGTGGTGAAGAACTCGTCGTCGATGTAGGCGTGGCCGCTGGTCACCGTGTCCGCGAGGGAGGAGGCGGTGAAGCCGCAGCTCAGGTTCGCGGTGCCGGACCCGTCGCGGACCACCTTCCACCCGGTGCTGCCCATGCTGCCCTCGCCCGCCGGCGGCACGCAGGGCCGGTGCGCCACGCCCATGACCACCTCGCCCCGCGGCCGGGCGTAGTCCCAGCCCACGGGGTGGGTGTCGACGGTGACGGGGAGGTTCGTGATGCGCTGGAGGTCGGCCGCCGTCGCCTTGGCGTACGGGGCCAGCCAGTCGGCGGACTTCTGGTCGTAGAACTTGATCGTGTAGCCGGTGGCCAGCCACTTGGTGGCCCCCGACAGCTTCCATCCCTCGCCCTGCGGGGGAGTGGCCGCGGCGGCCGCGGCTGTCCGGGGGGCGGCAGCCGTGCGGCCGCCGCCGATGCTCATGACCCCGTTGCTGAAGGGGGTGTGATCGTCGGCGGAGACGGCGGCGTCGCCGTCCGCCGCCTCGGGCGCCTCCCCCTGCGGCAGCGCCGCTTCCTCGGGTGCGGCGGACGGATCGGCGCCGGCGGAGGCCACGGCGCCGGTGTCCTCGGTGCCGAAGGCGGTGGGGGCCAGCAGACCGCCCGCGGCGGCCACCACGGCACACGCGGCGACCAGAGGTATTCGATACTTAGCGGTGAATCCCAAGTCCTGTTGCCTTTCCTCGTGTTCACTCCCACTGCCGGCGGCGACGCACCGTCCCCATCGGCAGCCCGGGATCCAACAGATGATAGGAAGCGGGCCAAGGTGAGCCACTGGCGGGGCAGTTAGCGCGCCGAGACCAGCGCGTCCGAACCGGGAGCCGGCGGCGAGCGGGCGGATGCTCGCCACCTCGATCGTGAACGTGGCCCTGCCCCAGATCCGGTCCGGCGTCGGCCTGTCCGACAGCGGCACCACGTGGGTGGTCAACGCCTACGGTCTCGCGTTCGGCGCACTGCTGTTGGCGGGCGGCCGCGCGGCGGACCTCCTGGGCCGTCGTCGCGTCCTGCTCGCCGGCCTCGGGCTCTTCGCGGCCGCGTCCTTGGCTGCCGGCCTCGCGACCACCTCCACCGCTCTCATTGCCGCTCGCGCCGTACAGGGCCTCGGCGCAGCCGCGATCGCCCCGGCCGCGCTCGCGCTGACGATGGACCTGTTTCCGCCCGGCCCCGGGCCGGCAGGGCACTGGGGGTGTGGGGCGCGGTGGCCGGAGCCGGCGGCGCGGCCGGGGTCCTCCTGGGCGGCGTCCTCACACAGGCCTGGGGCTGGTCCTGGATCTTCCACGCCGTCGCCGTCGGGGCGTCCGTCGTCCTGGCCGCAGTGGCGGCCCTCGTACCCCGGCGCCCGCTGCGGACACCGGGCGGTTCGACCTGCCGGGCACCGCGGCCGTGAGTGGTGAAGTACGACCGTGCCAGGGGGAGCCGCCAGGTCCACGAGGTCGGCGATGCCCGGCTGCCCGGTGAGGCCGTCTTCGTACCTGCCGCCGGCGGCACCCGCGAGGACGACGGCTACCTGCTCACCGTCGTCTCTGACCTGAAGCAGAACGCCTCCCGGCTGCTGGTCCTCGACGCCTCGGGCCTCGACCGGATCGCCGCCGTCCACCTGCCGCGCCGCGTCACCGCCGGCATCCACGGCTCCTGGATGATCCCGGACAGCGCCCTCGACGCCGGCCGGAGCTGACGCCCGCCGCACCCGGGCACGCGCGCGAGCGAGCCGTGCGCCGGGTGCGGTCAGCGGGTTCCGGGAGCGGGCGGTTCGTGGCCGGGGTACACGTGGTCGGGGGTCACGATGGAGGTGACCGCCTGGCCGAAGAGCGTGCTGGGCTCCTGGTTCTCGTATTGGTCGTCGGTGTTGAGGAGGATGACCATGGTCGCCTGGGCCTGCGGAAGGTAGACCGGCAGGACCTCGTACCCGGGAATCGAACCGTTGTGACCGATCCAACCCTGGACGTTGAAGATGCCCAGCCCGTAGCCGTCGCCGGGAAGGTCCATCGGGGTGGTCTTCAGCCGCTCGGCCTGGGTCGCGGGCGTCAGCAGCCCGCCGGTGGCGAGGGTGCGGGCCCAGCTGCGCAGGTCCTGCAGGTCGGAGACCATCGCTCCGGCTGCCCAGGCCCACGAGGGGTTCCAGTGGGTGGAGTCCTCGATCTTGCCCGAGGCCGTCTGATCGGTGTAGCCGTGCGCGTACGGATCCGGGAGGGCCGCACTCGTGGGGAAGACCGTGTGGCGGAGTCCGGCCGGTGCCAGGACCTTCTCCGTGATGACCTCGTGGAGCGGCCGACCGGTGACCTTCTCCACCACCAGGCCGAGCAGGATCAGGTTGGTGTTGGAGTAGTCGAACCGTGCGCCCGGCGGGAACTGCACGGGGTGCTTGAACGCGTAGTCGAGCAACTGCCGGGGTGTGAAGTTCTGTTCCGGATCGGCCTGGAGCTTCTTGATGAAGTCCCCGTCCAGGCTGTAGTTGAAGAGCCCGCTGCGCATGCCGGCCAGTTGGCGCAGGGTGATGCGGTCCCCGTTCGGAACGCCCTTGACGTACTTGCCGATGGGCTCGTCGAGGCCGATCTTCTTCTGGTCGACCAGCTGGAGGAGGGCGGTGACCGTGAACGTCTTGGTCTCACTGCCTATGCGTACGTGGAGGTCGGTCGCCATGGGCGCGCGCGTCGCCTTGTCGGCCACGCCGAACGTCTTCACGTAGCTCCCCTTGCCGGGGGCCCACAGTCCCACGGTCACACCCGGCACCTTCGTCTCGCGCATGACCTGACGCACCGCCGCGTCCAGTCGCGCCGCGACGGCTGGCGTGAGCCGCGGGAAGCCCGCGCCGGTGTCAGGGGTGGGGGTGACGGGAGTGGGGGAGGGGGCGGACACCGCCGGGGCGGTTGCCGCCCCGTGTGCGGCGCAGACCGCGGCGGCCGGTCCGACGAGCACGCCTGCGGCGGCGGCAGCCACGCAGGCCCGGCGCAGCCGGATGTGGGTTGGCTTCACGGAACGCCCTCCCGTCGCCCAGGGCACGGACAGCAATCACCAGCGTAGGCCCGGGCCGCGCCGGTCGCGCGGCGAGCCGGTCCGGGGCACGGCGTTCCGGTTCGCCCCGCCGGCTCTCCGGGGCGAACCGGGCGTGCCCCTCACCCGGGTACCCGACCGGTGGTCAGGCCCCGCAGAACGGCATGGTCCGTACGTACCCGCCGAGGTTCTCGTCGTCGGTGGCGAGAAGGGCGTCGCCGGAGCCCGCCAGGCACTCCACCCCCTCGATCTTGTACTGCGGGAAGGTCCCGAGCACCGTGGGGGACGCCGCGAGCGAGACCCGTACCCGGCCGGTCGCCGACACGGTCACCCGGCCCGCCTCGCTCACCGCCGAGTCGAACGGTCCGTCATCGCCCGCGCCCGCCGCCGAACTCACGATGATCCGACCGGAGTCGGTCACCGAGATGTCGGAGATGTGCCGCGTCGCGGTGTCGTTCGGATACGCCGCCCGGTAGACGCGACGGGTCACGCTGCCGAACTGCGGCTGCCCCCAGGGCGCGAACGAGAGCGGCGCCGCGTAGAGCGTGGCAGGACGATCCGCACCCGCTCCGCGATCGGCCCACAGGGCGGCGAGGTTCCCGTTCTGGGACACGAGCGCGAAGCCCTCGAAGTCGTCGCCCTCCCCGATCGCCGGCAGCGGCGCGTAGTCGACGACCGTCGCCGTGCTGCCGACGACCTTCAGACGGTAGACGATGCCGCGACTGGCCAGCGCCAGGTACTCGGAGGGCATCCGGGGGATGGCTTCGATCGCCTCCAGGTCGGAAGGCTCCGGCCCGTCCCAGGTGATCGGGGAGGTGCTGTCGGAGCCCTCCCCGTGGGTGACCCGGGACAGGCGCTGCTGCCCGGTCGGCGCGTTGTCGTGCACGACCAGGGCGTGCACCCCGGTTCCGTCCGCGGTGCGGTCTTCGAACGCGATGCCGCTGACACCGCTGCGGGCGTCGTCGCCCACCTTCCGCCATGCGTCGGCCGCACCGACCGAGGTGGTGCCGAGCAGCGTCATCAGGGCGGTCGCCACGGCGGGCCAGGCCGCGCGCTTCAACATCGGGAGCTTCACTGGGGATCGTTCGCCTTCCCTCCGACAGACGCGATGTCACGCGTCGGGAGGCAGGCTATTGATCATGGTCAGTGCTGCTCAACGACCGTTGCGCCATATGGAGGGGAGCGCGAAGGAGCGTGGGCCTGGCCCTTCGGTGGGGCCGTCAGTGGATGATGACGGTCGTGGAGGGTGAGGACCAGTTGCCGGCCGTCACGCGCAGCTCCTCCTTGCCCTTGTTCTTGAAGGTGTTGTCGAAGGAGAAGCTGGAGCCCTGCTTGACCAGGGTGTTGGCGTGGAGGGTGGTCCACTTGGAGCCGTTCTTGTGCTGCAGGACCACCTTCGTGCCGATCGGCAGGCCCTTGGTGCGGCCGGTGAACGTGACCTTCTCGCCGGCCTTCACCTCGGTCGGCGTGGCCGTGAGGCTGAGCTCCCCGGAAGGCGATGGAGCCGGCGTCGCCGCGGCGGCGGACGTGGCCGCGGCCGTGGCCGCGAGCCCTCCGCCGGTCAGCAGGGCTGCGGACAGGGCGCCGGTGGCGAGGATGCGAGCGATACGACGTGGTGTGGCCATCAGGTCGGACTCCCGTCTGGAACGGATTCCCCCACGTGGCTCGAACGGCTCCGATGCTAGCGGTGCCTCGCCCGAACGGGCGACTTGATCAAGAGGAACGCCTGGTCAGAAGGTGTGCGACCGCCGGCGCCGACCGCCTGCCGACGCCCCGGTACGGTTGCGCCAGTGATCCGCGACGGATCTCCTTGGGCATCAAGGGAGTTGACGGACGTGAAGGTCGGGGTCTACCTGGCGCACCCCCGGGCGGGGAGTTTCAACCACGCACTGTTCGAGGAGGTGACGCACACCCTGGCGGCGGCGGGGTGCGAGGTCTGCGCGCACGACCTGTGCGCGCAGGGTTTCCCCCCGGTGCTGACCGCCGACGAGACCGGGACGGTCGACGTCGCGGCGGCGTCGACGGACCCGGTGGTGGCGCGGCACCGTGCCGAAGTGGCGACGCTCGACGCGCTCGTCTTCGTCCACCCCAACTGGTGGGGCATGCCGCCGGCCGTGCTGGCCGGCTGGGTGCAGCGGGTGCTGGTGCCGGGCGTGGCGTACAAGCTCGGGCAGGCGGACGGCGAGCCGGCGGGCCTGCTGCGGGCCGGCCGGGCGCTGGTGCTGAACACCTCCGACACCCCCGGGGAGCGCGAGGCCGGAGAGTTCGGGGATCCGCTGGGGCGGGTGTGGTCCGCCTGCGTCCTGCCGTACGTGGGGGTGACCGACGTCCGCCGTACGGTGTTCCGGACCGTCACCGGCTCCACGGCGCAGGAGCGCACGGCCTGGCTGGCACAGGCCCGCCGCGAGGCGCGGGCGCTGATCGCCCCCGACGGCTGAAGGCGATGTCGGCGGCGGGCCCGGCGAGGGCGACGGCCTGCGGCCCGGTGGCGGCGTACCCGCGCGCCGCGAGCCGGCCACTGCCGTCGCCCGTGCGGCCTACCGGTCCTGCGAGAGGCGTACGAGCTCGGCGAACGAGCCGTCCAGACGGACCAGTTCCTCGTACGTGCCCTGCTCCGTGATCCGGCCGGCATCGAGGACGATGATCCGGTCGGCGAGGCGGCAGTTCTCCATCCGGTGCGTGACGATCACCGTGATCCGGTCGTCCTTCATGTCCCGCAGCCCGGAGAAGACCATGTGCTCCCCGCGCGGATCCATCGCCGAGGTCGGCTCGTCCATGACGAGGAGCGCGGGCCGCCGGTGGAAGGCCCGGCCGCAGGCGAGCCGCTGCCACTGGCCGCCGGAGGGCTCGTGGCCGCCGTACAGGGAGCGGGCCAGCAGCGTGTCCAGACCGTCGGGGAACGCCTCCACGGCCTCCCTCATGCCGACGGAGGCCAGAGCCTCCCAGACGGCGTCCTCACCCCGCGCGTCGGGCTGGCCGAGGGTGATGTTCTCGCGGGTCGAGAAGGGCCAGTACCCGTACGACTGGGTGACGAGTCCGACGTGGGTCCACGCCGAACGCTGGTCGGCGTCGGCGGTCGGCACGCCGTCCCAGGACACGCTCCCGGCCGTCGGGGTCGTCAGCGCCGTCAGGAGCCGGATGAAGGTCGACTTGCCGGCGCCGTTCTCCCCGACGAGGGCGATGACCTCCCCGCGGTTCACGGTGAGGTCGACCGGCCCGAGTGCCGGGGTGTCCTTGCCCGGGTACGTGTACGAAGCACCCTCCAGCCGGATCTTCTGCGGGGCCTCCAGCACCTGCGCCCCGCGCGGTGCGGACTGCTCGGCCGACTGCGCGATGAAGGCGGCGTAGTCCCCGAGGTAGAGGGCGTGCTGGAACATCGCCGCCCCGTAGACGACGAGCTGGGACAGGGCAGCCGTGGACGTGCGCATGGCGACGATCGCGGTGCCGGCCGCGCCGACGGCCATGTAGCCGCCGATCACCAGGGCGCCGAGGGACATCCAGGTCAGAACGATGAACAGGCCGGACACGGCGGCCGCGGTGAGGTAGACGGCGAGGTAGCGCGGGGCGGAGCCGACCATCTTGGAGTCGATCCGTTCACAGACGGCCGCGTACCAGTGGTGTGCGTACGTCCTCATGCTGTTGCCCCGGAGCTCGTCGGCCAGCTTGGGGGTGGTGAGGTGCCAGCGCATCATGTGGCGGATGTTGCGCGAGGCGACCGTCTCGTTGTGGAGGCGGTAGTCGAGGCGCGCGGCGAAGACCGAGCCGAGACCCCGGGGGACCACCGACAGCAGCAGGAGCGGCAGGAGCAGCGGGTGGACCAGAGACAGCACGGATGCCACGGCGACCATGTCGATCAGCCCGCCGGTGAAGCCGAGCGCGTCCTGGAGCAGCATGGCGGAGCGGGCAGATCCGGTTTCGGCCGCCTCGGAGCGCTCGGTGAAGTCGGGCGCGTCGTAGGCGGCCAGCTCGACGTCCATGTGGGCGTCGACCATGGCCAGGTCGGCGATCGTGGACATGCCGGGGTTCAGGCGCCGGGCGGCGCTTCCGGAGGCGATGGAGGCCAGCGCCCCCACGGCCGTCATGGCCGCCGCGGCGGCCAGGGGCCAGGTGGCGCCGGCGATCCGCTGTTCGGCGCCGCCACCGGCCAGGAGCGGACCCATGGCGCGGGACACGGCGGTGAGGGCGGCGGCCGTGCACACCCCGCCGAGGAGCTGGGCGCATACGAGCCACAGGAACGCGGTGCGGTTCACCGCCCAGGCCAGCTGTGCGGTCTGCACGAGGGCGGCGGGCACACGGCGGGCCATCTGCCCGAGCGACAGCCGCTCCATGGCCTTGTTGTGCTGCCCCCACGTGAACGTGAACTCCGGCGGCGCGGGCAGGGCGGCGGCCTTCGTCTTCTCGGCGTCCGTCGCCTTCGCGGCGACGTCCTTCTTCCGGATCGTGCGGATCATGCTGCGGCTCCTCCGCCTCGGCTGTGAGGGAACCCGGTTCACCCGGTGCGGGGCATGGCGGCGCAGCCCTCCGCCCGAGGTCGGGGGTCGGGGGAGGCGCCGTTCAGCTGTCCGGGGAACTGGAGGGAGTGAGTACAGCGCAGTGCGGGGGACGGAGCAGCCGGATCTGGCCGACCTGCCGGCGCCGTCGGGTCCGCCCTGACAGCTGATCGTTCCGGGCGTCGGCTGCGTTCCGGGGGTTCCGGGAAGGGAGGTTTGGCTGGAACCGGCGGGTTCGGCCGCGAGCCGGAGGAAATCGCTTGCCCGCCTCCGGGGAGGAGTGCGCCCGGCCCCGTCTCGCCTCGGCGGCCGCCGAGGCGAGGCCCTCCCCCTACGGCCGGGGACCGTCGTGCGCGGTCCGAGCCCGACCGCGCGCGACGCAACGGCCCGCCCTCTTCGCGGATGCTAGAAGGCCGAGTGGGTGAACCAGTGGGTGAGCAGGTCCTGGTCGCCGAGCAGGCGGAAGGCGTCACTCTGGCGGTCCAGGCGGCCGTAGAGGAGCAGGAGCAGGTCCGCGGCCGCTCCTCGTACGGTGGCGTCCGCCGTACGGGCCCCGGACTCGTCGGCGATGAGCGCGAAGCCGTCCGGGCGCAGTTCGACCAGCCAGTCGCCGTCGCCGTCGGTACAGCTGAAGCGAATGGTCCGGTCGGCGGCGCGCAGTTGGGCGGTCAGCGGCGCGAACGGCGACGCGAACGGCAGGTTGGTGAGGAACTCGTCGATGCCGTCCACCGCCAGCGCGCGGTCGACGTGCGGTGCGATCCCGAGTGCGAGTTCCGCGTCGACCCGGTGGACGAGGGTCTCGAAGAGCATGCGCCGGACCCAGAACCGGGCGTGCTGGTCGACGCCCCAGGCCCACATCGGCGCGTCCAGGTCCGTGGCGGCGAACATCCCGGCGGCCTCCGCGGCGCTCGCGGCCAGCCAGTCCGGGAGGCCGTCGCGGTCCTCCGGCAGGTGCAGGTCCACCTCGCGGCTCGTCGGCGGCTGCTGGATGCGCCGACGGAGCAGCTCGGTGAACCAGCGGTGCACGCTGCCGACGTGCCGGGTGAGGTCCTCGAGGGTCCAGCCGGGGCAGGTCGGCACCGGGGTGGAGAGGTCCGCCGCCTTGACCGTGGCGACGAATCCGGCGGCCTCGGTGGCGACGGCCGCTCCGTGCTGGGCGGGGTTCATGTGGGGGCCCTTCGTCCGATGGTGCTGCCCGGGTGGAGAGGATCCTTAAGGATGTAGATGATTGATGTCCTTAAGTAATGGTGAAGGTAATTCGCGAGCCGGTGGATGTCAATCTCCGGACCCCGCCTCCGCCCGGGCGCCGCCTGCTAGAATGATCGCGTTCGCCTTCGGCACCCCAGCGGGTGTGTCCGGAGGCTTTTTTCATGCCTTCTTCCCCTGCCGAACCCGCCACCCCGCCCACCATTCCGTCCGCCACCGGCTACCGCTCCCTGCTCCGCAACCGCGAGTTCGCCGGCCTGTACGCCGGCTTCACGCTGACCGTCGCCGCGAGCACCCTGTCGGGTTTCGCGCTCGGCACGCTGGTCGATCACCAGACCGGGTCGCCGTTCCTGACGGCCGTGAGCATGTACGGCGCCACCTTCGCGACGGTGCTCGGCGCCCTGACGCTCATGTCGGTCGCCGACGGGAACCGCCCCCGCCGGACCCTGGTCACCCTCCAGGGCGCCTCGCTGGTGGGCGTTGCCGCGCAAGCGGTCCCGGGGTTGCCGCTCGCCGCCCGGTTCGCTCTTCTCCTGGCGCTGGGCTTCTTCCAATCCCTGGGCACCGGCACGCGGATGGGGCTGCTCGCCGAAATCGTGCCGACGTCCACCTACGCACTGGCACGTTCACTGATGAACGTCACCTCCGGCGGCATGGCCATCCTCGGCTACGCCGTCGGCGCCGTACTGCTGCGCCACCTCAGCCCGCAGGAGGTCTTCGTCATCGCCGGCGTCCTGACCGGACTCGGCCTGGGCGTAGTGGCCGCGACGATCAGGGAACGGTCCATCCGGCTGGCCCGCCGACCCGGGCTGCGTCAGACCTGGACGACGAACATCGCGCTCTTCTCCCGCAAGCGCGAGCGGACACTCCTGCTGAACCTGTGGGTGCCCAACGGCCTGGTCGTCGGCTGTGAGGCTCTGTTCCTCTCGTACGCGCCCGAGCACGCGGGCGCGCTCCTGGCCGCCGGATCGGCCGGCATGCTCCTCGGAGACCTGGCGGTCGGGCGACTGCTCACCGCGGCGCAGCGGTACCGCTGCGCGTTCGCCCTGCGGCTGCTGCTCGCCGCCCCGTACCTGCTGTTCGCCTTCCACCCGCCGATGCTGGTATTGCTGGCGGGTGTGTTCGTTTCCGGCGCCGGGTTCGCCGCGACCCTGCCGCTTCAGGAGCAGCTCCTCGCGCTGACCCCCGACCCGGTCCGCGGCCAGGTCCAGGGCGTCGAGTCCGCCGGCCGGATGACGTGGCAGGGCATTGGAGCCGCCATCGGTGGCGGCGTCGCCACGTACCTCGCTCCCGGCGCCGCGATCGCCGCCCTGGCGGCGGTCTCCGTTGCCGTCACCCTCGCTTCCCGATCCTGTTGCGGGCCCGATCCGGACGCCGCGCCCCCGGCCGTCGACACCCGGTAGTGGAGCGGGTGCCGTCGGCCACGAAGGAGAGTGCTCTGAACTCCTGCCGGACATCCGACGTTTCCTCTGTAGGGAGCTTCCCTGGCGCGATCGAACCGATAGGGGATTCACTGTGGTACTTCCGGTTGTCGTCCAGCGCGGTCGGAGCGCAATCGAGGCGAGCGCCCCGCCGGTCCTGCCCGGCCTGTCCGCACCGGCCTGCCGGAACGCCGATCCGGCCCTGTTCTTCCCGGCGTACGGCGTGCCGTTGAGCGAACCTCAGATAACGGCCGCCAAGGAATTGTGCGCCGGCTGCCCCGTCCGCGAGGAGTGCCTTGCGATTGCCGTCCGTTCGGACGAGAGCGACGGCATCTGGGGCGGCACCACACCGCTGGAGCGGCGCCGGATGAGGGTGCAGCTGGCGCGGATGGAACAGGGTGTGGAGCTGGCCCGGGCGGTGGTGTCGGGGGAGGATCCGGAAGTGGTCCAGGCCCTTCGGCCCGCCGTGGTGTACAGCCTGTTCCGCATGGGCTGGAATGCCGAACGTATCGGCATCGCTCTCAAGTTGACATCCAGTCAGGTGCAAGCGGCGCGGGGGATGGCGGCGAGGGCCCAGGCGTTCCTCGCCTTCATGGAGCGGCACTGCCCCAAGGGCAGGATCTGATGGGCGCCCGGCCGGCGCAGATCGCGCCGGCCGGGCGCCGCCCATCCGTCGGTCAGTCCCGGACGATCGTCCAGGGGCGCATCAGGTCGTCGTCCTCGTGTTCGAGAATGTGGCAGTGGTGGACGTACTCCGCGGGGAATTCGGTGCCGCTTCCCGGGATCGACGCGATCGTGTCCGTCGGCGGGTCGAATTCCCGGATGATGATCCTGGTCACCGTCTCCGGATAGGACTTGACCGTGTCCTTGTTGGACTGTGCCTCGTCCGGGTCCGGCGGAATCGGCGGTCCGGTGAGGTAGTTCGCCAACACCGGCCTGTCCTGCGGCTTGCGGCCGCCGTCGATCCACCTCTCGTACTGCTCCTGGTACCCGGCGGCGTCGATCGGCTGCCTGTTCAGCACCTGGAAGTTCACGAGGTGGACGTGCATCGGGTGGGCGTCGTGGTTGGGGTTGATGTACTCCCAGATCTCGGTCGAGCCCGCCTTGATGAAGTCCTGCGACGGTTCCATGAACGGCACCGCGTTGAACGTCATGGTGCCGAAGAGCTTGTGCTGGTACAGCACCCATTCCCGCCGGCGCGTGTGCGGCTTCGGCCTGATGGCTTCGACGGCCGGTAGTCCGAGTTCCTTGGGCGGGGTCGTCCTGTCCCCGTCCCCGGACAGGGGTTTGGTGACCTTGAACCGCATGATTCCCGAGATTTCCGGTCCGTCGCCGCCCGGGAAGTGGACCGGCGCGTTGTAGTTCGTCAACGTGACGTCCGTGCCCATGGGCACCTTGCTGAAGTCGACGATCAGGTCGTACCGCTCGGCCGGCCCGATCAGGAAGTTCAGCATCCGCAGCGGGGCGCGGAAGCCGCCGTCGGTGCCGATCAGCCAGAACGGCAGGGTGGGCTGGGGCAGGACGTCCACGGGAAGGGTGAAGTTCAGCCGCCAGAAGCGCTCGTTCGAAGCGTTGAGAATGCGCAGCCGGTAACGGCGCGGCTCCACGGTCAGGAAGGGGTACGCCTTCCCGTTGACGACCGGGGTGTCCTCGCCTTGCTGCAGGGTCATGGTGTAGGCGAGCGAGCCGTCCGCGTTGAACGTCCGGTCCTGGAGGATGAGGGGTACTTCGAATTCGCCTTGCGGCAGCCCGAACCGCTCGTCCGCCGGGTCACGGATGAGGTAGAGACCGGCAAGGCCCGCATAGACGTTGACGCTGGTCATCCCCATGCCGTGGTCGTGATACCAGAGCATGCTCGGATTTTCGTGGTTGGTGTAGGCGCAGATCGCTTCGTTGGGCTTGACCCGCTTCGGGTCCAGGGTGGTGTAGGCCTCGGCGTGGACACCGTCGGGGCTGAACGAATGCAGCGGCATTCCGTCGGACTGCGGCGCCGTGAAACCGCCGTGCTGGTGCACGACGTTCCACACGTTGACATTCGGGGGGAAAGGCATGTGGGGCTTGTAGGGCGGCGGCGGGATCGGGGTGAGCTGGGGGTTTCCGTTGCGGATGCCGTCGATCACGAACTGGAACAGATGGGTGGTCGGCAGCTTGTTGCGGTACTTGACGACCGTCGGGCGGTCCTTGTTCACGCTGATGGTCGGCCCGAGGTACCCCATGCCGATGGCCTGCCGGCGGTCGTGCGGGTTCGCGGCCCAGTAGCCCCACACGGTCGCCGGCCCGAGATCGCGGTGGAAGCGCCACGAGCCCTGGCGCATCGTGATCTCGTAGTAGTCGGCGCCCGGATAGACGGACGGATCCGGGACGGCCGTCAGCGGCGTGGGCAGCGGGTCGACGTACTTCGCCAGCGGAGGGGTTTTCGGCACCACGGCGGCTGCGTTCCCGTGGCCGTGGCCGTCCGATGCGCGGGCCGGTGTTCCCAGAACACCCCGCGAAAGCGTGACCGCACCCCCCATGGCTCCGGCCACGAGGAATTCCCTTCGCCCGACCATCGCCCCAGCCTTCCCTCGCCGCACGTGACGTTCAAGGGATACAGAGCGGGCGCGGGGCGCGGCTTGAGCACGCCGGTCGGCTCCGGGAAAGCCACTCATTGAGGCGATTGACGGAAAATTCGGCAGGCGCCGCAATCAGTGGTTCGGCCGGTCGGCGGTGTCGGCGGGTACGCGGGTGTAGGTATCGCCGAAGTCCCGGACCAGCGGGGCGAGTTGCCCGGGGTTTCGCTCTGGGGTGAGTCTGTCCGGTGCCGTGGAGGAGGGGCAACCGGGCCCGGGAGATCGCCACCGCGTCAGTGCGCCGTACGCGCAGTCCACGACCCTCGTCGAGCACTCGCGCGCAGACGCGGGCGAGTGCGGGGACGTCGGTCAGCCACTCGGGCCCCTCCAGGACACCTCGGGTACAGCGGATCCGGAGGCCTTCGCCTAGCTCAAGCGCGACCTGGCCGTGGTCGTCAGCACGAGCAGAGCCTCCGGGTCGCGTCGGTGCCGAACGGTGCCACGGCGGCCGTACGGGAAGCCGATCGGCCCCCTGAACGTGTCGCCGCGCGCGCCGAGCGTCCCGGCATGGAACCGTTTCCGCATGACCGAAGGATCGACACCTCATCTCTCCCCGGCGCGGATCACCGTACTCGGCGTCCAGCCCGGCACCCCGCCCTTTCGCATCGTCGAGGTCGACGGAGAGTTCGTCGGCAGGGCGATGTCGATGACGGACGTGCTGCTGGTCGCCGCGGAGGCGGGCATCCCGATCCACGACCTCGACGACCTGGACGAGGTCCGGTGGGTCGGGGGCGGCAAATTCAACTGGACCCCGCACTAGGGGCTGTCGCTGTCGTCCGAGTGCCACGCGCGCATTCAGGAGCGACGCGAAGGTGACGGCTGCTTCGTAGGACTGGGCGGTCTTGTCGTGGCTGGTCGCGATGGCGCGCCACTGCTTGAGCCGGTTGAATCACCGTTCCACCACGTTGCGGCGCTTTCGGACCGTTCCGGAATCGTGTGCGTGATGCCATGGCGCCGCAGCCGAGTACGGATGGCCTTCGAGCTGTCGGGCCGGGCGCGTGGCCGACCCGCCCGGTCCGGGGCACCCGTATCGCGTCCATCACGGTGGTGAACGGGGTGCAGTCGTTGGTGTTCCCGCCGGTCGGGATGGACGCGAGGGGCCGGCCCGCCCCGCCGCAGGCCAGGTGGATCTTGCTGGTCAGCCCGCCCCTGCGGAAACCACACGAGGGCGGCCCCGAGCACGCCCATCAGCACACGCACCACGCCCCGCACACGCACCACGCCCCGCTCCCTTCGCCCCCGCGACGGCACGGGCGCGCCCAGCGGATCCCACGGGACGGGCGGAAACCAGGCGGCTCGCCCACCCGGCACCCCGAACGGCCGCGTGCGCAGCCGGGCCGGGAAGGCTTGACCCTCACACGGTGTGAGGCGGTGTCGTGGTCCCCACGTTCGATGAAGGGATGCGTCGTGCTCGACTACGTGGGCTCCGGCCCGTACTGCTACACCAACTCTCTCGCGATGGTGCTCGGACCGGAGGCGCCTGCGCCCGCCGTGATCGAGACGCTGACGGGCTCGCCGTTCGGCATGCAGTTCATCGCGGGCGCGCTGCCGTTGTTCGACCCCTACGGCTGGCATCCGGAGATCGGGCTCGATTCCGCGATCGGGCTCCTGGGGTGGCGGTGCGAGCGCAGCGACGGGGGAACGCCCGGCGAGGCGCTGGCGCGGCTGAGGGCTGCCTGCGGGCGGGGCCCGGTACTCGTCGGACCCGTGGACATGGGCCTGTTGCTGTACCAGCCGGGTACCCCGAGCGCGGACGGCGGCGACCACTACGTCGTGGTCCTGTCCGCCGACGAGGAGCGGATCCGGCTCCACGATCCGCACGGGCACCCGTACGCCACCCTGCCCACCGGGGCGTTCCTCGCAGCGTGGGAGGCCGAGTCGGTCTCGTACACCGAGGCGCCGTACGTGCTGCGCACCGGCTTCGTGCGCGAGCGCCGGGTCGACGGGGCGGAGGCGCTGCGGCGGTCGCTGCCGGGGGCGGTGCGGTGGCTGGCCGGCCGTGACGACCTCCCGGTGCCGCCCGGCTCCCTGGGTGGCGCTGCGGCGGTGGAGGAGCTGGCCGCCCGGGTGTCCCGCGGCCTGGAGCCCGGCATCCGGAACCTGCTCACGGTGTTCGGCGTACGCGTCGGCGCCCGCCGACTGAGCGACGCGGGGACCTGCCTGGCCGCGTTGGGTCTGGCCGAAGCCGCGGCCATCGCGACGGAACAGGCCGAGATGGTGGGCGAGTTGCAGTTCCTGCTGGTCGCCGGTGCTGACGCGGAGGCCGCCGCGGTCCTGCGGCGCCTCGCGCCCACGTACGGCCGCCTCGGCGCGGCCCTGGGCGTGCCGCGCGCCGTACGGTGAGTCGGTGACATGGGCTACGGCCAGAGGGGAGACTGGCCGGGACGTCGGGCGTCGGGCGTCGGGCATCGGGATGCGGCAAGGGCGTGGAGGCGGTGGGGCGATGGGCAGGGCGCGGTATGTCGTGGACCTGATCGGCGCGTTCGAGCAGCACGCGGGGCGGCCCGCGATCGGGGCCGGGCCCGTCGTCATGGGGTTCTCCGAGGTCCTGGCCGATACGTACCGGCTGGCCGAGGTCCTCGGGGAACTGGGAGTGCGGCGCGGAGCGGGTCTGGCGTGCGTCATGGACGGCAACCGGCCCGAGGCGCTGCTGGTGCGGCTGGCCGCGCACGTGCTGGGCGCGCGGCTGACCCAGGTGGTCGTCGGCCCGGCCACACACGGCCTGGACTTCATGCTGCGCGACTGCGCACCCGTTCTGGTGGTGAACGACACCCCGGTGCCGGACACAGGGGTTCCGCGCATCGGGCTGACGGAGTTGACGGAGTTGGCCCGCGCCCGGGAAGGGCGGCCGGCGCCCGTGCAGGCACGCGAGGACGACGTGGCGCGTGTGACGTACACCAGCGGTACGACGGGCAGGCCCAAGGGGGTGGCCTCCACCTTCGCCGCGATGGCGGGCCGGACCGATACGCGGGGCAAGAGCGGCGAGGGAGACCAGGAAGGCAAGCGAGACCAGGAAGGCGAGCACCGTGGAGGCCACGGCGGCGGGCCTCGCGAGTCGGTCTACCTGTCGGTCACCTCGCTCGCGCAGCGCTCCGGGGGCCGGTGCCTGGAGCACCTGCGCGAGGGGGGCCGGGTGGAGATCCTCGGCCGCTTCGACGCGGGGGAGTTCGCCGCCACCTGTCGGCGCCTGGCGCCCGTGTCCACGTACCTGACGCCCTCGATGGTGTACCGGCTGCTGGACGACCCGGCGACCGCCGACGGCGTACCGGGTCTGGTCCAGGTGTCGTACGGCAACTCTCCCGTCCATCCGGAGCGGCTGCGGCAGGCGCTGATGCGCTGGGGAGCGCGGCCGAGGTGGCGGCAGGGCTACGGGATGAACGAAGCCGGCGTGATCTGCAGGCTGTCGCCGGCCGATCACGACGCGGGGGTGACCGACCGGCCGTACCTCCTGGCGTCCGTCGGCCGCCCCGCGCCCGGAGTGGACGTGCAGGTGCGCGATCAGACCGGGGCGGAGTCGGAGCGGGGACGTACCGGGGAGGTGTGGGTGCGGTCCGCGATGGTGATGGCCGGCTACTGGAACCGGCCCGACCTGACGGCCGAGGTGATGCGGGGCGGGTGGCTCAGGACCGGGGACCTCGGCCACTTCGACGCTGACGGGTACCTCTACCTCGACGACCGCGTGAAGGACGTGGTGATGGTGGACGGTGTGAACATCTACTGCGGTCCGGTCGAGGCGGCGCTGACCCGGCACCCCGCGGTGGCCGAGGCCGCGGTGGTGGGCAGGGCCAGTGATCACACCGGCGAGGAAGTGTGCGCCTTCCTCGTGCCCGCGCCGGGTCACCCTCCTACGAGCGCGGCGGCCGCCGAGGCCTGCCGGCTGGTGGCCGAGGCGCTGGCTCCGGCCCACCGGCCGACCACCGTCTTCTGGGAGGAGGCCCTTCCGCTGACCGACCGGGGCAAGCCGGACAAACGGCTGCTGCGGGAGCGGGCTGCAGGATCGGCCGGGCCCGCGGAGAGGCCGTGACGATCTCGGGACGCCGAAGGTGCCCGCCGGCTGGTCTACTTCCGTTCCACGCACCTCGACTCTGAGGCACGTACGGGGGAAGGGAAGCCACGGAACTCCTCTGCCCTCCCGAGCACCCCGTCACGGCCGTGATCAGCAGTACCGCCGCTCCGGAGACAGCCGCCCCCGCCGCTACGCCGCCGGGCGCGGCCATGGCGCCAGGACGGCGGAAAATCCGTTTCGCGCGGATCACTGTGATCATTAGTGTCAGGGGCATGAAGTTACTTGTGCGCAAAGCGGCTACGGCCGCGCTCGTCGCCTCCCTCGTGGCCGGCGCGACGACTCTCACGACCGGCATCGCCGCAGCGGCCGACGGACCGGACGTCCAGGGACTGTCCTGCGGCTTCGACAACAGGAACCCTCCGCCCACCGTCCAGGCCGGCAGCACCGGCAACACGGTGAAGGAGGCCCAGTGCCTGCTGGGGTTCTGGACCGGCCTGCAGATGACCGAGGAGGAGCCCGAGGGCGTCTTCGGCCAGGACGCCAGGTCGGCGACGGTGTTCTTCCAGGGGGCGCGCGGCCTTCCGGCCACCGGTGTGGTGGATGCCCGCACCTGGGCCGAGCTGCGGCACAGCTGAGATCCGCTCGGCGCAAGGCCCCGCCCGAGATGACCGGGCGGGGCCTTGCGCGTGCGCCGACGAGCCTGACGGCGCTCGTACTCACGGCGCTGGACGACCAGGACGGTCCGCCCGGGGGACACCGCGGTCCGGTCCGGTTGCACGACGAGCGCCGGTGGCTGGGCACCTGCCGTGAGTTCACCCGCATCCTCGCGCCCGAGCGGGCGGAACCCCCGCTCATCCTGCGGAGGCTCGCCCGGGGGACGAACCGCGGCGGGCGCTGCGGACCGCCACCCGGCGGTCGCGGGACCTGGGGGAAGCCGTCCTGTCGGTGCGGGACGACCGGGGCGAACCGTGTGCCGAACTGAACCTGCGGGTCACGGTCAGCACCTGGCGCCCGTCCGCCGCCGGCGCGGATCTGCTCGACCTGGAACTGTAAGGCGAACTCTCCGCGCCCCTCCCGGAACAGGCGCGGCCGCCCTGGGAGCGTCGGCTCGGCGGACCGCCGAGGCGACCGGCACCTGGGCCGCACTCGACACCCGGCAGCGCTGGGCCTGGCTGGACCGCGTCCGGGAGAGGGCGTTCCTCAGCGCTCACGAGGGCCGGCCGCCGGGGCTCCCGTACGAGCTCGACGGCCGCCAGGTCACTCGACGGCCGCCACGTCACCGACGTCCCGGGCCTCTACCCGGCAATCGGCGAGGCGGTGAACGGCCCGGGCGGCTACTTCGGCGGCTGCCCGGACGCCCTCGACGACTGCCTGGGCGGCGCCTTCGGCACACCGCCCCCGCCACCCTCCTGTGGCGGAACGCCGCGACCGCCCGCGAGCACCCGTCCCGGGTCCTGACGCCGGACGGACGTCCGTACGACCTGTTCGCCGAGGCCCCCGAAAAGTCCGTGCCGACGGCCGCATGCAGGTCACCCTCGCCTGACCCCCGGCCGGACGGCCGGATCGGGCTCGGGATGCGGATCCCGGCGGATGTCGGGATGCTGGATGCGCCAGCATCTCCAAGGAGGCCGTGATGTCGATGCTTGACAAGCTCAAGGGCCTGCTCAAGGGCCATGAGGACACAACCCGGCAAGGGGTTGAAAAGGCCGGCGACGCAGTCGATGCGAAAACCGGCAACAAATACCAGAGTCAGGTCGACATGGCCCAGCGGAAGATCAACGAGGAGCTGGGAAGCGACAAGCCCCAGGACCGCCCCCCGCAGCCTTAGTCCGGCTGTGCTCCTCCCCCTCCCGGGCCGGAAAAACTCAGCTGCCGGTCAGCGTGCGGTCCAGGAGGGGGAGCAGGCGTGCCCAGTGGCGCTGCAGCGCCGAGGGGTTGAAGGCGTCGGTGTCGGACATCGTGAAGCCGTGGACGGTGCCGGCGTAGATCTCGCAGGTGTGGTCGACGCCCGCGGCGTCCAGCGCCCGGCTCAGCTCGCTGATCTCCTCCGGCGTCATGTCGCCCTCGGCGAGCCCGAGGTGGACTTCGGCGTTGAGCGCGGCGACGAGGAGGTGCGGGCTGTCGGGCCCGTCCTTGACCATGGGGGCGGGGTGGAATCCGGCCACGGCGGCCACCTTTTCGGGGTGGGCGATTGCCGTGCGCATCGCCAGCACGGCGCCCATGCAGTAGCCGATCGCCGCGACCGGCCCCTGGCTGACCTCGGGCCGGGCGGCGAGGAACCTGACGTAGGCGTCGGCGTCGCGCAGGGCGCGTTCGGTGGTGTGCGCCTCGATCAAGGGCATCAGTCGGCCGAAGACCGCGGGCCGGATCTCTGCTGTGATGCGCTCGGGCAGTTCGACGACCGGCATGGGGCCGTGCCGGTAGTAGACGTTGGGGACGAGTACGTAGTACCCGTGCCCGGCCAGTTCGCGGGCCCTCTCCTCCAGCACGGGCCGCACGCCGAAGGCGTCCATGTACAGCAGCACTCCCGGGTGGCGCCCGCCACCGTCGGGGAATGCGGCGAAAGCGTCGGCCTGGCCGTCCGCGGTGGGAATCTGTAACGTCTTGGTCGGCATTGTGGGTCTTCCTTCCTCGGGTTCGATGCCAGTAGATCACCGGGCGCGGCGCCACGGCCGGCTACCCGTCGCCGTGGGAGGGGCAGGGACATGCGGGTGGGCGGCGGCACAGGCACGGCCGGTCGGGCGGTCGAGATGACCCGGGTGGGTGCTCGGTGGCGGGTGACCCGCCCGTGGCCTCCGTACTTGCGCCCCTTCGTGCACAGCTATGCCGGTTACTGGGAGGCGGCCGCCACGCCCTACCGCGTGCGGTTGGTCCCCACGGGCCGAGCGGTCGTGGTGATCAACCTGGGGGAGCCGTTCACCCAGGTGCGCCGACTGGGAGACGTGGGAGACGCGGGAGACGGCCGGAGCCCGCACGGCCAGGTGACCGGCTCGCTGGTCGCGGGCCTGGAGGACGGACCCCGTGTGTGTGACCACCCCGGTGGCCAGGAGGCGATCCGGCTTGAGCTGACCCCGTTGGGCGCCTACCGGCTGTTCGCCCTGCCGATGAGCGAGTTGACCAACAGAGTCGTCGAGCTGTGCGACGTCCTCGGGCCCGAGGCCGGAGTGCTGGCGGAGCAACTGGCGGCCACCGCCGACTGGGGAGCCCGGTTCGACCTGCTGGACATCGCTTTGTCGGACCGGATCGAGCGCGGCCCTGACCCCGCGCCCGAGGTGGGCCACGCGTGGCAGCTGCTGTCCCGCTCCGGCGGGGCGATTGCGGTCGGCCGCATCGCGGCCGAAGTGGGCTGGAGTCAGGGCCACTTGATCCGCCGGTTCACCGAACAGGTAGGCCTCACGCCCAAGATGTCCGCCCGCGTGCTGCGCTTCCACCGGGCCGCGGCGCTGCTCACCCGCGAGGGCGCGAACCTGACCGAAGTGACCGCCGCATGCGGCTTCTACGACCAGGCGCACCTCAACCGTGAGTTCCGCGCCCTGGCCGCGACCACTCCCGGCCGGATGGCCGCCGCCCGCGTGGCGGAGGGAGCGCTCGCCCTGTGAGGGGTGAGGTCAAATTCGTCCAAGCCAGGCCGTGTGCGCGTCGATAGCGTCTCCGTTCGTAGTCGATCAGGCACCCGAGCCGGGGGGACGCCTCCGCCCCGAGAAGAAGAGCGCTTCGATCCGCGGTCGAGGGCGGACCGGGCAACGGTGAACCTGGCCCACAGGAGGAGTACCCGATGGAAGACATGCTGCGCATCCTCGTGGCCGGCGCGCTCTCAGGGGGCTTGATCGGTTTGGCGGGGGCTCTCGGCCGCAACCGCCGCAGGCGTCGGGAGGAGGGCGGCGGATCCGACCGCCGCTGACGCCGGGCCGGCCACTGGGCGGCGCGTACGGCATCCAGCGGGATGCCAAGACACGCTCAAACGCAGCCCGACCCACAGGTCCCCCGGACGTTGCCGACCACGGGGGTGTCGGCAACCGGGGGGACCCACTGTGCCTGCGACCGAGGCGACGGCCGCACCCTCCGGAGCGGATGCACCTGCCGGAGAGTTACGCCCGCCCGCCTGGTCCGCGCGGACACCGACCCCGACCGAAACGGCCTAGTCCCGGAGAGGGCGACTGTCCGCCGTGGCGAGCCATTCGGGGCGGTCGAGGAACGCGAGTACCGCCCGCTTCTCGGGGAGGTGGATCTCCGGCAGGTCGATCTCGGGCAGGGTGATCTCGCCCTGTCGGACGAAACCGATGCGGCCCAGCAGGGCGATGGCCTTCTCGTTGCGCGCGTCGGGCTCGCCCACCGCGCGCAGGACGGCCGGGTCGCGGAAGACGAAGCGGATGAGCGAGTCGATGAGGGTACGGCTGAAGCCGGGTCGGGGGCTGCCGGTGATCGGCGCCAGCATGAGGTGGACGCCGATGTCGCCCTCCCGCACCTCGTAGCACTCGCTGACCCGGTCCTCCTCCGGCTGGTAGGTCTGGAAGAGCGCCACGGGCTCGTCGTCCAGCCGGACCATGTACGCGTGATGGGTGTCCCGGCGGTCCACGTCCTCGTAGATCTCTTGCACCAGCTCCCGGCCGGCGCCGTTCATGCCCCAGAATTCGGCGCGTTCCTCGACGACCCAGGCGTGCAGGACGGCGGAGTCCGTCGGGGGGTGGACGGGAGTGAAGCGGACGGTTCCGAAGCCTTCGACGGTCTCGGTGTGGACGTCGGCGCGCGGGGTGGCGAGGACGGAGGACTCAGGTCTCATGCGGGCTCGGTTCCTTCGTGACGGCGGGCAGGCCGGCGGATGACCGCACCGACCCGCGAGCTGATTAGGTTAGGCTGGCCTAAGTGTAGGTGCTCGTTGGCGTGATTCGATCGCAGGGCGAGCGCCGCCTGCGGGCAGTCGTGGGTGGTGCGGCGAAGACGTGGGCGTGCAGCGAGTCCGGGTCGGCCGCTACGGCCGCCGTCCCCGAGCCCGCGACGACGAGCTCCTGCCGCTTACGCCACCGTCTCGTCCTGCTGCCGTCGCACCATCTCGGAGATCCAGACGGGCGCGAACGGTGACGTACAACCCGGGGGAGTCGGGTAGTCCTTGAGTACCTCCAGGCGCTCACCGATGGCGATCGCCCGGGCGCGGTGCTCTGCGTGGTCGATCCCGATCTGTGCCAGGCAGTGGTTCATCGCCCACTGCAGGCGATCCGGGGCGTCTTTCATCTCCGCCTCGATGGCATCGAGCAGTCCGGCGAGGTCGAGACCCTCGGGATTCTTCGCCACGCGTTCGGTGGTCAGCGCCCAGCCGGCACTCGCGACCACCGGATCCGGATCGGCGGCCCAGGCCAGCCGCAGCTCCTCCGCGTGCGGGCTCTTCTTCACCACGTAGTTCACGAGCCAGTCCTGCACCTTGGGCCTGCGCGCCTCGCGCAGCATGGCGTCCAACTCTGCACGCTCGAACGCCTTCGGGCGGCAGATCAGGATCGCCAGCAGTCTCGCCGCGGTGTCATCCGTCTCCCAGAGCCGGCGCGAGAGCTCCTGCTGCGTCTTCAGCCGCTTCGCGACGGCGCGCAGCTTGCCGAGGTTCACGCCGTGATCGTCGCCGTGCCGCTCGTTCACCGCCCGCGTTTTCGGGTCTTCGAGCGCGGCCAGCTCGGCCATCACCTCGGCCACCTTCGTCTCGGCCACCTCGGGCACCTCGGCCTCCTGTCCGTCGCGGGCGAGATGAGCCTATGACGAGATGCGGCCGGGCTCGGGAAGCGGTCCGCGCCGTTCGGCCGTGCCGGTCGGCCGAGCCGCGGCGTGCGTGGCGGTCCGCCGGGGCTCCGGATCGGCCTCGGCCGCCATGGACGTCGCCCGCCGCCCCCTGCCCTCGGCCGCCCGGATGCACAGCCGCCTGCCGCACGCGCACTCCTCGCGCCGCACGACGGCCGCGAAGCCACACGCACCGCCCACTCGAAATGGCCGAACTCCTGCGGAATCCGACTGCCGTTCGTCTGGTGTATCCGCCACCGTCACGTCAGGCTCCCTCTCCAGTAGCCCCGACAGGCTGTTCTGGGGGCGCTCCAGCACTCCTCGATCAAAAGCAGAGGTCACTCTCGCCATGGCAGAACTGAACCGTCGCCGCTTCCTCCAGCTCACCGGGGGCGCCGCCGCCCTGACCCTGCTCAACGAGAGCATCGCGCGCGCCGCCGCCATCCCCGCGCAGGGGACGACGGGGACGATCGCCGACGTCGAGCACATCGTGGTCCTGATGCAGGAGAATCGTTCCTTCGACCACTACTTCGGTGCGCTCCGCGGCGTCCGCGGTTTCGGGGACCCGCGCCCGGTGACCCTGCCCAGCGGCAAGCCCGTGTGGCACCAGACCGACAACGCGGGCAAGGAGACGCTGCCCTTCCGGCCGCCGTCCGACGACCTCGGCATGGAGTACCTCCAGGGGCTCAACCACGACTGGGCGGGCGGCCAGAGCGCGTTCAACAAGGGCAAGTACGACAACTGGGTGCCTGCCAAGACGCCGGCCACCATGGCCCACCTCACGCGCGAGGACATCCCGTTCCACTACGCCCTCGCCGACGCGTTCACCATCTGCGACGCCTACCACTGCTCGTTCATCGGCTCGACCGACCCGAACCGCTACTACCTCTGGTCGGGCCACACCGGCAACGACGGCAAGGGCGGCGGCCCGGTCCTCAACAACGCCGAGGCCGGCTACGGCTGGACCACCTACCCCGAGCGCCTCGAGGCGGCGGGGGTCTCCTGGAAGATCTACCAGGACGTCGGAGACGGCCTGAACGCCGCCGGTTCCTGGGGCTGGATCAACGACGCCTTCCGCGGCAACTACGGCGACAACTCGCTCCTCTACTTCAACAACTACCGCAACGCGGAGCCCGGCAACCCGCTCTACGAGAAGGCCCGCACCGGCACCGACGCCCGGACCGGCGAGGGCTACTTCGACAAGCTGCGCGCCGACGTCACCGCGGGCACCCTGCCCCAGGTCTCCTGGATCGCCGCCCCCGAGGCGTTCAGCGAGCACTCCAACTGGCCGGCCAACTTCGGCGCCTGGTACATCGCCCAGGTGCTGGACGCGCTGACGTCCAACCCCGACGTGTGGGCCCGTACCGCGCTGTTCATCACGTACGACGAGAACGACGGCTTCTTCGACCACGTCGTACCGCCGTACGCCCCCGCCGACGCCAACCAGGGCCTGTCGACCGTCTCCACGACGCTGGACGTCTTCCCCGGCAAGGCCGGCTACGTCGCCGGCCCGTACGGTCTGGGCCCGCGCGTGCCGATGCTCGTCGTCTCGCCGTGGAGCACGGGCGGCTACTCCTGCTCCGAGACCTTCGACCACACCTCGGTCATCCGCTTCATGGAGAAGCGCTTCGGCGTGCAGGAGCCCAACATCTCGCCCTGGCGCCGTGCCGTCTGCGGTGACCTGACCTCCGCCTTCGACTTCGCACGCACGGACACCGACACGGTCCGGCTGCCCGACGCGGGCCGCTGGGAGCCGCAGGACCGCGAGCGCCACCCCAACTTCCTGGCCACCCCGCCGGCCGTGGGGACCATGCCGCGCCAGGAGAAGGGCCTGTGCAACACCCGTCCGCTGAAGTACGCCCCGTACGTGGACGGCGCCGCGCTCACCGGCGAGGGCAAGTTCCGGCTGACGTTCAGCGGCGGCCCGGATCTGGGCGCGCAGTTCTACATCACGTCCGCCAACCGGACCGACGCCCCCTGGACGTACACCACCGAGGCCGGCAAGTCGATCTCGGACACCTGGAACACCCGCTACTCGGCGGGCGTCACCGACCTGACCGTCCACGGCCCCAACGGCTTCCTGCGCGGCTTCCGCAACCCCGGCGCCACCCCCGGCCCCGAGGCCACCGCCCGCCACAACGCCACCACCGGGAACCTGGACCTCACCCTCACCAACGCCGGGGCGTCGACCGCGACGCTCACGGTAACCAACGCCTACGGCGGCGGACCCAAGCGCCTCACGGTCGCCAAGGGCGCCACCGTCACGTACAGCGTTCCCCTGCGGAGCACGCGACGCTGGTACGATGTGACGGTCACCGCGCCCGAAGCCCCGGACTTCGGCCGCCGCTTCGCCGGCAAGGTGGAGACCGGCGCGGCCGGCCTCTCGGACCCGGGCATCCTGACGGACCAGTCCTCCTGACGGACCGGGGATCCTGGAGGACCGGTCCTCCTGACGAGCCAGGCATCCTGGCGGACCGGTCCTCCTGACGCACTGCTCCTGAGGGCCGTTCCCGCTGACCCGAGCCCCCGCCCCGCGGATCCCTCCGCGGAGCGGGCCGCTCGCGGCACGCCTGCGGGCACTGCCCGGTCCGGGCCCGCTACGGTGGCGTGATGGAACAGCGGATCAGCCTCGTGACCCTGGGCGTCGCGGACCTCGCCCGCGCCAAGGCCTTCTACGAGGCGCTCGGATGGCGCGGCACCGAGGTCGAGGAGACGGTCTTCCACCAGGCGGGCGGCCTGGCCCTGGTGCTGTGGGGCCGCGCGAAGCTGGCCGCGGACTGCGGTCTTCCCGATGCCCCGCAGGCCGGGTTCGGCGGTATCGCGCTGGCCCACAACGTGCGTACGGACGCCGAAGTGGACACGGTCCTCGAAGCTGCCGCCAAGGCCGGCGGTACCGTCACCCGCCCCGCCGCCCTCAACGCGATCGGCTTCTACTCGGGCGTCTTCACCGACCCCGACGGCCACGCCTGGGAAGTCGCCCACAACCCCGGCTTCACCCTGGCCGAGGACGGCTCCCTGGTCCTGCCCGACTTCGCCGGGTAGCGCGCCCGATCGTCCGGGGGAGGGCTTCGACCCACTCCTCTCTGGGGATCCACATGCTCATGCGTTCCGGGCGGCCAGGGTTCGTGCGGCGGTCTTCTCCAGGTGCGCGGTGAACATCGCGGCCGGGTCGGCGACGCCCAGCCGGTGCAGCGCGACCATCGCCGTCACCAGTACGTCGCACACTTCCGCCTCCACGTCCCGCCACGAGTGGGACAAGCCCTTGCGGGGGTTGGTCCCGGTGGCGCCGATGACGGCCTGGGCAGCCTCGCCGAACTCCTCCCCGATCTTGAGAACCTGCAGTACCCGGCGCTGCTCGGCGGGGACGTGTGCGGCGGCCTCGTCGAGGAAGACGGCAAGCTCCCCGGTGACGGCCCAGGCGTTCTTCTCCACGGTGGTTCCCCTTCGTCCGGCTGTCGTCCGTTCCCGGTCCTGTGAACGAATGGGATGACGTTCGGGATGCTCCCTCTGCCGGAGCGCCCGCGGCCGCCTTGGCGGACCAGCGCGAACGTACCGGCTGCGGCGGCCCCGCCCACTGCCGCGCCCGCGAGGACCCGGGCGACGGCGTGGTCCTCGGGCTCCCCCGGGACCAGCTGACGACGGCGACCCGCGGCCCGGGACTCGGCGGGGCCGTAGGACCGCGTTCGTGGTCGTCACGCGGTGGCCTCCCGGCAGCTCGCGGTGAGCCGGATGGTCCTCCCAACCCCGGTGGTGTTCGGCGGAGGCCGCCCGTTGCGTACCGGCGCACGCCAACGGCGCGGTCATGGACAGATCCGGCGGTACCCCACTGGAGGGGCGCACTCAGGTACACACGACCGCCTCTGCGTCGGCCGCCAACTCGCATGACTTGCAGGGGAGTTGCGCGGTCGAGCGGCGTTCTGCCGCTGCTCTGCAGCATGCTGGGCCGATCGGGTGCCGGCCGTCGCGGGCCGGTCATCCCGCGGCGCCGTCCGGCCCGTCGTCCGCCTTCCCGCACGCTGCGCGCTTCCGCTCTTCCTCCCGCGCCGCCCAGGCGGCCGAGTCGATCCGCGACCGATGGCCCTCCTGCGGCTCCGACGCGTCCAGGTGTACCGTCCACGCCCACAGGACGACCGCCACCAGCAGGAAGCAGCCCGACACCCCCAGGACCGCGTCGACATCGTCGGACCGGGACTCCGGATCCGTCCCGAAGAAGGCGGGAGGACCGTTGACGATCATGCTGACCCACCATGCGAGGGCCGCGTTGCACGCGAGGACGGCCAGCCAGTACAGGATCCGCACGGCCTGCGCCGGACCGCCTTGCAACGGGCGCAGCAGGAGCAGGCGGCGCAGCCTGCCCGGCCCTCCGCGCTGGCGGCGCGCCGCCGCCTCGAAGCTGCGTACCGATGCGTAGCACTCGTCGAGCCAGTGGCCCGGCTCCGGGTCGGGGGCCCCGGTCGGCGCGAGCTTCTTGGCCTCGATCCAGCCGGTGATGAACTGGACCTCCATCGCCGCCTTCTCCAGCCTCCTGCGGTAGTGGTGGTCGGCGCTGCGCGCCTCGCGCCGGTCCCTGAGGACGAGGCTGATCCCGCCTACCAAGCCGGTGATCACGGGCACGAAGAAGGGCGCGAACGACACCAGGGAATCCAGACCAGGCACCGGCAATGCCTCCTCATCCGACCCGGCCTCGGCTGGGGGCCTCCCCCCAGCCTCGCATCACCGAAGCGACCCCCACCGCTCCGTACGGCCGTTCGGGTGAGCACCGCGGGGCTCGGCGCGGGCACCTGCCCGTCGCCGAAGGATTCCCGCGATTCCGGCCGGACCGACACTCCGGCCTGACCCACGTACCGGGCTCCCGGTTCCGCCACGGCGGAAACGGCGGCGGGCCCGAAGCTCTGGAGTTCCTCAAAAGGCGCTTCTCTCGCCGATCATGCCGGGCATCCTCCTCGTACAGACCGGAGACGAACAGCGACGGGGTGCAGGACATGGGATACCTGGTGATCGTGGGATTCGGCCTCATCGTGGTGCTCACCGCGGCGCTACGGGGAAGCAGGGGCAGGGGGTCGACGCGAGGGCGGTCCGGCGGCGGCGACGGCGGCGGTCACGCCTGCGGTGGCGGCTGGTCCTGCGGTGGCGACTCGTCCTGCGGAGGCGGCGGCGGAGACTGACCCCGTTTCCCGGCTGCGTGCCCGCGGCGCCGAACTGGCCGGTGGGGCGGCGCAGTACGAGGAGGGCATCACCGTCGGGCCGGCCGAGCCGCTCCGTTGAAGGCACCCGCGGGCACACTGGTGCGGAACTTCCACACGATCCGTTGAGAACCCTCACCCGGGCACGGCTACGTTGTCCGGCGACGGGGACGGCGACGCCGACGGGGACGGGGACGGGGACGGGCCAGGAAGTTGGGTACTCTCTCGGTTGGCTTCGGGGCTCCAGCGGGCTGAACTGCCGTGACAGGGAATGGATTTTTCATGAGTGCGCCTTCTACCGACCTTTTCCAGCCGCTCAGGCCCGACGACCCGGCCACGGTCGGTGGTTACCGTCTGACCGCCGTGCTGGGCGCGGGCGGCATGGGCAAGGTGTACCTCTCCTACACGCCGGGCGGGCGGCCCATCGCCCTCAAGGTGATCCGGCCCGAGTTCAGCGAGGACCCCGAGTTCCGGCGGCGCTTCCAGCAGGAAGTGCGGGCGGCGCAGCGGGTGCAGGGCCTCTACACCGCGCCCGTCATCGACTTCGACACCGAGGGCGCCCAGCCCTGGCTGGCCACGGCCTACGTACCGGGCCCCTCCCTCGCGCACGCCGTGGCCCAGCACGGGCGGCTGCCGCTGCGCAGCGTGCTGCTGCTGGCCGTCGGGGTCGCCGAGGCGCTGCACGTCATCCACGGCGCGGGCATCGTCCACCGTGACCTGAAGCCCGCGAACGTACTCCTCGCCGCCGACGGCCCCCGCGTGATCGACTTCGGTATCGCCCGCGCTGCGGACGCCACTTCCCTGACCGGCAGCGGCGTCAGCGTGGGCACGCCCGCGTTCATGGCGCCCGAGCAGGCCTCCGCCGGTACGGTCACCGCCCGCACCGACATCTTCGCCCTCGGCCAGATCGTGGCGTACGCGGCGATCGGTGCGCCCGCCTACGGCGAGGGCTCCTCGCACGCCGTGCTGTACCGCATCGTCCACGAGGACCCCGACCTCAGTGCGCTGCCCGAAGAGCTGCGGCCCCTGGTGACGCGGTGCCTCAGCCGTGACCCGGCGGACCGGCCCACCCTGGCCGAGGTCATCCAGACGTGCCACGACCTTTCCCCCGCCCCGCTCCGCCAGGGCGAGGACTGGCTGCCCCAGGCGGTCGCCGGTTCCATCACCGAGCGCCTCCAGCTGCCCGAACCGGCGAGGACCCCGCCGCCGCAGCCCGCCGGGGCCCCGACGCCGACCGAGGTCTCCCCGCAGCCTCCGGCGCAGGGCGCGCCCCCGGCCGCGCCGGCCGGTGTCGGCGTGGCCGCCGCTCCGACGCAGAGCGCCCCCGCCGCGCCGCCGCACGCACCGACCGGCCCGGCCGCTCCGGGCGTGCCGCCCGGGTACGGGACTCCGCCGCCCGGCTACCCGACCCAGTCCGGTTACCAGACGCCGCCCCCCGGCTACCCGACCCAGCCCGGATACCAGACGCCGCCGCCCGGCTACGTGCCGGGCCACCACACCCCGTCGCCCTCCCACCACCCCGGCTACCCGCCCCCCGCCCCGCAGCGCAAGCCGAAGGGGCTGATCATCGCCGGGGTCGCCGTGGCAGCGGTGATCGGCCTCGCGGTCCTCGGTTCCCTGCTGCCGGACAACTCCGGCGACAAGGCCAAGGGCAGCTCGTCCTCCACCGGCGGGAGTACGAGCAGCGCAGCCCCCGGCGGCAGCTCCCAGGACAAGGGCGGCAAGCGCGCCGACCCCGCCCCCGCCTCGTACCAGGGCGTCAACCTGACGGCCAACTACCAGCTCATGCTGGCCGACAACCCGCCGCGCCCCGTCTCCGGCGGCAACGCCGGCGTGATGTACAACCACGGCGACATCTACTTCTACGTCGACACCCTCTTCGGGGACACGAAGGTCGGAACCAACAACGGCAAGCTCGTCGTGCTGAACAACGCGCAGAAGGGTTCGCTGGAGACCTGCCGCGCCGAAACCCGCTACACCGAGAAGATCGGCCTCGATCAGCTCACGGACGGGTCGGAGATCTGCGTGCTCAGTGACGCGGGCCACATCGCGGTGGCGACGTACCGCGGCAAGTCGGGGGCGAACGACCCGAGCAACTACATCACGCTCGATCTCACGGTCTGGCGCAATGCCGAGGAGCCGAAGAAGAAGAGCTGAGGAGGAATGGTGCGGTAGTCGGCAAAATGGGCATATCGCACACTTCCGTCATTTAACTCAGTTACTACCATAAGCCTTTTGAGGGTGTGTCAGTCGCAAACGTGCGGGGCATAATCGGCCCCGGTCGTCTCCGGAAGCAATGGAGCCATCGGGACACCGACCGACTCTCCGTCGGATTCCCGGACCGGACCGATCCCCAAGGCGCTGTACATGTCCCTGGCCAGCCGCACTCGCCTCGCGGCACTGCTCGCGGCGGTCTCCGTCGGTGTGGCCGGTGTCACGACCTGGGCCTACGGATACGGGAGCGAGCGGCCGCCGGCGGCGGTCGAGGCGGTCGTCAGGCCGAGTGTGACCGAGGGCTCCGCCCTGCAGGTCGTCGCGCACCCCGACGACGACCTGTTCTTCATGAACCCCGACCTGAGCCGCTCCATATCGACGGGCATCAAGGTCACGACCGTCTACCTGACCTCCGGCGAGTCCGACGGCAGGAACGAGGCCCACAGCCCGCACCTGGACGACGCCGCGGGCCCCGCCGACCGCGCCGCCTACGCGGAGGCCAGGCAGAACGGCATCCGCGGTGCCTATGCCGAGATGGCCACCGGTGACCGCACCAGCGCCTGGCAGCGGAGGTCCGTACCCACGGCCGGCGGGGGCAGCGCCGAGGTGGACGTCCTCGTCGCCAGGCCCGAGGTCAACCTGGTGTGGATGCAGCTCCGCGAGGCGCGCAGCATCTCCGGGGACAATCCGGACAGCCTGCGGGGCCTGTGGGACGGCCGGATACCCGCCCTGGGCGCCCAGCTGACCTCCGGGACGCCGGTCGAGCACCCGTTCTCGTACACGAAGGACCAGGCCGTAGCCGCCATCGCGGACGTGTTCGCGCTGTACAAGCCGACCACGATACGGACGCAGGACCCGACCCCCGGCAAGTCGGGGGCGGGTGTCTTCCTGGACCACCAGGACCACATGTACGGCGCCCGCTTCGTCCAGGCGGCCGCGGAGCTCTACGCGCAGAACGCGGACCGGCCGCACTTCTCCGTACAGAACTACGTGAGCTACCCGAACAGCGCGCTGCCGCCGACGCTCGATCCGCAGGCCGCCGAAGAGAAGCTCGGCTACCTCAAGACCTACGCCTGGATGGACCACCAGGACTGGTGCGGCAGCCCCGCCGGCTGCGGCGACCGCAAGACCGCGACCAGGCCCACCGGCGCCGGATGGAACCAGACCATCCGCTACAGCCGTGGCGACGGCACCTCCTGGATGACCGAGGGCGTCGCCGGACGGCTGTGGGCCTTCGCCGCGCTGGACGGCCGGATGGCGTACTGGTCGCGCAGCGGCCCGAAGGCCCCCTGGCAGGGCCCCCGCTTCCTTCCCGGTGCCGGCATAGACGCCGGGGCGAGCGCGGTCCGGCTCCCGGACGGCCGCGTCGCGGTGTTCGCCACCCGCACCACCCTCGGTACGACGCCCCAGGACTACGGGCGGGACATCGTGTACGCCGTCCAGAGCGAGGCCGACGGCGCATTCGGACCCTGGCAGTCACTGGAAACCCCGGACACCGCGGACAGGTCCGGCACCTCGGCGATCAGCGCACCGTCCGTCGCCGTGGATCCGTCGGGCCGGATGACGGTGTACGTACGCGACTCCCGCCGTACTCTGCGCGCCCGGACCCAAACGTCCCAGGACGGCGCGTTCGGACCCTGGCGGGCTCTCGGCGGCGCCGGCCTCCTGGGCGACCCGGTCACCGCGACCGACGGGTCGGGGCGGCGGTACGTGTACGCGGCGACGACCGGCTCCGTACTCGCCTGGGCCCAGCCGACGCCGGGCGCCCCGTTGACCGGCGCCTTCGCGACCGGGCTGCCGCAGACGACGGGCGTGCTCTCGGTGCGCCCGGAGGGCGACGGGGTCCGCGTGTTCTTCCGCCGGCCCGGCACGGGCGCCGTCGGTACGAGCCTGGCGACCGCCGGCGGGCTCGCGCCGCAGTTCTCCCCGGTCGTCGAGGCCGGCGGCCCGGGCGGATACGGCGGGGTGGGTGTCGCGGGCCCGCTTCTCGCGGGCCGTACGGGATCGGGCACGGTCGGCGTGGCGGGCGGCGCGGACGGTCCGCAGTCCTGGCAGGAGTCCCAGATGCTGTACACGGGTGCACCGGCGGGCGTGGCCGACCGGACCGGTACGGCCGTCGCGGCGGCCCTCGGACTGGACGCCGATCTGCACATCGCCACGACGGTCCCTCCGGCCCGGTCCGAGCCGATCGGCTACCGGCCCCCCTCCCCGTGGCACCGGGCGGTCCAGCCCCCGCTGCTCGCGCAGGCCGCCTCAGGGGGCCGGCCTCGGCAGTGACCTGGAACATGGGGCGTCGGTGCCGTGACCAGGGTCAGGGCCGGGACTGCTAGGACGAGAACCGCAAGGGCGGCGTGGGGAGCCCCTTGCCGTCGAGTGCCACCAGGGTGAGGACGGCGATCGAGCCCGTCCATGCCAGAGGTGCCACCGATGAGGGCCTGCCCGCCGTGTTCACCTTCTCGGGCAGCTCTCCGAGCGGGTTCCTCTTGGAGAGGACCCAGTCCAGTACCTGCCTCGCCTTCGCCGTCCTCCCCGTACCGGCCCACGCGAGGGCGAAGAACGAGGTACTGGGCGTCCATGCGTTCCCACCCCACGGCGCCGTCGGATCGTTTCCGGGGGTGAGGCCCCCGTTGGGCAGCAGCAGGGCCTTGTACGTGGTGTCGAGGGCCCGGGGCAGATCGGCCGGAGCCGTGTTGAAGGGCGGCGCCATGAAGGCGGCCGCGCTGTCATGCCCGTGCCGCCCGTCGACGGTGCGCTGGTACCCCAGGGGAGCGAACTTCTCGGCTATCCCGGAGGAGAGCCGCTTGGCGGCAGCGCCCCAGCGTGCCGCGTCGCCCGGCCGGTTCAGCTCCCGGGCGAGGTCCGCTGAGGCGTTGAGCCCCGCGAGCAGGGGCGCGGCCGTACCGATGTTCGTCGTGTTCGTCGTCAGCTCCCAGTAGTCCGGGGAGGCCGGAGGCAGCCCGTCCGCCCGCAGGGAGGCCGCCGCGTGGTCGGCCGCCTTCCGGATCATCGGGTAGAGGGCGGCGAGCCGGACGTGCCGGGTGGTCGGCGGGGCCGTCTGGTACCACTGCCAGGCGGCCCAGGGGACCCAGCCGTTGGCGTCGAGCTGCCACCGCCTGCCGTCCGGCGGCCCGGAACCGTCGAGTCTCGTCCGTGCTTCCCAGGTGCCGTCCTTGCGCTGGGTCGCGGCGCTGTAGCGGAGAATCCGGTACGCCTCGGCCTCGTGGCCGGTGTGCGCGAACGCGGCGCAGGCGAAGCTGGAGTCGCGGGGCCAGGAGTACATCCAGCCGGGAGTCCAGCCCGCCGCCATGGCTCCGTTCGGCCGGAGCAGGGCGCGCATGCTCAGCAGGGCCCGCTCGGCCGCCGCACGCTGCGCGGGCGAGCCGCCCGGGACCCGGCCGGCGGCCAGCCAGGCGGCGCTCTGTGCGATCTGCCGCCGGGCCGCCGGGTCGTCGGCGGCCACCACCACCGAAGCCGTCCTGCCGACGGGGACGTACTTCCACCGGCCGGTCGGCAGCCGCAGTACGTTGCTCCGCCCGAGGTACCACGCGCCCTTGGCGGTGGCCGGTGTGATGCCCTCGGTGGCGGCCGCGTTGGAGAGGAGACCGACGGTGGGGGCGGCGAGCACCGACAGGGGGGCGTACCTGCCCTCGGCGTCGCCGAGGCTCTGGTGGCCCACGGGCCTGACGAGGAACACCGGCCGTCGTGCGTCGGTGTGCCGGCCGCCGGCGGATCCTGCGGTGCACACGGGCAGGGCGGTACAGGCGACAGCCGTCGTGACGGCCGCCCAGCGCACGAGCCGGACAGCAGGCATCACCACTCCCTCCGTCCGGCTTCCGCGCGTGCGGCGGGGCGCCCGGATTTCCCATCGTGGACGAGGTGTGCGGAGCCCGCCACGACATGGCCGCCGCCCGGGTGACCCCGGATGCCGGGGGGCGGCACACCGTGCACATTGGTGTGACCGGCCCCTGCGAAGGAATGGTGGATGAGTACTGCGCTGAGCACGGGAGAGGGCGAGGGATCGGAAGCGGGAGCGGCAGCGGGCCGGGAAGAAGGCGAGGCCCAGGGCCCGGGCGCGGGCTCGCGGCCGGGTCGGACGAGCGGCCACCGCCGGACGAGCGGCCACCGCCTGCTCATCCGCCGACTTCTGCCGGGCGCGGGCGCGACCCTCGTGGCCGCCGCCGGAGCCCTCGTCGCCGTCGGGTGCTTTCTCGGGCTCTACGTACGGCCCGCGTCGGACGACTGGTGCGCCGCCTGGAAGTCCCGTGACCTGGGCGTCCTCGGCATCACGTCCGACTTCTACACGACCCAGAACGGACGCGTCGCCAACGCCTTCCTGAGCGGCATTATCTACGGCGACGGGCTGATCGGAATCAAGGTCCTGCCCACCGTCATCGTCGTCACCTTCACCGTCGGCCTCGTCCTCCTCGGGTGCGAGTTCGTCCGGCTCCTCGGTGCGATACCGCGGGCGGTGACGGTGATGACCCTGACCGCCTGCTCCCTGGCCGTCCAGGCGCTGGTCTACTACGCCGGCACCCGCAGCTATCAGGTACTGCTGTGGGCTCCGGCCACCATTTCCCACACCGTTCCCAGCGTCATCGGAGTGTGGGCGCTCCTGCTGGCCATCCGGACCGTGCGCCAGCCCCGTGCCGGCGTGCGCGCGGGCGGCTTCGCCGCCGCGTTCCTCATCGCGTTCGCGCTCGGAACCCTGAGCGAGCCGTTCGCCCTCGTCAGCGGTCTCCTCGCGGCCGGCGCCGGCCTCCTGGCCCTGCCCCGGCTCAAGCTGGCGCAGACCTGGCACGCGTTCACCTGGTGCGTGCTCTGGTGCGCCGGACTCCTCTGCGGTCTCATCGTGCTCTACACGTCCCCCGGCGCCCGGTGGCGCCGCGCCCAGCAGCCGGACCGGGAGCCGATGCTCTCAGCGAGCGAACTGGAGGCCACCTTCCGGGACTGGCTGCAGATGTGGGACTCCGTCACGGGCCAGTGGGCCTACCTCGGAGCCGCCGCCATCGGCGTCCTCCTCGGCCTGGGTACCGGGCTCCGTACACCCGCGACCGCCGCGTGGCGACGGCGCCGGGCCGTACCGCGGCCGATGCTCCTCGCCGTACTGCTGCTCCCCGTGCCGGTGGTGGTGCTCGGGTCGTTCGCCGTGGTGCTGGGCCTGCGCAGCGGCTACGGTCCGAGCGGGTGGACGTACGCCCGTACGTGGACGAACCATCTCGTGCCGATGGAACTGGCGCTGTGCGCCTACGGAGCCCTGCTGGGGGAGTGGGCCGGCCGGACCCTCGCACGCCGGCGGCATGCCCCGGTGGCCGTGTCGGCCGCCGTCGTGGCCGCGGGCGGCCTGGCGCTGGCCGCGCTGGCCGCGCTCGTCCCGAGCGTGCAGCAGCTCACCACTGCCACGGTCACCCGAGCGGTGAACTGGGACGCCCAGAACTCCCGCATCCGGAGCGGGGCGGCGCAGGGCGCCACCGATCTCGGGTACCGGCCCTTGTACATCGGAAGCCTGGCCGAGCCCTTCTTCACCGCCGACTACGAGCGGGACTGGGTCGCCGGCTGCATCTCGAAGTGGTACGGCATCACCCGGATCCACCGCCTCTGAGGGCCAACGCGCCAAGGGCGGCCCGGATGGGACTTTCGGCAGATCCGGGCCCGGCGGGCGTTGCGTAGGGTCGGGTCCGTGAGACGAATGATCATGGATTTCCGGATACCGGCGCAGGTGCTGCTCGCGGGCGCGGCGGTATCGGCCGCGCTGACCCCGATCAACCTGTGGTGGGCGCTGCCGACCGCGGTGTGCGCCTTCCGGGCGGGCTCGCGGCCCGGCCGGACGCGGGGCACCGCGCTCGCTCTGCTCGCGGTGGTCGTCGCGGCGGTGGCCGTGCTGGCGGCCGTGCCGGCCTGGATGGTGTGGGGCGGGCGGTTCGTGGTCGTGCTGGTCGGGGCAGGAATGATGCCGTGGTTCGCGGGGCGGTTCCACCGCCAGTACCAGGAGCTGGTCCGGGCGGGCTGGGAGCGCGCCGCGCGCCTGGAGCGTGAGCAGCTGCTGGTCGCCGAGCAGGCGAGGCTGCGCGAACGGACCCGGATCGCCCAGGACATGCACGACCTCCTCGGCCATGACCTCAGCCTGATCGCTCTGTCCGCCGGTGCACTGCAACTCGCGCCTGGACTCTCGGAGGAGCACCGGGCGGCCGCCCGGTCCATACGGGCGGGCGCCGGGGGCGCCGTGGAGCGCCTCGCCGAGATCATCGGGGTCCTCCGCGGTGGCAGCGGCCGTGTCGGCGACGGCGATCGTGTCGCCGCCGCCGGGCCCGAGCCCCTTGCCGATCCCGAGGATCTCGGTGACCTGGTCCGGCGGGCGGCCGCCGCGGGGCTCGACGTACGGATGCAGACCGACGGACCGCCGCCGGACGACCTCCCTCCGGCCGTGGAACGGGCCGTGTGCCGGGTCGTGCAGGAGGCGCTGACCAACAGCGTCAAGCACGCGCCGGGCGCCGCGGCGACGGTGACGGTCCGGTACGGGATGTCCGTCGCGGAGGTCGAGGTGGCCAACGGCCCGCCCCCGCCGAGCCCCGCGCCCGGAACCGGCCACGGCGCGGCCGGAACCGGGTCCGGTCTGGTGGGGCTCGACGAGCGGGTGCGGCTGGCCGGGGGCAGATTCGCCGCGGGCCCGCGGGGCGCAGGCTTCGCCGTCCGAGCCCGCCTTCCCTACCACCGCTCCGCCGCCGTTCCGCGAACCGACGGCCTCACCGGCGCCCGCGTGGAGGAAGCCCGCCCGGCCGGGACGGATCCGCGACCAGCGGCGGCAGGGTCCGCCACCGAGCGGCGCCGCGCGCGCAAGGGGCTCGGGCGGACCGCGGTGGCCGCCGTGCTCGTGCCGATGACCACCGCAGTGCTGCTGTTCGTCGGCCTGCGCGCGTGGGACGTACTGACCGCTCGCCAATCCATGCTGCCGGCAGAGGACTTCGCCCGCCTGCGCATCGGACAGCTGCGCGCGGACATCGCCCCCGTCCTCCCCGACCGGCAGACGACGGCCCGTCCGGCCCGGCCCACCCCCTTCCCGCCGGGGGCCGCCTGCGAGCACTACGTGGCGACCGCCGACCCGTTCGACGACCTGTCCGGTGACGTCTACCGGCTCTGCTTCCTGGACGGCCGCCTGGCCTCCGCCGACCACTTCACCGGAAGGGCCGCCCTGTGATCCGCATCCTCATCGCCGACGACGAACCGATGGTCCGGGCAGGCGTACGCGCCGTGCTGTCCGCCGACCCGGCGATCAGCGTGGTCGCGGAGGCCGGCGATGGCAGCGGCGCCGTCGAACTCGTCCTGCGGCACCGCCCCGACGTCGCCGTGCTCGACATCCGCATGCCCGGCCTCGGCGGCATCGAGGCCCTGGCGGAGATCCGCCGTACCGCCCCCGAGACCGGGGTGCTCATGCTGACCACCTTCGGCGAGGACGACTACATCCTGCGCGCCCTCGGCGGCGGCGCCGCCGGCTTCCTCGTCAAGTCCGGCGAGCCCGAGGAGCTGATCGCGGGCGTGCACGCGGTCGCCGACGGCGCCGCCTACCTCTCACCGAAGGTCGCGGCCCGCGTCGTCGCCCACCTCGCGGCCGGCGCGGCCGGCCCCGGGGCCGGCCGCCGCCGCGCCGCCCGCAGCCGGGTGGAGGCGCTGACCGTCCGTGAGCGTGACGTACTGGCCTTCCTCGGCGGCGGGTTGTCCAACGCCCGCATCGCCCGTCGGCTGCATCTGGCGGAGGGGACGGTGAAGGCCCACGTCAGTTCGATCCTGGCCCGGCTGGGCGTGGAGAACCGGGCCGCGGCCGCCGTCGTGGCGCACGAGGCGGGCATCGTCCCGGCCACCACCGCCACCCCGCCCCCCGAGCAGGCCTGACACCGCGCGCGTCCCCCACGGCCGTACGCCGACCAGGACGCCCGCCACCACGGCGGAGCCCAGCACCGCCCCCGCCAGCACGTCGTGCGGGTAGTGCACCCCGACCGCCACCCGCAGCGCCGCCGCCACCGCACCCAGCGGCAGCGCCGCCGCTGCGAGGCCGGGCCGCAGCACGGCCACACCGACGGCGAGGGCCACGGCGAGCGTGGCGTGGTTGCTCGGGAACGACCAGTCGCCCGGATCCGGGCACACCGCCACCGCCAGCGCGTCGCGTACGGCCCGGCACGGCCGCTCCTCGTCGACGACCGACTTGACGGCCTCGCTCAGTACGTACGCCGCCACCGTCCCCAGCCCCACCAGTACGGTGCCGGCGATCCCGTCGGCGTCCCGCCGCCGCAGCGCGCGCCACCCCGCGGCGGCCAGCAGCAGCCCGAGAAGGAGGAGCGTGCCCTCCGTGGCGGCCTCCAGCAACGCACCCGCCCACTCCGGCCCGTCCGCCACCCACCCGGTCACCGCACGGTACCCGCGGGCCGAAGCACCGTCCTCGGGCACCGGCCCGTCCGGCGCGAGCCACAGCAGGCCCAGCGCGCCCGCGATTCCGGCGGCGGTCGGCGTCAGGACCGTCGCGCGTGGCGTTCCCGGTCGTATCTCTTTGTCCATGCCGCCGACGTTAGGAATCCGGGGCGCCCGACCGCCCCGGCCGAACGGCGGCTCCGCCCCCGCCTTTCGTCAGGGTTGTCCCTGGCCCGATCCCGTGGCAGCGGGTCAGTACTCCGTGTCGTGTCGCCGCCATCTCGCCGACATCACCGACATCACCGACATCACCGACATCACCGACATCGCCGACATCGTCGGCTTCACGGCCGCGGAGCCGGGTGGGGATTCAGGCGCTGCTGACGGGGCCGGACCGGGCACGGGCCCGGTCGCGGTACCACGCACCCGCTCCCACCAGCACCGCCACTCCCACCCCGTACAGGGGCAGCCACAGGGTCGTCGTGGCCGCCAGGCACTCGGCGACGGCCTTCCGGGCCTCGTCCTGCTGTACGAACGCCAGGGCCGCGCCGTCACTGCCGGCCAGGTTCCCCAGCGCGGCCTCCACCTGGAGCGCCTCGTACCTGCCCCGCAACACGCACCCGCTGCGCGTGGCCGGCATCGGGAACAGCCAGGCCCGGCGCTGCAGGAGCGGGGCGAGGGCGACCGCCACGCACAGGCCGACGACCAGCGCGTACGCGATCAGGCCCCGCATGTACGGCGAGCTGAGTTCCGGCGTCCACTGCGCCCGTCGCTGGAAGGCGAGCATCACCGCAAGGAGCGTCACCCCGATGAACGTGGCGAACCACTGCCACGAGCCCTGGGCGAGTGCGAACGTCAGCACCGCGGCGAGCCCGATGCCGATGACCCCGGGAGCGGGAACACCATCGCCGGCCGAGGCGGGCGCCGGCCGCGTGGTCAGTCGGGGGCTCGGATCACTCACAGGCCTCTCCTGCAGGCGGGAGCCACCAGCATGTGCCGCAGGCCCCCGCGCGCCCGGGCCGCCATGCCGTACGGATCCTGCGCCCCGCCCGGATGGCCGCCGGGCCACCGGGTCCCCTCCGGGAGGCGCGAGGCGGTCCCGTGTGCGCACGCTGGAGGGGAAGCCCCGCCGGGCACCGCTCGGCGCCGTTCCCACACGGCTCGGGCACCGCAGGAGCCGGGCCGCGTGACACCCCGGAAAGCAGGTGCGACCCATGCGTACGTCGACCCGCGTCGCCGGTGTCCTCGCCGGCCTGGCCCTCACCCTCGGCGGCACACTCGCCGCCCCTGCCGCCCTGGCGGACATCCCGGCCTGCACGAACATGGCCACCCAGGCCGGTGCCGACGCCACCGACGAGGTCACGGCAGCGTGCCGCCGCGGAGTGAGCGGCGACCTCCAGGGCTGTGTCAGCGGCCTGACGGCGGCCGGAGTACCGGGCGGCGCTGCGAACGGCGCCTGCCGGATGGCCGCCTACGAACCGCGCTAGCCACCCCGCCTCCCGCTGCCGAGGTGCTTCCGGTCTCCTGCCGGGCTCCTCGAACGGGGTATGAACGATGACGTTCGGTGAGGTTCGGGCGCCCCTGGGGTGAGCCGCCCCATAGGGCCCACGTCACATACGAACCCGGATAGTAGCCCCTGCGGCCCCGCCATCGGTGCGGCGGCAGGGGCTCCCACCTGCACGGATCGCGACCGACCCCCCTCTGGGTCCCGCGTCCCGCACTGCGAGGGCCGCTAGTAGGAGGCGTCGTTGCCAGGGGGTCGGGGCGTCGGTAGAACTGGATGAGTCGCCAGGCGGCACGGGTACTCACCCGCCGCCGACGAACCCCTCTCCACCGCGTGAGGGCTCACGCATGCCTTCGGCATGCAGCGACCGCCCTTGTTCCCCGTGGAAGGTTCATCCGTGTCGAACTCCGTCATCCGCCGCATCGCCGCCTCCAAGAAGACCCTCGCCGGCTCCCTCGTCGCCCTGGGCGTCGCCGGCTCGATGCTCGCCACGGTCCCCGCCC